>JBEVJK010000129.1:0-55691 GCA_040510195.1 Mesorhizobium sp. | reverse complement strand
ATGTCTGAACAGATGCAGAACAGATTTCGGACCTGGGTTAAAGGGGGAGCCCGTGAACGGCGCCCAAACAGAAGATCAAAAAGTCTCCGAAGGGTATGTCGAGAAGCTGGAGCAAGGGCTCTGGGACCTGTCGCGGCTAGCGGACCTCGCCGGGCTGAGGCCCACTACCTGCGCCGCCCGGTCAAGAATGCGCTAGCGGCCGCCCAGAATGGGAACTGGAAAGCCGCCGAAGCGATCTTGGCGGAGGCTTCGCGCTAGTCTCGATTGAGAGGCGGCACGCCTATTGCGCTGCGATCAACTTCGTAAGCTCATCGATCAGCTGTTTGGCGGTTCTCTTCCCGAAGCGAATGCGGGCGCCCATACGGATTTCACTCTGGTCGATTATGCTTCCAAAGGAGACGGCAATAACACCGTCAGCCTGCCAAGCCTCCGTGATGTAATCAACGTAGACGACCGGAACTCCATCATCACGAACTCGCCGTTTCTCAGCTTCGTCCATCTCACCCTCCCGACATGGTAGCCGACCATATTGCTATCCCTCTCTGGTCCAAGCCTCCAGGAGAGTTTGACCAAGGTCCCGCAATCGCCCGTAGCCCGCGTCTACCCAACAATAGGCAGCAAGGTGACAGGCGTATTGCAGGAGGAAGTCACAGGCTACCTTCAATTGACCTCGCCCGCTGCAAGGCCGTCCGAGCTGCTGCTAATTCCTTGTCGGCGTTGTCCAACTGCCTAAGCGTTTCGGGCTCATCTGCGCGTTCCTTGCGAAGCTGCCTGACCAGAGCTTCGTAGCGATCAATCTGGGCGTCTAGCCTCTCGATTTCATAGTGCAGTCCCATTGGCGAGCATATACGCCCAATAACTCTTCCTTGCCACAGAAACGGCTGGCGGCGAGCATTGGCGCTAGGGCCATATGGTTCTCCGCCTCAATCGATCAAAGCCGGCTTCTCGCCCTTCGACGTTCGGGCGCACAAATTGTACCCAAGAGGACGCCCGTCGCGTGGGACGGCGGGCGCCAAGGCCGGCAGCCATTGAGGAGGTCGGGGTGACCGAGGTCTGCCGGTACGACCGACCAAACTCCCATCCGTTAAGGGTGTCAGTCGAGCAGGCCGGGCTTCTCCTTACAGACGCTGCGGAGGGCTAACGCTTGATCAACGGAGTAGGACGCCCTTTCCATGCGGCGGAGTGGGCGCCCTACCGGCAGCCTCGATTGGCGGTTGAATGGGACGACAACCGACCTGCCGGCCTCAGGCAACTCGCGGTCGCGCGAATTTGTTCCGCGGCTCTGGCGGGGTGGTGGTATAACCTAGTTGCGGGGTCCCTTTGATGTCCTCTCAGGTAACCCGCACGGGCTCGCCGACATGGTAGCCCCCACACCCACACGCCTCCATGTCGGCGGGCTCATAAGCACGCGCGTCAATCGACGAGCGCCCATCGGCGCTCTCTCACCCCAGTTCTCGTTGGCGGTGCTAACCGGTAAGCGAAGCAAGAGAAGTAGGCTGCACAAAAGCTGGGATGAGCGTGTCGCAACCCTCGAGCGTACGGCCACCTCTTCGCTGGGCTCGCGGATGCTCATGACCGCAGAGGCCCGGGGGACAGCGAACCTTCCGCGCTCGAAGCGTGGAGTACCTATAGCATTGATGTCCGCTTCCGGGACGATGCAAACTTTGCCTCTACGGCCGAAATGGGACGCAAAGCGGACATTCACTTCCAGACGATTGGGGCAGAATTCTCGGCACTCCACTGACGATGCGATTTCACGCCTGCGTCGCTTCGCCAAACTTGTAACCCGCTTGTAACCCTCGCCATGAAACGGCATTTTGGCGGCTGCGGTTTCAACCGCCCAAAGAACGAAAAAACCGCAGAATTCCGCGGCTTCGAAGGACTTGAAAACTGGAGCGGGCGAAGGGATTCGAACCCTCGACCCCAACCTTGGCAAGGTTGTGCTCTACCCCTGAGCTACACCCGCTCGCGCGGCACGTGCCGCAAGACGCGCCTATATGGCCGAAGCCGTTGGCGATTGCAACAGGCAAATCGCCGTCTCTAGCGCGGCGACCCTTGCGACTTGCCGTATCCGCCTTGTGCCGTTAGATCGCTGCATCCACGAGGGGCCCGGTATGCCGAGAACCGCAGACGACCTGTTCGCCCTGTTCGACCAACTGGGCATCCGAACGACCACCGTGCAGCATCCGCCGCTGTTCACCGTCGCTCAGTCGCAAATGTTGCGTGGCGAGATTGCGGGCGCGCACACGAAGAACCTGTTCCTGAAGGACAAGAAGGATTGCTTCTTTCTGGTAACGCTCGGCGAGGAGTCGGATGTCGACTTGAAGTCGATCCATCGCAAGATCGGCGCTGCCGGCCGTGTCTCCTTCGGCAAGCCCGAAGCGCTCTGGGAGTTCCTGGGTGTCGTTCCGGGTGCCGTCACGCCGTTTGGCGCCATCAACGACGATCATGGCCGAATAACCGTGGTGCTGGACAGCGCCCTTCTCGACCACGATGTGATCAACGCACATCCCCTCAGCAACGAGGCCACCACCTCGATCGCGCGCGATGACCTCCTCAGATTTCTCCGCGCAACAAGGCACGAACCTGTTATCTTGAAAGTCGCGGAAGGATCGCCACATGGAGCCGCAGACGATTGACCCAGGCGCCGGGCATGGCGCGAAACCGTGTTCTGGACGACAAGGGCTGAGATGAGCAACGAGCACAATCCTTTCGGCAGCGGCGGCGGGTATGGAGCGCAGAACGTAGCCTTCGGCGAAGCGCGGGATGCCGCCGCAGCCGAGTTGCCGGCGCCGGCGGCGCCGGGCGACCTCATCAAGGACACGTCGACCGCCGGCTTCTCACGGGACGTAATCCAGGAATCGCGCACGCAACCGGTGCTCGTCGACTTCTGGGCTCCCTGGTGCGGCCCGTGCAAGCAGCTGACCCCGGCGCTGGAGAAGACGGTTCGCGAGGCCCGTGGCCGCATCAAGCTGGTCAAGATGAACATCGACGATCACCCGTCCATCCCTGGCCAGTTGGGCATCCAATCGATTCCGGCGGTGATTGCCTTCGTCAACGGCAATCCGGTCGACGGCTTCATGGGCGCCATCCCTGAAAGCCAGATCCGCGAATTCATCGACCGGGTCGCGGGCAAGGGCGGCGCCGCGCGCCCGGATATGACCGATGCGCTCAAGGCGGCTGAGAGGGCCCGCGCGGCGGGTGACAGCGAGTTGGCCACGGGCATCTACTCGGACATCCTCGACGCCACCCCGGACAATGCAGACGCGATCGCAGGGCTGGCCGATCTGCTCTTCGAGGCCGGCGATCGGCAAGGCGCCGAGCAGACCATCGCCAGCGCGCCGAAAGAGCTCTCCGACTCCCCGGCGCTCGCGGCGGTGAGGGCCCGCATCGCGCTAGCCGACCAGGCCGCCGGCCTGGGCGACCCGGTCGAACTCGAGCGCCGCCTGGCGGAAAACCCCAAGAACCACCAGGCTCGCTTTGACCTCGCCATGATCCACAATGCCCAGGGGCGGCGGTCGGATGCAGCCGAAGAGCTGTTGGAAATCATTAGATCGGACCGGACATGGAACGATGATGCCGCACGCGCCCAGCTGCTGAAGCTCTTCGAGGCCTGGGGCATGGCGGACGAGGCGACGCTGGCTGCGCGACGCAAGCTGTCGTCGCTTCTCTTCTCCTGAGCGGGAGCCTACGGGCTGGGAGACAACGATCCGTAAGAGGAGGTCGTAACAGTGCAGGCGGGGAATGCTCACTACCGGCGAGCTGCGGACCTTCCTGAGATCGTGCCGGTCTTTCCCCTTGCGGCAGCGCTGCTGCTGCCCGGCGGTCGGATGCCGCTGAACATCTTCGAACCCCGCTATCTGCACATGATCGACGACGCGATCGGCGATCGACGCCTGATCGGCATGATTCAGCCCAGCCTTGACGGGCGCTTGAAGGGCGATGGCGAGCCCGACATCTGTCAGGTCGGCTGCCTCGGGCGCATCACCTCGCTCTCCGAGAGCGGCGACGGTCGGTATCTGATCGCGCTGCAGGGCGTCTGCCGATTTCGAGTGGCCGAGGAGCTCTCCGTCAAGACGCCTTTTCGGCAATGCCGGATCATGCCTTTCGTAGCCGATCTGTCGGAGGAACACACGGCGGGCGAAGTCAATCGCCCGGCATTGCTCAAGGCGTTCCGTGCCTATCTCGATGCCAACGGCCTGGAGGCCGATTGGGAAAGCGTCAGCCGTGCCGAGAACGCTATGCTGGTCAACGCGCTTTCCATGATGGCCCCCTATGGCGCGGCCGAGAAACAGGCCTTGCTGGAGGCGCCGGACCTGAAGACGCGAGCCGAGACGCTGATCGCCATCACTGAGATGGCGCTTGCTCGCGAGCAGGACGATTTCGGCACCAGCCTTCAATAGACGAAGGTGAGCGCCATGACAGAGATTGCCCGCGACGCCAAGATCGATCCCCGCATGCTCGAACTTTTGGCCTGCCCCCTGACCAAAGGCCCCCTCGTCTGGGACCCAGCCGCATCGGAGCTGATCTCGCGCGTCGCCAAGCTCGCTTATCCGGTGCGAGACGGCATCCCGATCATGCTTCCCTCCGAGGCCCGCCAGCTGCCCGAGGACGAGGGGGCGGTCGATCCGGGTCCGGAATGATCTGGATCGTCGCGGCGTTCGCTCGAAGGATCGATAGGTTGCCGGCCATCGATTGACAGCCTCGTTCAGCCTCATTGGAAGTTGCGTCCCTTCGGCATGACAGCCCCAGCCTGGCGCGAACGCTCCTCTTGGGCAGGGACCAGGCCGGGCAGAAATGGCGGTCGTCCTTCCGAAGGCTTTCGATCGCTAGGCTTTGGGAGGAGGTCGCGGCGCCCGGCATGGGCGCCGGCGTACTCTTCCGAGGGTTCCTCGACAAGCGTTCCAAGCCAGGCGGTCAGGTTCTCGAAACGTTCAGCGACGATGTGGATCACGCCCGATTCGGATTGCAGCCGGCCCCGCACCTTGATCAGCCGGCCGCCGAGGACGATCGGCCGGAAGCGCTCGAAGATGCGCGGCCACACGATGATGTTGGCGACCGCGGCCTCGTCCTCCAGCGTCAGGAAGATCGCGTTGCCGGTGCCGGGGCGCTGGCGCACGAGCACCAGCCCGGCCACCGAGACCCGCGTGCCGTCGCGCACCGACGGCAGCCATTCGTTGGCGACGACGCCCGTGCTTTCCAGTCGCTGGCGGAGGAAAGACACGGGATGCGCCTTGAGGGAGAGACCGAGCGAGCGATAATCGTGCACGACATGCTGGCCGAGCGGCATGCGCGGCAGCCGGGTTTCCGGCTCGTTGTCGGCAATGCGGAGCTCCCGGCGCTCGAAAAGCGGCAGCCGCTCGGCAGCGCTCTTTCCCGACAGCCCGCGCACTGCCCATAACGCATCGCGGCGGTCGAGGCCGAGCGACTGGAAGGCGTCGGCCTGGGCCAGCTTCTCGATCGCCCCGACCGACAGGCCGGACCGCAGCCAGACATCGCGGACGGAATCGTAGCCTGCGCCCCGCAGCTCAACCAGGCGCGCCATGTCGGTTTCGGCGAGCCCCTTGACCTGCCGGAAGCCGAGCCGGACCGCGTGCCGCGACAGGATCACGCCAGCCATCTCCTCGTGGCGCGTTTGGATGCGGCGCGCGTCGAAGCCGCCGGGCTCCAGCGTGCAGTCCCACTCGGAGGCGTTGATGTCGACCGGCAGCACGGCCACGCCATGGTCCTCCGCGTCGCGCACCAGCTGCGCCGGCTGGTAGAAGCCCATTGGCTGGGCATTGAGGATCGCCGCACAGAAGACGTCGGGATAGATCGCCTTGAACCAGCATGACGCATAGACCAACAGGGCGAAGGCGGCAGCATGGCTTTCGGGAAAGCCGTATTCCCCGAACCCTTCGATCTGCTTGAAGCAGCGCTCGGCGAATTCCGGCGCATAGCCACGGCCGGTCATGCCCGTGATCATCTCCTGCTTCAGCGTGCCAATGGTGCCGGTCCGCTTGAAGGTCGCCATGGCCCGTCGCAGCCGGTCTGCCTTGTCGGGAGTGAAGCCGCCCGCCTCGATAGCGATGCGCATCGCCTGCTCCTGAAAGAGTGGCACCCCGAGCGTCTTTCTCAGAATGGCGGCGAGCTCCGGCTTGGGATAGTCGGGCTTCTCCAACCCTTGCCGGCGCCGCAGATAGGGATGCACCATGTCGCCCTGGATGGGACCCGGCCGCACGATGGCGACCTCGATCACCAAGTCGTAGAACTCCTTGGGCTTGAGCCGCGGCAGCATCGACATCTGGGCCCGCGATTCGATCTGGAAGACGCCGAGCGTGTCGGCGCGCTGGATCATCCGATAGACGTCCTCTCTCTCTGCCGGAAGGGTGGCGAGCTCCAGCAGCCTCCCATGCGGGTCGCGCTGGTCGTAGTGAAGGGCAAGCAGATCCAGCGCTCGCCGCAGGCAGGACAGCATGCCCAGCGCCAGGATATCGACCTTGAGGATACCGACCGCATCGAGGTCGTCCTTGTCCCATTCGACCATCTTTCTCTCCTCCATCGCCGTCTTGACGATCGGCACGATCTCGTCGAGCCGGTCGCGGGTGATGACGAAGCCGCCCACATGCTGCGAGAGGTGGCGAGGCGCGCCCATGATGTCGTTGGCCCGGTCGAGAACGTGCCGGGTCACCGCATCGGCCCGATCGATACCGGCGGCCTGCGCCTCCTCCGGGCCGACTTCGGCTGCCGACCAGCCCCAGATGGACCCCGACAGCGCGCCGCGCACATCGTCCGAAAGACCCATCGCCTTGGCGACCTCGCGCAGCGCCGATCGCCCCCGATAGGTGACGACGGAGGCGGCCAGCGCGGTCCGTTTCTCGCTGTATTTGCGGTAGATGTAGGCGATCACCTCGTCGCGCTTCTCGTGCTCGAAGTCGACGTCGATGTCGGGTGGCTCGTTGCGTTCCCGCGAGATGAAGCGCTCGAACAGCGTGTCGATGAGATGCGGACCCACATCGGTGATGCGTAGGCAATAGCAGATGACGGAATTGGCCGCCGAACCGCGTCCCTGGCATAGGATGCCCACCGAACGGGCATATTTGACGATGTCGTGGACGGTGAGGAAGTAGCGGGCGTAGTTGAGCGCCTTAACCGTCTCCAGCTCGTGCAGGATGGTCGTGCGCACCTTGTCGGGCAGGCCGTCCGGATACCGTTCCGCAGCACCGAGCCAGGTCAGCCGTTCCAGCTCCTCTTGCGGCGGCAGCCCCGACTCGGTCGGCTCGTCGGGATAGTTGTAGCGCAGGTCCTCCAGCGAGAAGGAAAGCGTCGCGGCGAAACGCAGCGTCTCGGCGAGCGCGTCGGGATGGCGTCGGAAGAGCCGGGCCATTTCGACCGGCGGCTTGAGGAAGCGCTCCGCGTTCTGTCTGAGGGCGAGCCCGGCCTCGGCCACCGTCGTCTTGAGCCGGATGGCGGTGAGCACGTCCTGCAGCTTGCGCCGTTCCGGCATGTGGTAGAGCACCTCGTTGACCGCCATCATCGGCACGTCGACGAACTCCGCCAGCGCTTGAGCCTCTTCCAGGCGGAAGCGGTCGTCACCGCGATGGACCGGCGCGACGGCAAGCCAGAGCGACCTCCCGAAACATTCCCGCAGCGCCGCCAGCAGCTTCGTCGTGTTGGCGGGCAAGACGCCGAATGTCGGCATCACCGCCAGCGAGAGGCTTTCGCCCCAGTCGACGAGATCGCAGAGGCGCAGGTCGGGCGCGCCTTTCTCGCCGCGCTGGTTGGCCTTGGTCAGCATGCGGCACAGATGCCCCCAGCCGCGCCGGTCCTGCGGATAGGCGAGAATGTCGGGCGTGCCGTCCGAAAACTCCAGCCGTGCTCCCGGATGGTAGGCAAGGCCCTCCACCTTGGCCTGCTGCCAGGCGCGCACCACTCCGGCAACGCTGTTGGTGTCGGCGAGCCCGAAAGCCATCAGGCCGAGCAGCTTGGCTGTCACCGCCAGTTCCTCCGGACGCGATGCGCCATGGAGAAAGGAGAAGTTCGAGCGGACGGCGAACTCCGCATAGGGCAGGGCAGCGACCGCGTTCATGCGAATATCCCGTGAATGAACCAGCGCGGCGGTTCCGCCGAGGCTCCATAAAGGCCCTGGCGAAAGAGCCAGTAACGGCGCCCCTCTGCATCCTCGACGCGAAAATAGTCGCGGGTAGCCGCATCCTCGCCTTCCCGCCACCATTCGGGGGCGATCCGCTCGGGCCCCTCCGCCCGCGAAACCCGGTGCATTGCGCGGCGCCATCGGAAATTGAGCGGTGGCCCTTCCGGCAGCTCGGTTGCGGCGACGTCGACCGGTTCGGGGTGACGGAACAGGCGCACCGGACGCTCGCGGCCCCGGTCCACGCGAGGCGTGGAGGATTTGCCAGCCGCGATCGATCTGCCGACGGCCGGGTCCAGGCGAACCGCACGCTCCGGCACATGGCTCGCAACCGGCACCGGGCGGAAAAGCGCTCCGTCGCCGAGACGCGCCTTGACGCGATCGACGAACAGCGCCAGGGCCTCGCCCCCGGACGCCGCTTCTCCCGTCAGCGCTGTCTGCTCCATATCGAAGCGCGCCACCGCAAGTGCCGAGAGGCGGACGAGCTCGAAGCCGAAGCCGGCATCGATGTCCTCGGCAAGCCGAGCGAGCTTCTCATGGAAGAGCCGCCGGACCAGCACAGGGTCGCGCAACGGCCGGGATGTGCCGAGCGCAATGCGGTAGACCGCCGCGTCGACGCGAAACAGCGTAAGCTGCAGGGCGCGCGCCCCTTCGCCCCGCCGCTCCAGATCGCTCTTTAGCGTGCCGGCGAGCAGGCCGACGAGGCCTTCGATATCCTCCCTCTGCTGGATCGGTTCGGCAAGCAGCCGCTCGACCGATAGCGGCGGCACCGGCAGGCGCGGCGAAATAGCCTCCTCCATCCGACCCACCGCCTGGTCCAGACGGGTAAGCAAGCTCTTACCGAAGCGACGGACGAGCGGCGCCCGCGGCGTCGAAAGCAGCGCGCCGGCAGTGCGCAGGCCGACGCTTTCCAGGCCGTCGCGGACCTCTGGGTCGATCCGAAGCGCGGAGAGCGGCAGGCGGGCCATCAACGCCTCTTCCTCACCGGGTGGAACGATGTCGGCACCCATGAAGCGGGCAGCCGCCCAGGCCGCGCCGGGGGTCGAGGCGAGACCGGCGCGGGCGTGAAATCCCTGGCCGAGGAGCCGGGTCAGGAGATCGTCGAGCATCGGCGCTTCGCCGCCGAACAGATGGGCACAGCCGGTCACGTCGAGGAACAACCCGTCGGGGGGATCGAGCGCCACCAGCGGCGTGAAGCGATCGCACCAGTCGGCAAGCGCTTCGAGCATCCGGCGATCGGCCTCGGGATCGGCTTCGACAACGTCGATGTCGGGATGCATGGCGCGTGCGTCGGCCATTCCCATGCCAGGCTTGAGCTTGAGCCCCTCAGCCCGTTCGTCGAGCGCGGCGATGCGCTGGGTGTTGTTCTCCCGCTGCGAAAGAACCAGCGGTGGCTGCAACGGCGTCTGGACGGAACGCCACGACCGCCCCAGCCGCTGCCGCAGGATCCTGTCGGCCGGCAGGTAGGGAAGCCATACGGCGAGCACCCTCCGGCTCTCTTTCTTGAAAAGCGTTGTCATGGGGGTTCCACTCCACAATGAACGCGCCCGGAAGGGACGTACGGCTCTTGCAAATCGAAATGGCGAAGGCAGGCTCGCCGATGGCTTCCGGCGACGCTCCCCTCAAGGTACGACGGGCGGCGGCCGGCGCCGGACCGACCAGCAGGCGGACCGGTGCGGCGGTCGGCTCGGCATACCCCGACTGCCGCAGCAAGAGCAGCGACCGCGAGGCCGCCTGGGCGCGCCGGTGAAGCCGCCTCGTTGCCGTCAGGTCGAGCAAGGCAGGATTGCCGCCGACCTCGAGCACAATGCCTCCGAGCACCGCCAGTCCGGCGGCCTCTTCGGCGACCCACAGCCCGTCGATGAGTCTGTTGACATGCGCAATGAGCAGCCGGTCGGCATCGAGGCCGCAGAGAGCCTCGATTCCGGGGGCATGAGGAAAGCCGAGTTCGGCATGGGTCTGACCGACGCCGATCCAAAGGAGCGGCCTCAGCTCGCCCTCCGAAAGGGCTGCGGCTCGCGAAGCCAGCGCCATCGCAAACCCGGCCACCGCCCCGCTGTCGCGTCCGGCAGCGCCATGAAGCTCGGTGAGACCGGCGGCCGGCACGCCGCCGCCCAGCGCCCGGTCGAGGCCTGCCGCGCCGGTGGGCAGCACATCGGACGTCCCTACCTTCGGGTCATGCATCGCCGACCGCCCGGCCGCCCCTTGCAGAGGTTGCGGCAAGGTCCTTTCGATCTTCGCGATTTCCTGGCGCAAGGCGCAAACGGTCGCCCGCGCCATGGCCTGCCTAGCCATGACGGCTCGCTCTTGGACTGTTCCTGTTATGTTCTTATCGATTCCAGACCTCTCCCCCAGAGTCAAGCGTTCCTATCAAGAATCTATTCCTGAAAGGCACCCCGTCCTCGACCCGCCGACTTGGCCGCTTGCTCCGTCGAGGGCTCGCAAGCCGCCCGGCAAACCGCTATATGCCGAAGCAGAGGACATCATGGCCCGCATCTATCAGACCCGCGCCTGGCAGGATCAGCTTTCACCATCGCTCGAGGAGCTGGAGTTTCTGGCGCTCGAATCCTATGCGCATCTCCCGGAGGAATTTCGGCGGCTGACCGGCGAAATCGTCATTCAGATGGCCGAATTCCCCACCGACGAGATCATGGACGACCTGTCTCTGGAGACACCGTTCGACCTGCTCGGACTGTTCGAGGGCCGGGGCATCGCCGAACGCTGGAACCCGCAGACCGGGGAAGGGCCCAACCGCGTCACCCTCTACCGCCGCGCCATCCTCGACTACTGGGCCGAGAACGAGGAGACGCTCGGAGACATCGTCGTCCACGTCCTGATCCATGAGATCGGCCACCATTTCGGATTGAGCGACGACGACATGGAAAAGATCGAGAGCGCGGCCGAGCATCCAAGCTAGGCCACCGGCTCACTGCCCGGACAAGGGCCAAAGGAGGGGAGATGAGCGATTTCGAGGTCGTCGACCGGCGGTTCCATAAGCTCGTCATCGTCAGCGCTCGCGTCGAGCGGTTGTGGACGGGCTGCCGTTGGGCGGAAGGCCCTGTCTACGTGCCGGCCGCCAAGTCGCTCCTCTGGTCGGACATCCCGAACGACCGGGTGCTTCGCTATGACGAGACCGATGGGTCGGTCAGCGTCTTCCAGGCCCCTTGCGGGTTCCACAATGGCCACACGCTCGACCATCAGGGGCGGGTGATTGCTTGCGAGCACGGCAATCGCCGGATTTCGCGTCTCGGCCATGACGGCCGCTGGTCGACCGTGGTCGACCGGTTCGACGGCAAGCGGCTCAACTCGCCCAATGACGTGATCGTCAAGTCCGACGGCTCGCTGTGGTTCTCCGATCCCACCTATGGCATCGACGGCGACTATGAAGGCCATGCCGGGGAATCCGAGATCGGCATGTCGCAGGTCTATCGCTACGACGAGGCGAGCGGTCAGGCGACGGCGGTGGTCGCCGACCGAGCCAAGCCGAACGGGCTTGCCTTCTCGCCCGACGAACGGCTGCTCTACGTGGCCGACACAGGTCAGACGCACGACCCCGACCTGGCCGCCACCATCCATGTCTATCCGGTCGAGGCCGATGGCCGCAGGCTCGGCGCGGGACGCCTCTTCGCCACTTGCGAGGTCGGCCTGTTCGACGGCTTCCGCATCGACCGGGAGGGCAACCTCTGGACCTCGACGGGCCGCGGCGTCGACGTATTCGCGCCCGACGGAACGCTGATCGGTCGCATCCCGATTCCCGAGCTGGTCTCCAACGTGTGCTTCGGCGGGCCCAATCGGAACCGGCTGTTCATCACCGCGCAGAGCTCGCTCTACGCCGTCTACGTGAACTCGGCGCCGGCCGCACCCGAGTGACTAGTCGCTCTGGCGCAGGTTGCGCAGCCGGTCGAACAGCACCGCAAAGATGATGGCGCCGCCGATGAAGGTGCCCTGCCAGAAAGCGTTGATGCCGAGCAGGCCGAGGCTGTTGCGGATCACCTCGATCAGCGCCGCACCGATCAGCGCACCGAACGCCGTCCCGACCCCGCCGGCCAGGTTGGCACCCCCGATGACCGCTGCAGCGATGACCTGCAGCTCCATCCCGGCGCCGATATTGGTGGTGACGGCGCCGAGCCATCCCGTCTGGATGATGCCCGCGATGCCCGCAGAAAGCGCCGAGATCATGTACACGGCGACCTTGATCGGTCGCACCGGCACGCCGGTCAGGATTGCCGCGTGCTCGTTGCCGCCGATGGCGAAGACATGGCGACCGAACTTGGTCCATCGCAGCACGAAGCCGGTCACGAGCGCCAGCACGATCATGTAGAGCACCGGGTTGGCGATGCCGAGGAACCAGGCGCCGCCGCCCAGCGCCAGGAGCTTTTCATGGTCCGGCCCGAACTCGAACACGACCGTGTTGTTGGAGGCGACCATGGCCAGGCTGCGAGCGATCGACAGCATGCCGAGCGTCACCACGAAGGGTGGAAACCCGAGATAGGCGATCAGGACGCCGTTGAACCCGCCGATTGCCAACGCCGTGCCGATCGATGCGGCGATGCCCACTTCGATGCTGTAGCCGGCATGCATGGTCACCGCCAGGACCATGCTGCACAGGCAAAGGACGGAGCCGACGGACAGGTCGATCCCGCCCGTGATGATCACCAGGGTCATGCCGAGGGCGATGATCGCCACGAAGGTGACGTTGCGCGTGATGTTGTAGATGTTCTTTGCTGTCGCGAACGAATCCGTCGCGAAGCTCAGGAACAGGCATGCCAAGATCACCGCGATCAGCACCCAGAACGTCTGGCTGCCCAGGATGCCGGCGACCAGGCCGTGCTGCTTCTGCTCGATGCTCTGGTCCAGTGTCGTCGTCGTCACGATCTTCGTCCCTCAAACCCGCTCGATGGCGCCGGTGATCAGCCCGGTAACTTCCTCGGGCGAACTGCCGGCGATCGTCTTGTCCGCCACCTTTCGGCCACGGCGCATAACGATGACCCGATCGGCCACCTCGAAGACGTCGGGCATGCGATGGCTGATCAGCACCACCGTGATCCCGCTGTCCCGCAGATGGCGGATGTGATTGAGCACCTCGGCCACCTGGCGCACGGAGATCGCCGCCGTCGGCTCGTCCATCAGCACCAGCTTGGCTTCCGACAGCATGGTCCGGGCTATCGCCACCGCCTGCCGCTGGCCGCCCGACATCTGTCGCACGAGATCGCGCGGCCGGGTCTCCGACTTCAGCTCGGCAAAGATCTGTCCCGCCCGCTTGTACATCCTGCGGTAGTCGAGGATGCGCACAGGCCGGAAGCCGCGCCTCAGCTCGCGCCCCAGATACACGTTGGCAGCCGCCGTCAGGTTGTTGCACAGAGCAAGGTCCTGGTGGACGATCTCGATCCCGTGCTTGCGCGCCTCGATCGGCCGATGCAGCACCAGTTCGGCTCCGTCCATGTACATGGTGCCGGCGCTGGGCGGGAAATTGCCGGCGATCATCTTGACCAGCGTCGACTTGCCGGCCCCGTTGTCGCCCATCAGGCCGACCACCTCGCCCCGCTCAAGCGAGAACGACACGTCGTTGACGGCCTGTATGGCGCCGAAATGCTTCGAAATGCCTTTGAGCTCGAGAACCGCCACGCCGAGCCTTCCTCCGCCACCTGACCTGTCCGATGCTCCTCCCGCAGAGCGAGTGGATTAAGGCAGAACCGATCACACCCGTCAATCGAACGACGACGTTCCCGTCTCTTGCGACGCCAAAACTCAGTTTTGTAGGACAAATGCGATTGACGGGCCGCGGCGGCCGAGACTAGGCTTGGTGTGGTTTTTCAGGGAGGAACACCATGAGGAAATCCATACTTCTTGCCGCCGTCGCGCTACTGGCGCTCGGCACCGGTCAGGCACTTGCCAAGAAGCAGCTGGTCATCGTCGTCAAGGGTCTCGACAACCCCTTCTTCGAGGCCATCAACCAGGGCTGCCAGAAATGGAACTCGGAGAACGGAGACTCCGAGTACGAGTGCTTCTACACCGGTCCGGCATCGACGTCCGACGAGGCGGGCGAAGCTCAGATCGTCCAGGACATGCTCGGAAAGGGCGACACGGCGGCGATCGCGATCTCGCCTTCCAACGCCAAGCTGATTGCCCAGACGTTGAAGACGGCCAATCCGTCGGTTCCGGTGATGACCCTCGACGCCGACCTCTCGGCGGAGGATTCGGCTCTGCGCAAGACCTATCTCGGCACCGACAACTATCTGATGGGCTTCCGCATCGGCGAGTACATCAAGAAGGGCAAGCCTGATGGCGGCAAGATCTGCACCATCGAAGGCAATCCCGGCGCCGACAACATCCTGCGCCGTGCCCAGGGCATGCGTGACGCGCTGACCGGCCAGAAGGGCTTGGCGGAGCTCAAGGGCGAGGGCGGCTGGACGGAAGTCGCGGGCTGCCCCGTCTTCACCAATGACGACGGCGCCAAGGGCGTGCAGGCGATGACCGACATCCTCGCCGCCAATCCCGATCTCGACGCGTTCGGCATCATGGGTGGCTGGCCTCTGTTCGGTGCCCCGCAGCCTTATCGCGATCTCTTCAAGCCGATGGCCGAGAAGATCGCCGCCAACGAGTTCGTCATCGGCGCCGCCGACACAATCGGCGACGAGGTGGCGATCGCCAAGGAGGGACTCGTCACCGCTCTCGTCGGCCAGCGGCCGTTCGAGATGGGTTATAAGGCTCCGACGGTGATGATCGACCTGATCGAAGGCAAAGCCGTCGAGGATCCGGTCTTCACCGGGCTGGACGAATGCACGAAGGACACCGCCGACACCTGCATCCAGAAGTGACGGCACCCGACTCCGGCCCGGCCGCGTCCGCGCGGCCGTGGCCCCCCGCGAGGCGGGCTATGGGCTTAGCCGACCTGGCCCTTGCCCGTCCCGGGCGTCAGGTCGACGCCGTTGATGCGTCCCACATGCGTGGCAAGCATAGGAACATACTGATCGGCCGGACCCGCCGCGAAGGCGCCCGCAAAGGCGTTCTTCGTAGCATTGCCGAGCGGGTTGGCGAGCCCCGCCGCGTCAGCCATCGACTCCAGGTAGGTGAGGTCCTTGAAGGCGTTGGCGATGGTGAACCTGTGCGCCTCGCGATTGCCGTCCAGGGTCCACTGCATGAACGTTTGATAGAAGCCGCAGTCCATGCGCCCGCTGCGGATGACGCTGTCGAAGCGCTGCGGCGAAATGCCGACCTTTCCGGCCAGCGCCAGCGCCTCGGAATACAGCGCCGCATAGCCGAGCGAGATGAAATTGTTGATGAGCTTCATCCGATGGCCGTCGCCGGGCCCGCCGATGTGGACGATGCGGCCTGCCCATGTCTGAAGCACCGGCATCAAGCGTTGAAACACTTCGTCCGTGGCGCCGACCATCGTGTCGAGGGTGCCTTCCCACGCTTCCTTCGGCGTGCGGCTAAGCGGCGCGTCGGCGAAATCCACGCCCAGGTCGGCGAGCTCCGCGGCGATCGCTGCCGTCGAGGTCGGGTCCGATGTCGAGCAGTCAACCACCACAGAGCCGGGTTTCAGCCCGGCCTTCAGGCCGTGCGGTCCGCGCACGATGGCTTCGACCTGAGGCGAACCGGTCACGCAGAGAAAGACGATCGAGGCGGCCTCCGCAACCGCCGCCGGCGTCGCCGCCTCGCGCCCTCCGCGAGCCGTCATGTCGGCGGCCTTGGCACGGTCCTGGCGGCCGAGAAAGGTCAGCGGATATCCCTTTTCGACGATATTCTTGGCGATGCCGTGGCCCATCAGCCCGAGGCCGATGAAGCCGATCTGTTCTTTCTCGTTCGTCGGCTGCGTCATCTGTCTTCCTGTCTGTCGCGCCTGGGCCCGCCCCCAGGATAGCGGCGCTGTGCGCAAAGTGGAGAACAAAATGGCCAAGCGGATCATGTTCACAGGCGGCAGCGGCAAGGCCGGCCGCCATGTCGTCCAGTACCTCGTCGAGCAGGGCCACCAGGTCCTCAATCTCGACACGCGGCCTCTCGACAATCCGATGGTTCGCACGCTGATCACCGACATCACCGACAGCGGCCAGGTGTTCAACGCGCTGTCCAGCTATTCCGGGCTCCACGAGTTCGACCCGTCGCTTCGTCCGCAGCCGGTGGACGCCGTCGTTCATTTTGCGGCGATCCCGCGCATCATGATCACTCCCGACAACGAGGTCTTCCGCATCAACGCGCTGGGCACCTACAATGTCATCGAGGCAGCCGTGAAGCTCGGCATTCGCAAGATCGTCATCGCCTCCAGCGAAACGACCTACGGGCTGGTCTTCGCGCACGAGCCGCGCGACCCCGTCTACTTCCCGCTCGACGAGACGTACGACGTCGATCCGATGGACAGCTATGCGCTGTCGAAGGTGGTCAACGAGAAGACCGCTCGCGCTTTCGCCTTGCGAAGCGGTGCCGACATATACGCGTTGCGCATCGGCAACGTCATCGAGCCGCACGAGTACGAGCTTTTTCCCAAATGGTTTGCCGATCCGGGCTTCCGAAAGCGCATCGCCTGGAGCTATATCGACGCGCGCGATCTTGGTCAGATGACCGACCAAGCCGTCAACGTCGACGGGCTCGGCTATCACGTCTTCAACGCCGCCAACGATGACACCTCGTCGGATCTTCCGACCCGCGAACTGCTTAGCCGCTTCTACCCGGACGTTCCGGTTCGCGGCGAGCTGGGGGAGTTCGAGACACTGCTTTCCAACCGGAAGGCCAAGGAGCTGCTCGGCTTCAGCCCCCGGCACAGCTGGAGAGACCATGTCGAGCCGGGATGACGGAGGAGCGCCACTTGCGCGCCGACCTGCGCGTCCGCCGGCCTTGCGCCGTGCGGATGCCGCGCGCTTTGCCGGCTCGAGCGTTCACGCCTCGCTGGCAAGCGAGATCGGCCTGAGGATCGTTCGCGGCGACTACCCGCCAGGAACGATCCTGCCCAACGAGGCGAAATGGGCGGAGATGTTCGACGTCAGCCGCTCGGCCGTTCGCGAGGCCATCAAGATGCTCATGGCCAAGGGGCTGCTGAGCTCACGGCCCAAGATCGGCAGCTGGGTGGAGCCTCGCGAGCGCTGGAACCTGCTCGACCGGGACGTGCTCGGCTGGTACGCCGCCTCGCCGAATCGCGAGCTCTTCTTGCGCACGGTGCAGGAGTTTCGCCATATCATCGAGCCAGAGGCTACCGCCCTCGCCGCCGCGCGGCGCAGCGACGACGAGATGGAGGACATCAGCCGCGCCTTGCGCGACATGGATGAAGCGGCCACGCTGCAAGAGCGCACCGCCGCCGACACCCGCTTCCACGTGGCCATCCTGCGCGCCTCCGGCAACGAGCTTCTGGTGCCGCTGGGGGTGCTGATCGAACAGGCGCTCAACCACCTCTTCGTCTACGTCACGCGCGAGGTGAACAGCCTTCGCCACGTGCAGAAGCTGCACGCGGACATCGAGCGCAACATTCGGCTGATGCGGCCGGCCGCGGCCCGTAGCGCCGTCCGCCGCTTGCTTGCAAACACCGACGGCATCATCGGCCGCAGGGACGTCGGTCCGTCCTGAGGGGTGCGCGGGCCAGCGCAGCGCTCGCGATCAGGCACTGGCATCTCGCCAGGGGCATGCTAGGAGAGCCCATGGCACAAAAGAAGGCGCACGAGGTCGAGTCGTGGCTGGCCCGTCCCGAGGCGAGCAGGTCGGTCGTCCTGCTCTACGGTCCGGACCGTGGCATGGTCGCCGAGCGCGCGCAGAAGGTGGCCGGCTCGACCGGGATGTCCTTCGAGGACCCCTTCTCGGTGGTTCGTCTCGATGCTGCCGACATCGATCAGGCGCCCGGCAAGCTGCTCGAGGAAGCGCGGACGATCCCGATGTTCTCCGACCGGCGGCTGATCTGGATTCGCAACGCATCCGCAACGTCGAAGACCTTGGCCGACGAGGTGCGCGAGCTCGCCGCTGATCCCGTGCCCGGAGCTTTGGTGTTGATCGAGGCCGGCGAGTTGCGCAAGGGAACCGCCTTGAGGACGGTCGCCGAAGCCGCCGAAGCCGCCATCTCCCTTCCTTGCTATCCAGACGAGGCGCGCGACCTCGATTCGCTGATAGACGAAACCTTGCAGGCCGCCGGCAAGTCCATCGGCCTCGAGGCCCGTCAGGCTCTGAAGCGCAATCTCGGCGGCGACCGCCTCGCTTCGCGCGGCGAGTTGGAGAAGCTGGCCCTCTACGTTCATGACCGGTCGTCGGTGGACCTCGACGACGTGCTTGCGGTGCTCGGCGACGTGGCCGGACAGTCTTTGGAGGATGCCGTCGACGCGATGCTCGATGGGCGGACGCGGGATTTCGATCTCGGCTTTGCTCGGCTGGCGGCGCGCGGCCAGGTCGCCAACGGCCTGCTCGGCGCGGCGCTCCGCCAGTTCCAGAGCCTGCAACTGCTGCGCGCCGCCATGGACGAAGACGGGCGCGGCGCCGCCTCTGCGGTTGCCTCGGCGAAACCGCCGGTGTTCTTCGCTCGCCGGCGGCTGGTCGAGCAGGCCTTGACGCGGTGGGACGAAAGGGCGCTGGCGCGGGCTCTTGCCTCGTTGCAGGCCGCCATCCTGCAGGCGCGAAAGCAACCCGCTTTGGCCGACGCGATCGCCAGGCAGGCCTTGCTGGCGCTGGCGCTCGAGAGCGCCAGGCGGTCGAGATGACCGGACCGGGCTAGAGGAATGGCGACGCAGCGCCGGCCGAACGACGCTATTTCGTCAAACGACGACAGAGTTCGTCGAGCTGATCGAGCGTCCGATAGGCGATCCTCACTTCGCCGCCCGCGCCCCGATGCTGGATCGCGACCTTAAGGCCGGTCACGTCGGCGAGCTGCTTTTCGAGGGCTGACGTGTCTGCATCCTTTTCGGCGGCCGGCGC
Organism: Mesorhizobium sp.; assembly: GCA_040510195.1. Lineage (GTDB taxonomy): Bacteria > Pseudomonadota > Alphaproteobacteria > Rhizobiales > Rhizobiaceae > JBEVJK01. Next base: position 36,679 of record JBEVJK010000129.1, on the reverse strand, counting down.
GCGGGGCTGCCTGGCCGGCCGACCAGCGTAGCCCTGTGCAAGCTCTTCGGCCTGGCGAACCGAAAGCCCCTCCTCGACGATCCGGGAGGCAAGACCCACCGGATCGTCAGCCGTGATCAACGCTCTTGCATGGCCGGCCGAAAGCTGGCCGCTTTCCAGCATGTCGCGGATCACTTCGTGAAGCCTCAGCAGCCGCAAGGTGTTGGCGACATGGCTGCGGCTCTTGCCGATGACGTCTGCGAGATTGGCTTGCGTGTAGCCGTGTTGCTCAACCAGCAACTGGTATCCGTGCGCCTCTTCGATTGGATTGAGGTCGGACCGTTGGACGTTCTCGACAATGGCCATTTCGAGCGCAACACGGTCGTTCACGTCCCGCACGAGGACGGGAATCTCGGTGAGGCCCGCCATGCGCGCCGCGCGCCATCGGCGTTCCCCGGCGATGATTTCGAATCGGTTGCCATCGGGATTCCCCGCTTCGCGTCGCACCACGACGGGCTGCACCAGCCCGTGCTCGCGGATCGATTGAGCAAGGTCGACGAGCTCGGCCTCCGGAAAGGTGCGCCGCGGGTTGCGCGGGTTGGGAACAAGGTTCTCGAGCCGTACTGTGCGATCGGCCGGAAGCGGCGCGGCCGCTTCGACAGGGTGGTCCATTTCGCCGATCAGCGCAGCCAAGCCTCGGCCGAGGCGTTTCCTGGGGAGATCTTCGCTCATCTGCCGTTCGCTTCCGTTGGGCTCATCACGCGGCCTTGAGCTGGCGTTCGCGCCGGATCACTTCCGACGCCAGCTGTAGATAGGCCTGCGATCCGGCGCATTTGAGATCGTAGAGGATGGCGGGCTTGCCGTGCGACGGCGCCTCGGAAACCCGGACATTGCGTGGAATGACGGTCTCATAGACGGCTTCGCCCATATGCGCCCTGACGTCGTCGACGACCTGATTGGCAAGGTTGTTACGCCCGTCGAACATGGTGAGCACAATGCCCTGGATCGACAGCGATGGGTTGATGGTCCGACGCACCTGCTCGACCGTTTCGAGAAGTTGGGTCAATCCTTCCAGCGCGAAGAACTCGCATTGCAGTGGCACCAGCACCGAATCCGCTGCGGCCATGGCGTTCAGTGTCAGCAGGTTCAGCGATGGCGGGCAATCGACCAGCACATAGGTGAAGGGGTTCGGCTCCGCGGCGCCGCGCGTCACCGCTTGCCGCAGACGAAGCACGCGGTCGGCCGACGCTGCAATCTCCATCTCGATCCCGAGCAGGTCCAACGTCGATGGGATTATGAAGAGGCCTGGGACGACGGTCTCGATCGCCGCCTCGAACAAGGTCGCCTCGCCGGTGAGCACGTCGTACGAAGAAACGCTGCGTGCCTGCCGATCGATGCCGAGGCCGGTGCTGGCATTTCCTTGTGGGTCGATGTCCATGATCAGGACGCGCTCGCCGATTGCCGCAAGCGCAGTCGCCAGATTTATGGCCGTGGTCGTCTTGCCCACGCCGCCCTTTTGGTTCGCCACCGTGATGATGCGAGGACCGTTCTTCATGCCTCAGAAACTCTCGATACTCATCGCCTCCGGAGATCCCGCACCGCGAGAATCACGCCTTCCGGATCAACGACACTGCGGTGTTCTACCAGATCGAAGCTCCACTCTTGAAGGCTTTCTTCGACCTCGCGTCGAAAATCCCGGCCTTTGTGAAAGAGTCCCAATGCACCTCCACTGAGCCATGGCTCCGCCAAGTTCAGCAGGGCCGGTAGCGTGGCCAGCGCCCGCGCCGTCACGACATCTGCCGCTCCGATTGCTTTCAGCGCCGCCCCAATGCGCATTGCGTAGACCTGTGCATTCACGCCGAGCGTCGCCATGGCAGTCGTCAGGAACGCCGCCTTCTTGCGATTGCTCTCAACGAGGTGCACCTTGCCGCCCCTCTCGAACACGAGGATCGCTATTATCGCGCCGGGAAATCCACCCCCGGAGCCAAGGTCAACCCATCGGGTGCCCTGCGACAATGGCAACAGCTGCGCGCTGTCGAGAATGTGACGCTCCCAAAGCTGGTCGATGGTGGAGGGTCCGACCAGATTGATCTTCGCCGCCCAATGATTGAACAGCGACTCAAAAGTCACCAGCCGCTCATATGTTTCACGTGAAACAGGTCCGGCGATTTCGCACAGCCTGCGGTAGCGACCGTCAGTCACGCCGCGCCGCGCCGAGATTCGAGTGCTGGCGAAGGTGAGCCACGATCAAGGCCAATGCAGCCGGCGTCATCCCGTCGATGCGGGTCGCATCGGCGACGGTTGCGGGCCGCCGCTCGCGCATCTTTTGCTTCAGCTCATTGGAAAGCCCCGCCAGCTCGGAGAAGTCGATATCCGAAGGCACCCGACGAGTCTCTTCCGCGCGCAGCAGGTTGATGTCGGCGCGCTGGCGGTCGAGATAGACGGCGTAACGCGCCTCGGTCTCCAGCGCCTGTGCGGTCTTCGTATCGACGTATGACAAGGCTGGCCACAATGCGGCCAGCCGCATCAAATCTATCTCGGGATAGGCGAGCAAGTGGTAGGCGGATCTCCGCAGCCCGTCCTGGTTGATGGCGAGGCCAGCGCGTCGCGCCTCCCTGGGCGTAACGCTCAGCCTCTGGGCCAGCTGCCGCGCATCGGCCAAGCGGCTGGCCAGATCCCGGAAGCGACTTTCGCGCTGTGCGCCCACCACGCCCAGTCCCAGCCCCAAGGGCGTGAGCCGTTCGTCGGCATTGTCGGCCCGCAGCGACAGCCGAAACTCGGCGCGCGACGTGAACATTCGGTAAGGCTCGCTCACGCCGCGGCTGACGAGATCGTCGATCATGACGCCGATATAGGCGTCGCCCCGGCCGATCCGAACGGGATCGGCGTCGCCGGCTCGCCGCGCCGCGTTGATTCCAGCCACGATGCCCTGCGCAGCAGCTTCCTCGTAGCCGGTCGTGCCGTTGATCTGTCCGGCTAGAAACAGGCCAGAGACTCGCCGCGTCTCCAGAGTCGGCTCGAGCTCTCGAGGATCGACATGATCATATTCGATGGCATAGCCGGGCTGCAGCATGCGCGCAGTTTCGAGACCGGGAATCGTGCGCAGCAGCTCAAGCTGCACGTCTTCCGGCAGCGAGGTCGAAATTCCATTCGGATAAACCGTCGTGTCGTCCAGGCCCTCTGGCTCGAGAAAGATTTGATGGCCGTCGCGCTCGCCGAATTTGACGATCTTGTCCTCGATCGACGGGCAATAGCGGGGGCCAATTCCCTCGATCGACCCGGAATACATGGCCGACCGGAGGAGATTCCGGCGGATCACGTCATGCGTTGCGGGCGTCGTGCGCGTGATTCCGCACGCAATCTGGGGATTGGCGATCCTATCGGTCAGCAAAGAGAAGGGCACGGGAGCCTCGTCCGCGTTTTGCATGGCCAAGCCGTGCCACGCGATCGTCGTTCCATCCAGGCGCGGCGGGGTTCCCGTCTTTAGCCTTGCCACGGCGAAACCGTTGCCGCGTATGTCCTGCGCGAGGCGGACGGAAGCAGGTTCGTTGACGCGCCCGGCGGGAATTCGCCGGTCGCCGATATGGATGAGCCCGCCAAGAAACGTGCCGGTCGTCAAAACCAGGGCCCCGAAGGTGATCGACCGGCCGTCGGCCAGAATGAGCCCTGTCAAACGTGCATCGTCGACGACCAAGCCCGCAGCCTCGCCCTCGATCAAATCAAGCCCTTGCTGGGCGCCCAGAGCACGACGAATTTCCTGGCGGTAGAGTTTACGATCGGCTTGAGTGCGCGGGCCGCGCACCGCCGGTCCCTTGCGCCTGTTGAGCATGCGGAACTGGATCCCTGCCTGGTCGGCGGCGAGGCCCATCAGTCCATCGAGAGCATCCACCTCGCGCACCAGATGGCCTTTGCCAAGGCCTCCGATGGCTGGGTTGCATGACATGACCCCGACGGTGCCGAGCGCCAGCGTGATCAGCGCTGTGCTGGCACCCATCCGCGCAGCTGCCGCAGCCGCCTCACAGCCGGCATGCCCGCCGCCGACAACCACGACATCGTATCGCACGTCATCACTTCCCCTGGTGGTCGCCCGGAGACATGTCCCCCCGATGGAGTCAAGTCAAGCGGCTCGTGTTTCACGTGAAACTTTTTCGATCCGCTGCGCATGTTTCACGTGAATCACTTTCCTACGCAGAACCCCGCAAACACAAAATCGAGAACCTCTTCGACGCCAGCTTGGCCTGCGAGGCGGCCAAGGCTTTGACTGGCCACCCTGAGTTCCTCCGCTCGCAACTCGAGTGTCGCTCCCTTCCCCTCTATCGCTGTGAGAAGCGCCCTGCGGCAACTGTGCAAGCCGTCCAGATGACGGGCACGAAACGGAACGGCATCCGCGATGACCGACGTCGCGGCAGCGGCCCGCCCCGACAAGAGGTCGAGCAGCGACTGCAGCCCGCTTCCGTCTCGGGTGGACACAGTCAAATCGTACGCCACACCGACCCCGCCCGGCACAAGATCCGACTTCGTCCCCACGACCAGACGGCCGGCTTCGAAGTTCGGCAAAACCAGTCGACGGGGATCGCTCATGTCCACCAGCTCGAGCAAGAGATCGGCGCCTGCCGCAGCATCCAGGGCGCGAGTTATGCCGATTTCTTCGACCTTGCCGGCCTGCGGACGAATTCCCGCCGTATCGACAACGCGAACCTTGGCTCCGGAAAGGTCGAGCGCGACCTCGATGAGGTCGCGCGTCGTGCCCGCTTCCTCGGTGACGATCGCCGCGTCACGCCCCGCCAACGCGTTGAGCAGGCTGGACTTGCCTGCATTGGGCGCGCCGAGGATGACAACCTTAAATCCTTCGCGGATCATCTCGGCCTGGTGGAACGCGCTCAGATGACGATCGATCTCGTGCACCACTTCGATGAGGGCGTCCCACGCCCGCTCGCCCACTGCATCAGGCACATCGTCCTGATCGGAAAAGTCGAGCTCCGCCTCGACCAGAGCGCGGGCCTGGATGATCGCTTGCCGCCACTCGGCGTAGAGGGCTGCATGGCGGCCATGCGCATTGCCAAGAGCGAAGCGGCGCTGAACCTCAGTCTCTGCCGATATCAGGTCGGCCAGGGCCTCCGCCTCGACCAGATCAAGCTTGCCGTTCAGGAAGGCTCGCCGCGTGAATTCGCCGGGATCCGCAGCCCGCAGTCCCGGCATCGCAGACAAGGCGTCGAGCACAGCGGCCACCACCGCCTTGCCGCCATGAAGGTGCAGCTCGCCGCAATCCTCGCCCGTAACGCTTGCCGGACCTGGAATCGACACCGCCATGCCCCGGTCTAGCAGCGCTCCCTGCCCATCGCGAATGCTGCGTTTCACGAGCGTCCGAGGCGGCATCGGGCCTGACGCCATCCGTAGCAAGGTCGCCAGGGTATGCGGACCGCTGAGGCGAACCACGGCAACTCCAGAAGGCAAGCGGCCGCTCGACAAGGCGAAGATCGTATCTGGAAACTCCATTGCTCCGCTCTACCTGACCGTTTACCCTCGATCGAAGCGCCCGGAGGACCAGCGATGCCGCTCGCGCCCGTCAACCTCCTTGCCGATCAACCCAGCCCCTATCTTCAGCAGCATCGGGAAAACCCGGTGCATTGGCGCCCCTGGTCGGATGCCGCCCTGGCCGAAGCACGTGAGCTCGACAGACCCGTGCTGCTCTCCATCGGCTACGCGGCCTGCCACTGGTGCCACGTCATGGCTCATGAAAGCTTCGAGAACCATGACATCGCGGCATTGATGAACCGCCTGTTCGTCAACATCAAGGTCGATCGCGAGGCGCGCCCCGACATAGACCAGATCTACATGGCGGCGCTGCATGCCATGGGCGAACACGGAGGGTGGCCGCTCACCATGTTCCTGACCCCGGCCGGCGAGCCCTTCTGGGGCGGCACATATTTCCCTCCCGCGCCGCGCTACGGCCGTCCCGGTTTTCCGCAGATCCTCCAGGCGGTCAACCAGGCATGGCGCGACAAGAAGGCGGAGATCACGCGGAGCGCTTCGGCGCTCACCCGGCATGTCGGGGAGCGACTGTCCGGAACCACCAGCCAGCTCGGCTACGATCCATCCAAGTTCAGGACGCTCGCGGAAAGCATTATGGGCATGGTCGACCCGGTGCTTGGCGGCATGAAGGGCGCTCCCAAATTTCCAAATGCGCCCTTCTTGGAAACGCTGTGGATCAACTGGCTAAAGCGGGGCGACCACGCTTGCCGCGACGCGGTCCTCCTGAGCCTGCGCCAGATGCTCAATGGGGCAATTTACGATCACCTGGGAGGCGGTCTCTCGCGCTACTCGACAGACGACAGCTGGACCGTTCCGCATTTCGAAAAGATGCTCTACGACAACGCGCAGCTCATTCGCCTCGCCGGCTGGGCTTTTGCCGAGACGGGAGATGACTTGTTCCGGCTGCGAATCGAGGAGACGATCGGGTGGATCGAGCGGGAGATGGTGCTTCCCGGCGGCGGCTTTGCCGCCAGCCTCGACGCCGACAGCGAGGGCGAGGAAGGGCGGTTCTACACCTGGACCGAGGACGAGGTCCGCACCGTCCTGGGGACCGATTCGAGCCGCTTCCTGGCAGAATACGAGCTGGCCAAGCCACCGCAATGGGAAGGAGACCCCGTCATCCGCCGCGGGGATTTGAACCTTTCCGACGACGAGACGACCCTCAGTGCGCTGCGGCTCCGTCTCCTGGAGGCCAGGGCGCGCCGCCCGAGGCCGGCGCGGGACGACAAGGTCCTGACCGACTGGAACGGCCAGGCCATCGCTTCCCTCGCCGAGGCTTCGCGCCTGTTCGGACGCACCGATTGGCTCGAGCTCGCCGAAGCCGCGTTTCGTTTCGCCCTCGAATCGAACGAGTCCGGACGTCTTCCCCACGCCAATCTCGGCGGCCGATGCAGCTTTCCCGGGCTTTCGAGCGACCATGCTGCCATGTCGCTAGCCGCGGCCGGCCTGTTCGAGGCAACGCAACGTTCGGAGTACAAGGAGCATGCCCGAGACTTTTGCCTCGCGCTGGACCGGTGGTATTCGGACGAGACGCAGACAGGTCATTTCCTCACGGCGGCTGACTGCACCGACGTCCCGCTCCGCATTCGCGGCGACGTCGACGACGCGATGCCCTCCGCCACAGCCTTCGTCGTCGCGGCCTGGAGCAAGCTGGCCATGCTGACCGGTGAGGCGGAGATCCAGCAGCGCGCCTGGACGATCGCCGAGGCGGCCTTCGCACGCGCGCAGGCGATGCCCTACGGACAGGTGGGCATCTTCAATGCCTGCGAGATCGCGATGGCACCGCACAAGCTCGTTATGGTGGAGGAGCCGGAGGAACGCCGTTTCATTCCGGTGGCGAATCGGTTTCCCGATCCGCGCCGAACCGACATCGCGGTCACCGTTGGATACTCGAAGGCGAAGCTGGTCGGCGAGGCGACGGCGGACGCCCAGCGCGCCGGTGCTTGGCTCTGTAGAGGCATGGCATGCCTACCCCCCACTGGAGACCCCGCAGAGCTCGACCGTGAGCTCCGCGCCCACGACGAAGGCGCCTGACCGGGTCAGGTGTTCATCGAATCGAAGAAGTCAGAGTTGCTCTTCGTCTGCTTGAGCTTGTCGATCAGGAACTCGATCGCGTCGGTCGTGCCCATCGGGGCCAGGATGCGCCTGAGGACGAAGATCTTCTGCAGGTCTTGTCGCTGCACCAGCAGATCTTCTTTGCGGGTTCCGGACTTCAGGATGTCCATGGCCGGGAAGATGCGCTTGTCCGCGACCTTGCGGTCGAGCACGATCTCGGAATTGCCGGTCCCCTTGAACTCTTCGAAGATCACCTCGTCCATGCGGCTGCCGGTATCGATCAGCGCGGTGGCGATGATGGTCAGCGAGCCACCCTCTTCGATGTTGCGCGCCGCGCCGAAGAAGCGCTTCGGACGCTGCAACGCATTGGCGTCGACGCCGCCGGTGAGCACCTTGCCGGAAGACGGCACCACGGTGTTGTAGGCGCGGCCGAGCCGCGTGATCGAATCCAGCAGGATCACCACGTCGCGACCGTGCTCGACCAGCCGCTTGGCCTTCTCGATCACCATCTCGGCGACTTGCACATGACGGGTGGCCGGCTCGTCGAAGGTGGAAGACACGACCTCGCCTTTCACTGAGCGCTGCATGTCGGTCACCTCCTCGGGGCGCTCGTCGATAAGCAGCACGATGAGGTAGCATTCGGGATGGTTGCTGGTGATGGAGTGAGCGATGTTTTGCAGGAGCACCGTCTTGCCGGTGCGGGGCGGCGCCACGATCAGTCCGCGTTGGCCCTTGCCGAGCGGCGCCACGAGGTCGATGACGCGAGCCGAGAGATCCTTCGTGGTCGGTGCGTCGACCTCCATCTTCAGCCGGTTGTTGGGGTAGAGCGGCGTCAAATTGTCGAAGTGGATCTTGTGCCGGATCTTCTCCGGATCCTCGAAATTGATGGTGTTGACCTTGAGCAGCGCAAAGTAGCGCTCGCCTTCCTTCGGGCTGCGGATCGGCCCTTCTACCGTATCGCCCGTCTTCAGCGAGAAGCGGCGGATCTGCGAGGGCGAGATGTAGATGTCGTCGGGGCCGGGCAGGTAGTTCGCGTTGGCCGAGCGCAGGAAGCCGAAGCCATCCTGTAGCACCTCGACCACCCCTTCGCCGATGATCTCGACCTCCTGCGACGCCAGCTTCTTCAGGATGGCGAACATCAGCTCCTGCTTGCGCATGACGCTGGCGTTCTCGACCTCCAAAGATTCGGCAAAGGTGATGAGGTCGGTCGGCTTCTTGCTCTTGAGCTCTTGGAGTTTCATTTCCTGCATGGTGCGGACTCTGAAATTGGAAGAAATGGGCGCTTGCGCGAAATACGCCGGACGCGGCCTTGAGGGAGGAATGCAGGGGGGCGCGTGGCGGGGAGGGGCGCTGTCTTCTACCGCTCGGCCACACAAAGAGCAAGGCGGCAAATGCACCCTCAGAAGGGTTTCACCACCACCAGGATGACGATGGCGATCATCAGCAATGTAGGAACTTCATTCATGATCCGCCAGTGCCGGGCGGGCTTGTCGTTGCGGTCTTCGGAAAATCGCCGCACCGCGCCCGCAAAATAGCCGTGCGTGGCCGAAAGGACGACCACCAGCGCGATCTTGGCGTGCAGCCAGCCGCCGGCGAAGCCGAACCCGCTCCATGCGAGCCACAGTCCCAGCACCCAGGTCACCACCATCGCCGGGTTGATGATGCCGCGAAGCAGCCGCCGCTCCATCACTTTGAACGTCTCCGACTGCACCGATCCCGGCTCGCTCTCCGTGTGGTAGACGAAGAGTCGCGGCAAATAGAGCATGCCGGCCATCCAGGAGATGACCGCAATCACGTGGAGCGCCTTGGCCCAGGGATAGAAACCGACAGGGTTCCAGAAAAACAGCAACGCCGCAGCTGCGACGAAGACGCAGAGCGCGACCAATGCCCTCCGCATCGCCGAGGCGCCCGAACCACCCTCACCGGCGCCGCTCATCGGCTGGCTCCCCTGACCTGTGCGATCATGGCTTCGACATGGGCGATCGGTGTCTCGGGAGTGATCCCGTGCCCCAGGTTGAACACCAGTGGCCCCCCGCCGAGCCGAGCAAGGATTGCCTCGACGCCCTCGGCGAGCGGCGTGCCGCCGGCCACCAGCCGCAACGGATCGAGGTTGCCCTGCACGGCCCCTTCGCTCTGCAACCGGGCGGCCTGATCGAGCGGCACCGTCCAGTCCAGCCCCAGCGCCGAAATGCCGGTCGCTTTGCGGTAGCCCTCGTAACGGCTGCCCGCCCCACGCGGAAAACCGATGACGGGGACCTCGGGGTGCAGGGCATGCAGTCGCTCGACGATGCTCGCCACCGGCCTCTCGCAGAGTTCGGCGAAGGCTTCGCCGTCGACCACGCCCGCCCAGGAATCGAAGATCTGCACCGCGTCGGCGCCCGCCTCCACTTGGCGTGCCAGATACTCGGCCGAGCGCTCGACGAGGATGTCGATCAGGCGAGCCATCGCCGCCGGATGGCGATAGGAAAACAGCCGCGCCACCGCCTGGTCGGTAGAGCCCTGGCCCGCGATCATGTAGGTGGCGACCGTCCATGGCGCGCCGCAGAACCCGATCAACGTCGTCGTTTCGGGCAAGGCGCGCCGCAGCTGCCGAACCGTCTCGTAGACCGGTGCCAAGCGCCGATGAAAATCCCTCCCGTCGAGTCCGTCAACGTCTTTGGCTTGCAGCGGGGTCATGACCGGCCCGCGCCCTTCCTCGAAGCCGAGATCGCGGCCGAGCGCATGGGGCAGGACAAGGATGTCGGAAAACAGGATCGCGGCGTCGAAGCCGAAGCGCCTGATCGGCTGCAGCGTCACTTCGGTTGCCAAATCGGGGTTGTAGCAAAGGTCGAGGAAACTGCCCGCCCGCGATCTGATCTCGCGATACTCCGGCAGGTAGCGCCCTGCCTGCCGCATCATCCAGATCGGCGGCGGAAACACGCTCTCGCCTTTCAGGACGTCCACCACCACACGCTTCGTCATGACACCTCGTCAGCCCGAAATTCTCTTAAACAAATCTATAGATAAAGAGATTTCTGATTCTAAGACTCTGTTGGTTGCGGGAGTTGGCGCTTTTCAAGCCAGCGATGGGAGATCTGCCTCGACCCCGCTGCGGCTATCGCATTCCTCCGGGCTCCTGTGAAGACTGGGGAGCCGCCTCAAACTCCATTGCTTTCAACGTGTTGTGGAAGTGCAACGGCGCCGGCGATAGGAAGCGAAGCGGGAAAGCCCGTCACCATCCACTGACTTCTCAACACTGCGCCGACCCTGGTCACCGGTCATCGAATTGTGGACAAGAGGCGATCTGATACAGTGCCGCCGGCGGGCGAGCGCCGGCGCCACCTTTCGTCCACACCAAGCCACAGCCTGGAAGCCAGCCCTGTGAACAAGCCGCATAGTTTCTTCCACCTGCATTTGATCTCGGACGCCACGGGCGAGACGCTGCTTGCGGCGGGCCGCGCGGCATCCGCGCAATACAAAGACGCGCGGGCCATCGAGCACATCTATCCGTTGATCCGCACCGAAAAGCAGCTTGCAAAAGTGTTCGAGGATATCGAGGAGGAGCCTGGCATCATCCTCTACACGGTGGTCGACCAGAAGCTGGCGCGGCACATCGACGAGCGGAGCCTTGCCATGGGGCTGCCTTGCGTCTCGGTGCTCGAGCCGGTGCTCGGCGTGTTCCAGTCCTATCTCGGCACCCCGGCCGGGCGACGGGTCGGCGCCCAGCACGTGCTCGATGCCGAATATTTCCGCCGCATCGATGCGTTGAATTTCACCATGGAACATGACGACGGCCAGCTCCCCACGGACATCGAGGATGCCGACATCGTGCTGATCGGCATTTCCCGAACCTCAAAGACACCGACCAGCATCTATCTCGCCAACCGCGGCATCAAGACCGCCAACATCCCCATCGTCCTCGGTGTGCCGATCCCGGAAAGCCTGCTTTCGGCGGAAAGACCGTTGATCGTCGGCCTCGTCGCCTCGGCCGAGCGGATCTCGCAGGTGCGGCAGAACCGGGTGCTTGGATCTTCGGTCGGGTTCGATGCCCAGACCTATGTCGACCGTGCGACGATTGCCGCGGAACTTTCCTATGCCCGGCAGATCTGCAGCAGGCATGGCTGGCCCATGATCGACGTCAGCCGGCGCTCCATCGAGGAGACGGCGGCCGCGATCGTGGCATTGCGAGGCAAGGGACGCCAGGGAGCGACCAGCTAGCGGAGAGAACGAATGGCAGAGCGCATTATCTTGGCGTCCGGCAGCCCATTCCGGCGCGAACTGCTCGAGCGCGCCGGTGTCACCTTCGAGGTGGTTCGCCCCGAGATTGACGAGCGCGCCGTAGAGGCCACGCTGGACGGCACCGGCGCCACGCCGGAGGAGCTCGCGCTCGTGCTTGCCGAAGCGAAGGCGCTGGACGTGGCGGGTCGCTTTCCGGATGCGCTCGTCATCGGTTCGGACCAGACGCTCTCGCTCGACGACCGCCTCTTCCACAAGCCACGCGACTTGGAGGAGGCGAGGCGCACGCTGTTGGCGCTCGCCGGACGGACCCATCACCTGAACAGCGCGGCGGTGCTCGCCCAGGGCGAAGTCACGGCGTGGCGCCATATCGAAACCGCCCGCATGACCATGCGAAAGCTCGATCCGGCTTCCATCGGACGCTATCTCGCGCGGGTCGGCGAGCATGCTCTGGCAAGCGTCGGCGCCTATCAGGTGGAGGGCCAAGGCATCCGCCTGTTCGAGAAGATCGAGGGCGATATCTTCACGGTCGTCGGGTTGCCGCTGCTGCCGCTGCTCGGGGCTCTCAGGGAGAACGGTGCGCTCGATGACTGAGCGCCAGCTCAACGCCTTCGTGGTCGGGCATCCGATCGCCCATTCGCGGTCGCCGTTGATCCACGGCTTCTGGCTGCAGGAGCTTGGGCTTGCCGGCAGCTACCGTGCGCTCGATGTCGCTCCTCGGGAGTTCGCGGACTTCCTGAAGAGGATCGACGGTCGCTTTGTCGGCGGTAACATCACCATCCCGCACAAGGAGAGCGCCTATGCGGCCGTTGGACGCCGCGACGCTGCGGCGGAAGAGATCGGCGCCGTCAACACGGTCTGGCTCGAGGAGGGGATCGTTGTCGGCACCAACACCGACGCCTACGGCTTTGCCGCCAATCTCGACGATTGCGCTCCCGGCTGGGACAGGCGCGGGCCAGCGCTCGTCCTCGGCGCCGGCGGTGCCGCCCGCGCGGTGATCTTTGCCCTCCGGCAGCGCGGAATGACCGACATTCGGCTGGTGAATCGTACGGTGGAACGCGCTCGCGACCTGTCCGACCGCTTCGGCGACGGCGTCTCGGCGCATTCCTGGGCAGCGCTTCCCGAGCTTGCCGCCGATGCCGGCCTCCTGGTCAACACCACCTCGCTCGGCATGGCGGGCGGCGAGTCGGCGGCCGTCGAGATGGAGCGTCTCCCACACGACGCAATCGTGACCGACATCGTCTACGTCCCGCGGGTCACTCCGTTGCTGGCAGCCGCGAGGCGGCGCGGACTCGCCACCGTCGACGGCCTGGGCATGCTGCTGCACCAGGCAGTGCCTGGCTTCGAGCGCTGGTTCGGACGCCGACCGACGGTGAGCGCGGCCTTACGCGAGCGTGTCGTTGCCGATCTGGACGATGAGCCATGATCGTGCTCGGCCTCACCGGCTCGATCGGCATGGGCAAATCGACCGCGACCCGCATGTTCGCCGAGGCAGGCGTTCCGGTGCACGATTCCGACGAGGCGGTGCACCGGCTCTATGCCGGCGCGGCTGCGCCGCTGGTCGAGGCGGAGTTTCCAGGCACGACCGCCGCTGGTCAAGTCGATCGGGACCGGCTTTCGCGGGCGGTGCTGGGTCGTCCAGAGGCGCTGCGGCGCCTGGAGGCCGTCATTCATCCCCTGGTGAGAGCCGATGCTGATGCCTTCGTCGCCTCGCAACGCTCCCTGGGCGCCCGGCTCGTGGTGCTCGACATCCCGCTGCTCTTCGAGACCGGCGGGCGCGCGCGCGTCGACAAGGTCGTGGTGGTGACCGCCCCGCCCGACGTCCAGAAGCAACGCGTGCTCTCGCGCCCGGGCATGACGGAGACGAAAATGCAGGCGATCTTGGCGCGCCAAGTGCCCGACGAAGAAAAACGCCGGGTCGCCGACTATGTGATCGACACCTCGGCGGGGCTTGAGGCGGCACGCCGCCAGGTGACGGCGATCATCCGCGAGCTGACGCAGGAAAGCGGGGACGGGCGACCCGGCTAGTCTTGCCTGGAGATGCCGCCTGACGGCATTCTTGTCGGCCAAAGAGTGATTCGGAAGCGCATGCGCGAAATCGTCTTCGACACGGAAACGACCGGCCTCGACACCCGCGACGACCGCATCATAGAGATCGGCGGCGTCGAGCTCGTGAATCGCTTCCCGACGGGGCGATCTTTCCACCGCTACGTCAATCCCGAGGGCCGCAGCGTTCACGCCGACGCCCTGGCGGTTCACGGCATCACCAACGCGGCGCTCGTCGACAAGCCAAATTTCGCGACGATCTCGGCCGAATTTCTGGAATTCATCGACGGGGCCAGGCTGGTCGCCCACAACGCGGCGTTCGACATCGGCTTCGTCAACGCCGAGCTGGGCAGGCTGGGTCAGCTTCCCGTGGAACCGGCGCGGGTGGTCGACACCCTGGCGCTCGCCCGCCGCAAGCACCCGATGGGGCCGAATTCGCTCGATTCGCTTTGCCGACGCTATGGCATTGACAACAGCCGCCGCACCAAGCACGGGGCGCTGCTCGATTCGGAGCTTCTGGCCGAGGTCTATATCGAGCTGATCGGCGGCAAACAGGCGGCTCTCGGCCTTGAGATCGTGATCGAAACCGTGCCCGGCCAGCTGTCCGGGGATGGCGTCGCCATCGTCATCGAGCCGCGCCAGCGTCCACTTCCGCCGCGGCTCACCCCCGCCGAGCTGGCAGCGCATGCCGCCATGGTCGCCGTGCTCGGCGAGAAGGCGATCTGGAACCGCGCTCGCCTCTTCGGTTGAGCCTCAGCTCACCTGGACCTTGGCCTTCGCCTGGTCTTCCGCCAGCTTCTGCTGGAACATGTGAGCGAAGTCGATCGGATCGAGCATCAGCGGCGGGAAGCCGCCATTGCGGGTCGCATCGGCAATGATCTGCCGGGCGAACGGAAACAGCAGGCGCGGGCACTCGATGAACAGGATCGGCAGCATGTGCTCCTGCGGGAACCCTTCGATCCGGAAGACGCCGCCATAGACCAGCTCGACATTGAAAAGCACGTCCTTGTCGAAGGAGGCCTTGGCGTTCAACGTGAGGTTCACGTCGAACTCCTTGTCCGACAATGGATTGGCGTTGACGTTCACGTTGATAGCGATGCCGGGCGACTGCTCCCGGCCGCGCAGCGAATTGGGCGCTCCCGGGCTTTCGAAGGACAGGTCCTTGACGTACTGCGCGAGCACGTTGAGCGTCGGCTGCGCGCCGTTGCCAGTCGTGGCTGCGCCCTGCGGCGTCTCTTCCTTGGTGGCCATCTGCCGGAATCCTCATGTTGGGCGAGCCGCAACGGCCGCCAAATCGAGGGTTCGCTAGCATGGGGCGCCGGCCGTGACAAGGCGAGCCGGCAGACATCGATCAGCCGCTAGAGCAGCGCCTTGAGGTTGGCGTTGGCATCGGCGGCCACCGCCTTCGGCAGCGGCCTGCCGGCGGCGATAAGCCGCCGCGCCGACATGTGGTCGGCAGCGTTGTTGAGGCTTTCCACGGCGATCAGCCGGTCGCCCCGGTAGAGGAAGATCGAGAACTTCCCGCTGTCCGGATCGCCGCGCATCACGGTGTCGTCGTGTCCGGTCGACATCCCGGCGATCTGCAGCCGTGCCGCGCCCTGATTCGACCAGAACCAGGGCAAGCCGTCATAGCCCCGCGCGTCCTCGCCGGTCAGTCGCGCGGCGACGGCGCGCGCTTGGTCGACGGCGTTCTGCACCGACTCCAGCCGCGCCATGCCGCAGGTGTACACGTTCGGGTAGACCGCGCAGTCGCCGATCGCCGAGATCGCCGGATCGGCCGTGAGCAGGCGGTCATCGACCACGATGCCGTTGTCGACGTCCAGGCCGGCTGCCGCCGCGAGCTCGACATTGGGCACGACGCCACAGGCGACCAGCACTGCGTCCGTCGAAAGGCGCGTGCCGTCGGACAGCCGTGCTTCGAGCCGGCCTTTGTCTCTACCAACTCCCTCCACGATCGTCCCGAGATGGAGCTTGGTGCCGATGCCTTCGTGCATGGCGCGGAACCAGGCCGACATCGGCAAGGACAGCACCCGACCCATCAGGACCGGAGCCGCTTCCACGACGTCGACCTCGACGCCCCGGGCCCTTAGAAGAGCCGCCACTTCCAGCCCGATGAACCCGCCGCCGACCACCGAGACATGGTGGAGCGCGTCGAGCCGCGCATGCAGGGCGCGCGCATCCTTGAGGCTCCTCAACTCCAGCGTCGTTGCCGCTTCCAGGCCGGGAATGGGCGGAACCCGGTTGCGGGCCCCTGTCGCGAGGACCAGATGGTCGTAGGGCAGCGTCCGCCCACCGTCGAGCGTCACCTGCCGCCCGGCCCGGTCGATATGGGTCACGCGGTGACCGAGCAAGAGGTCGATTCCGTGCCCGCCGAAGAACGCCTCGCCCTTCAGGGGCAGCCCGCTATCCTCGCTGCTCTTGAGGAATTCCTTGGACAGCGGCGGCCGCTGATAGGGCAGGTCCGGCTCATCGCCGACGATGGCGACGCTGCCTTCGAAGCCGCGTTGGCGCAGCGCGGCGGCAAGCTCGACGCCGCCATGGCCGCTTCCAACGATGACGATGCGCTCCGGCTTGGTGGTCAACGCGAAGTCCCTCGATGCGAGCCCGGACCCTGCCACGGCCGGCGGCGTTGGGATTGTCACCCCGCGACAGGGCGATGTCGCGGCGAACCGCGGTGGGCGCGTGCCTCAGCCGCTCCGCTTCGGCGGCCGTCCCCGCTGCTTGGGTTGGGTGATCGGCACCACATCCGAGCCCGGCTCCGAGCCGCCGGCAAAATCGAAATCGAGATAGGACAGCTTGGTCTCGAGTTCGAGCAGCAGGCTTTGCAACATCTTCAGCTTCTCGACGCTCATCGTGCGCTTGATGGCGACGTAGACGGTCTCGCAGTCCGGCAGCACGTGTTCGACCAGCCGGCTCCCGCGGTCGGTGAGGCGGACAAGCGTTCGGCGCATATCGCTCGGGTCGGTCCGCTTGGCCAGATAGCCGCGCTGCTCCAGTTCCCGCACGATCCGCGACAGCGAAGGCATAAGCAGCGCCGTCACCCGCGACAGCTCGGTGAGCTCGATGTCGGCCAGCTCGGCCACCGTCCGCAGCACGCGGAACTGCGGCTCGGTCAGGTCGTAGCGGCGAAGCAGGTTCCGAAACGGCATCATGACGCTCTCGCGCGCCCGCACCAGCGCCAGCGGCAAGACGTTGACGATGCTTTTCCTTGGCTTCTTGACTGTTTCGGCCTGTTCGACCGGATCGGGACTATCCATGCGAATCGTCAGCGCTCGTCCTTGCGTCCTCTGGAGCACCTGCCCGCCTAGTCATTCCATGGCCAAGCCTCTGTTTCAAGCGCCCGTCTCGCCGGACCGGAGCCCCGGTCCCGTGCCGCCCACCGCCGCTGGACGATCCCGTCCGCCCGTCTTTTCAGCGCGCGCGCTTCGGGGCATAGTCTTGGCGCATGGTCAATACATGGCGAGCGAAGTGATTCTAAAGCCGGATTACGAAGCAGAGTTGCGGCGCGCCGGCATCCGCATGACTCGGCCACGCCGGATCATCGTCAACATCCTTTCCGAGACGGAGGATCACCCCGACGCTCTGGAAATTTTCAGGCGAGCCGTGGCGATCGACGACAGCATCTCCCTGTCGACAGTTTACAGGACGATGAAACTCCTGGAAGGCATGGGTGCGATTCACCGCCACGCCTTCGAAGGCGGGCCATCGCGCTTCGAACAGGCGGGCGGCGACCACCATGATCACCTGATCGACATCGAGACGGGCGACGTCATCGAGTTCAAGTCGGACCGCATCGAGAAGCTGCAGAACGAGATCGCCCGCGCCCTCGGCTACGACATCGTCCACCATCGCCTCGAGCTCTATGGCCGCAAGCTTCGCCGCTCGTGACGGTTCAGCTTCGGTAAGCCGGCTCCTCTTCGTCCAGGATCGCCTTCAGCTCGGCCAGGTGCCGCTCCGCCTGCAGCGGATAGTCATCCATCTCGCTGGCCGTCTTTTCGGCGATCTCGTCGGAGAGCACGCGCAGCGGCCGGCCTGTCCACAGGGCCTTGATGTAGGTCTCGCAAGCGCGCTCGAAATAATAAAGCCGGTTGAAGGTATCGGCCACGGTGTCGCCGATGACCAGCACGCCGTGATTGCCCATCACCATCACCTTGACCTTCGGGTCGGCGAGCAGCTGGGCGCAGCGTGCCCCCTCTTCCTCGAAGGCCAGCCCGCCATATTGGGCGTCGACCACCTGCCGCCGGAAGAACATCGCCGAGTTCTGGTCGATCGGCGGCAGGGTCGAATCGGCGAGCGAGGCGAGCACTGTGGCGTGGATCGAGTGCACGTGCATGACGCACCGTGCGTGACGGCAAAGCCGGTGGACGGCGCCGTGCAACCCCCAGGCCGTCGGGTCGGGCGCGTCCGGCCGGCGCATCGTGTCAGGGTCTTCGGCGTCGACCAGCAGCAGGTCGCTGGCCCGGATGCGGGAAAAATGCACCTGGTTCGGGTTTATCAGAAAGCGGCGGCCGCCGTCGTCCACCGCCAGCGAAAAATGATTGGCGACCGCCTCGTGCATGTTGAGCCGCGCAGTCCAGCGAAACGCGCAGGCGAGGTCTACGCGCTCCTCGTAGAACGGCAGGTTGGAGCGGCCTTCCTTGGCAAGGCGGGCGACGGTCATGGCAGCTCCCTTCGGGCGGATCCGGTCGGAGAATGCCTTGCCCGATAGCCCCCGGCAAGCGCCGGAAGCCGCTGCCTCAGCCGGTCGCCCGCGCCTGGTCCACCGCCAGCCCGCCGGCGTCGAGAACGAAGTCCAGCACCGCATCGAGCCCCTTGCCGCGCGTGAGGTCGGTGAAGCCGAACGGGCGGGAGCCGCGCATGCGGGCCGCATCGCGCTCCATCACGTCGAGGTCGACGCGGACATAGGGGGCCAGGTCGCTCTTGTTGATGACCAGGAAATCGGACCGCGTGATGCCCGGACCGCCCTTCCTCGGGATCTCCTCGCCCTGGCAGACCGAGATGACGTAGAGCGTCAGGTCGGCGAGGTCCGGCGAGAATGTCGCGGCCAGGTTGTCGCCGCCCGATTCGATGAAGACGATGTCGAGGTCGGGGAAGCGCTGGTTGAGCTCGGCGATCGCCTGCAGGTTGATCGAGGCGTCCTCCCGGATCGCCGTGTGCGGACAGCCGCCGGTCTCGACGCCGACGATCCGCTCTTCCGGCAGCGCCTGGAGCCGGGCCAGCATCAACGCATCTTCCTTGGTGTAGATGTCGTTGGTGATGACGGCCAGCGAGTAGCGGTCGCGCAGCGCCTTGCAGAGCTTTTCCGTGAGTGTCGTCTTGCCGGAGCCGACGGGACCGCCGATGCCGACGCGCAATGGGCCGTGAGGGTGTTTCATGAGCGGAAGAGCCTCGTGGACTGGGTTTCGTGGCGCATGGACATGATCTCCGACAGCATCGCCGCGGTGCCGAGATCGTCGAGCGTCGAGCGTGCCGCCCGCTCGGCCAGCCGCAGGATCGGCTTTTCGAGCGAGGCGAGCGTGGCGACCGCACCGCGCTGGCCCGTCAGGCCGAGACGGATGCCGGCTTGCAGGAGGGTCGAGGCGAACGCCTGGAGCCAGGCCGCCAGCGTGTCGCCGAGCGGCACGCCGTGGGCTCCGGCCACCGCCCCGACGGCCACCGGGTAGGCTGGACAGGTCGGCAGCCCTGCCGGCATGGCGGCAGGCCAGGCGCTGGCCGCGGCCAGGAAGGCGGCGCCCTGAAGCGTCGTCTCGCGATGCCGTTCGGCCGAGCCGCTGAGCGCCTCGGCAAGCGCGGCCACCTTTGCCAGCCGGGCTTCGTCCGCCGACGCCCGCCAGGCCTCCGCGACAAGCACCGCATCGTTCCAGCCCGATCCGAACTCCAGGAGATCGGCGACCCAGCCGGCGAGATCCTGCGCCCCCGTCACCCGCGCTTCGGCGGCTGCGCATTCCAGCCCGTGGCTGTAGCTGAAGCCGCCAACCGGAAACGCCGGCGACAGCCAGGCCAGCAGTCTAAGCGTGGCCGCACGATCAGGCGTGGGCGTGGGAATGTCCATGATAGGCTCCGCGAAGCGGCGAGAACCGCTCGTCAACAAGCGTCACCTCGGCGCCCAGCCCTTCCAGCATCGCGCGGACGACATGGTCGCGGTGGATCAGGATCCGCTCCGCCTCGACCGCCGCCGGCAGGTGCCGGTTGCCGATATGCCATGCCAGCTCGGCCAGATGGCGAGCGTCGCGGGCCCGGACAGCGTAGAGCGCCTCCTCGGCGGCGATCACCTCGGCATGGCGTCCGTCGGCCAACACCAGCACGTCGCGGTGCTCGAGCGCCACGGCCGCCTCGAGCTCCACCAGCAGCCGCTCGCCGTGCGAAAGCTGGAGCACGCGGCGCCTCAGGTGCCGTTCGTCGCTCTCCAGGACGACCCTGTC
This sequence comes from Mesorhizobium sp., assembly GCA_040510195.1. Taxonomy (GTDB): domain Bacteria; phylum Pseudomonadota; class Alphaproteobacteria; order Rhizobiales; family Rhizobiaceae; genus JBEVJK01. Next base: position 16,430 of record JBEVJK010000129.1, on the reverse strand, counting down.
GAAGGGCTCCGTCCGGCGCGGGTCGGCGCGCACCTCGGCGGCGCGGCGGAAGGCTAGGGCTTTGAGCATAGTCGACGATCTTTCTAGAACAGGAAGTAGCGCTGCGCCATCGGCAGCACCCGTGCCGGCGCGCAGGTGAGCAGTTCGCCGTCGGCGCGCACCTCGTAGGTTTCGGGGTCCACTTCGACATGCGGTGTGGCGGCGTTGTGCACCATGGAATGCTTGCCGATGCCGCCCCTTGTGTTCTTGACCGCGACCAGCGCTTTCTCCACGCCGAGCCGGCCCGCCAACCCTGCGTCCAGCGAGGCCTGCGACACGAAGGTGACGGAGCTGCGCGCCGCAGCCTTTCCATAGGCGCCGAACATAGGCCGGTAGTGGACCGGCTGCGGCGTCGGGATCGACGCATTCGGGTCGCCCATCGGCGCGGCGGCAATGCTGCCGCCGACGATCACCAGGTCCGGCTTGACGCCAAAGAAGGCAGGGTTCCAAAGCACCAGGTCGGCGCGCTTGCCGACCTCCACGGAGCCGACCTCGCCGGCGACCCCGTGCGCGATGGCGGGGTTGATCGTGTACTTGGCGATGTAGCGCCGCACCCGGAAGTTGTCGTTGTCGCCGCTCTCCTCCGGCAGCCGGCCACGCTGCCGCTTCATCTTGTCTGCGGTCTGCCAGGTGCGGATCGCGACTTCGCCGACGCGCCCCATCGCCTGGCTGTCGGAAGCGATGATGGAGAAGGCACCGAGATCGTGCAGGATGTCCTCGGCTGCGATCGTCTCCTTGCGGATGCGGCTTTCGGCGAAAGCGATGTCTTCGGGGATCTCTGGCGACAAATGGTGGCACACCATCAGCATGTCGAGATGCTCGGCGATGGTGTTCACGGTATAGGGCCGGGTCGGGTTGGTCGACGAAGGGATGACGTTCTGCAACGCGCAGACTTTGATGATGTCCGGCGCGTGACCGCCTCCGGCCCCTTCCGTGTGGAAGGCATGGATGGTCCTCCCGCCGATCGCCTTGACCGTGTGTTCCACGAAGCCGCTCTCGTTCAAGGTGTCGGTGTGGATCATCACCTGCACGTCGAACTGGTCGGCGACCTTCAGGCAGCAGTCGATCGCCGCGGGCGTGGTGCCCCAGTCCTCGTGCAGCTTGAGCGACGAGGCGCCGCCGAGCACCATCTCCTCCAGCGCGGCGGGCAGCGAGGCGTTTCCCTTGCCCGACAGCCCGATATTCATCGGGAAGGCGTCGAAGCTCTCGATCATTCGCTGCAGATGCCATGGCCCCGGCGTGCAGGTGGTGGCGAAGGTGCCGTGCGCCGGCCCGGTGCCGCCACCGAGCATCGTGGTGATGCCTGACATCAGTGCCTCTTCGATCTGCTGCGGGCAGATGAAGTGGATGTGGGAGTCCATTCCGCCGGCGGTGAGGATCTTGCCTTCGCCTGCGATCGCCTCGGTCCCCGGTCCCACGACGATGCCCACGCCGTGCTGCGTGTCGGGATTGCCCGCGCTGCCGATCCCGGCGATTCGGCCGTCGCGGATGCCGATGTCGGCCTTGTAGATGCCGCCCGCGTCGACCACCAGGCAGTTGGTGATCACGGTGTCGACGGCCCCTTCCGCCCGCGTCGCCTGGCTCTGGCCCATGCCGTCGCGGATCACCTTGCCGCCGCCGAACTTAATCTCCTCGCCGTAGAGGGTGAAATCGTGCTCCACCTCCACGAACAGGTCCGTATCGGCAAGGCGCACCCGGTCGCCCTTGGTCGGACCGAACATCTGCGCGTAGGCGGCTCTCGTGATCTTCGCCATGCTCAGCTCTCCCGCTTTGCGCCGAAAGCGCATTCCGGCCACCGAATGGTCACGGAATCACCATCTCGTCGACTGCTTGTCCCCGCAATCGGCGGCTCTGCTCTTGGTTGCATCCCTCCCCGACATCGATTGGAAGCCCGAAAGGAAACTTCATGCCGAAAATGACGCTTGCCGTTGCCACGGCCATCGCCGCGCTCATGTCCGCCGGTACGGCGCTCGCCCAGCAGCAGCCCGCCCCGGCCCGGCCCGCCCCCACTTCGCCTGCCGCGCAGCCGGCGATCCAGTCGGTCAACATCGTCGACATGACGGAACTGCCCAAGGAGACGCAACAGAAGGTCAATGACGTCATCGCCAAGCGGAGCGACGCGGACCTTCAGAAGCTGCGCAGCTCGATCGATGCCGCGCCGCCGATCAAGCAGGCGCTGGAGGCCAAGGGATTGACCTCGAAGCAGGTGGTCGCCGCCAGCCTCAGCAAGGACGGCAGCCTGACGCTGATTACCAAGAAGCCTGGCTGACGACGCCGGGATCGGCCGGGGAACCCGCCTGTCGCAGCCAGCGTTCCCCCTCACGTCGGGACGCGCGACGCCCCGGCCTGCTGCCTTGAGGAGCTCGCCATGTCGATCACCGGTTGCTTTCGGAACCTGCTCGGAATGAGTGCTGCCCTGGCCGTCCTTGTGGCGGGCGTGCCAGGCACCGCCTCGGCTCAGGGCCTGGAAAGCAAGGAATCCGTCGAAAAGATCGTCGGCACGCCTGTCGAAGAAGAGACGAGGCCGGCCGCCGATGCCGGGCGCATCCTTGCCGCGATCGACAAGACGAGCGAGAACATCAGCGCCGTGCGCAAAGTGTCCGATCTCGACAAGGTCGACATCGTGTTCTTGCCGGATGCTGCCGCGACCGAGGGCGGTCCGCCGCCCGAGATCGACGCCAAGGTCAAGGAGCACCAGGCCGACGTCACCGCCTTGCGCGAGGAGATCGAGGGCAACGCGATGCTGTTCCACGCCATCGATTCGCGACAGATCCTGCCGCGCGACATTCTGGCCGTCGAGTTCGAGGGCAAGTCCAGCGTCGTCATCTACGCCGCAGCCAAGCCCGCCCGCTGAACCCGTCGCCAAGGTCTGCCGCGCGCCCGTCACAGCTTTCCCATCACCTTCTGCTGAAAGCCGTGGACCTTCCTGCCGCCGCCGAACGGCACCAGGGTCACGTCGCGCTCTTGTCCGGGCTCGAACCGCACCGCTGTTCCCGACGCGATGTCGAGCCGCATGCCGCGCGCCATCTCGCGGTCGAAGCGCAGCGCCCCGTTCGTCTCGAAGAAGTGGTAGTGGCTGCCCACCTGGATCGGACGGTCGCCGGTGTTGGCCACCCGCAGCGTGACGCGCTCGGCCCCCTCATTGAGCTCGATGAAGCCGTCCTTGGTCAGGATCTCGCCGGGGATCATCGTAGTCTCCGTTCCCCTGCCTCAGCGAATGGGATGATGGACGGTGACCAGCTTGGTGCCGTCGGGGAAGGTCGCCTCGACCTGAATGTCATGGATCATCTCGGCCACGCCCTCCATCACTTGCGCGCGGCCGACCACATGCGCGCCGGCCTCCATGAGCTCCGCCACGGAACGGCCGTCGCGGGCGCCCTCGACGACGAAGTCCGTGATGAGGGCGATGGTCTCGGGATGGTTGAGCTTGACGCCGCGGTCGAGCCGCCGGCGTGCCACGATGGCCGCCATGGCGACGAGAAGCTTGTCCTTTTCTCGCGGCGTCAGGTTCATTCCATCGACATCCTTCCTAAAGTGACCAGACTTTAGGCAGCCCTGCCTGTCCGTTGAGCAATTCGATCAGCGGCACAAGCCTCTGCCTGAGGGCGTAGCCGTCCGCTGCAACCAGCCTCGCAAGAAGCTTGCCAGATTGCCCGACGGTCCAGGCGCTGACGCCGCCGGCATCGCCGACGATGTGGCGGGCCGCCGCGACCTTCGTCTCCGGCGCGTCGCCGATTGCGAGCACCGTCGCCATGGCCACGGCACCATTGGCGGCGGCGGCGCGCCGAAGGGTCGCGTCGATGTCCGGGCCGATCGCGAAGTCCTCCGCATGAACGAGCTGCCCCTGGCGATAGATGCGCCAGCGGTCGGCGAACCGGCCTAGCTGCACGCGTTCCCCACGTGCGGTGCGCCCGAACACGGTCGCTTCGACGATCAGCGCCTCGGCGTCACGCGCCAGCGACGCCTCCAGGCGGCGGGAAAGGGCGCCACCCTCGAAGACGATGGTTTCCTGAGGCAGCCAGGCCAAACGGGCGCCCGCCTCGACGCTGAGCGCAGCGCTGACCTCGGCATGGCCGGCGCCGGCGCGGTAGATCTTCTCGCAGGCTTGCGTGGTGACCACTGCCGCCGATCCGGCGCCGAGTTCCACCGCCCAGGCCAGCCGGTCGCCGCCGGTCAGTCCGCCGGCGGTGTTGATCAGCACCGCCTCCGCCGGTTCGCCGCTGACGCGGGGCAGTCTGATCTTGGCGGCGCCTTCCTGAAAGAGCCGCTGCGGCCGGGTCCGGCCGTCGCGAAGCGCCAGCGAAAGCGCGCCTCTTGCTTCCACCCTTTGCAGGGCGTGCACGGCCGGCGCGTCGGCCGCGGGCAGCGGCTTTTGCTCGCCCGGCCATTTCGGGTCGTTGCTCGTTCCGGCGAGATGTTGTTGCTTCATACCGGTTCAGTTTCTATAGAATTCCGGCTCACTTGTCCGCAGCCGCCCGCATGATGCGCATGACGTGACTGCGACCAGGGACGGGAAGGGGAGGCGATGACGGACAAGCTGGCAAGCGAGATCATCGAGAAGATCAAGGCACATGCCGATCCTGACGCCGGCGAGATCACGGCGTCGACCGAGCTCACCGCGCTGGGCATTCACTCGCTGGAGCTGACGGAAATCGTCTTCGACCTCGAGGAGGCCTATGGCATCGAGATCGAGATGAACACGGTGGAGGCCTGGAACAATCTCAAGAACGTGGGCGACATTGTTACCGCTGTTCGCGCGCTGATCGAAAAACAAGCCTGACATGAGCCTGCCGCGCATCGTCATCACCGGCATGGGCGGCCTATGCGCGCTCGGCACTGACGCATCGTCCATCTGGCAGGCCATGCGCGCCGGCCGCTCCGGCATCGGTGAGATCACGTCGGCCCCCCTGCATGGGCTGAGCGGCCGCATCGGCGCCGAGATCAAGGCGCTTCCGGATCCGGGCTTCGACCGCAAGCGGCTGATCACCATGGATCGCTTCTCGCTGCTCGCCGTGATGGCGGCGACGGAGGCCGTCGCCCACTCCGGCCTGTCGCTGGCGTCGGTCGAGCCGGCCCGCATGGGCGCCGTCGTCGGCACCGGCATCTACGGCTCCGAGACGCTGGAGGAGAACTACCGGGCCCTGCTCATAGAAGGTAGGCCGCGGGCCGGCGTCTTCACCGTGCCGCGGGTCATGCCGGGCGCGCCTGCCGCCCAGGTGTCGATGGTTCTCGGCCTGACGGGCCCGATCTTCGGCGTCACGTCCGCTTGCGCATCCTCCAACCATGCGCTGGCCTCCGCGGCCGACCAGCTGCGGCTTGGCCGCGCCGACGTGATGCTGGCCGGCGGCACCGACGCGCCGATCTCATTCGGCGTGCTCAAGGGCTGGGACGCGCTGCGGGCGCTGGCTCGCGAGACCTGCCGCCCTTTCTCCGCCGATCGCGACGGCCTGGTGATCGGCGAGGGCGCCGGCATGGCCGTGCTGGAGACGCTTGACCATGCGCGCGCCCGCGGCGCGCCGATCCTCGCCGAGCTGGCCGGCGCCGGGCTCTCTGGCGATGCCACGGACATCGTCGCGCCGACCGTCGAGGGCCCGGTGGCCGCCATGCGGGCCTGTCTCGCCGACGCCGGACTGGCTGCCGAGGACATCGACTATGTCAATGCCCACGGGACCGGGACCAAGGCCAACGACCAGATCGAGACTGCCGCCATAAGGCGGGTCTTCGGCCGCCATGCCGACCGGCTCTCGGTATCCTCCACCAAGTCGATGCATGCCCATTGCATGGGCGCCTCGGGCGCGCTGGAGATGATCGCCTGCGTGATGGCGATCCGCGAGGGCGTGGTGCCGCCGACCGCCAACTACAGGGTGCCCGACCCCGATTGCGACCTCGACGTGACGCCGAACGTGGCCAGGGAGCGCGTCGTGCGCGCCGCCATCAGCAACGCCTTCGCCTTTGGTGGCACGAATGCCACCGTCGCTTTCAAGGCGATCTGAGCGCCCCTAGATTCCATTCGTCACCGATCGCCAGGAGAAAGCCATGGCCGACCTGTCAGCATTCCCCGTCGCCCGCCGCTGGCCCGCGCGCCATCCCGACCGCATCCAGCTCTATTCGTTCCCGACGCCCAACGGCGTGAAGGTCTCGATCGCCCTTGAAGAGCTCGGCCTGCCCTACGAGGCGCATCTCGTCGACCTGACGAAGAACGAAACCCACGCGCCCGAATTCCTCGCCCTCAATCCCAATGGCAAGATCCCCGCGATCATCGATCCCGACGGCCCCGGAAAGCAGCCGCTGGCGCTTTTCGAATCGGGCGCCATCCTGGTCTATCTGGCGGACAAGACCGGCCGGCTGATGCCGGACGGGGTGGCGGCGCGCTACGAGACCCTGCAGTGGGTGTTCTTCCAGATGGCGTCTGTCGGCCCAATGTTCGGGCAGTTCGGATTCTTCCATAAGTTCGGCGGCAAGGAGATCGAGGACCGCCGGCCCTTCGAGCGCTACCGCGACGAGACCAGGCGGCTGCTCGGCGTGCTGGAGGAGCGGCTCGACGCGCGCCAGTGGATCATGGGCGCGGACTTCTCGATCGCCGACATCGCCATGCTTGGCTGGGTGCGCACCCTCAAGGTGTTCTATGGCGCCGGCGAGGTGCTGGGCCTGGACGGGTTCCCGCGCGTCATGGCCTGGCTCGACGGCGCCCTCGAGCGTCCCGCGGTTGCGAGGGGCCTCGACATCCCGCCGCGGCCTTGACGCATCGCCTCAGTGCGCCTCGTCCCAGTTCTGGGCCGCTCGCGCATCGACCTTGAGCGGCACCTTCATGGCGACGGCCGGCATGGCGGCGTCTTCCATCACGGATCGGATGACCGGGATCGACGGCTCGACCTCGTCCTCGGCCGCCTCGAACACCAGCTCGTCATGCACCTGCAGCAGCATTCGGGTCGACACGCCGGCCTCGAGGAGGGCGTCGTCCATGCGCACCATGGCGCGGCGGATGATGTCGGCCGCCGTCCCTTGCAGCCGCGCATTGATCGCCGCCCGCTCGTTGAAGGCGCGGACCTGCGGGTTCGAGGAGCGGATCTCCGGATAGTGCGCGCGGCGGCCGAAGATGGTCTCGACATAGCCGTTCTCGCGGGCGAAGGCCTTGGTCTCGTCAATGTAGTCCTTGATGCCGGGGAACCGCTCGAAGTAGCGGCGGATGTAGTCGCCGGCCTCCTCGCGGGGGATCGACAGCTGGTTGGCCAGCCCGAACGCGGAGATGCCGTAGATGATGCCGAAATTGATCGCCTTGGCGCGCCGCCGCACGTCCGCCGGCATGCCCTCGACCGGCACCGCGAACATCTCCGACGCGGTCATCGCATGGATGTCGACCTCGTCGGCGAACGCCTGCCGGAGCTGCGGGATGTCGGCGACATGCGCCAGCACGCGCAGCTCGATCTGGCTGTAATCGGCCGACACCAGCCGGTGCCCCTTCTCGGCGATGAAGGCCCTGCGGATCTTCCGCCCTTCGGCGGTGCGGATCGGGATGTTCTGCAGGTTGGGCTCCGATGACGAAAGCCGACCGGTCGGCGTGGCGGCGAGCGCGTAGGAGGTGTGGACGCGGTGCGTGTCGGGATGGATGTAGGCGGGCAGCGCGTCGGTGTAGGTCGATTTGAGCTTTGTCAACTGTCGCCAGTCGACAATCTTTCGCGGCAGCTCGTAACCTTCGGCAGCCAGCTCCTCCAGCACCTGCGCCGAAGTCGACCACTGCCCCGTCCTGGTCTTCGATCCGCGCGGCAATCCGAGCTTGCCGAACAGGATGTCGCCGAGCTGCTTGGGCGAGCCGATGGTGAAGCGCTCGCCGGCCAGCGCGTAGATCTCGTCCTCCAGCGCCGCGGCGCCCTGCGCCAGCTCGCCGGACAGCCGGCTCAGGATCTGTCGGTCGATCGAGATGCCGCGTTGCTCCATCCGCGAAAGCACCGGCACCAGCGGCCGCTCCAGCCTCTCATAGACGGAGACGAGCCCCTTGCCCGCCAGGGCAGGCCTCAATGCCAGCCAGAGCCTGAGCGTCAGGTCGGCATCCTCGGCGGCATAGGCCGTCGCCTTGTCGATGTCGATCAGCTCCAGCGCAGCACCCCGGACCGGGCCGGCGATGTCCTTGAAATGCATCGGCTTGTGGCCGAGCCAGCGCTCGGCCAGCGCCTCCATGCCATGGCTGCCGCCGACACCGCCTTCGAGCACGTAGGACAGCAGCATGGTGTCGTCATAGGGCGCCATCTCGATGCCGTGGCGCGCCAGCACGATCAGGTCCTGCTTAACGTTTTGGATGATTTTGAGCACCGACCGGTCTTCCAGCAGCGGCTTCATCAGCACCAGCGCGTCGCGGATGGCGACCTGGTCTTCCGCCAGGCCGCCGCCCAGAAGATCGCCCTTGCCGGTCTTGTGTGCCAAGGGGACGTAGGCGGCCCGGCCGGGCCGCGTGGCCATCGAGAAGCCGACGATCTCCGCCTGCATCGGGTCGACCGACGTGGTCTCGACGCCGAGCGCCAGCACCCCGGCCTCGCTGGCCTCGGCGATCCAGTCGGTGAGCGTCGGCACGTCGCGCACGCAGTGATAGGCGGCGAGGTCGATCGTGGCGCTGCCGACGGCTGCCGCCCGCGCCGCCGCCAGCTCGGCGGGCGTGCCGCCGCCCCCGCTGGCCGGGGCCGCCGGTGCCGGGCCGCGCTCGGGATCGAGCGCAGCTTTCGCCTCGCTCGCCGCTTCGGCGACTTCAGACCTGGTGCCGGCACCCACGTCGGGGCCGTGCGCCTCGCCGCCGCGCTCGACCTTCACCGGGCGCGCCTCGATCGCCCCCGGATCGGCGCCGGTCGCCTCGGCGACCCGCCGCGTTAGCGTGGTGAACTCCATCGTCTTCAGGAAGCCGATGAGCCGCGGCCCGTTGGTCGGCTGCAGCGCGAGATCGTCCAGGCCCTCGGTCAGCGGCACGTCGTCCTTCAACCGCACCAGCTCGCGCGAGATGCGCGCCTTGTCTGCGTTCTCGATCAGCGACTGCCGGCGCTTCTCCTGCTTGATCTCGCCTGCCCGGTCGAGCAGCGTGTCCAGGTCGCCATAGGTTTCCAAAAGCTGCGCGGCAGTCTTCGGGCCGATGCCGGGCACGCCGGGGACGTTGTCGACAGAATCGCCGGTGAGCGCCTGCAGATCGATCATCTTCTCCGGCGGCACGCCCCATTTCTCGACGACCTCGGGAATGCCGATCTGCCGGTCCTTCATCGGGTCGTACATCGACACCTTCGACCCGACCAGCTGCATGAGGTCCTTGTCGGACGAGAAGATCGTCACGTCGCCGCCGGCCTCCGTGGTGAGCCGGGCGTAGCTGGCGATGAGGTCGTCGGCCTCGTAGCCCTCGATCTCCAGGCACGGCAGGTCAAACGCCCGGGTCGCCTCGCGGATCAGCCCGAATTGCGGGATCAGGTCGTCCGGCGGCGCCGAGCGGTTCGCCTTGTACTCGGCATAGAGCTCGTTGCGGAAGGTGCGCGAGGAATAGTCGAAGATGACCGCGAAATGGGTGGGCACCACGCCGACCGCGGTGTTGCGGGCATCCTGCAGCAGCTTCCACACCATGTTGCAGAAGCCGAGCACCGCGCTCACCGGCAGTCCGTCGGATTTCCGGTTCAGCGGCGGCAAGGCATGGTAGGCTCTGAAGATGTACCCCGAGCCGTCGACGAGGAAGAGATGGTCGCCTTGTTTCATGGGGGCTAGGCCTAGCGGAGAGGCGGCGGGCTGTCCATCTCGGTGGCCGCCGTCGGGGCACGCCTGCTGACAGCGCCACCATCACGTGTTTGTTACGAAACCGTAATTTTCGTGCCCTTGAATCGCCTCTTTCGGGTTTCCAAATAAGCTCCATCGGCAGCGTTTTAAAGCCGAGTCCGGATCAAGGCCCGTCCCCCGCCTTCCCGGACAACTGCGGCAGCCTCATCCCCCTCTCCGGGCTGCCGCAATGTTTTGAGTAAGGCCGCCGTGGTTTCCCCTCCACCACGGCGGCACTTTCTTGTCTGCCCCCACCGGTTTCCCACCTTTCGCAGGCGCTGCGGGGTGATAGGGTGTCGCCCGCAGATTCGAAAGGAGAGCCCGTGTCCGCCGTCCAGCCCGTCCTCGATCGCCTCGACCGCGACCTAGACGCCAGCCTCGAGCGCCTGTTCGCGTTGCTGCGCATCAAGTCGATCTCCACGGACCCGGCCTACAAGGCCGAGTGCCGGCGGGCAGCGGAATGGCTGGTCGAGGACTTGATGTCCATCGGCTTCGATGCCTCGCTCCGCGACACGCCCGGCCACCCGATGGTGGTCGCCCACCATCCCGGCCCATCGCGCGACGCGCCGCATCTCTTGTTCTACGGCCACTACGACGTTCAGCCGGTCGACCCGCTCGACCTGTGGACGGCCGACCCATTCGAGCCGGCACTGCGCGAAGTGGACGGCGTCGAGGTCATCGGCGGCCGCGGCGCTTCCGACGACAAGGGCCAGCTGATGCTGTTCGTCGAGGCCTGCCGGGCCTGGAAGGCCGAGCATGGCGGTCTTCCTTGCCGCGTGACCTTGCTGTTCGAGGGCGAGGAGGAATCCGGCTCGCCCTCGCTGAAGCCGTTCCTCGACGCCAATGCGGCCGAGCTCAAGGCGGATTTCGCGATGGTGTGCGACACCGGCATGTGGGACCGGGAGACGCCGGCGATCTCTGTCGCTTTGCGCGGGCTGGTCGGCGAGGAGGTGACCGTGCGCGCCGCCGACCGCGACCTCCATTCCGGCGAATTCGGCGGCGCTGCCGCCAACCCCATCCGCATCTTGGCCAGGATCCTCGCCGACATCCACGACGAGAACGGCCGCGTCACCATTCCCGGCTTCTACGACGGCGTCGAGGAGACGCCGCCGCAGATCCTGAAGGCGTGGGACGGGCTGGGCGAGACGGCGGAAACGTTCCTCGGCCGGGTCGGATTGTCCCAACCGGCCGGCGAGAAAGGCCGCTCGGTGCTGGAGCTGGTCTGGGCGCGGCCGACCGCCGAGTTCAACGGCATCCAGGGCGGCTATGCCGGCCAGGGCTTCAAGACGGTGATCGCTGCCGAAGCGTCCGCCAAGATCTCGTTCCGGCTTGTTCATGGCCAGGACCCCGAGAGGATCCGGGCCGCCTTCCGCCGTTTCGTCGAGGCGCGCGTCCCGGCCGACTGCTCGGTCGCGTTTCACCCGCATGGCGGGTCGCCGGCGATTGCGCTTTCCTACGACTCGCCGTTCCTCGAGAAGGCCAAGGCCGCACTCTCGGACGAGTGGCCGAAGCCCGCTGTGATGATCGCCATGGGAGGCTCGATCCCGGTCGTCGGCGATTTTCAGCGCATCCTGGGCATGGAGTCGCTGCTGGTCGGCTTCGGCCTCTCCGACGATCGCATCCATTCGCCCAACGAGAAATACGACCTTGCCTCCTTCCACAAGGGCCAGCGCTCCTGGGCCAGGATCCTCGACGCATTGACCCGCTGATACGAGCCGCACCATGACGATCCGCTTCCACCGCCACGACCTGCCCGACCTGTCGCACTACCGCGGGGACGCGGTGGCGATCGATACCGAGACGCTCGGTCTCGACCCGCATCGCGACCGCCTGTGCCTCGTCCAGCTGTCGCCGGGCGACGGCACCGCCGACATCGTCCAGATCGCGCCGGGCCAGCGCGAGGCGCCAAACCTGACGACGCTGCTGGCCGATCCGGCCGTCACCAAGCTCTTCCACTACGGGCGCTTCGACATCGCGGTCCTTTTTCACACCTTCGGCGTCCTCGCCGAGCCGGTCTTCTGCACCAAGATCGCCTCGCGTCTGGTGCGCACCTATACGGATCGGCACGGCCTGAAGGACATCTGCGCCGAGCTGATCGGCGTCAATCTTTCAAAGGCGCAGCAATCGTCGGATTGGGGGGCCGAAACCCTGACGCCCGAGCAGCTCGACTACGCCGCTTCCGACGTGCTCTATTTGCACAGGCTGCGCGAGGTGCTCGTCGCCCGTCTCGCCCGCGAGAACCGCACCGCGCTCGCCGAGGCCTGCTTCCGCTTTCTGCCGGCGCGGTCCCAGCTCGACCTCGCCGGCTGGGAGGAGACCGACATCTTCGCTCACAGCTAGAAGTTTAAGCCCTCCTTAAATCGCCGCATTTAGCCTCCATCGCCAAGCCGCTCAACGGGGACTGCGGGGCGACATGGCAGGCAGGGACAAGAACAGGCGGATCGAGCCGAGCTTCGACGAGGCGGCGCCGGCGCGAGCCGCGGCCGCATGGTCGCTCAGCGAAGACGATCGCGTCGTGCCCTCCGCCCGCCGCAAGCCGGCGCCGAAGAAGAAGCAGAAAGGGGCCGCCGGAGGCCGCCGCCGGAAGGCGCCACAGCGAGGCCGCGGGCTGGCCGGCTCCCTCGGGCGCCTCGTCTACTGGGCGCTGGTAATGCTCATCTGGGGCGGCATCGGGCTCGCCGGCGTGGTGGCCTACTACGGCGCCCAGATGCCCAGCGCCACCACCTGGGCGATTCCCGACCGGCCGCCCAATGTGCGCATCGTCTCCGCCGACGGCCAGCTCGTCGCCAACCGCGGCCTGACCGGCGGCGAGGCCGTCGGCCTGCACGAGATGTCGCCGTATATCCCGCAGGCGGTGGTCGCCATCGAGGATCGCCGCTTCTATGCGCATCTCGGCGTCGATCCGATCGGTCTGGCCCGTGCCATGGCCGAGAACGTGATGCAGGGGCGCCTCACCCAAGGCGGCTCCACGCTGACGCAGCAGCTGGCCAAGAACCTCTTTCTGAAGCCCGAGCGGACGGTCGAGCGCAAGGTGCAGGAGGTGCTGCTCGCGCTCTGGCTGGAGCAGAAATACACCAAGGACCAGATCCTGGAGATGTACCTCAACCGGGTCTATTTCGGCTCCGGCGCCTACGGCGTCGACGCTGCGGCGCGGCGCTATTTCGGCAAGGGCGCCCGCGACGTTACTCTGTCGGAGGCGGCGACGCTCGCCGGCCTGCTCAAGGCGCCGTCGCGGCTGTCGCCGGCCCGCGATCCCAAGGCGGCCGAGGAGCGCGCCCGGCTGGTGCTGGCCGCCATGCGCGCCCAGAAGCTGATCGGCGACAGGGAGCTCACCACGGCGATGAGCGCCCCCGCGGCCCGCGCGGCTTCCTACTGGACAGGCTCCGAGAACTACGTCGCCGACCGCATCATGGACGAACTGCCTGGCCTGATCGGCGAAGTGCGCAGCGACATCGTCGTCGACGCGACGGTCGACCTCGCCTTGCAGAAGTTCGCCGAGCAGTCGATCCGCCGGCTGATTGCCGAGAAAGGCGCCAAGCTCGACGTCACCCAGGGTGCCCTGGTGTCGATCGACAATTCTGGCGCGGTGCGCGCCATGGTGGGCGGCGCCGACTATGCCGACAGCCAGTTCGACCGGGCCTCGGAGGCGCGCCGTCAGCCCGGCTCGGCGTTCAAGCCGTTCGTCTTCCTCGCCGCCGTCGAGGCGGGACGCACGCCGGACAGCGTTCGCAACGACGCGCCGGTCCGCATCGGCAAATGGACGCCGGAGAATTACAATGGCAAGTATTTCGGCCGGGTCACCCTGTCGACGGCGCTGGCCAAGTCGCTGAACTCGGTGGCCGCCCAGCTGGCGATGGAGGTCGGCCCCGACGCCGTCGTCGAAGTGGCGCACCGCATGGGCATCGAATCCAAGCTGCAGAGCAACGTCACGATCGCTCTCGGCACCTCGGAGGTCACCCCGCTCGAGCTCACCGCCGCCTATGTGCCCTTCGCCAATGGCGGCTACCGCCCCGACGTCCATTTCGTGCGGCGCGTCACCACGGCGGCAGGCGAGGTGCTGTATGAGAATCCGCTGAGTGGCAACGCCCGTGTGATCAGCCCCGAGGCGGTCGGCATGATGAACGCGATGCTGCGCCAGACGGTGGAGAGCGGCACGGCCCGCAAGGCGGCCTTCGGCTGGCCGGCCGCCGGCAAGACGGGCACCACGCAGAACTCGCGCGACGCCTGGTTCGTCGGCTACACCGCAAACCTCACCACCGGCGTCTGGTTTGGCAACGACAACGCCAAGGCAACCAGGAACATCACCGGCGGCTCGCTGCCGGTCGAGGCCTGGCATGAATTCATGGTCGCAGCGCATGAGGGCGTGCCGGTGGCCGAGCTGCCCGGCTCCTGGGCGCCCGCCCCGCTTGTGGATGACGCCTTCGCCCCTTCGGTGTCCGGACTGCCGGCGGTCGAGCCGGCAGCGCGCCGAGCCGTCGAGTCGTCGCCTCGCCAGCCGGAGCCGGTCGCCGCGCCGCCGGTAGACGATTTCGCGCCGCCCGCCGACAGCACCGCATCGATCCGTCGGCCGGTGCCGCCGGCAGACGTCGGCGGACCGCCGGTCCGGCGCCAGTCGTCCTTCCTGGACGTCATCATGGGCAACAATTGAGCGCCGTCGCCCGCGCGCCCTCGTAAAGTGGGCCCGCCTTCTCTACATTGGTAGGGCGGAGGCAAGGCATGGCGGAGCCGGATCCCAGGAAGACGATCGTTCTGACCGGCGCCAGCCGCGGCATCGGCCACGCCACCGTCAAGCGCTTCTCGCGCGAGGGCTGGCGCGTCGTCACCTGCTCGCGACAGGCTTTCTCGGATGATTGCCCATGGCCGGCCGGCCCGGAGGACCACATCCAGGTGGATCTTTCGGATCCCGAGGACGTCGGCATCGCCGTCTCCGAGATCCGACACCGCCTGGAGGCGCATGAAGGCCGGCTCCACGCGCTGGTCAACAATGCCGGCATCTCGCCCAAGCTGCCCGACGGCAGCCGGCTCAACTCCATGGACACGTCGATGCATGTGTGGCGCGACGTGTTCCAGGTCAATTTCTTCGCGCCGATCATGCTGGCGCGCGGCCTGTTCAAGGAGCTGGCGGCCGCACCCGGCTCGGTCGTCAACGTCACCTCGATGGCCAGCACGCGCGTCCACCCCTTCGCCGGAACCGCCTATGCCACCTCGAAGGCCGCGCTGGGGGCGCTGACGCGCGAGATGGCGGCCGATTTCGGACCCCACGGCATCCGCGTCAACGCCATCGCTCCGGGCGAGATCGACACCACGATCCTGTCGCCGGGCACCGAGCGGCTGGTCGAGTCGATCCCGTTGCGGCGGCTGGGGACGACGTCGGAGGTGGCCGACATCATCTTCTTCCTGTGCTCCGGCGAGGCCGCCTATGTGACGGGCTCCGAGATCCACATCAACGGCGGCCAGCACGTCTAGCTCGTCAGGCGCGGGCCTCGGGCTGCCCGCTTTCCTTCATGACCTCCTCGACGATGCCGCGGGCGATCTCCCGCTCGCCCATGATGACGACATCGGCGCCCAGCTCGGACAGGTGCTCCACCTCGGCATCGGAATGGGCGCGCGCGATGATGCGCATGCCGGGATTCGCAGCCCGCGCCCGCATCGCCACTTGCCCGGCCTCGAAGGCGTTGGGCACCGCGAGGATCAGCCTTGCCGCGCCCGCCGGATTGGCCATGTCGAACGTTTCGGCATCGGCGGCGTTGCCGACGATGGTCTCCGCCCGCTCCTCGCGGAGCCGGGCGAGCGCCTTGTCGGCATCCTCGATCACCAGATAGGGCAGGCCCTCGGTCTTGAGCGCTTCGCCGACCAGGGAGCCGACGCGCCCGTAGCCGACCAGGATCGTGTGGCCGGAGAGCCGGGTGGGCGTCGGCGGCAGATCGGCCGTGCCCGTCGGTTCTGCCGGGCTGGCGACCGGGATGCCTTCCGCCGCCGCGGCGCGCCGATCGAGGCGCGGTCGCAGCCGGTCGATGGCGGCGAACGCCAGCGGGTTGACCAGGATGGACAGGATGGCGCCGGCCAGGATGAGGTCGCGGCCCTGCTCGGGGAGCAGCTGAAGGCCGACGCCCAATTCGGCGAGGATGAAGGAGAACTCGCCGATCTGCGCCAGGCTGGCCGAGATGGTCAGCGCCGTGGCGAGCGGGTAGCGGAAGGCCAGCACGATGAGGAAGGCGGCCACCGACTTGCCGATCACGATGATGAACACGGTGGCCAGGATGGGCCAGGTGTTGTCGAACAGGCTCGTCGGGTCGAACAGCATGCCGACCGAGACGAAGAACAGCACCGAGAAGGCGTCGCGCAGCGGCAGCGACTCCTCCGCGGCCCGGTGCGACAGCTCGCTTTCCGACAGGATCATGCCGGCAAAAAAGGCGCCCAGCGCCAGCGACACGCCAAACAGCACCGCCGACCCCAGCGCCACGCCCAGCGCGATCGCCAGCACGGCGAGGCGGAACAGTTCGCGCGAACCGGTGTGGGCGACGTAATGCAGGACCCACGGGATGACGCGGCGTCCGACCACCAGCATCAGGATGACGAACGCCGCCACCTTGGCGAGCGTCAGGCCGAGGACGCCC
>JBEVJK010000128.1:0-10885 GCA_040510195.1 Mesorhizobium sp. | reverse complement strand
GGTTCGGGGTCTTTCCTGACATGATGCCCTGATGGTAGGCACCGATATTGAACCAGCCGACGTCATCGCCCATGATAAACAGGATGTTGGGCTTCTGCTGTTCCTGTGCCTGGGCGGAAGTTGCAAGGCCAAGCAGCGCCGTGCCGAGCGCAAGCGCCGCTTTCACGCAAGTTCGTGTCCGCGATGTCATGTTGCGTCCTCCCGAAAAGCGATCGCGCCAATTGGGCGTCCGATCGGGTTTGAACAATTGGCGTGGATCGACCGGCCAGGTCCCGCGCATCGGCAGGGCACCAGGTCCGGGCGCTCACGAGGGATGGAGAGTTTCCCTAACGGCAACTATGGGCCAACATCCCGGGAGACGATACTGTCCTTTGGGGAATCTTTGAGAGGTCGCTCGTTCAGCCCGGGGCTGAAAATCGCTCGGAAAATCGCAGCTGTGGCCTCGGCGCGGTGACTGGACGGGCACTTTGCCTGACGCATCAAAGATGCCATTCTCTCCAATCGTCGTGATGGGGAGCGCAGCATGCCTTCAAATGAGATGCCTTCGAAGCGGAAAGCCCCGGCGACATGACCCGCGACCGGATGATCGCCCATCTCCGCGCCGCAGCTGCCGTCGCCCGCGACGCGGTCGCGCACGGCCATCACCCGTTCGGTGCCGTGCTGGTCGGCCCCGACGACGCGATCCTCATGCGCCAAGCCAATATCGACGTCGTCCGCCATGCCGAGACCGAACTCGCGCGGCGCGCGGCGGCTGCCTACCCGCGGGAATTTCTCTGGACCTGCACGCTGGTCTCGACCGGCGAGCCCTGCGCGATGTGCACGGGCACGCTCTACTGGGCGAATATCGGCAGGCTGGTCTATGGTTTCGAGGAGACCAAGCTTCTCGCCCTGACCGGGGACAGTCCGGAAAACCCGACCATGCACCTCGCCGCGCGCACGGTGCTCGGTTCGGGCCAGAAGGAGGTCGAGGTGCACGGACCTTTCCCAGAGCTCGAGGAAGAGCTGATCGCCCCGCACCGGGACTTCTGGAAGCCCGCGCCGAGAGCCTGAAGATCGCGGCGTCGCTGCGGGCAGGCACAGGCTCAGGAGTTCCGGCGCGTCTCGGCGAGGCGGGCGATGCGATAGGCATCCGGGATGGAGAGCGCCCACACGAACAGCCCCCCGGCATGGCGCCCGATGAAGGACTGGTCGGGCGTCGTGGTGGCGAAAGTCAAAAGGCCGAAGAGCACCACGGCCAGCACGAAGATCAGGCCGCGCACCGGATGGCCGACTGCGACATGGCCGGCGCCCGGGAAGAGGATGGCCAGCGCCAGCACCTGATAGGGGGAGAGCGGCTTGCGCACGATCACGCGGGGACCGCCGGGGCTGGCGCCAGTCGGTCGAAGGCGCCTTCCAGCACCAGCGCGTCCGCGATCGCTTGCTCGACCATGTCGGCCGGCACGGTCGGCGCGTCGAAACGGGCCTGCCTGAGGAGAAGATGCGCGCCGCGGTCGCCTTCGCAGGCTTGGCGGACGATGCTGATGCCGCGCGGCGAAAGCACGGCCTCCTTGAGACGCGGATCGGCAAAGGGCAGCGCCAGCGCGCGTGCCGCCTGTCCGACGAGGTGGCGGGGCAGCGCCGCCGCGCGCATCAGGAGCGGCACGTCGCCGTCGGGCGGCTCGACGAAATCCGGCAGCGGATGGACCCGGGAGTAGTATTCGGCGCCGGTCGGACGGGCCAGCGCGCCGATCGAGAACCGGCGCTGCGGCGTCGCATCGAGGATCGTCAGCGCGAGCCAGAGCTGGGGAAGGCGGCGCGTCACCAGGCTGTCGGCGATGAGCAGGAGCCGGGCTTCCCGCCCGTCGTCGAGCCTAAACGACAGCGAGGGGAAGCCGTCGGTTCCGATGGCGACACGCGCATCGGGAAACAAGGCACAGGCGTCGTCGAGGAGCGCTGCCCGGTGGGCCAGCGCCTCGCGGTGGTCGCGCCGGGCTTTCAGCCACAGCACGCCGCTGCCGGCGGCGGCGAGGGCAAGGGCGGAGATCGCAGTCAGCATGCGGAGGTCGCTCGACAGCGAGGCGGCGCCGGAATTCCGGCGCCGCGCTCTGTTCAGTAGCCCGCCGGCCTGCGCCAGGGCATGGTGAACTGGTCGCCCCGCCGCACGAAGCGATAGCGCCAGAAGTGGAACCACAGCGAGGCGACGATGTAGAAGCACATCATGGCGATCAGCTGCGTGCCGTAGCCGAGGAAGACCGCGAAGTAGGTCGCTCCGCAGAGCACCAGGAGCAGCAGCGCCGGGACCGGGTGGAACGGGTGGACGTAGCCCCGCTTGATGGTGCCAAGCGGCCACTTCTTGCGGAACATGATCATGTTGAAGGTCATGAAGGTGTAGCCGAGAAGCCCCGACAGGATCGAGAAGGTGATGACCTGGTCGAGCGGCGCGCCGAGCGCGAAGATGAGGGCGATCGGCACCAGGAACACGATCGAGCGATAGGGCGTGCGGTAGGTCGGATGCACTGCCCCGAACCACACCGGCAGGTACCGGTCGCGGCCCATCGAGAACCAGGCGCGCGAGGCGTCGTTGATGCAGCCATTGGCGGAAGCCAGCGTCGAGAAGATCGTGCCGATGAACAGCAGGACCATCAGGCTGGTGCTGCCGGTGACGCGCGCCGCGTCGAACAACGGCGTGCCGGCCTGGCCCAGATACTCCCACGGAATGAGGCCCGAGCAGACGTACCAGGTCAGCGTGGCGGCGATCACCAGCGTCATCACGCCGGCCATTGTGCCGTAAGGCAGCGAGCGGGCAGGCGAGCGCACTTCTTCGGCCGCCTGGCAGGTGCCTTCGATGCCGAGATAGTACCAGAGGCCGAAATGCAGCGCCGCCACGATGCCCAGCCAGCCATAGGGCAGGGGCTCCTCCGAGACCGCCGAGAAGTCGAGCGGGACCGCGGAGATGCCGAACTGGACGGCCAGGAACAGGATGATGATGGCGACGAAGGCGATCGCGGTGATGACGAAGTTGAAGGTCAGGGTGGCGAGCACGCCGCGATAGTTCAGCCAGGCAAGGAACATCACCGACAGGATGATGAACGGCTGCTGGTCGAGCCCGGTGTGGCCCTGCATGCCGGCCACGGTGTCCAGCAGGAAGCCGATGGTGATGGCGTTGGCGGCCTCCAGCATCGTATAGGCCATGACCAGGAAGAGCCCGACATTGAAGGCCATCAGCGGGCCGACGATGTGCTTGGCCTGCGCATACTGGCCGCCGGCCGCAGCGACGGTCGACGTCACCTCGGAATCGATCATGGCGACGCAGGTGTAGAGCAGCCCGGCGACCCAGCAGGCCACCAGGCCGGCGATCATGCCGCCTTTGCCGACGGAGAAGTTCCAGCCCATATACTCGCCGACCAGCACGATGCCGACGCCGAGCGCCCAGACATGGCCGGGGCCGAGCACGCGCAGCAGCTGCAGGCGCTCGGTCTCGGCCGAGGGGGATGCGGATGCGATGGTCATGATTGCCGCCCCCTCAAAGCTCGTGCCGCTCGGCGGTCAGCTCGAGCTCGCCTTCGCGAGACGAGGTGAGCAGCTCGTTGTCGTAAGTGGTGTCGACGCGTGCGAGGTCGAAGACCATGTAGCCGCCGAACAGGACCGACAGGGCCCAGGCGGCGTATTCGAGATAGTTCCAGGTGTCCATCGTCCCCTCCCTATTTGCGGTCGTTGAACCGCTCGTCGATGACCTCGCGGTATTCCTTGTCGGAAAGCCGGACGACCAGGACGAAGTAGCCGACGACGAGGATCGCCATGACGATCAGCGCCGACCAGCTGAAGCTGTAGTCGAAGCGCGCCGTGATGATGTCGTTGGCGGCGGCGGGATCGGTGACGCCGAGGGCGGCCCATTGCTGCTGCTCGATCGCGTTCTGGCCGAGCGCTTCCCAGGTCGGGTTCTCGATCGGGTTCGGCGTCTTGGCGGCGCCGGCGAGGCCCAGATAGAGCGGCACGTACAGTGCTCCGACCGTCATCACCAGAAGCGCGATGACGTCGACGATCTGCGCGAATATGCCCTGCTTCGGAGGTTGGTAGGCCATCACTTCCCTCCTTTGGCGGCACTGCGACGCCTGCGCATCTCGTCGAGATGCATGATGTCGAGGCTGTAGATGAAGTGCTTGTCGCTGTGGTAGTGCCTGAGCATCGCGACGATGGCGGCGGTGTTCAGCACCAGCACGCCGGCGCCGGACACGATCAGGATGTTGCGGATGTTCGCGTTGGTCAGCGCCGGCCAGATGGCGATCAGCACGAACAGGATGGTGAACCACAAGGCGACGACGAAGGCGATTGCGCCAAGCCGGTCGCGCTTGTGCATGCGGTCGATCCGCTCTTCCAGCGGCACGACCGCCAGCTCTTCCCTGACGATGGTTGTCATGCTTCCTCCCGGCCTGTCCCCTTGGCCATCTTGCTTGACAGGCAAACTATTTGCCCCTGAGGAATGTCCGCCCTGAAGCGACGGATTGTCAAGAAAAGTTTGTGCTGCACCGCATTAGAGGTGGCCACGGGTATCACCGCAGCCCCTTCGCCGCGCCGAACTCGGCGGCCGAAGCCGTGAACAGGTGCCAGAGGCTCTCGGCGAAGGTGGAAAAGACGAGGAAACGGAACACCGGCCCGTCCGAATCGTCCGGCTCGCGCCACAAGGTGACGTTCGTGTGGTCGATCGAGGTGGCGGCAGCGGCGCCGACCGCGAAGGCCGGCGCGGCGAGGTCGAGCGAGCACAGCTTGGCGAGCATGGCGCGCGCCTGGCGCCCCGCGACTTCGATCTCGACGCGGCCATGCGACTGGTCGACCACGGACGCAGTGCCGGCGAAGGCCGTGCGGAGCGCCGCGGCAGGGTCGTCAATGGGTTCGGCATGGTCAAGCACCAGGAACTGCCCCGGCCCCGACCAGACGAGGGTGGCGTCGGCCGTGAACACGGCTTCGGGGCGGGACGGCGGCGGGCTGCCGAACAGCCCTCGAGCAGCGTCCACGGTCGCTCGGAAACCGCCACGCCGCGCCATCACCTGCACCAGCCGGCGGGGGGCCCGCACGGTTAGGCGGACGCCTGGCGGGTCGGCCGACGCGACCGGCCGCCCCGCCTCGATCAGCCGGGCGAGCGGCGGCTGCTCGGTCCACGCCGGCTCAGCCACGCTGGCGCCCTCCGTCGGGGTCGTAGAAGACGGGATCGCAAAGCGTCGCCTCATAATCCTCTCCGCGCAACGGATCGAACGCCCGGACGGTCTCACCGTGGCGCTCGCGCCCGTGCGAGACGAGGCCGAGCCCGATCCAGCGCTCGAGCGTCGGCGAGAAGCAGGCCGAGGTGACGTAGCCCTGGTCGGTGTCGGGGCCTGGAACGGCGCCTTTCGGCAGGATGTGGGCGCCGGCGCGCAGCCGTCGAGCCGGGTCGACGGGGCGGATGCCGACCACCACCGGGCGGTCGGGCCGGATGAGCTCCGGCCGCGCCGCCATCACCCGGCCGACGAAGTCCTTCTTGGTCGACATCATCCTGGCGAAGCCGAGGTCGCCGGCGGTCGTCGTGCCGTTGAGCTCGGGCCCTGCGACATGTCCTTTCTCGATCCGCATGATGCCGAGTGCCTCGGTGCCATAGGGCACCACGCCGAGGCCGGCGCCGAGCTCCATCAGGTTGCGGGCGAGAGCCTCGCCGAAGCGCGCCGGCACCGCCAGCTCGAAGGCCAGCTCGCCGGAGAAGGAGATGCGGAAGAGCCGCGCCGGCAGGCCGCCCCTCAGCCGGACGGCCCGCGCGCCCATGAAAGGGAAGCCTTCGCCGGAAAGGTCCTCGCCGGGGTCGGCGAGGAGGACCAGCAAGTCCCGCGTGCGCGGCCCGGCGATCGAGAACTGCGCCCACTGGTCGGTCGCCGAGGCCAGCTGCACGTCGAGCTCGGGCCACAGCACCTGCCGGCAGAACTCCAGGTGCTGCATGACCGGTCCCGCCTTGGCGGTGGTGGTGGTGACGAAATAGTGGTCCTCGGCGAGCCGGGAGGTCGTCCCGTCGTCCATGACCATCCCGTCCTCGCGCAGCATGATGCCGTAGCGGGCCCGCCCGACGGGGAGGGAGGAGAAGGTGTTGATGTAGACCCGGTCGAGGAAGGTCCCGGCGTCGGGGCCGCAGACCTCGATCTTGCCGAGGGTCGAGACGTCGCAGAAGCCGACGCTGCTGCGCACGGCGCGCACCTCGCGCGTCGCCGACTGAAGCCAGTCCGTCTCGCCGGGCAGGGGAAACCACTGCGCGCGCTTCCAAAGTCCGACGTCGACGAAGGCGGCGCCGCGCTCGGCGGCCCAGTGGTGGGACGGCGGCAGACGAGTGGCGTGGAAATGCTCGTCCCGGTGATGCCCGGCAAAGGCGCCGATCGCCACCGGAACCTGCGGCGGACGGTAGATCGTCGTGCCCGTCTCGAGCATCGACCGGCCACGCCCCGCGGCGAGGATCGCCAGCCCGTTGACGTTCGACGTGCGGCCCTGGTCGGTCGCCATGCCGAGCGTGGTGTAGCGCTTCAGGTGCTCGACCGAATCGAAGCCTTCCTGGCTGGCGAGCGCGATATCGGAGGCCGTGACGTCGTGCTGGAAGTCGACGAAGGCCTTGCCGGCGCCCGCGACGTGCCACAGCGGCGTGATCGCCAAGGCCTCGTCGGCAGCCGTGGCCGGCTCGCCCGGATGGCCCGTCGCGCCGCATTCGGCCGCCGCCTCGGTGCCGGCCGCATGGCCTTCGCGCAGCGCCGCCGCCAGCCCGAAGGTGCCGTTGGCCGCGCCGGCGCTTCGCAGCCCGGGTGGGCCGCCGGAGGGGACGAAGGCGGCGATATCGTCGCGCCACCCCGGCCGGCCACGGAAGCCGCTCGCCAGCCCGACATTCGGGTTGAAGCCGCCCGAGACGGCGAGGCATCCGGCCCCGACCCGCAGCCGTCCGTCGGCCGTCCTGACCGTGACGCCGCGGACGCCACCGCTGCCGCCCTCGACGGCGGCAACGACGCCGGCAATCACCGGCACGCCCCGTGACCCGGCTTCGAAACGCGCCGGCACGCTGCCGCGCGGATCGACCACGGCCGCCACCTCGCCGCCGGCGGCGCTGATCGCCTCCACGGTCCGCCAGCCGTCGTCATTGCTGGTGAAGACGACCGTCCGCCGGGCGGGCAGCACGGCGAAGCGACCGATATAGGTGCGCACCGCCGAAGCCAGCATGACGCCCGGCCGGTCGTTGCCGGGAAACACGATCGGCCGCTCGACCGCGCCGGCGCAGACCACGCAGCGCCGGGCGACGATGCGCCAGAGCCGCTGCCGCGGCTGGTGCTCGGGCGGCACCGGCAGGTGGTCGCCGACGCGCTGCAGCGCCCCGTAGGTGCCGCCGTCATAGACGCCGAACACGGCGGTGCGCGGCATGATGGTGACCTGGTCGAGCGAGGCGAGCTCCGCCAGTGCTGCGTCGGCCCAGTCGAGCCCGCGGCGGCCGTCGATCTCGGCCGGGTCGGACAGCAGCCGGCCGCCCAGCCGCCAAT
Source organism: Mesorhizobium sp. (assembly GCA_040510195.1). Taxonomy (GTDB): domain Bacteria; phylum Pseudomonadota; class Alphaproteobacteria; order Rhizobiales; family Rhizobiaceae; genus JBEVJK01. The sequence goes on along the minus strand of JBEVJK010000128.1, from coordinate 3,377 downwards.
CGTCCTCGCACAGAATGACCCGGGCGCCGGCGCGGCCGGCCGCCAGCGCTGCCGAGAGGCCTGCCGGGCCGCTGCCCACCACCAGCACGTCGCAATGCGCCCAGGCCTTCTCGTAGGTGTCGGGGTCGGCGAGGCCGCTGGCGCGGCCGAGGCCGGCGGCGCGGCGGATCGCCGGCTCGTAGAGCCGCTCCCACAACGCCCCCGGCCACATGAAGGTCTTGTAGTAGAAACCTGCCACGAAGAGCGGCGAGAACAACGAGTTGACCGACCCGACATCGAAGCTGAGCGAGGGCCAGCGGTTCTGGCTGAGGGCCGACAGCCCGTCGAAAAGCTCGACCGTCGTCGCCTTGGAGTTGGGCTCGCGCCGGGCGCCGCTTCTCAGCTCGACAAGGGCGTTGGGCTCCTCGGAGCCGGCGGACAGGATGCCGCGCGGGCGGTGGTACTTGAATGAACGTCCAACCAATTTGACGCCGCTGGCCAGCAGGGCCGAGGCCAGCGTGTCGCCGGCAAAGCCGGTCAGCGGGCGGCCGTCGAAGGTGAAGCGAAGCGGGCTGGCGCGGTCGATCAGGCCGCCGGCGGCGAGCCGCCTGGGCTGGGCAGCGGCCTGCCCGTCCGCCTGGGTTGCGGCCTCGGCCGCCCGGCGTTGCACCCCGGTGGTGCCGACGAGGTCGGCCATCAGCGCGCACCCCCGTCCGGGCTGGCGCCGGCGCCAGGAGCGGCCTCGACGGCCTGGAAGGCGTGGCTCCTCGTGTCGCGGGTGGCGATCAGCCAGGCCCGGCAGCCGCCGCCATGGTACCAGTGCTCGCGCAGCAGACCGGCCGGATTGTCGCGCAGGTAGACGTAGTCGTAGAAGGCTTCCTCGAGCTCGGGGCCGGGTACCCCGGAGGCGCCGAGCGGCCGTTGCGGCGCCGCGTCGCCGAGATAGGTGAACTCGCCGAGGTCGCGCTCGCCGCAGAAGGGGCAGGTGATGCGCATCGCTGCCTCTCAGTGCAGGTTGGGCTGGGCGCCGACGCCCTTTTCGTCGATCATGGCGCCACGGCGAAAGCGGTCGAGGCGAAAGCGCGCCGCCTCCGGATGGCTCTCGTCGCGCGCCAGAAGGTGGGCGAAGGTCAGCCCCGAGGCCGGCGTCGCCTTGAAGCCGCCGTAGCACCAGCCGGCGTTGATGTAGAGGCCGTCGACCGGCGCCTTGTCGATGATCGGCGAGCCGTCCATCGACATGTCCATGATGCCGCCCCACTGCCTGAGGATGCGCACACGGCCGATCATCGGGATGATCGCCATGCCGCTTTCGCAGACATCCTCCATCACCGGCAGGTTGCCGCGCTGGGCGTAGGAGTTGTAGCCGTCGATGTCGCCGCCGAAGACCAGCCCGCCCTTGTCGGACTGGCTGACGTAGAAATGGCCGGCGCCGAAGGTCATCACGCCCGGCAGGAGCGGCTTGATCGCCTCCGACACGAAGGCCTGCAGCACATGGCTCTCGATCGGCAGGCGGATGCCGGCCATCGCCGCGACATGCGAGCTGTGCCCGGCCACCGCGATGCCCACCTTCCCGGCGCCGATGGCGCCGCAGCTGGTCTCGACCCCGACGATGCGGCCGTTCTCCCGGACGAAGCCGAGGACCTCGCAGTTCTGGACGATGTCGACGCCCAGCCGGTCGGCGGCGCGCGCATATCCCCAGACGACGGCGTCGTGGCGGGCGGTGCCGCCGCGGCGCTGCAAGAGCCCGCCCATCACCGGGAAGCGGGCATTGTCGTAGTTGAGATAGGGCAGGATGCGCTTCAGCCGAGGCTGGTCGAGCAACTCGGCATCGATGCCGTTGATGCGCATGGCGTTGCCGCGGCGGGCATAGGCGTCGCACTGGGCGTCGGAGTGGTAGAGGTTGATGACGCCGCGCTGGCTGACCATCGTGTTGAAGTTGAGGTCTTTCTCCTGGCGTTCCCATAGCTTCATCGCAAGCTCGTAGAAGCCGCTGTTGCCGGGCAACAGGTAGTTGGAGCGGATGATCGTGGTGTTGCGGCCGGCATTGCCCGCGCCGATCCAGCCCTTCTCCAGCACGGCGACGTCGCGGATCCCATGATCGCGAGCCAGATGGAAGGCGGTGGCGAGGCCATGCCCGCCGCCGCCGACGATCACCACCTCGTAGCGCTTGCGGGGCTCAGGGTCGCGCCAGGCGCGCGGCCAGTTGCGGTGCTTGGACAAGGCGCCGCGCGCCAGCGATAGAAACGAATAGCGCATCGAATGGGCCTTTGGGATCCGCTGCGGGGAAGCGCGCCGCCTCAGATGTCCAGGGTGTTGTCGCGCTCCCATTGGGTGAAATGGGAGGCGTAGGCGTTCCATTCCTGCTGCTTCAGCTTGACGTAGGCGGCCGAGAACTCGGCGCCGAGCGCGCCGGTCAGCGCCTCGTCCTTCTCGAAGGCGCGAAGCGCGTCGAGCAGGTTGAGCGGCAGCTTGGCGCCGTTGGTGACGAGGTGGCCGTCCTTGTACATGTCGATGTCGCTGCGCTCGCCTGGATCGGCCTTGTCTCCCATGCCGTCGAGGCCGGCGGCAAGCACCGCGGCCTGCATCAGGTAGGGGTTGGCGGCGCCGTCCGGCAGCCGCAGCTCGAAGCGGCCGGGAGCGGGCACGCGCACCATGTGGGTGCGGTTATTGCCGGTCCAGGTGACGGAATTTGGCGCCCAGGTGGCACCGGAGACGGTGCGCGGGGCGTTGATGCGCTTGTAGGAGTTGACCGTCGGGTTGGTCACCGCCGCAAGCGCCGAGGCATGCTTCATGATGCCGCCGAGGAAGGTCTTTCCGCGCGCCGACAGCCCGAACGGCATCGCCGCGTCGGCGAAGACGTTGACCTTTCCGGCAGCGTCCCAGAACGAAATGTGAGCGTGGCAGCCATTGCCTGTCAGCCCCTTGAACGGCTTCGGCATGAAGGTCGCGCGCAGGCCGTGTTTCTCGGCAATCGAGCGCACCATGAACTTGAAGAAGGAGTGCTTGTCGGCGGTGGCGAGCACGTCGTCGAAAGCCCAGTTCATCTCGAACTGGCCGTTGGCGTCCTCGTGGTCGTTCTGGTACGGCCCCCAGCCGAGCGCCAGCATGTGGTCGCAGATTTCCGCGATCACGTCGTAGCGGCGCATCACCGCCTGCTGGTCGTAGCAGGGCTTGGCAGCGGTATCGTTGACGTCGGACAGCGTGCGGCCATCCGGCTGCAGCAGGAAGAACTCGCACTCCACGCCGGTCTTCATGCTGCAGCCTTGCGCAGCCGCCGCTTCGATTTGGCGCTTCAGGACCAGGCGCGGCGCCTGCTCCACCGGCTTGCCGACCATCCAGGGGTCGGCGGCCAGCCAGCCGACTTCGGGCTTCCAGGGCAGCTGCACGAGGCTGGCCGG
>JBEVJK010000127.1:0-7514 GCA_040510195.1 Mesorhizobium sp. | reverse complement strand
CCTTGGTGGAGTCCTTGAGCACCTTCTCCATCGCCTCGAGATAGAGCCGCTTGCGCGTCACGTCGGGGGCCTTGGCATATTCGTCGTAGACCGAGATGAAGCGCTGGGCCTCGCCCTGCGCCTCCTGCACGACGCGGTTCTTGTAGGCGGCGGCCTCCTCGCGAATCTGCGCGGCATCGCCGCGCGCCTGGCCGAGCTTCTGGTTGGAATACTGGTTGGCCTCCTCGACGAACTTGTCCTCGTCCTGCTCGGCGCGCTGCACCTCGTCGAAGGCGTCGGCCACTTCGCGCGGCGGCGCGGCGTCCTCGATCGAGATGGCGTTGATGGTGAGCCCGGCGCCGTATTCGTCGAGCGTTCCCTGCAGGATTTCGCGAACGTTCTGGGCAATGCCCTGGCGATCGTCGCGGAAGATGTCCTGGGCCGGCCGGCGGCCGACCGACTCGCGCATGGCGCTCTCGGCCACCTGGCGCAGCATGTTGTCGGGGTCGGAGACGTTGAACAGGTAGGCCGTGGGGTCGGAGACCTGGTAGGCGACGGAGAACTTCACATCGACGATGTTCTGGTCGCCGGACAGCATCAGGCCCGAATTGCCCGGGTCGCGGCTGCCGCCGCCGATGTTGATGAGCTGCTCGGAAATCTTGGCCTTCTCCACCGTCTCGACGGGCCACCAGTGGAAATGCAGGCCGGGCTCGGAAAGCTCCTGCTTGGGCTTGCCGAATCGCAGCTCGACGGCGCGCTCGTCGGGCTGGACGGTGTAGACCGCCTGAAACACCCAGAGCACCAGCACCGCCAACGCGACCAGCCCGAGAAAGGCCGGATTGGCGCCGGCGCCGCCCGGCAATGCGCGCTTCAGCCGGTCCTGGCCGCGGCGGATGATGTCTTCGAGGTCGGGCGGAGAGCCTGGCGGGCCGCCGGAACCGCGCGGCCCCTGCCCCCACGGGCCGCCGCCATTGCCGCTGCCCCACGGGCCGCCGCTTCCGCCGCTCTGATTGTTCCAGGGCATAAAAGTCCTTTCGATCTCAATCATCCCTGGCCCGTGCCCGCGCCGGAATGTCGTTCTGCCATCTATAGGGATGCCGGGCACCGCTTTCAACGAGGGCGCGCGATCCTTCGCGTCTTAGGCCTGTTGCGAGCCTCGTCCGCCATGGGATTCTTTCATCCCACAGACGCCTGCCTCTCGTAAACGGCATAGCGCGTCGCATGGCTGTCGCGCGGGCCGGCCGGATGCTCCTCGGCCTCGACGAGGCGCCAGATCGCCGGGTCGATCGGCGGAAACCGCGTATCGCCCTCGAATTCGGCCAGCACGTGGGTCACACAGAGCCGGTCGGCGCGCGGCAGGGCCTCGGCGTAGATCTGACCGCCGCCGACGATGCAGATCTCGTCGGCAGCCGGCATGCAGCGGGCGCGCGCCGTGGCTAGGCGGATCGCCTCGTCGAGCGAGCCCGCGACCTCGCCGCCTTCCACCCGGTAGGCGCGGTCGCGCGTCACCACGACGGTCAGCCGGCCCGGGAGGAGGCGGCCTATCGACTCGAAGGTCCGGCGGCCCATGACGATGGGCTTGCCCATGGTCGTCGCCTTGAACCGCTTCAGGTCGCTCGACAGGTGCCAGGGAAGGCCGTTGTCGCGCCCGATGACGCCGTTCTCGGCCATGGCCACATAGATGGCGACGCGCATTGGCGCTGCCCTAGACGGCAACGGGCGCCCGGATATGGGCGTCGGCGACGTAGCCCTCGAGATGGAAATCCTCGTAGCGGAAGTCGAAGAGACCCTTGACGCTTGGATCGATCCGCATCGTCGGCAGTGGCTTTGGCATGCGCAAAAGCTGCTCCCGGGCCTGGCCGAAATGATTGGCGTAGAGGTGCGCGTCGCCCAGCGTATGGACGAAGTCGCCCGGCTTCAGGCCGCTCACCTGCGCCACCATCATGGTCAGCAGCGCATAGGAGGCGATGTTGAAAGGCACGCCCAGGAAGATGTCGGCCGACCGCTGGTAGAGCTGGCAGGATAGCCGGCCATCCGCCACGTAGAACTGGAACAGGCAATGGCAGGGCGGCAGCGCCATGGCGTCGACCTCGGCGGGGTTCCACGCCGAGACGATGAGCCGCCGCGACTGCGGGTTGCGCTTAAGCTCCGCGAGCAGGTCGGACAGCTGGTCGATGTGGCGGCCGTCGGGCGCCGGCCAGGAGCGCCACTGGCGGCCGTAGACGGGGCCGAGATCGCCGTTTTCGTCGGCCCATTCGTCCCAGATCGTCACTCCGTTCTCCCGCAGCGCTCTGACATTGGTGTCGCCGGACAGGAACCACAGCAGCTCGTGGACGATCGACTTCAGATGCAGCTTCTTGGTCGTGGTGAGGGGGAAGCCCTGCGACAGGTCGAAACGCATCTGGTAGCCGAACACCGAGCGGGTGCCGGTGCCGGTGCGGTCGGGCCGGTCGACGCCATGGTCGAGGACGTGGGCGAGAAGATCGAGATACTGGCGCATGATTCGGGACACACCTTTCAGCCGGCGATCTTAGTCCGCGGGCGGCTGGCGGCAAGGTCGACGATGCTCAAAGCGCGTCGAGCCGGCCGAGCTGCTTGGCGACCAGATAGTAGAAGGTGACTCGGCTCTTCGAGGCATCCGCCGCCATGGTCTGGCAGGCTTTCTCGATGGCCGTGTCGGCGCGGCTGCCATCGACGCCGAGCTTCTTGCCGACCCAGTTGTCGCGCACGCGGCCGAGCTCCTTGGGGTCCTGGCAGGAGACCAGCGAGGTGTCGCGGTTGCGCAGCGCGATGCCAAGATGCTTGACGATCCTGGCGACGATCTCCGGATCGGCCGTGGCGTCGTATTTCCGGATGTCGGCAAAATGGTCGACGGCCATGAGAATCCTTTTCGATCGCATCTGCGGCTGGGCGGCGCGGGAGATTTATGTCGATCGCGCGGCCTGTCAAGCGCAGCGGAGGCCCTTCCATTTCGCTGCGGCGGACCCTATATTCGGTCCGTCAGCTCGTCTGACTATGGCGATAAACGGCCGATGCAATAAACCATTCGGACCCGGGGGCGGTACCCGGCGCCTCCACCACAAACCGCCGGCACCAAGAGACCGGCAAAGGGCGGCTTGTGATGGGGGCGAAACAGGATCGACGAGGGTGTAAAGATCGGACTTTTGCCCGGCATTGTACCACCGTTATCGGGCTAAAATCACAACTGACAACGACAACGTTGCAGAGAAGTCTTCCGTGAAGCTGGCTTACGCAGCCTAAGGGACTTCGACTTTAAAGCCCTAGGGGTTCGCATCTCTAGGCGGGGTTCGGAGGCACCTGGCAACAGAAGCCTCCACTTTCCCTTTTTTCGGCGCTATGCGTTGCGCGCTTTCGTCAGGCGGTTCCGCAAGTCCGCGACCCGCCCATCGAGGACGTTGTTGAGGATTGCCGCCGATTTGGCGTCTCCTGCCTGCCTCGCTTCCTCGACCCGCGAGAGCGCCAGCACGAAATCGACGACCGCGTCCGCAATCTCGTGGCCTTGCTCGCGCAGTCCCAGGATGATGCGCTGAAAATCCGTCCCGGCGAGGCCTTCCGCGAGATGTTGGGCATAGGCCCACGGACCGCTGCCGGCCGCCGAGGACTTCGGCAGAAGGGCAAGGATCCGCTCGATCTCGTCCGAGAGCGTCGGCAAGGCCAGGCGCGGGCTCTCGCTTGCGGCAGGTCCGGCTGAGACGGAGCTCCGCTCCTCGCTGCTGCTCAGGCTGGCGTCGCTGCTCTTTTCGTGGACGCTGCGCGGCGTGCTCGCCGTGCTGTCCCCCTCTCCCGACATGGAGCCCTCCGACGCGTCATGCCGCCTCGGGGCCGATGGGCGCAAGGTATCGTCCGGCCCGCGGACCCAGCTGCTGACCGGCGACGCGGGACCCTGGGCGACGCCGGCAAGGGTGGATGCGGCGCTGGCGCTGGCAGGCGGCGTCGGGCTTGCCGCCACCGGAACGATGCCCCTCAGCGCGGCCTTGGTGAACCTCACTCGTGGAAGAATGCCCACCTCCTTGAACGCATCGACGAGCGTTTCAAAGGCCCTGCTCAACCGGATCTTGACGAGGGCCTGCTCGTTGGCGTCCCCCAGCTTGGTCTGCTGCACGAACTCGTGGCAGGTCCTGTTCACATTGGCCATCAATGGCCAGAGCCCGAGGTTTCGCTTTTGAAAAGCTTCCTTGATGTCGTCGTATGACCAGCCATCGGTCGCCCTGACGATTTCGGCGACCGTGTCGGCGGCTTGCCCGCCGAGTATCGTCGCCGCCACATCCATTGTTTGCAGACCAATTCTGCTGGCTGACGGGCGCGCGGGTTGGCTGTCGACGTCTGCCGACGACTCGCTCTCCGACCATTCTTGCGACGCCCCCATGCGGCCTCTGCGGGCTTCCGAGGAACTGCTGGTGGAGAGCGTCGACAAGGATGACTCCTGTCCCCCTGAAGAGGATTCGCTATTGCTGCCCCTTGAGAACCTGATACGCGGGTCGGTTGCCCAGGCCGGCCGGGGCCGGCCTCCCGTGGCGGCCGTGGCTCTTTCAAGCGGGTCGCCCGAAGCCGCCGGCGCCTCCGGCGTGCTGCGGCCCGAGCCGGAATGGCCCTCATCCGCTTCAGAAGAGGTGTCCGAACCGGAGGTGCCCAACGGGTCCAGCCGGTCGGAAAGGTCAGCCGGCAGGATCACCTGGCTCCACGATGGTGCACCGCTTTCCGACCGGGCTGTCATCACATCGACGCCGCCAACGGGGCGCCTTGGCGGCGGCGCGACATTTCTTCGTGGCGGCTCCTGTCCTTCCTGTCCTTCCGTCGCGTCAGACGCCCTCCGGGTCCTGGCGGCGGAGTTCAGGTTCAGGTTCGGTTTCATGAGGTCTCTCCTTGGGTTTGAGCGTGCGGCCTAGTCAGGTCAGGTCGTGCGAAGGGTATGAAGAGAATGAGGGGGGCGACTTCCAATCGATCCGTGACCGACAAGCCTGCCAGTGCGCTGACCGAGGCCGGCGGGATCCGATCCCGGGCAAGCGCGGCGCCCAGTGGCGCCCCCGACTGCATGGCGATGTGGGGCTCGCCGAAACGTCCCGGCTTGGCCGGCGAAGCCAGGGCCGGCGGGGAAGCCGGAATCGGTCTTGGGGATGGCGGAGGCGACTTCTCGCTCGATGTCGCCTGCGGGGTCGATACCGCGCCCGTCGTCGGAGAAAACATGTCTTTCGCCTCCCCATGGAAAGAACGTTCGCACGCGCCGTTCCTATGCAATCTTAGAGGGATGCCTGTGCCAAGCAGCACAATTTCGGGGCGATTTGGCATTGCCCGTCCCGGACCCGCCGCCTCCCTTCACGCCTCGCGCAAGGAGATGCCAATGCCGCCTTTCTTCGTCCTCACCGGCGGCCCCGGCGCGGGGAAGACCACGTTGATCGAGGCCTTGCGGGGCGCCGGCTTTGCCGGTACCGAGGAGGCCGGAAGAGGGGTGATCCGCGCCCAGGCGGCGATCGGCGGCCCAGCGCTGCCCGGCTCGAACCCGGCGCTGTTCGCGGAGGCGATGCTGGTGTGGGAGCTGCGCAACCACGCCGAGGCCGAGCGCGCGAACGCTCCGACCTTCTTCGACCGCGGCCTGCCCGACATCGCCGGTTACCTGACGCTGACCGGCCTGCCGGTGCCGGCTCATGTCGGCCGCGCGATCCGGAGCTTCCGCTACAGCCCGGTCGTCTTCTGCCTGCCGCCATGGCCGGAGATCTTCGTCGGCGACCGTGAGCGGACCCAGGACCTGCCGGAGCCGTCCGGACCTACGAGGCGGTCACCGAAGCCTATGCCGGCGCAGGCTACCGTCTCGTCGAGGTGCCGCCGGCGACGGTCGACGAGCGGCTCCGCTTCGTCCTTTCCGCGAGCGGGCTTGCCTGAGCCCAGGCCGCGAATCTCGGTTTACGGCAGACGCAAGCTTGATTACAGCTAAGCGACCGATTCAAGAGACCGCCGCGAAACCATGGCCGAAGACCACATCCGCTACGACATCCTGGCCCAGGAGGCTCTGCGCGGCGTCATGCGCAAGGTGCTGGCGGAGGTGGCGCGCACCGGTCTGCCCGGCAATCATCATTTCTTCATCACCTTCCTCACCGGGGCGCCGGGCGTGCGCATATCGAGCCGGCTGCGCGAGCGCTACCCGGAGCAGATGACGATCGTGCTGCAGTTCCAGTACTGGGACCTCAAGGTCTCGGACACCGGCTTCGAGGTCGGGCTCTCCTTCTCCGACGTGCCGGAAAAGCTCGAAATCCCATTCTCCGCCGTGCGCGGCTTCTACGATCCCTCCGTGAACTTCGAGCTCGAGTTCGACGTCAAGCAGGATGCGGTGGTGGAGCTGCCCGCCGAGCCGGCGCCCGAGAAGGTGGAGAAGGCACCGGCCCGCCCGGCCGCCGCGCCGAAGAAGTCCGAAGGGCGGCGCAAGACCGACGCGAAGGCCGCCGAGGCCGCCGACTCGCCTGCAAAGGGGGCCGACGTGGTCTCGCTCGACGCCTTCCGCAAGAAGTGACGATGGGCGAGCTCGTCAATCTCCGCCAGATGCGCAAGCGCAAGCGGCGCACCGAGGCGGAGCAGCTTGCCGAGGCCAATCGCGCCCGCCACGGGCTGACCAAGGCCGAGCGCGCCCGCCAGCAGGCCGAGGCGGAGGGGCGGAGGCTTTTCCTGGACGGCCATCGCCGGGGGCGCGACGACGACGGCCGGCCGTGAGCCGCGTCCTGAAGCGGTCGGTCACCATCCGCGGCCACCGCACCAGCTTCTCCCTGGAGCAGCCCTTCCTCGACGAACTCGCGGCAATGGCGGCCGCGCGCGGCCAGCCGCTGGCGGCACTTGTCGCCGACATCGACGCGTCGCGGCCGCGCGACACCAACCTCTCTTCGGCGCTGCGGCTGGCGGCACTCGCCTGGGTCAAGGCCGGCGCGGAAAGCGCCGGCGCTACTGGCTGAGCGATCTCAGGATCCTATCGATGGAGAAAGGTCGGGCGGCCCGCGGCTGGTCACGCCGCTCCGGAATGGAGTTCACGCTCGGCAATGGCGAGCGGTCGACGCCGGGCAGCGCGTCGCTCTCCAGGCCGCGCTCGGCTTCCATCCTGGCCCGCTCCTGCTCGGCATGCTGGATCGCCTCGGCCGCGCGCGCCGCAGCGGCCTCCGCAGCGCGACGCACGTCGGCGCGCGCCCGTTCCAGGTCATCCTCTGCCGCCTTGCGCTCGGCTTCCGCGGCGGCGTTGCTCCGGGCCGCCTCGTCGGCTTCCGCCCTGGCGCGAACCGCCTCTTCCGCCGCCGCCCGAGCGCGGGCCGCCTCTCCGCCGGCGTCTTGCTGGCGCACGGCCTCCTTGCCGGTGTTGCTCTGGCGAACGGCTTCCTCGGCCGCCGCCCTGGCGCGGGCCGCTTCGTCGCCGGCGCCTTGCTGGCGCACGGCCTCCTTGCCGGTGTTGCTCTGGCGAACGGCGTCCTCGGCCGCCGCCCTGGCGCGGGCAGCCTCCTCGTCGGCCGCCGTGGCGCGGGCCGCGTCCTGCGCCGCGACCC
>JBEVJK010000126.1:0-3122 GCA_040510195.1 Mesorhizobium sp. | reverse complement strand
TAAAGGATTTGAACCTTTGACCTCTCCCGTGTGAAGGGAACGCTCTCCCGCTGAGCTAAGCGCCCGGGCCAACCGCACGATTTAAGGCAGGGGAGGCAGGAGTCAAGCGAAGCGACCGGCCTCGCTGGTATTTCACTTGCGTCCCGCTTACGCCCCGCTCGCCTGCGGCACGCGCGAGGCGCGGCTCTGCAGCGCCCGGATGCGATCGGCGAGCGTGCCCTTGGAGCCGCCGCCATTGGGGGCGATCGAGGGCGCGCCGCCGTTGGCGCCGTTGCCGACCGCCGCCGTGCGCGCCGCGTCGGCCGCCAGGATGGTGTCGATCGGCGAGCCCGGACCTTCGAGCGTGGCGGTCAGCCGCGCCACCTCAGCGGCGACGTCGTTGATGCGCTCGCGCAGCACGGCACTTTCCATGCGCTCGGACGCCCAGGCGGTCTCGGCGTCGCGCTTCATCGTGGCCATCTCGCGCTGCAGCTTGGCGCGCTCGTCCTGCGACTGCTTGAGCTGCTCCTCCAGCAGCGTCTTCTCGGTGCGGATCGCCTCGGTCGCCAGGCGGTGGCGGCGCTCAGCCTCGGAGAGCTCGCTGCGGACGTCGGCTTCGGTCTTCTGCGCGCTGGCCGCCTCGGTGCGCAGGCGGTCCGAGACGTATTCGCGGTCGGCGAGGAAGCGGCCCTGCTCGTCGAGCCGGGCGACCAGCTCCTGCACGCGGCGGCCGAGAATCTCGGCTTCCGTGGTCTGGGCAATGAGCAGGCGGTCGAGCTCGCCGACGCGATTACCGAGCGTTTCGGCCTTGTTGCGCTCCTCGGACAGCTGCTGGCCGAGGCTGTCGATCTCCGTAGTCTGCCGGGAGAGGCGGCTGTGCAGCTCCTTGGTCTCCTTCTCGTAGCTTTCGATCTGGCCCTTGAGCGCCTCCGCCTGGGCCCGCAGCATCACCAGCTCGACCCGTTGGCTGTCGGCGGTGACCGAGGCCTCGTTGAAATTCGCGGTGACCTGCGCGAGCTCGGCCTGCGTCGCCGCCAGCGCGCGCTCGGCGTCCTCCAGCGCGGTGGACTTGATCTCGGTGTCGGTGCGGTACAGCGCCAGCTCGTCGGCGAGCTGCTTTTCCTTGGCCTCGGCGGCGAACAGCGACGCGGTCTTCTCGCTCAGCTCGAATTTGAGCCGGCCGATTGCCTCGCTCTTCTTGCCGATCTCGGCCAGCTGGCTCGAGGTCTTCGCCTTCATCTGCTCGACGCTCATTTCGAGCCGCCGCGTCGACATCGCGAATTCGGCGCGCAACTGGTCCTTGTCGGCCTGGATTTCCGCCATCGACAGCGGCGTCAAGGCTTCCAGCCGCCGCTGGGTGAGGCGTACCGCGCGCGCATGCACCAGCGGGATGACGCCGATGACGAGCAGGCCGGCGACCAGGAATCCGATCCCGACGAACATGATCGGTTCGATCATGGATTACGCCTCCTGAACCCCATGAAACTTGATTTTTACCAGAATGGCACGGCTGGCCGCGCGCTTCCAGCGGGCCCGGCGGTTAACCTGAATCGGGCCGAGGCTAGCGACCTGGCGGTTTTCAAGGGCGGTTCCGCCGCCAACGCCGTGGTTTGCGGCGCCGGACAGTCCTTTGGGCTCACCCGTCCGCCGCTCAGAACGGGTTCCAGGTCGCGGTCGGGGTGAACTTGAGATAGCCCACGTTGGCGCCGAGGCGCAGCCCCACGCCGGTGCGGATCGGAACCACCACGACATTGCTCGCGGTCAACGCGGTCATGCCCAGGCCGCCGACGAAATAGGCCGAGCCGTCGATGCCGACGAAGCGCTGGTAGATCGCGTCGGTGGCCGGCAGGCTGTAGATCAGCATCATGGTGCGGGCGCCCTCACCGCCGAAATCGAAGCCGACCGACGGGCCCTGCCAGAACACCCGGAGGTCGCCGGCATTCTTGGTGTAGAGGATGCCGTCGCCGTAGCGCACCCCAGCGACCATGGCGCCGCCGGCCTCCTGGCCGAGGACATAGCCGTTGGGCAGGCCCCATTGGCTGCCCGCCTTCTCGACGATCTGGGCAAGCCCGCGCGACACCGAGCCGAAGAACCGGTGGCCGGTGTCGATGATCTCATTCGACGAATATTGATTGGTCTGCGGCTGCGGATTGGCGTGTTGCGGCGGCGGCGGGTTGGCTGGTGCCTGCTGGTAGGTTTGGGCTGCCAAAGGGCCGGTCGCAAGGGCGGCGAGACCAAGGACGAGAGCGGCGGTCCGCAAGACGGCGCGCATCGAGTGCTCCATGGAGTTCGAGTGGGTCAACCCCGGTTTAACCCGTTGCACACATGGATACGTTAGCTTTGCGGCCAAACCGCAACCGAATCGCCGCATCATCGGCAAGACTATGACCGCACCGCGGCGCCAACGGAAGCTTCGGCTGGTCGGGCTCGGCACCGGCCTGCTGGCGGCGGCCGCGGCCATCAGCGGGCTCGCCGCGCCGGCCGCGATCCAGGCGGCGACCACCGAGTTGATCGTGGTCGACCGCAACAGCGGGATCGCGATCGGCGGCTTCGACCCGGTCGCCTATTTCATCGACCGGGTCGCGATGCCCGGAAAGGGCGACTTCGAAGCAAGCTTTGCGGGCGCGGTCTGGCGGTTCCGCAACGAGGGCAACCGCGGCGCCTTCCTGGCCGATCCCGATACCTACCTGCCCCGGTTCGGCGGCTATGACCCGACCGGGGTCGCGCGCGGGGCGGCGGTCCCAGGCGATCCCCGGCTCTGGGTGGTGCAGGGGCGGCGCCTCTATCTCTTTTGTACGGCGGAAGCCAGGGACCTGTTTGCGGGCGACGCCGAGGCCGTCATCGCCGCCGCCGATCAGCGGTGGCCATCCGTTCAGCGGACCCTGTCGCCGTAACCAGAGGACGGAGGTCAGATGACGGACGACGGCGGCTCAGCCCGGCTATCGGCCATCTGACCTCCGGCCTCTGTCATCCGATTTCCGTCATCCGCTTCGACGGATCGCCCCAGGCAATGAAGGCCGGGATCCGGAAGTTTTCGGCGATTTGGCCATAGCGTAGCGGCGCCCCTTTGGGCGTGGTCACCGCGCCGCCGGCTGCCGCCAGCACCGCGTGGCCGGCGGCCACGTCCCATTCGCAGGTGGGCG
>JBEVJK010000125.1:0-3697 GCA_040510195.1 Mesorhizobium sp. | reverse complement strand
TTTCGGTTCCAGCCGCGTCCTGCCGGCATTGTTCGAGATCGTGGCGGTTGGCATGTTCGGGCGACGCGGCGAGAAGCGCCAGGCCTGCAGCCGCGCCCGCCAGCGGAAGCAGCACTGCCCTGATGCCTTTCATGTCCTCCTCCCCGTCGATCAGTCCTGGACGCGCCCCACCCCGTCGAGGATCTCGATCGTTTCGCCGCCCGAAAGGGCCTCCTTGTCGCCGTTGGGGAACGTCATGAAGCATCCCTGGGGGCACAGGCCAAGCGTTTCTCCTGCCTTCACCACCACGTCCACCTTGCCGATGGTTGTCGTCACGCTGACGAGCCGTGGCACGGCGTCGCGGTTGATCACCGTGGCGGCCACCGCCTGGATGCTCGACACGGCAACCAGCGAGGCGACCGCGAGTGACAGGGAGCGCGACATGCCGATTGTCGATCGTCAACAGTCTTCAGGCCCAGGACAGATAGAATCCGACGTCGCCCGGCACGCCGCCGGGGAAGTTGATGATCATGGCTTTGAGCTTGTAGCCCTGCGGCTTGGCGACCGAGACGTAGCGCTCGTAGAGCTCGCGTGCCTTGCCCTGCAGCGTGTCGGGCCATTCCGGCAACGCATTGTTGATCGCCCGCCCGCCATCCGAGCACAGGTCGCTCGAGAAGCTGTAGACCAGCGCCTCCGTCTTGCCCTGCTCGACGGCCACCCGCACAAGCCTCTGGATGACCGCCCGCTCCTGCTCCGACACGTGCTGGGTGAGAAAGGTCTTGGCGAACTCCTCATGTTCCTGGATAGCCGCCCGCTTGGCCTTTTCCCGCTTCTCCATTTCGGCCATTTCTCTTTCGAGCATCTGCAGCCGCAGCTGTTCCGCGCTCGGGATCGCGCTCTCCTTGGCGTCAGCCATCATTTTGCCTCCTCGCGCCTGGTTGTTTCGTGCCGTCGAAGCGTTCCTTGGACCGCGAGAATAGGAGCCTCGCAGGCGGCAGGCGCGTAGCATCGCGTAATCTCGGTGTATCGGCTAGCTGCCATGGCTCTCTAGCCCCGGCCTCAGCTTCTTCGCTGGCGGTGCTCGAAGGCGGTCGTGGCGTCCTCGAGGTCATCGAATACCATGTCCCGGCCGATCCGGTCCAGCACGCCGGAACGCTCAAGCAGCTCCATCGGGTCGCTGTTCAGCTCGGCGATCCCGAAGCAGACCCTCTTGGCGGCGAACAGGGAGAGCATGTCGTCCAGCATCGCGGCCGCAGTGCTGTCGATGTCGGCAATCGCCGTGGCGTCGAGAATGAACCAGCTCCCGGCGGGCATCGGGGCGACCAGGTTTTCTAGGCGCTCCTTGACATGCTCGGCGTTGAAGAAGAGCAGGCTGCCCTGGAACAGCCAGAGGGTCATCCCTGGAATGGGCTTCGCGTCCTTGTGGCGGTGCAGCTTGTAGAAGCCTTCGCGTCCGGCGATACGGCCGAGCACCGCGTCGCGCGGCGCCAGGCCCCTGTGAAGCAGGTAGACCAGCGTCGCGGCGACCGCCACCACCACGCCCTGCAGGACGCCGAGCCCGATGGCACCGACCATGCCGACGACGGCGAACAGGAACTCGGCGCGGCTGGTCCGCCAGAGCGTCCGGAAGGCTTCGACATCGATCAGCGACAACGCGGCCGACGCCAGCACGGCGCCGAGCGCCGCGTTGGGCACAAAGCTCAGGGGCTTGTCCAGGAAGAGCACCGCGAGCATCAGCGAGACGGCGGCGACGACGCCGGCAAGCTGCGTCTTGCCGCCCATGGACAGGTTGACGGCTGTCCGCGAGTCCGAGGCGGTGATCGGAAACCCGCCGAAGAGCCCAGCCGCGATGTTGGCGGCGCCGAAGCCGACCAGCTCGCGGTTGGCGTCGATCTGCTCCTTGGCCCGCGCCGCGAAGCTGCGAGCGGTGACGATGCCCGAGCCGAAGCTGACCAAGAGCACGGCGCCGGCGCCCAGAACGAGCTCGTCGAGCGGCACGCCGGTACGGATAGGCAGGCTGAACTCCGGCAGCTCCGACGGAATGCGACCGATGACGGCGATGCCGTGGCCAGGCAGGTCGAACAGCATGGAGAGCGCGGTCGCCAGGGCGATCGCGACGAGCGGTCCGGGCAGCGCCGGCAGCCGCGCGGCAAGCACGCGCAGCAACACAAGCAGGCTACCGGCCAAGAGCAGCGTCGGCCAGTGGATCTCGCTCGCGCGGCGCGCGATCTCGAGGATCGGCCCGACAAGGCCGTCACTGGCGACCTTCACGCCGGTGAAACGGCCGATCTGTCCAACCAGGATCGAGACGGAGATGCCGCTGATGAAACCGATGAGGATCGGCCGCGACAGGAAGTTGGCGACGACGCCGAGCCGCAGCAGGCTCGCCAGGAAGCACAGCAGCCCGACCGTCGCCGCGATGGCGGCAGCGACCGTCGCGGCATTCGACCCTTGCGCCGGGGCGAACGAGGCCAGCACCCCCGCAAGCACGATCGTCGTGCCGGCGTCCGGCCCGACGATCAGATGACGCGACGAGCCGAACAGGGCGTAGCCGAGCAAAGGCACCATGCTCGAATACAGCCCGACCTGAGGTGGCAGGCCGGCGATTGCCGGATAGGCGATGGCGCTGGGCAGGCCGACGGCTGCGATCGACAGGCCCGACAGCACGTCGGCGCGCAGCCATTTCGCCTCGTAGCGGATCCGAAACGCGCTGCCCCAACCGGCGAACGGCGCCATAGCTGGACCTAGACGCGCGGCCGGCGGGCCGGGCGGAACACGGCCGCCTTGATCTCGGCGCACAGGTCTACGATCCAGCCCTCCGCTTCGGCCAGACGATGCCTCCTCACGACATCAGGCAGAGTGGTCAGCCCTTCCAGGGTCTGCTGGGCAACGGCGAGGTCCTCGCAGAGCTCGACGAAGGCATCGTCTGCGGCGGCAAGCGTCCGGATGCGGTCAGCAAGTTCTGGCATAAGCTGACATGCGATTGACACGCCAGGTCGCATGTGGGTCTCACTTCCCCGAAATGGCAGACGACAGGCTCCCACATTTGGCCTTCCCTGTCCCCGGAAGCGCCCGTAATATACGGTAGCAAACATGGGGTGCCCGCCGGGAGGGATTGGTGGCCGTACCTTTCATGGAGATCCTCGGGCGCGAGGCGGAAAGCAGCGCACGGATCGGCGTCGGCGCTGCCGAGTCCATGCGCGAGGCGCTGGCGCGCGTGCTCGACAGCCCCGAATTCGTTGTTCCGGATCGGGCGCGCCGTTTTCTTTCCTATGTCGTAGACGAGGCTCTGTGCGGCCGCGCCGACCGCATCAAGGCTTTTTCCATCGCCACCGACGTGCTGGGGCGCGATTCATCCTTCGACGGTTCGACCGATCCGGTGGTGCGCATCGAGGCGGGCCGGGTGCGGCGCGCGCTCGAGCACTACTACCTGACCGCCGGCGCCGACGACCCGGTCGTCATCACGATCCCCAAGGGCGGCTACGTGCCGACCTTCACCCGGCGTCAGGGCAACGTCGAAGATTCGGGACGCGGCGCCGGCCTTCTCCCTCCCGGCCGCCCGCCGGACGCCTGGTGGCGGCAGATGCTCGGCGGGGCCGAGGCGACCCTGCTCCTGGCGCTGGTCGCGGCGATCGGCCTGATGGCCTATGTGATCTTCTTCCGCGCTGCGCCTCCTGCGGAGCCCGGCGGAGCCGCCGCGCTCGGGGTCTCGCGGCTC
>JBEVJK010000124.1:0-7141 GCA_040510195.1 Mesorhizobium sp. | reverse complement strand
AGGCAGCGAACGCGAGGCCGGGTCGCCTGCGGTTGAACGTTGCTGCACGTTCGTCAAGGGAACACCATCATGTGGCTTATCAAGATCGCCCTGGGCCGGCCTTATACGTTCATCGTCATGGCGGTCGCCATCGTGGTGACGGGTCCACTGGCCATCCTGAGCATGCCGATCGATATTTTTCCGAGCATCGGCATTCCGGTCGTCAGCATGATCTGGACCTACGCGGGCCTGCCCGCGAAGGAGATCGCCAACCGCATCAGTGCCAATTTCGAACGCGTCGCGCCGGTCGTGGTAACCGGCGTCGAGCACATCGATTCCAGCAACCTCAACGGCGTCGGTGTCAGCAAGATCTACTTCCAGCCCGGCGCCAACATTCCGCTGGCGACGAGCCAGCTGGTCGCCGGCGTCTCGTTCTATTCCAAGTTCTTTCCGCCCGGCACCACGCCGCCGCAGATCCTGACCTATAACGCCGCCAGCGTCCCGGTCCTGCAGGTCGCCCTGTCCAGCAAGACGATGACCGAGCAGGCCCTCTACGATACGGGCAACATCTACGTTCGCAGCCAACTCTCCGGCGTGCCCGGATTATCGCTGCCCTATCCCTACGGCGGCAAACAGCGCCAGGTTCAGGTCGATCTCAATCCGCAGCAGCTTCAGGCGTTCGGGCTGTCCGCCCAGGACGTGCAGGATGCGATCATCAACCAGAACCTGATCATTCCTGCCGGAACACAGAAGATCGGCGCCTATGAATATGTGATCGGTCTGAACGGCGCGGCGGTCACGATCGACGATCTCAACAATCTTCCGGTCAAGGAAGTCAACGGCTCGACCATCTATGTCCGCGACGTGGCTCACGTCCGCGACGGCGCGCCGCCGCAAACCAACATGGTGCGATTGAACGGCGAACACGCGGTGCTGATGACGGTCCAGAAGACCGGCAGCGCCTCGACCTTGCAGATCGTGGATGACGTCAAGGCCAAGCTACCCGCCATCCAGGCCGCCGGTCCCGACGGGCTGAAGATCGACGCCGTCGGCGATCAATCGGTCTTCGTGCGCGCAGCCGTATCCGGTGTGATACGCGAAGGCGTGATCGCGGCATCGCTCACCGCGACCATGATCCTTCTGTTCCTCGGGTCCTGGCGCAGTACCCTGATCATCGCGGTCTCGATCCCGCTCTCGGTGCTGGTTTCGATCATCGTCCTTTCATTGCTGGGCCAGTCCATCAACCTGATGACGCTGGGCGGATTGGCTCTCGCAGTGGGCATCCTGGTCGATGATGCGACCGTCGTCATCGAGAACATCAATGCCCACCTCGAGCGAGGCGACCCGGTCTCGGACGCCGTGCTCAACGGGTCGGCGGAGATCGCCACCCCTGCTTTCGTCGCGACGCTTTGCATCTGCATCGTGTTCATGCCGATGTTCTTCCTGTCCGGCGTGCCGGGCTATTTGTTCGTCCCCATGGCGGAGGCAATCGTCTTCGCCATGCTGGCGTCCTATATCCTTTCCCGGACGCTGGTGCCGACCCTCGCCCATTTGATGTTGAAGCCGCGCGCGTCGGGAACGACGAGCGGTCGATTCAATCCCTTCGCACGCTTCCAGGGAGGCTTCGAGCGCAGGTTTGAAACCATGCGCGAGCATTATCGCCGCGTTCTGTCCCGTGCGGTCGAGCGGCGAGGCCTGTTCATCCCGGCCTTCCTCGGCGGCGCGCTCGCATCGATGCTGCTGGTCTTTGCGCTGGGGACCGACTTCTTTCCCGCGGTCGACGGCGGCCAGATCAAGCTGCATGTGCGTGCCCATGCCGGAACCCGCGTGGAGGAAACCGCGCGCATTGTCGATCAGGTCGAAGCTGAGTTGCGGCGCACCATTCCCGCGATCGAACTCGCCGGTATCGTCGACAATATCGGCCTTCCCGTCTCCGGCGTGAACCTGTCCTACAGCAATTCCGCTCCGACGGGGCCGGCGGATGCCGACATCCTGGTGAGCCTCGCGGCAAGGCATCACCCGACGGCCGATTATGTGCGACGCCTGCGCATGAGCCTGCCGCAGGCCTTCCCGGGCGTGACCTTCGCCTTCCTGCCCGCCGATATCGTAAGCCAGATCCTGAACTTCGGAGCTCCCGCGCCGATCGATGTGCAGATCGTCGGGCGCGACACGGCGAGCAACGCGGCGGTTGCCGAACGCCTCCTGCAGAGGATCCGCAAGATCCCCGGGATTGCCGACGCGCGGATCCAGCAGGACCTGGACGCCCCCGCATTCACCGTCACGGTCGATCGCAGCCGCGCAGGCGATATCGGGCTGACGCAGAAGGATGTCGCGAACACGATGCTGATCGCCCTGGCGGGAAGCTTTCAGACGGCGCCGACATTCTGGCTCGATCCGAAAAGCGGGGTATCCTATCCGATCGTCAGCCAGACGCCCCAGACCGACTTGCAGACGCTGGATTCGCTCCGCAACACGCTCATCACGGGCAAGCCCGGATCGCACGGCCAGGTCCTTGGCGGCATCAGCACGATCAAGCGGAACGTCCTGCCCTCCGTCGACACCCGCTACAACGCCCTGCCCGCGATGAACATCTACGCGACCAGCGCCGGTCGGGACTTCGGCGGCGTTGCCACCGAGGTCCGAAAGGCGATCGGCGAGATCACCAAAGCGGGGCTGCCCAAGGGGGTCACCATTACCCTGCGCGGCCAGGTGGTGACCATGGCCAAATCCTATGCCGGGCTGCTCTACGGGCTCGCCTTCGCCATGCTCCTCGTCTACCTGCTGATGGTGGTGAACTTCCAGTCCTTGCTGGACCCCTTCATCATCATCACGGCGCTGCCGGCGACGATGGCGGGCATCGCCTGGATGCTGTTCCTGACCGACACGAATCTCAGCGTTCCGGCCCTGACCGGCGCCATCATGAGCGTCGGTGTCGCCACCGCCAACAGCATTCTCGTCGTCAGCCTGGCGCGCGACCGCCTGAGGCTGGGAGACGATCCGGCCGCCGCCGCCGTCGCGGCCGGGTTCGGCCGCTTCCGTCCCGTGCTGATGACGGCGCTGGCGATGATCATCGGCATGTTGCCCATGGCACTCGGACTCGGCGAAGGCAGCGAACAGAACGCGCCGCTTGGCCGCGCCGTGATCGGTGGCCTGATCGTCGCGACGATCGCAACGCTGACCTTCGTGCCCGCGGTCTTCGCTCTCCTGCACGGAAAGCGGCGCCCTCTCACACCGCCGACGACCTTCGATGGCGCGGCGACGCCCCAGCACACACCCGCCGGATGACGGAGCTTGCCATGACCGAAATGCCTTCCCCGACCGCATCGGCTCCGGCCGGCCGCTCCCGTGCCAGAGCCCTGCTGGTCAACTTTCTCAGGGTCGCGGGTGTCGCGACGCTTGTCCTGCGCGGGCTCGATACAAGGAACGCCAGCGAGGCGGCTCTGGAGCGGCAGGCGGCCGTCGGCACCGTCACCACCGTGATCGTGACCCATCCGAAGCCTGGACCGGCCCTCGAGGAAGTCGTGCTGCCCGGGCAGATGAAGGGTGAAATCGAAACGTCCGTCTACGCGCGCACGAACGGCTATGTTCGCCTGCGGAGGACGGACATCGGCGCTCACGTCAAGGCCGGCGAACTGCTGGCGGTTATCGACTCGCCCGAGGTCGACCAGCAGCTGCTGCAGGCGGAAGCCGATCTCAAGACCGCGCAGGCCAATGCCGATATCGCACGACGAACGGCAGACCGCTTTGCGCATCTGGTGGACACGCTCTCGGTCTCCCAGCAGGCGGGCGACGATCGCGAGGCCGCAGCATTGGCAAGCGCCGCCCAGGTCTCGGCCAACGAGGCCAATGTCAATCGCCTCCGACGGCTTCAAAGCTTCGAGCAGGTGGTCGCACCGTTCGCCGGGGTGATCACCGCACGCGACACCGATGTCGGCGCCTTGATAAACGCCGGAAGTGGTCAAGGTGCGGAGCTCTTCCACATCGCCGCGACTGACAAGCTTCGAACGTATGTCGACGTTCCGCAAAGCTATGCCAGCGACATCCGGGACGGAACCGAGGCTTACCTGCAATTTCCGGACAAGCCGGGAAAGCGCTATCCGGCGATGGTGACACGAACCTCCTCGGCGATCGATCGCCATGCGCGGACGCTCGAGGTCGAACTCGACATCGACAACAGCTCCGGCGAGCTCTTTCCCGGCAGTTTCGTTGAGGTGCATTTTCAGCTTCCCCCGGTCGGACAAGGGTTTCGACTGCCGGCCAACGCTCTGCTGTTCCGGGCCGACGGCGTCCAGGTCGCCGTCCTGGGTAAGGGTGACAAGGTCGTCATGAAGCCGATCACGCTCGGCCGCGACTTCGGAGACACGGTCGAGGTTCTGACAGGCGTCGAGCCATCCGAGCAGGTCATCCTCAACCCGTCTTCCGCCATCACGAGCGGCGATCAGGTCCGCGTCGCTGCGGCGGACGCGCCCAAAGCCGGATTGTAACCCGCGATGGCGATCGAGATTTTCCACTCAACCTAACAAGAGGTGAAGCATGGCACACTTGATCATGATCCACGGCTCCTGGAGCGGGGGCTGGATGTGGGATCGGGTCGTCCCGATCCTGATTGCCGCCGGCCACAGCGCCGAGGCGCCAACCCTGCTGGGAGCCGATCCAGGCGGCACTCAATTTCCGTCCCAACCGATCACCGCTTGGGCGGACCAGATCGCCGCCCGGGTGCGTAAAGCAGAAGGCCCCGTGGTGCTTGTAGCCCAGAGCCGCGGCGGATTGATCATCAGCGAAGTGGCCGAGCGAGTCCCCGAGCGGGTCGGCTATCTCGTCTACGCGTCGGCCTTCCTGCTTCAGGATGGAGCCTCCCTCGGCGGAACGATCCAGAACGCGCACCCCGGCGCCGCGCCGATCTTCAGTGTGGACGCGGCGACGGGCATGACCGCCATTCTCCCGGAAGCGCTGGAAAGGATCTACAGCAACACGCCCGCGCCCTGGGTCGATGTTGCGCGCGCCAACCAGTGCCTCGAGCCCCTTGCGGCGATCACGACCCCGATCTCGGTCAGCAAGGAGCGGTTCGGCTCCGTGCCGAGAGCCTACATCGAAGCTGCGGACGATCAGGTCGTGCCCCTGTCGTTCCAGCGCTCGATGCAGGCGCGGTGGCCCTGCGATCCCGTCTTTTCCATCAAGTCCGACCATGTGCTGCCGTCTTCGGCTCCCGAGCAACTGGCCAAGTACCTCATCGAGATCGCCAACAGGGTCGAGCGGCAATCTCCGTGATGCCTGCACGCAACTCGGCAGTCAGCCACTGACTGGAGTGAAACCATGCTGCCCCGCATCCTTCGCTCGTCAAGATCATCTCAACGTGTATCTACCAACTGACAGGTAGGCATTGCTCCCTTCAGGTCGGAGAGATATCTCCGACCTATCAAATGGCAGGTAGGATTAGCTATGACCGATAAGATCTTTCAACTGGACGCCAGCCGCATCGCGGAGCTCATCGCCGGACGGGAGCTTTCGCCCGTTGAGGTCATGCAGGCGCATCTCGATCGAATTGGCGAGGTCAACCCCAAGGTAAACGCCATCGTGACGATGGCCGATGGCGCACTGGATGCTGCAAAAAGGGCCGAGGCGACGGTCAGGTCGGGCGCTCCGTTGGGCCCTCTCCATGGCGTGCCGTTCACCGTCAAGGATGGAATCGACACGGCGGGCGTGCTGACACAGCGCGGTTCGCCGATTTTCAAGGGACGCGTTCCCGAGACCGATGCCACTGTCGTCGCCCGGCTGAAGGCCGCCGGCGCCATCCTCATCGCGAAGACGAATCCACCGGAATTTTCCTACTCGATCGAAACGGACAATCTCCTGACGGGCCAGACCAACAATCCGTGGAATATGGATTATACTCCTGGCGGATCGAGCGGTGGCGAATCCGCCGCCATCGCAGCGGGCATGTCACCGCTCGGCGTGGGCAGTGATCTCTCGATCTCGTTGCGCGGCCCGGCCGCGCATACCGGTATCGTTGGGTTCAAGGCGACCCACGGTCGGCTGCCGATGACCGGTCACTGGCCCCGTGTGCCACGTCGCGTCTGGCACATCGGTCCGATGGCACGGACGGTCCGCGATGTCGCGCTGGCCTACTCCTTGATGGCGGGACCCGACGGCGCCGATGGCCTCTCGATCAGTCCGCCCGAGTTGGATACCGGGGTGGGCACGAAGTCGAACCGTCAGCTTCGCGTGGGCTGGCTGGCCTCTCCGGGCTTCTTCGGACCAACCGATCCCGACGTGGTCGCGACCGTGAAGGCGGCGGCTCGTGCGCTGAGTGATGCCGGCTGCCACGTCGAACAGGTCCGGTTGCCGGTGCTGGAGCAGACCGATGCCGGCAGCATCCTCTGGCAGTTGCAACAGATGGAGAGCCGGCCCGAGTTCGAGAGGGTCACCGCCGGACACGATGCCGAGATTTTCAGGCATGCCAGATTGATCCTGGACACGCCTGACACACCGATCCGCGACTTCGTCGCCGCCGAGCAGGCGGTGGAGCGTCTCCGCGACAGCTTCGTCGATTACTTCCAGCGTTACGACGCGCTGCTCGGCCCGGTGACGCCGTTCCCGGCGACCAGGCACGGATTGAAGGACCTCGTTGTCGACGGCAAGACGGTTTCGCCGTTCCACGTGCAGAGTGCGACGTCGCCCTTCAGCCTGACCGGCATGCCGGCGCTGTCGATGCGGTTCGGAACAAGCCGGGACGGACTTCCGATCGGCGTGCAAATCGTCGCCTCCTGGCTGGCGGAATCGACGATACTCAAGGTCGCCTCACTGCTCGAAGAAGTGAGCCCCGTCCGTCGCCTGCACCCGGTCATCTAACGCTGAAGAGGCCACGATCGGCGCCGTGGCGCGCGGCACCCTCTGGTGTCCACGCCACGCCGCCACCAGGAATTTTTCCTATGACCTGCTCTAGGCCTTACCAGCCGGAGCCCGATCCACCAGGCCTCGCTCGATCAAATTGGCCAGGCCGTCCAGTTCGACGGCAAGATCGTCGAACAATTGCTTCATCACGGGGTCGTTGACGCCTCGACCAATCGTTTTGCAATTGGCAGCCTCAACGCGCATTTTTTCCAACGAATTCAGCGTATTCCGCATGATCGATGACCTCAGCCTGAAATTAAAGCCGTTGCCC
>JBEVJK010000123.1:0-188504 GCA_040510195.1 Mesorhizobium sp. | reverse complement strand
CGCACGGCGTTGAGCGACCGGTCGCCGGCCCGGCCGGGAACGCGGTACTTGCCGCGGAAACCCATCGCCATGCACAGATATTGCAGCTCCAGCATGTCGCGGTCGCGGTTGGGGTGGCGTTCCAGCTCCTCCAGGCGCGAGAAGAACTGCGTGCCGGCGTCGACGTCGCCGCGCAGCATCACCACCAGCGGCTGGCGCGGCCAGGCGCTGGCGCCGCCCCACGGCGTGTTGAGTGCAAGATCGTCCAGCAGAGCCGCCACCAGCCAGGCCGCCTGGTCGGCTCGCTCCAGCGAGGATCCGGCGGCGACGGCCTTGTCGCGACCGCGAACCAGCTCGTCGAGCAGGCGCGTGCGCAGCGCTTCCGGGTTGTCGGGGGCGGTCGCGCTCTCCATCTCCGGGGCGAACTCCAAAAGGCTCGCGAAGGCATTGATGAAGAGGTTCGGCGAGGCCCGCAGCCGCTTCGACGGCGTGCCGGCGGGCACGGCCGGGGGCACGCGGGACGGTCCGGGACCGACCAGCCGGATGCGCGTGCGCTCACGATCCTCCGAAAGTCCGAAGGGATCGTCTCTGCTCATGGCATCACCTGTTCACCGAGTAGCAATCGACCTGCGGCTCGCTCGGCAGCACGCCCGAAACCCCGATGACGAAGCCCGGAGCATCGAGCAGCGAGGCCCAGTGCTCGCTCTTCTGATCGAGTTCCAGGCACAGCCGGTCCCCGTCATAGGGGATCTCGCGCGGCTGCGAATGCAGCGGCTTCAGCGGGATGCCGGGTAGGCGCGACTTCCACAGCCCGTCGAACTCGCTCGCCGCGCCGACCGTCGCCTGGTTGACGAAGATCTTGCGGAGCGCTTCCTCGGAGAGTTCCGAGCCGACGCGCACCACGATGCGGCTGCCGACCAGCAGCTTCGGGTTGTCGATGCGCACCTTCCAGACGTTTGTCGCATGGCGCATGACCGGGAGGGCGCGGGATTTGGGCTCGACATAGCGCAGGCTGAGGATCAGCGAGCGCAACGTGTCGGCAAGCGCCGCGTAGGCAGGACCGGGGGACATGTGATCGTAGGCGGGAAGGTCGGCCATGCGGCGCGCCGAGGAGCCGTAGGTGGCCATCGACCCAGCCAGCCCGGCAAGCTCCAGGAAGAGATCGGCAGGGTGAAAGACGTCTTGCGACAGCATGTGGGACAGCCGCGGCTTGGCCTGGTTGGCCAGGTGCAGGATCAGCAGGTCCTCGACGCTGCGGCCGGGGCCGCCGACCACCATCTTGCCGTGCGCTTCGGCGATCTGGTCGAGGCCGGTGATCACCTCCTGCAGGAATTGCGCGTACCAGGCGACCGCTCCCGAGGCGAGCGCCGGCGGCAGGAAGCCGTCCTCGAGAGCCACGCCACCGTCGGCGCGCAGGCCCTTGATCTCGGCCACCGGCATGGCCGTGTAGCCACCGACCGGCTTGCCGGGTGCCAGGAGAAGCGCTTGCGGGCGGGCGATCTCGATCTCCTCCGGGTCGGCACCGCCCTGGACCGCGTCGCGCACGGGCTCGATGCGGCCGCGGTAGCGGGCGCCGGTCGGCTCGATATGTGCCGGATCGAAGCTGACGCCCCCCGGCGGCTCCAGCGGCAGCGCCAACAGCACCGCGCCGTCGGCGGCCTCGGCGGCGATCGCCAACGGCCGCGGCGCATCCATCGACTCGGGGATCGCAAACGGGGTGCCGTCCGGGAAGATGCCGCGCGCGGATTGGATCGCCACCTGGCCGGCCTCGAGCAGGGCCGGGTTCAGGGTCAGCGAACGGAAGCCGAAGGTGTGGAGCTGCCCGGCCTGAAGGGTGCCCCTTGCCATCGCTTCGAAGAAGCGGTCCTGCTGCTGGAAATGCTGGGTGCGGAGGAACAGCCCCTCGGACCACAGGACCCTGTTAGCGTCGCTCATCTCACCCTGCTCTTCATCCCTGTTCGTCCGCGGCTTTCCCTGCCGGTCAGGCGGAAATTCCGCCGCTGCCCAGCTTCGCGTTGATGGTGACGGTCGATCCCGGCGAGACGGATTTGGTGATGCGCCAGGTGCGGCCGGTCGGCTCGCGGATCAGCGCCACCAGCCCCAAAGTCGTCGCCTCGGGCTCCACGGTGATCGTCTTGGACGCCGACTTGCCGGGCGCCACGGCGAGCTGGTCGGAGCCGACAAGATCCGCGCCAAGTGCGCCGGCCGCGTTGCCTTGCAGGGCGAAATAGTCGGCCGAATTGAAGGCGCCGGCGCTCTTCAGCCTGAAAATCATGACCGTCACAGGACGATCGCCGCCGCCGGGGCCCGGGTTCATGCCGGCCTGGCCGGCGATATTGATGGTGACCGTCGACGGCTTCGGCGGGCCGCTCTGGCAGCCGGCCGCCAGGGCGACGGCCCCCAGGCCCAGGATGACGTTGCGGCGGTCGATCATCGATCACTCCTCCTCGTAGGCGTTGCGGAAGTCGGCGCCGATCTCGCCGAGGAAGGTCTGCTCGGCGCTGATGGCGATCTCGCGATGTCGCTTCTGGTAGAGCTCCCACAGCTTGGCGCTGCGGCCGCCGGCAAACAACGTCTCCAGGGTCGAGCTCGACTTCAGCTCCTCCTCGATGACGACCGGATCGAAGCGGTCGATCATGCGGCGCAGCGCGGCCTGCACGCCCCGCCACGCCCGCACATGGTGCTCGGCGAGGTCGCGGACGGCGTCGGAGATGGCCGCGTCGCGGGACAGGAAGCCGGGGCTGCGCTCGGCCAGGATGGTCACCAGAACATCGTCGACTGTTGGCAGGAACTTCAGCGGATTGACGTCCGAGGCGCCGACCACCGTCTGGGAGACCCGGGCATTGCCCTTTTCCTCGGCTCGCTTGCGCAGGAGCTGCATCAGGCCCTGCATCATCGCCCGGTACTCGCGGCCGAATTTCTCCATCTCCGCGACCGCATCGCCGCTCGACAAGCCGCTCTCTTCGTCGAAGCCGAGACCGCGCAGGAAGGCGGCCCTCAGATCGTTCCCCGCCGGCGCAGCCGAAGCGGGGGCCGGGCGAGATTGAGGCGCAGGCGTCTTCTTCGCTGGCGATGCGGGCGGCGGCGCGGCGGGCGGCTCGTCCGGCAGGTTCCAGGGGGCGGGGGAAGGCCGGGCCTCGGCGGCGGGCCGGCGGTCTTCCGACGGCGGCGCGACCGGGGAAGGGTCCATGGGGGCCGCGGCGCCGAAGCCGAAGGGATCGGCCGCCGACGCGGGCGCCTGGCGGTCCGGACGGGCGCCTTCCTGCGGCGTGGCAACCGGATCGAGGCTGAACGGATCGTCGAAGGCGATCGACGGTGCGGACTCGCGCTCGAAGGCCCGGTAGGCTCCCGGTTCAGGCTGGTCGAAGGGGCTCGGCAGATCCGCCGGGCGCGGTCGGCGGGGCTCCTCCTCGCTCTGCTTGGAGAAAAAGTCGTCGGTGTCGAAGTTGACCGGAGGCAGCGAGGCGGGGCGGGGCGGGGGCGCTGCGGCAGGTGGCCGGGTGTCCGAGCGGGACGGCTGCGACTCCTGCATGACCTCCACCCACAGCACGTAGTCGCCCAGCCTGAGGCGCATGCCGTTGCGCAGCCGGGCCGAGTTTCCCGGGCCGAGCGGGCTTTCGGAATCGTCGATGAAGAGGCCGCTGCTGGACGTGTCGGTGATGAAATAGCCGTCGCGCTCGGCGGTGATCTTGCAATGCGCCCTGGAGACGAACATGTCGGGGTCGTCGATCTGCCAGTCGGCATCCGAGCTGCGGCCGATGACGAGCTCGCCGGTCTCCAGGCGGGCCTGGCGGACCGCCTGCGAGCGTGGTCCCTGCTCGAGTGTCAGCAGCAAGGTCATGCCTGGGCCCCCGCCAGCTCCGGCCGCCAGCCGACGACCGTGCGCATGCGCAGATCCTCAGCATCGCCCCTTTCGTCGGGCGGTGCAAGCCACGCGGTCCGGCCGAGCAGGGCGCTGCCGAGGCGCGCCGACGGCACGTCTTCCTTGCGCAGCACGAGGCGCACGTCGACGTCGAGCCACTCGCCGACGAGGTCGCGCACCGCGCGGCCGAGCAGGCGAAGCCGCGGCCCGCCGGGCAGGAATGTCAGGAAAGTCTCGAGGTCGAGCGGACCGAGGCGCAGCTCCACGCGGCTCTGCCGGGTGAAGGTGCGCGGTCCGATCGTGGCGCTTTGCCCGAGCCGCGCATAGCTGCCGCCGAGCCGGCTCTGCAGAGGTTTCGGAACGGCAATCCACGTGGCGACGAACTCCTTTAGCTCGACGGGCACCGAGAAGGCCTCCGCGACGAAGCCGGTCAGCTTCTCGGGACCGTCGACCTGGCTCGCGAGGGACGCGGCCTGCGCCATCTTGACCCGATCCAGCTCGGGATGAGCGTCGTTACGGGTCTCGGGGAGCCCGATGCCACCCATCGCCTGCAGCATGGAGCGGACGCGGCCGCCGACCCCGCGCTCCACCTGCACGGCCGGATGCGCGTCGGCCCAGGCGCGATAGAACAGCGCGATCATGCGGTGCTGGAGCATGTTGACGAAGTCGACGAAGGTGCTGTCGCTCGTCTCGCGCGCCGACGCACCGTCGAACCAGCGCTGCGACAGCCGGTCGAGCACCCAGCGCGTCAGATGAAGCGGCATCGGGCCCTCCGGCCCCAGAAGTCCGAGATTGTTCACCGTCACCCGGGCAGGCGAGCCCTCGGCGCCGTCGCGGAAGGTCACGACATCGTCGACGGCGAACGTCAGGCGAACGTGCTGGCCGAGCCGCGCCGGCTCGCGCTCCGGCCGCCCGGAATGGCCGAAGCGGCCACTCTCGCGGCGCTCGAGCTGGCGCAGCAGCTCGAAGAAATCGAAGCCGGTGGACAGCGGGGCGGCAGGCCCGCCTAGATCAGGTAGCGATTGCCTGGCGTCATCGGCCATGACACATCCTCCTGACGCTGCAAGAGCCGCGTACGGGTCCGTACGAAGCCGTTGATGCCGGCATGGCGGGCAAAGAGCCGGGCGAGCAGCGCCGAGAGGAGCAGGGCGCTCTGGCCGGCTAGCACCGACTGGTCGACGTGCAGCGTGATCTCGGTGCCGCGGCCGAAGCACATCGGCCCGTCGATCGGCAGCCTTTCGACGACGGCCCGCGACTCGAGGCGGACGATCGAGCGCACGTGGCGGGCAAGGCTCGGGTCGCCGCGGTCGGCATAGAGGTCGAGCACGGCGTGCAGCGGATCGGCGCCGCGGCCTTCGTCGGCCAGGCTGAGGAAGTTCAGCGAGAGCTGGGACACGAGCCGCCAGGCAAGCTCGTCGGCGCGCGACTCGCCCTCGGCGCCGGCCGGCAACGAAGCGGCCATGGCAGGCTGCGGCGGGTGAAGCGCCCCGATGAGCCTGATCTCCTCCACCGGATCGCCGCTTTCCAGGTTGAGTCCGGGAGCGTCGTCTAGGATGGGCAGGTCGCGATTGGTGCAGAGCGCCGTGACCTCGATCCGCTTGAGGGAGCGACCGGACGTCATGCCGGCCGGGCGAGAGAGGGCCAGGAAAACGTCGTCGCCGGTGTAGGAGGTCCGCGTCATGCCTTTGCGACGCTCGTCTTCGGCCGCACGCCGCGGGCGCCGCTCGACGGAATAGACCCAGCCGTCGGCGCCGGCGTGCCGCATGTCGAAGAGTGCCGGAATGACGGCGTCCGGCCCGGTGGCGTCGGCGTCCTCGACATGCGTCACCCGGTAGATCTCGAAGTCGCGCGGGCGGGTCCGGTCGACGTAGACGACCTGGCGGGTCTTGCGCGGGTCGAGCTCGATCACGTTGCAGTCGCGCTCGAACAGGTTGACGATCGGCGTGGCGAACAGCGCGAAGTCCGCCGGGGCGAGGTCGGCGAGCTCCGGTGCCGGCCGGCGGAACAGGAACACCAGCTCGATCGATGTCTCGGACTGGCGCACCAGCGGGGCAAGACCGTCGACGCGGGCGAAGTGGAACCGCTCGGGCATGACGAAATATTCGCGCAGCAGCCGATAGCCCTCGAAGCTCTCGCGGGTCCTCGGCATGAGCGCTTCGCCGTCGGCGATGCCGATCATCTCCGGCTGCGGCAGAGGCGAAGGCTGGCCCTTGCCGTCGGCGCGGCCGGTCATGCCGACCAGCGCGCCGAACACGGCATCGAAGATCGCCGGCGCCGTGTTGCGGTTGGCGAAATGCAGGTCGAGGCGATCGAGCTGCAGTTCGGCGAGCCGGCCCTTGCCGCTGCGCTGGAGACCGATGCGCAGCGCGGCCTCGGCGCCACGCACGGCGATCCCTGCCGCCGACAGCGCGCTGCGGTCCTGCACGTAGGACACGGAGGCCACCTTGAGCGGCCACAGCGTCACGTCCTGGGCGGTGGTGAAGATAGAGCGCGTCGTAAGACCCGGCTTGAGGCCGGAGACCAGGCGGGTGCCGCGCTTGACGACGTGGCCGGCGTTCATCGTCTCGACCTGCTTGGCCGGCCTGAGCACGGCCATGCCGGTGGCCGGGGCGGGCGACACCAGGTCGGGATAGAGCACGTCCAGGATGCTGCGGGTGAAGCGGGAGCGCTCGGCGTCGACCTTCAGGCGGGTGCGCGCAGCCAGGAAGGCGACGCCGTCGAGCAGCCGTTCTACATAGGGATCCGGACACGGCACCGTGTCGAGCGAGAGGTTGCGCGCCACTGCCGGATGCATGTCGGCGAACTCCGCAGCCAGCGCGCGGATGTGGGTCAGCTCCTCCTCGTAGTATGAAAGGAAGACCCGGTCCATGGTCAGAGTTCCTCGAGTTCGGTCCTGGCCAGGCCGTTGTCGAGGCTGATGGTGGTCCGCAGGCGCAGCCTCTCGGGGGTGGGAGTCATGATCAGCACGGCATCGATCTCGACCCGCAGGCCGGCCTTCTTGTCGGTGGTCACCGTCACCTGGGTGTCGCTTTCCCGCAGCCGGGGCTCGAACACGCCGAGCACGGCACGGATCTCGCGGGCCAGGTCTTCGCGGTCGAAATCGTAGGCGGTGCGGCCGGAGAAGGAGGGAACGCCATAGTTCACGACGCTGCGTCGCACCTCCGGAAAGTCGGCGAGCGAGGGCAGGAGCTCGTGGCGGTTCTCGCCGTCGGAGAGCAGCGGCCGAACCTCGAAACGCTCGGTGTTGAACAGCGCCTCGATATCGCGCCTCACCGCCTCGCGCAGGACGCGCGCCGAGACCACGATGCCGCGGCTCTCGATCTCGGCCCGGTTGCGATTGAGCACGGCCAGTCTCTGCAGGCGCCGCTTCTGGTCGTCGCTCAGCTCGGCATCCGCCGCGACGGCGCGCGCATCGCCCGTCGCGAGGGCATCGACGCGCTCGGCGCCCAGCTGGTCGGCCAGCGCGCTCCTCAGCCCGTCGATCTCCGAGGCCAGGCCAGGCAAGTCGTTGACCAGGCGGTCCCACAGGGAAGGCTGAACCGCCTCGCGCCGGGCGCGGGCGGTTCCAGCTCCCTGCCGGGCTCCCGCCACGGCCTGTCGCGTGCCTGCATCACTTGCCAACACTGACATCCATTTCCATCTCGTCGCCGCCGTCATAGGCGAAGACGATGGTCTTGTAGGCGAAACCGACCCGGTCCTCGATGACGTCCGGCTCCTCCGGGCTGACGTGCATCTCGTAGTTCATCACCGAGGCTTCCTTGAGCGTCACAACGAGGTAGTCGCTGGTCTCTCCCTCGATGGTGCGGCGCGCCGAGAACTTCACCTCGTCGAGCTTGGTGTTCTTGAACAAGGCCATTTTGAGAAGCGGGGAGGCTTTGTCGTACTGCTTGGCAAAGGTGATCATGCCCATCGAGACACGACCTCTGCGCGACAGGGAATTCGCGTCAAACGGGGCGACCATCGAGTATTCGACGCCGTAGACTTCGATCTCTTCCTCATGGCCGTCGCGCGTGCTTTCGCCCGGAATGTCCGGAACCTTGAGAAAGCCATCGATTTTCGTCCTCATCACTTCGGCCATGCTGCTTGTCCTTGGTTCTGCCATGGTCACTCTCCATTCGACTCAAGACAACCTACGATTTTACCGAGGGGAGCTCCGAGACGAGGCGGAGCGAGGCGTTGATTCCTTCCAGCTGGTAGTGCGGCCTGAGCGCGAAGACGGCGTTGTAGTAGCCGGGGCGGCCTTCGACGCTCGTCACCTGCACCTCCGCCGCCGCCAGCGGTCGCTTGGCCCTCGCCTTGTCGTCTGCAAAGGTCGGGTTGGCGAGCACGTAGCGGTTGATCCACTCCGTCAGCCAGATCTGCATGTCGTTTCGTTCCTTGAACGAGCCGATCTTGTCGCGAGCGATGGCTTTCAGGTAGTGGGCGAAGCGGGAAACCGGGAACAGGTAGGGCAGGTTGGCCGACAGCCGCTCGTTGGCCTGGGCGTCGGGATCGACCAGCCGGCCGGCGCGGGTTTCGTCGTCCTGCAGCGAATGCGCGCCGATGAACGCGGCAATGTCGGTGTTCTTGCGGTGCAGGATCGGCATCAGCCCGAGCTTGGCCAGCTCGGCCTCGCGACGATCGTCGATCGCCACTTCGGTCGGGCACTTCATGGCGACGGTGCCGTCGTCGGTCGGGAAGCTGTGCACGGGGAGGTTGATCACGGCGCCGCCATTCTCGACGCCGCGGATCTGGCTGCCCCAGCCGAACAGCTTGTGGCTGCGGT
Source organism: Mesorhizobium sp. (assembly GCA_040510195.1). GTDB lineage: Bacteria > Pseudomonadota > Alphaproteobacteria > Rhizobiales > Rhizobiaceae > JBEVJK01. The sequence continues at coordinate 179,898 of JBEVJK010000123.1, read as the reverse complement.
TGATGTTGACGCCCATCGGAAAGGCGGCGTTCATCCAGACATACTTGTTGTGATCGTTCTCGACCTCCTCCTCGAAGGCGAAGCCCTTCACCGGCACCGTCTCGGCGCCGTAGGGCAGCCGGGCGAGCACGCGAGGCATGGTGAGCCCGACATAGCGGGCGTCCTCGCTCTCCCGCAGCGACTGCCAGGAGGCATAGGCCGGGTTGGAGACGATCTGCTGCAGGTCCTGCGGATTGGGCAGCTCCTGCCAGGTGTCCATGCGGAAAAGGCGCGGCGAGGCTGCGGCGATGAACGGCGTGTGCGCAGAGGCGCAGATGCCGGACAGGTTCTTCAGCAAGCCGACGTCGCGCGGGTGGTTCGAGAACTCGTAGGCGCCGATCAGGCATCCATAGGGCTCGCCGCCGAGCTGCGAATACTCCTCCGTGTAGACCTTCTTGAAGATGGGGCTCTGGTCCCACATCTGGCCTTCATAGTCCTCCAGGGTGTCGGCCAGCTGTTCCTTGGAAAGGTTCATCACCCGGATCTTGAGCTTCTGATCGGTCTCGGTGTTGTTGACCAGGTACCAGAGGCCGCGCCAGGTGCCCTCCATCTCGCGCACTTCGGGCGAATGCAGGATCTCGTTCATCTGCTGCGTCAGCATCTTGTCGATGCCGGCGACCAGGGACTTGATCGATTTGATGGCGTTGGACGAGATTGCGGTGCTCTCGGAACGGGCGCGCGCCGCAAGCGCCAGGTTTTTCACCAGCGCCTGCAACTTGTCGCTGTCGTCCTTCTTGACCTTGAAGTCCTTCTCGAGAAGCTCTCCGAATTCGTCGAGATCGACGGCTTGGGCTTCGGCGACGGCTGCGGCTTTTTGCTGTTCAGCCATGGTTTATTCTCCTGCTTTCTGGTCGTCGTCCGTCAGCGCCTTGTCGGCAATCTGGGCAATCAACGGCTCGTTGTTCAAAAGCTGTGCGATGCGCTTCTCGGCATCCACCCGACCGTCCATGAAGCCGAGGAGCTCGACCAGCTGACGCCGCATCTTCAGGAGCTCGGCGAGCTGCGGCACCTGTTCGGCGATCTTGTCGGGGGCGAAGTCGCCGATCTTGGTGAAGGTGAGGTCGACCGGCAGCTCCTCGTCCCGCTCCTGGCCTTCCGGTTGCGGCAGCACGTTCTTGACCCGCGCCTTGACCCTCGGCGACAACGCCTCCATGAAACGCGGGAAGCGGTTGGCGTCGGTCTCCACGAAGGTCCGGTCGTTGACGCTCTTTTGCGCCTCGCGGGTTTCGGACGCGCCGGCAAGGTCGGCCACCACACCCATCACGAAGGGCAGCTCGATCGGGGTCGGGCTGCCATAGGTTTCCACGTCGTAGGCGATCTGCACGCGCGGCGCGCGGTTGCGCTCGATAACCTTGGCTTTGCTTTCGGCTGGCATGGCCTTTTACCTTTCATCCTTTTGCGCGGCCTTCTTGGTGTCCGGCACGCCGGCAAGAAGGCGGAACTCTTTCAAACCGGAGGGCGCCAGGTCCTCCATCAACTCCACGAAATCCATGTGCACCATGCGCCGGATGCGGCGGGCCAGGTGCGGAATGGGGCTCGACGGCTCCGTGCGGTCGTAGAAGGCGACGATCAGGTCGAGGCACTTGACCACATCGTCGCGCGAGGCGAGCCGGGCGGGGAAGGTGCCAGGCGCTGCCGGGGGCGCCGCGGCCGCCGGCGCATGGCCGCCGCCGTTGAGCGTCGCAGCGGGCGCCTCCGGCGCAGCCGGAGCCTCGCTCGCAGCCTCATGGGCCGCTTGTGCTGCGGCGTCGCTGCGCCGATCGAGCCCGGTCGCGACCGATTCGATGAACCGCTTCAAGGCTGGTGCCGCGCCGCCATTGCCCGGCACGCGCTCGGCAAGCTGCGCATCGAGCTCGGCAAGGGCTGCCGAAGCGTCGCGTATGTCTTCGGGAAGCGTGCCGATCAAGTCGGCCCGCTTGTCGGCGATCGTCTTCAGCCTGGCCAGGAGGGCTTCCTGCTCGGCTGCCGCGGTGGGGTCGGGCCGGTCCTTTCCGTTCGACAGCGCCCTGCCGAGCTTCTCGAGGTCCTTGCCCTGGATGTCGCCGAAGCTCCCGGCCGAGATCAGCGTCATCTTCTGCAGGTCCGGCAAGGGGCCCTTGCGCAGGTCCCCCAGCTGGCTCAGCGCGCCCAGCCGACGCAACGCCGCCTCGGCAGGCGGCATGCCGTCACGCAGTTGCGGATGAACCGTATCCCAATGCAGCTCGAGGGTGCGGGTCATCAGGGAGAGACCCTCGGCGAGCCCCGGGAAGCCGTGGAGGTTGGTCAGCGCGCGGACCACGACGACCAGCAGCCGGACATCCCGACCCTGACCGTGCAGCGCCTCGGCGCGCTCGAGCACGTCGCTCCAGTCGACCGGCGGAGCCTTCTTCTTGTGGTCTTCACGTTCGTCGCGCTCGATACCGGTGCCGATCAACGCTTCCAGCTCGGCGAACTTGTCGAGGTCCCGCAGGTTCACTCCCGACGGACTGTCGCCATCCAACGAGCTCAGCCAGGAAGAGAAGTCGATCAAACGAGCCCCCCGCTGCAGGTCAGAAGGCAACCTGCCTGCAAATATCTAGCACATCGCGGCCGTCGTTCACAATTCAGGTTAGATCATAAATTCAGGTGATCTCTCGCCTAATCGTTCCGCGCTTGTCTGTGAATTGGCTCACAAAGACGATCGACAAAGTTGGTTAAAGTCCGCTTGCCGAGGGTTCAAGAAAAGGCTTCTTGGGCTGATCATTGCGCGCCGGGCGCGAAATCCGAAAAACTACGGCGCATACTCTAAAGGAGCTAGACCGTCCAAGAATTGAGGGCACTTTGTCAAGTTGCCCGTTCTATGGCACGGTATCTGGCAAGCTCGGCGTCTTTCGAGCATTGCGGGGGCACATCGGCATGCAGCAGCGGCGGTCGTCTCAAAGCTTCAAGCGCAAGGAGCTGGTGAGCAAGCTCGACCCGCTCTGTCAGCGCGCCTTCCGGGCAGCAGCGGACGCCGCCAAGCTGCGCGGCAACCCCTATGTCGAGCTGGTGCACTTCATCGAGCAGCTGGTGATGTCCGAGCGCTCCGACGTGCAGATGATCCTGGCCGATGCCGGGGCCGACGAGAGCCGGATGGCGGCCGACCTGACGCGCGCCATCGACAAGCTGCCGCGCGGCGCCTCCTCCATCGAGGAGTTCTCGGACCATATCTTCCATGCCATCCAGGAGGGCTGGAGCCTCGCCGAGCTCGAATTCCGCGAGCAGGAGGTCCGGAGCGGCCATATCCTGCTCGCCTGCCTCAAGGTTCCGGTCCTGGAAGGGCTGGTGGCCAAGATCAGCGGCGAATTCGACAAGGTCGACGCCGACGGCGTCGTCTCGCGCTTCGCCGAGGTGGCGGGAGACTCGCTGGAGGCCGGCGGCGGCACAGCCGACGCTGCTGGGGAAGCCGAGGCGCCGCTCAAGCGGGTGCCGGGCGGCGACTCGGCGCTGGCGAAATATGCGACCGACCTCACCCAGCGGGCGCGCGACGGCAAGATCGATCCGGTGATCGGCCGCGAGCCGGAGATCCGCCAGATCATCGACATCCTGATGCGGCGGCGCCAGAACAACCCGATCCTCACCGGCGAGGCCGGCGTCGGCAAGACTGCGGTGGTGGAGGGTCTGGCGCTGAGGGTGGCCGAAGGCGACGTGCCGCCGATGCTGAAGAACATCAGCCTGCGCATGCTGGATGTCGGGCTGATGCAAGCCGGCGCCAGCGTCAAGGGCGAGTTCGAGAAGCGGTTGAAGGCAGTGATCGACGAGGTGCAGTCCTCGGAAGTGCCGATCATCCTGTTCATCGACGAGGCGCACACGCTGATCGGGGCAGGCGGTGCGGCCGGCACCGGCGATGCCGCCAACCTGCTCAAGCCGGCGCTGGCCCGCGGCGAGCTCCGGACCGTTGCGGCGACCACTTGGGCCGAATACAAGCAGCATATCGAGAAGGATCCGGCGCTGACGCGCCGTTTTCAGGTGATCAAGGTCGACGAGCCGGACGAGGCGACGGCCGTCAAGATGCTGCGCGGGGTGGCGAGCGCGCTCGAGAAGCATCATCAGGTCCAGATCCTCGACGAGGCCATCGAGACGGCCGTCCAGCTCTCGCATCGCTATATCCCGGCGCGCCAGCTGCCCGACAAGGGGGTGAGCCTGCTGGATACGGCTGCGGCGCGGGTGGCGGTCTCCCAGCATGCGCGCCCGGCCGAGGTCGAGGACCTGGTCCGCAAGCGCCAGTCGCTCGAGGTGGAGGCCGGCATCATCGGGCGCGAGGCGGCGATCGGCATCGAGGTGGCGGAACGCAAGGCGCGCGTCGACGCAGCGCTCGACGAGACCGGAACGTCCCTTGCCGAGGCCGAGGCGCGGTGGGACCGCGAGAAGGCGCTGGCCGCCGAGATCCTGGAAATACGCGGGCGCCTGCGCGGCGCCGGCGTTTCGCTGGACCCGGTGACCGCGGCCGAGGCGGCGTCCGCAGAGGCCACGGAGGCGTCCCAGACGGAGGCGCCGGCTGCAGTAGCGGGCGAAGCGCCTGTCGCGGACGGCGAGCCGGCCACGCCGGTCGAACCCGAGGCCGACCTCACCCGGTTGCGGGCGCTGATGGCGGAACTGTCGGAGCTGCAGGGCGAGGCCCCGCTGATCCTGCTCTCCGTCGATCGCAATGCGGTGGCGGCGGTCGTGCAGGACTGGACCGGCATCCCGACCGGGCGCATGCTGACCAGCCAGACCGAAAAGGCGTTGAAGCTCGCCGAGCTCTTGTCCGGCCGCGTGGTCGGGCAGGACCATGCGATGGAGATGATTGCGCGGCGCGTGCAGACCAGCCGGGCCGGCCTCGGGGCGCCCGAGAAGCCGGTCGGCGTGTTCCTTTTGTGCGGACCTTCCGGCGTGGGCAAGACCGAGACGGCGCTGGCGCTAGCCGAGCTGCTCTATGGCGGCGAGCAGAACCTGATCTCGATCAACATGTCCGAGTTCCAGGAGGCGCACACGGTGTCGACCCTGAAGGGCGCGCCGCCCGGCTATGTCGGCTATGGCAAGGGCGGCATCCTCACGGAGGCGGTGCGGCGCAAGCCCTACTCCGTGATCCTTCTGGACGAGGTCGAGAAGGCTCACCCCGACGTCCACGAGATATTCTTCCAGGTGTTCGACAAGGGCATGATGGACGACAGCGAGGGGCGGCGCATCGATTTCCGCAACACGCTGATCCTGCTCACGTCCAATGTCGGCTCCGAAGTGATCATGGCCAGGACCGAGAGCGGCAAGGACCGGAGCGCGATCGACGACCTGGACAAGGCGATGAGACCGCCGCTTCTCAAGGTGTTCCCCGCCGCCTTCCTGGGGCGCGTCGTCACCATCCCCTATTATCCGCTGTCCGACGCCATGATCGAGGCGATCACCCGGTTTCAGTTCGGCAAGATCGCCAAGCGGCTCGCGGCGACCCACGATGCCGAGCTGGTCATCGGCGACGGGGTCATGGCGCTCATCAAGGCGCGCTGCACCGAGATCGAATCGGGAGGGAGGATGATCGACAGCATCCTGACCAACACCTTGCTGCCGACCCTGTCGCAAGGGGTGCTCAACCGCACGCTGGAGGGCCAGAAACTGTCCAAAGTGACCGTCGGGGCGTCCGACGACGGGTTTACCTACGCCTTCGAATGACCCGCCGCGCCGCTTCAAAGGGCGGCTTTTACGCCGGCACTGTGAACAACGGAGCTTTCAGACGCGTCGTCTCGTGCTATCACGGGGCAGGGCGGCCGGTCGCTTTCGTGCTAGGATTGCGCCGTCAGGTGAGGAAGAGTGACGGCTGACGATGGCCGACGACGAAAAGACGCGCATTCAGGCAGACGACGGCGTCCGTCCGGGCGTCCAGCTCAACGGAATCTATGAGATCGACGAGCTGATCGCCACCGGAGGCATGGGCGAGGTCTATCGCGGCCACAACATCCAGACCGGAGACCCGGTCGCCATCAAGCTGGTGCTCAAGGAATTCGCCCGCGACCAGGCCATGCTGGCGCTGTTGCGGAAGGAGGCGCTGGTCCTCAATCACCTGTCTCACGACGCGATCGTCCGCTACCACGTTTTCACCATCGATCCGACGATCAACCGGCCGTATCTCGCCATGGAGTTCGTCAACGGCCAGTCGCTCAGCGAGCGGATGCGCCAGGGACCGCTCGACCCGGCCGATGCGCACCGGATGCTGGCGCGGTTGGCCTCGGGCCTGGCGCTGGCGCACGAAGCGGGGATCATCCACCGTGACCTGTCCCCCGACAACATCGTGCTGTCGGGCGGCAATGTCGACAAGACCAAGATCATCGACTTCGGCATCGCCCGGGCGGCCAGCATCGGCGGCGGCACGCTGCTCGGCGGCAGTTTCGCCGGCAAGTACAACTTCGTCTCGCCCGAGCAGCTCGGCATGTTCGGCGGCGAGGTCACCGAGCGCTCGGACATTTACAGCCTCGGACTGGTGATCGCCGGCGCGCTGCGCGGCGAACCGCTCGACATGAACGGCACGCCGGTGGAGGTGATCGAGAAGCGTCGCCTGCGGCCGGACCTCTCCGACATCGATCCGGCCCTGGCGCCGCTCATCGAGGCGATGCTCGAGCCGCATCCCGCAGACCGGCCGCAGAGCGCTGCGGAGATCGTCGAGTGGCTGCGCGCGCACGGCCAGCCCTGGCTGATGCCCGGCCAGCGCCCGCCGGGCGGCAATGGCGAGAACCTGCCCAGGGCGGACGACGCGACAGCGCCGCAACGCGCCGACAAGAGTAGCAGCTGGCCGAAACGCGCGGCGGCAGCTCCTCCCGCACCTCCGCGCGCCCTGGCTGGCACCGTCGCCGAGCCGCCACGGCGGCGCCGCGGAGCCATGTTCGGCGGCCTGCTCTTGGTCCTGGCACTGGTGGGGGCGGGCAGCGGCGCCTATTTCGCCGGTGTGCTGGACGGCTTCCTCGAGCCGCGGGAGACCGGAGACACGTCGCCGCCTGCCGAGCCGGAGGCGCCGCCCGCGACGGCCGAGCCGGCGGAGCCCGCCGCCGCTCCGCCTGCATCGGAACCGGAGGAGACGGCGACCGAACCGGCGGCGCCGCAGGCCACCCAACCGGACGTCGCTCAACCGCAAGCCGGCTCGGAGGAATGGCTTGCCGCCTTCGACGGGGGTCCGTGTTTTGCCGCGACTTTCGACGGGGGTGACCCCGGCTCCCGCTCGATCGAAGGCTACAGCACCTCGGAGGCGCCGTTCGAACGGATGCGCCAGGCCTTGAGCGGCTCGGAGAGCCCGGCGCCGACCGTGAGCCCTCACCTCATCTCGCAGGGCCAGTGCGCCGCAGCCGACCTCATCCGGGAGGTCGGGGGGGAGGCCGTGGCGAGAGGCCCCACGCTGACGCTTTCGACCGATCAGCTGGCATCGGGCCAGTCGCTGAAGGGCGAGCTGACCGGCAAGCCGGGGCAGACCATGGACCTGTTGCTGATCAGCCGGGACGGCGCCGTCTACAATCTCAAGAGCCTGTTGAGGACGCAGGGCGACGCCGGGGCGAACTTCAACATCAAGCTGACGCTGGAGAAGGGCAAGGACGCTGCCCTGGGCGCGGCGCCGAACCTCATCCTGGCGCTGGCCAGCAAGGGTGGCCTGCCTGCCGCCGACTTCTCCGATCCTCAAAAGGCGAGCGAGCTGCTTCCCCGGCTGGGCGCGGAGCTCAAGGAACGGGCCGATGCCGGCCTCACCGTCGGCTATTTCAGGCTCGGCACGTGACGCGGAACGCTCAGTAGTCCTTCTCGTAGAAGATGCCGAGGCTGGAATCGTTGGTGCCGACGGCGCCGCGTGCCTTGAGGTTCTCGGTGATGTCGAGGTTGATCGTGCCCTTGGTGGAGCCCTGGGCGCCGGCCTCGATGCCCAGATAGACATTGTCGGAGATGTAGCGGCCGGCGCGCACGGCGGCGTTGCCTTCGCTGTCGGTCACGACGTCGAGGTCGTCGAGGCCGGTGGCGGCGCGCAGATTGGACAGCAGCGAGGTGTTGGAGCCGCCGGCAAGCTCGGCCGCAGCGGCCGCCAGCTGGGCGATCTGGATGGGCGACAGCTCGTTGATGCCGCGGTTGAAGATCAAGCGCGCCAGCACCTCGTCCTGGGGCAGGGTCGGCTGCGAGGAGAACACCACGCTGGGGTTGGAGACGCGCCCCGTGACGGTGATGAAGACCGTGATGTCGTTGCCGCCCGAGCGGGCGACGAAGTTGAGAAACGGGTCGAGGTCGCCGACCAGCGTCACGGTGCCCTCGTCGAAAGTGATGCGCTGGCCGAGGATCGACAGCCTGCCGCGGATGAGCTGAAAGGCGCCGACCGGCTGAATGCTGGTCACCGGGCCGGTCAGCCGCACGGACCCGCCGAGCTCGGTGTCCAAGCCGCGCCCGCGCACGAAGATGCGGCGCGGCGCGTTCACGGTCACGTCGAGCCGCACGACGACCGGCCGCGCCGTCGGAACGGGTGTGCCGTCATCGGCCCTGGCACGGCGCAGCGTCGCCACCACGCCGGGGGGCGGGTCGATGTGGCGGACGTCGATGGCGGCAGCCCCCGCGCCGAGGTTTTCCGGCACCATGATCTCGGCGCGCTCGACGTCGATCGTCCCGGAGACCAGCGGGTCGCGGGCGAGCGATCCGGTGACCGAGAGCGCGCCGTCGAGCGTCGCCACGACGGTGTTGCCGTCGGTGTAGCGGGCATCGTCGAGCGTGATGCGGATGTTGGCGGGGAAGCCCGGCGCGGTCGAGACCGTGCCCGAGGCCGTCACGCGACCGCCGGAGCCGATCCCCGCGGAGGCGCTGCGGATGGTGATCGTCTGCCCGTCGATCGAGGCCTGCACGGCAATGTCGCGCAGCCGGACATTGGTCTCCGGATCGATCAGCTGGGCGCCTGCCGTCGCGACCGTGCCGCGGATGGCCGGCCGCACAAGGCTGCCGGACACGTTGGCGTCAAGCCTCACGGTGCCGGACAGCTGGGCGCCACGCTGCGCGAGGAAGCGGTTGGCGAGCGCCAGCGGCGCCTCGCCCTTCAGGGCGATCGACAGGCCGCCGCCGGCGAGCGGAACGCGGCCGCTGGCCGACATGCCGAGACCCTGCGGGCCTCTGACCGTCGCCGACGACAGCGTCAGCACCCGCCCGCCATAGCTGCCGGAAGCCTGGACGTCGAGCGGAGCCGCTCCCGCCGCGGCAAGCGGCGCGGCGGAGACGCCGGTCGCCTGCAAGTCGAAGCGGGCGGCCGGATCGGCGAGGCGGCCGGTCACCTTGGCCTGGCCGGTCAACGCGCCGCGAAGGTCCTGGCCCGGCGCGGCAGCATTGAGAACGGCGAGCGGAAACGCCTTCAAGGCGACGTCCAGCGCCATCTCGCCGCCGTCGAGCGGCACGGCGCCGCTTACCGTGGCCGACAAGCCTTCCGGGCTGGCCACCGCGGCCGTCAGGTTGAGCCTGGTGGTCGTGGAGGTGCCGCGCGCGTCGATCGACAGCGTTCGCAGCCCCGCCGAAGACAGCGCTGCGGCCGCAATGTCGCGGCCGGCGAGCGTGAAGGCGATGTCCGGCCGCTGGCGCGTGCCGCCGACATTGGCCGTGCCGTCGAGGGTGCCGCCCAGCTTGAGCTCCGGCTTGACCGTGTTGGCGATGGCGAGCGGCAGGCGCTCGATCGAAAGCTTGAGGGCCAGCCTTTCCTCGATCCGGCCGGACGCCGTCAGGCGGCCGCCGCCGACGTCGAGGGTCAGCGGGTCGAGGACGACGCTGGTGCCGCGGACCACCAGGCTGGTCGGCTGGACGAGGCGCGCGGCCAGACCGCTCTGGGCGAGCTCAAGCGTTTCCAGGCCGACACGGAAGCCGCCCTCGAGAGGGGCAAGCGCGCCCTTGACGGTGGCGGTGGTACCGTTCTCGAGCCGGCTGGTGGCGGCGAAACCGGTGGTCTCGCCATTGCGGACGGCGGTCGCCTGGAGCAACGCGACCTCGATGCCGCCGGCAACGAGATCCGTTGCCTCGACGCTCCCGTTGACCACCGGAACGCCGAAGAGATCGGCGATGGTCGCCTCGGCATCGGCTCGGCCGAGGCGCACGGTGTCGACCGCCAACTGCCTTGCCGTGGCCGCCACGACGGCATTCTGCCGGGTGCCGTCCGGCGTCAGCATCACGTCCGCCGTCAGCGCGCCGCTGGCCTCCCGAAGCAGCAGCGCGGCGGCCGTCGAGATGTCGTCCGCGTCGAGCCGCAGTCGGCCGTCGAGCAGGCCGTCGCTCCTCTGCGTGACGTCGCCGGTCAGCCGGGCGCCGCCCGCGGTGAAGGTGAGATCGCCCAGCCGCTTCTCGTTCGGGGTCACCGAGACGGCGGAGGCGAGCATCACGCGCACCTCCTCCAGCAGCGCGTCGCCGGTCACCTGGCCGTTGACGTCACCGTTCTGGAGCGTGCCTTCGAAGCCCAGCGCGGCATTGCGCAGCGGTTTGCCGACCAGGGTGCCTTCCGCAACCTCGGCTCCGAAGGTGAGGCCGATCAACCCGTCGGTTCCGTTGGCCCGCCCGCTGGCGGTGAGGCGGCCCGAAGCCCGATCGGACAGCAGCGCCAAATCGGCGAGCGCCATGTCGAAGTCGAAATCGGCACGGCCGGTGGCGAAGGTGCCGTCGGCGGTGAGGTCCAGCTGGTCGTTCTGAAGGTGCAGCTTGTCGGCCGTCAGGCCGGCCGTGCCGCGCGCCACGCGGCCGGTGATCCGGGTCTCGCCGGCGATCAGGTTGTCGGCGGCCCGGCTGCCGATGGCCAGCCCGTCCGAGCGCCCGTCGAGCGTCAGGTCGAAGGCGCCGCCGAGCGGCTCGACGCGGCCGTTCGCCTTCAACGACAGCGCCCCCGCCAGGTCGCGGCCGGCCAGCGCCGAGAAGGGCGCGATGCTGTTGGCCTCCACGGCGAGGTCGCCGCGGAAGGCAAGCTCGGCGATGTCGCCGGCCAACGAGACGCTCAAGCCGTTGCCGGACAGCAGCGCCTTGGCGAGCCGCACCGACTGGCCCGCCTTCCATTCGCCGTCGACGTCGAGCGCGATGCGCTCGCCCAGCGCCTCCTGGACGTCCGCCCGCTCGGCGACGATGCCGGTCACGGCGCCGTCGGCGGCGAAGGTGATGCGGCGGTCCGCTGGCTGCGACAGGTTCTCGGCGCGCCCGCCCATGGTGACGGCCACGGCGTCGGCGCCGAAGGTGGCGGTGGTGAGCTTGCGGATGTCGAGCGCGCCGGTCCATTCCTCGGCTGCCGACTCGCCGAAGGACAGCTTGAGGGAGGCGCTTTCCACCGTCGTCTGGCCGCCCGGAACCGGCAGCACGACGCGCTCGCTGGCGGCATCGTCGATGGTGGCGTCGAGCGAGAGGCGCTGGAGAAAGTTGTCCCCGGCGGTCTCCAGCGTGGCGGAAAGCGTGAGCGCGGCGGAGTTGAGGTCCAGCCGGTCGATGCGCAGCCCCCCGGCGTCCTTGAACAGGCCGGCGGCCTCGAGCCTGGTCTCGGCGCCGAAGAAAGCGCGGAACTGCGCCGGGATGATGCTGGCGATGGGACCGGCGAGCTGGCTGTCGAAGCGGTAGCCGTCGGCCTCGCGACGGACCTCGGTGGTGCCGGTCAGCACGCGCTGCCCTGCCGCGTCGAGCGTCAGCGCCAGGTCGAGGTCTGACAGCGGGCCGGAGCCGTCCAGCGAAAGAGCCACCGGCGGCCGCCCCTCGATCGCCAGCAGGTTGGCGAGGATGCCGTTGGCCGGCTCGTCGAGCTTGAGGTCGAGATCCAGGAGCTGCGTCTCGTTGGCATAGGTCGCGGCCAGCTTCAACGTGCCACCGGGACCGTCGAGCCTGGTGATGGCGAGCTCGGTGTCGAGCGACCCGCCGGCCAGGCTCAGCCGCCCGTCGACGGCGATCGCCGAGCCCAGGCCGAAGACGCTTTCGCCGAAGGTGACGCGCGGCACATCAAGCCGGCCCAGCGTGATGGAGAGCGGCAGCTCCGGAAGCTTGAAGCCGCTGGCTTCCGGGGCGGGCAGGCCTTCCGCAGGCAGCGGCCTGCGGATCACCTCAATCGAATCGGCGGCAAGCGTGTCGATATCGAGGCGGCCAAGCAACAGGGCCGAGCGGGTCCAGACGATGCGCGCATTGGTGATGGAAAGCCATACGCCCTGCCGGTCGGCCACGGTGATCGAGCCGATGGTGGCGTTGGACGACAAAGCGCCCTGGATGCCGGAGATGCGGATCTGCCGGTTGGGGGTCGACAGCTGATTCTCGACGAAGCTCAGGAAATAGGAACGATCCTGCTCCTCGCTGTCCTGGGCGAACGCCGGCAGCAGGGCGAGAAACAGAAGGCAGAGGGCGGCGAGGAGGCGGGTCAAAACGCTTGTCCTATTCCGACATAGAAGGCGACATCGGGGTCGTCCGGTTCCGGTTCGAGCGGCACGGCGAGATCGAGGCGGATCGGGCCGAGCCCGGTATAGTAGCGCAGGCCGGCGCCGACGCCGACCTTCAAGTCCTCGTCGAAACCCGGCCAGGAATCGGCGCCGACATAGCCGGCGTCGGCAAAGGCGACGACGCCGATCGACGGGGTGATGCGGGCGCGCAGCTCGACCGATCCCTCGATGAGCGAGCGGCCGCCGACCACGCCGAGCGGGGTCTCGACGCCGATCGAGCGGTATTCGTAGCCGCGCACCGAGCCGCCGCCACCGGCGAAGAACAGCTTGTCCGGTGCCGTCTCCTCGATCGAGCTGCCGACGAGGCTGCCGAGCTTGAGGCGCCCGGCGAGCACGATCGGGTCCTTGTCGCCGCCGAAGCCGAGATAGGTGCGGCCCTCGGCGGTGAAGCGGGCGGCGGTGTTGGCATATTCGAACTCGTAGAAAGGCTCCGCGAGCACCTCGGCGAAGTAGCCGCGGGTGGGGTCGGTCTTGCTGTCGCGGTTGTCGAAGGTCAGGCCGCCCAGCAGCCCCACCCAGGCGAAGTCGCGGGTGCCGAAGACGTCGTCCTCGAACTGCGAATAGCCGCCGTTGAGGAACAGACGGGCGGCCAGCTCCTCCGTGAACAGGTGGTTGAAGCCGGCCTCGCCGATGACGCCGGTCTGGGTGTAGGGGTCGAGCACCTCGCGGATGCCGTAGACCGAGGCGACGAAGTCCGTATCGGGGGTGTAGACGCCCGGCTTGATGAAGCTGCCGCCGATCCTGTAGCTCAGCTGGTCGACCTGGAAGTCGTTGTTGCCGAGCCCGGAGACCTTGGCGTCGAAGCGAAGCTGCTCGGCGCGGCCGAACAGGTTGCGATGCAGCCAGAACGCCTCGAAGCCGGCGCCGTCGAGCGTCGAGAAAGAGCCGCCGATGCCGAAGCGGTGGAGCTTGCGCTCTTGCACGACGACGGCGATCGGCAAGCGGCCGTCGGGCCCGACCACGGCCGCCTCCTGCAGACGCAGAGCACGGAACACGCCGAGCTTCGACAGCCGCTTGTTGGCGCGCTCCAGGTCGTCGGGATCGTATTCGCGGCCGGGCTGCAGGCCCGTCATCCAGGCGACCCAGGCCGGGTCCATGCGCTCGGTCCCCTCGACGGTGACCGTGCCGTAGGCGGCGAAGCGGTCGGGATCGATGTCGATGGTGGCGTCGACCCTGCCGGTGTCGTGGTTGGCCGTGACCTGCCGTTTCGCCACACGCGCCTTCGGGTGGCCCTGCTCGCGCCAGGCCTCCACCGACAGCGCCTCGGCCTGGAGGATGTCGCCGGAGCGCGCCACCTGTCCCGAGGCGAAGCCCTCGTCGGCGGGGCTGGCGACGCGGTCGTCGCGGCGCACGGGCGGCGGCGCCTGGTTGATGATGCTGGTCTTGGCGAACAGGAAGACCGGGCCGGGATTGACCGTCACAACGACAGGAGCCGGTTCGGGCACGGTGCCGTCGGGCGGGATGTTGGCAGCCTCGCGCCCGCCGACGAGGATGCTGATGGTCGGCCCGTAGCGTCCCATGCCGTAGAGCGCGGCCAGCAGGCGGCCATAGTCGCCGCGCGCCTTGGCCAGCAGGCCGGCCGCCCCGGAGGCCGGCCGCTCGCGGTCGGTCCACAGCGAGGACGTGGCCTTCAGCGTCTTCTCCACCCCGCTCTCGTCGCCGGTCACCACGAACTCGACGGTGTAGTTCTGCGGCTCTCCGACGACGTCTTCAGATTCGTCCTGAGATTTCTTGCCGAAGAGATTGATTCCGAAGAGCTCGAAGGCGAGGGCATGCGAGGAGACGAGGGTCGCGGAAAGCGCGGCCCAGAAGCCGATGCCCAAGAGGAGATGCCGCGACGCCGAAACTTTCACCAACACTCCCCGATGCGACACGCCGGCACGCAACCCATCTTCATGCGGCCGGGCGGTGGCGCAAATCACGAACCATTGCACCGCGCAACGAACCGGTATGGAGCGCGGGTGGGCGAAAGGCTGGCCGAGCATCGCCCCCAGCGCTGAAGAATCCCTCAACGGAAGGGTTGAGATCGGTCGTATTGCCCTGAATCCGGTAGGGATTTGTTCACCACGCCGCCCTTACAGAGGGCACATCGCGACAGTTACGAGTGCTCCGCGATCGATGCCCGGAGGGAGGCGGCGGGTGCTGCCGACCAGGCAATTCCCCCCGGGCGTCGTTTTGGGGCTTCGCGCGCCCGCCGGCGGCCCCGAGGGCGACTGGATGCCACACTTTGGTGATTGGAACGCCGGCCCGGGCGTGCGCTATATGCGCCCCGTGCGAGATGCGAAGGGCGGTGCGGCGCATGGCGGTCGATATCGACTACCTTTCGGCGATGGTGGCCGGGGCGGTTTCGTTCCTGTCGCCCTGCGTGCTGCCGCTGGTGCCGCCCTACCTCTGCTACATGGCGGGCGTATCGGTCGAAGACTTCCGCGCCGCCGCCCCCGAGGCGTCGCGACGCGGTGCCAGGCTGGCGCTGCTCACCGCGGCGGCGGCCTTCGTCCTCGGCTTCTCGACGGTTTTCGTGGCGCTCGGCGCGGGCGCCTCGACCGTCGGGCGGCTGCTGCGCGCCTGGCAGGAGCCGCTCGCCATCGCTGCCGGGCTGCTCATCATCCTCATGGGGCTCAACTTCCTCGGCGTGGTCAGGATCCCTCTATTGTCGCGCGAGGCGCGCTTCCAGGCCGAGGCGCGGCCCGCCAGCCCGCTCGCCGCCTACGTGATGGGGCTTGCCTTCGCCTTCGGCTGGACGCCCTGCATCGGACCGGTGCTCGGGCCGATCCTGACGCTTGCCGGCGGCCGCGAGACGATGGGCGAGGGGGCGCTGCTGCTCGCCGTCTACTCGCTCGGGCTGGGCATCCCCTTCCTGCTGGCGGCGCTCTTCTCGGGCGCCTTCATGCGCTTCCTGGCGCGGTTTCGCGTGCATCTCGGCCGCGTCGAGAAGGCGATCGGCGCGCTGTTGGTGCTGGCCGGGCTGTTCTTCATCAGCGGCGGCGTGCAGGCCTCGGCCTACTGGCTGCTGGAGGCCTTCCCGGCGCTCGGGCGGCTCGGCTAAGCGTGCAGCCTCCTCCGATTGGCCACAATTGGAAGGGAATCGGTCGATCTGATAGGTATGGATCCTCTCGTCTTCCTCACGCTGGACCGTTCATGACCCATCGAAGCTGCCTATCGATCATCCTCGCCGCCGGCGAGGGCACCCGCATGAAAAGCGCCGAGCCCAAGGTGCTGCACCGCATCGGCGGCCTGCCGATGATCGCCCATGTGGTGGCCGCCGCCCGCCAGGCCGGCGCCGAGAGCGTGGCGCTGGTGGTCGGCCGCCAGGGCGAGGCGGTCGCGGCGGCGGCGCCGGGCGTCGAGGCCTTCTCGCAGGCAGACCGGCTTGGCACGGCGCATGCCGTGCTGGCGGCGCGAGACGCCATCGCCCGCGGCCATGACGACGTCCTGGTGCTCTACGGCGACACGCCGCTGGTCGAGCCGGACGACCTCAGGGCGGCGCGCGCCAGGCTGGCCGAGGGCGCCAAAGTGGTGGTGATCGGCTTCCGGCCGCCCGACCCGGCCGGCTACGGGCGCCTGATCGAGGCCGACGGTGCGCTGCTGGCGATCCGCGAGGACCGCGACTGCACGCAAGAGGAGCGGCAGATCGGCTTCTGCAATGCCGGATTGATGGCGATCGCCGGCAACGAGGCGCTGGCGCTGCTCGACTCCGTCGGCAACGACAACGCCAAGGGCGAGTACTACCTCACCGACCTCGTCGAGATCGCCCGGGCACGCGGCCTCAAGGTGGTGGCGACGGAGGCGCGCTACGAAAGCATGCTCGGCATCAACAACCGGGTCGAGCTCGCCGAGGCCGAGGCGGTGTGGCAGACGCGGCGGCGGCGGGCCATGATGATGGCCGGGGTGACGCTCACGGCGCCGGAGACGGTCTTCTTCTCCCACGACACGGAGATCGGCGTCGAGACGCTGGTGGAGCCCGGCGTGTTCTTCGGACCGGGCGTCCGGGTCGGCTCGGGCGCCAAGATCCGTGCCTTCTGTCATTTCGAGGGCGCCAGCATCGGCGACGGCGCCGAGGTCGGCCCGTTCGCGCGGCTGCGGCCAGGGGCCGAGCTCGGCGAGAAGACCAAGGTCGGCAATTTCTGCGAGGTCAAGAAGTCGGTGGTGGAGGCGGGCGCCAAGATCAACCACCTTACCTATGTCGGCGACGCCCTGGTGGGCGCCAAGGCCAATATCGGGGCCGGCACGGTCACCTGCAACTATGACGGCATCAACAAGTTCCGCACCGAGATCGGGGCGGGCGCCTTCATTGGTTCCAACACTTCCCTGGTGGCTCCGGTGCGCATCGGGCGCGACGCCTATGTCGCCTCGGGCAGCGTCATCACCGAGGAGGTCCCGGACGAGGCGCTGGCCTTCGGGCGGGCGCGGCAGAAGAACCTCCCCGAGCGGGCGAGGGAGCTACGCCAAAGGCAGGCGTCGCTGGCGAGGAAATGATCTTTTGTCGGTAACGTCTTCGCAAATGGCGCATGCCATAGTATGGGCTCGCCGCAAACGGGCCGGACCCCGAGGTCGAGGATAGCTTAGCATGTGCGGAATCGTCGGAATCGTCGGCCATAGCCCGGTCGCGCCGCTGATCGTCGACGCCCTGAAGCGGCTCGAATATCGCGGCTACGACTCGGCCGGCGTCGCTACGGTCGAACGCGGATCGCTCGCCCGGCGGCGGGCCGAGGGCAAGCTGGTCAACCTGGAGCGCCTGCTGTCGAAAGAGCCGCTCGACGGCCTGATCGGGATCGGCCACACCCGCTGGGCGACCCACGGCGTTCCCAACGAGACCAACGCGCATCCGCATTTCTCCAACGGGGTGGCGATCGTCCACAACGGCATCATCGAGAATTTCGCCGAGCTGCGCGACGAGCTTTCCAAGGACGGCTACGGCTTCACCTCGCAGACCGATACCGAGGTGGTGGCGCATCTGGTCGCCCGCGAGCTGAAGGGCGGTGCCGCGCCCGCCGACGCCGCCTTCCGCGCCCTGAAGCGGCTGGAGGGCGCGTTCGCGCTCGCCATCATGTTCCAGGGCGACGAGGACCTGATCGTCGGGGCGCGCAACGGCCCGCCGCTGGCGGTCGGGCACGGCGAGGGCGAGATGTTCCTCGGCTCCGACGCCATCGCGCTGGCGCCCTTCACCAGCTCCATCACCTATCTCGAGGACGGCGACTGGGCCATCGTGCGGCGCAACCAGGTGCAGATCTTCGACATGACGGGCGAACCCGTCGAGCGCCAGCGGCAGCAGTCGATCGGCACCAGCTTCCTGGTCGACAAGGGAAACCACCGGCACTTCATGGAGAAGGAGATCCACGAACAGCCGGAGGTGATCTCGCACACGCTGGCGCACTATCTCGACTTCACGGCCGGCGCGGCGAAGCCGTTGCCGCTGCCCTTCGACTTCGCCTCGCTCGACCGGCTGGCGATCTCGGCCTGCGGCACCGCCTACCTGGCGGGGCTGGTCGGCAAGTACTGGTTCGAGCGGCTGGCGCGGCTGCCGGTCGACATCGACATCGCCTCCGAGTTCCGCTACCGCGAGATGCCGCTTTCCAAGCACAGCGCGGCGCTGTTCGTGTCGCAGTCGGGCGAGACCGCCGACACGCTGGCCTCGCTGCGCTACTGCCGCAAGGCGGGGATCCCGATCGGCGCCATCGTCAACGTCCGCGGCTCGACCATCGCCCGCGAGGCCGATGTAACGCTGCCGACGCTCGCCGGACCGGAAATCGGGGTCGCCTCCACCAAGGCGTTCACCTGTCAGCTCTCGGTGCTGGCGGCGCTCGCCGTGCGCGCCGCCGCCGAGCGCGGGACGGCGAGCCCGGACGAGGTGAAGACGCTGGTCCGCCAGCTCTCCGAGACGCCACGCTTCGCCAGCCAGGTGCTCAAGCTCGAGGGGCAGATCGAG
Source organism: Mesorhizobium sp. (assembly GCA_040510195.1). GTDB lineage: Bacteria > Pseudomonadota > Alphaproteobacteria > Rhizobiales > Rhizobiaceae > JBEVJK01. Next base: position 161,532 of record JBEVJK010000123.1, on the reverse strand, counting down.
AAGGTCGCGCACCAGCTCGCGCAGGTCCGGCACGTCCTCTATCTGGGGCGCGACACCAGCTATCCGCTGGCCATGGAAGGGGCCCTGAAGCTCAAGGAGATCTCCTACATCCACGCCGAGGGCTATGCCGCGGGCGAGCTCAAGCACGGGCCGATCGCGCTCATCGACGAGGCGATGCCGGTGATCGTCATCGCGCCGCACGACCGGGTCTTCGACAAGACCGTCTCGAACATGCAGGAGGTCGCGGCGCGCGGCGGCAGGATCATCCTGATCACCGACCGCAAGGGCGCTGCTGCGGCAGGCGTCAAGACGATGGAGACCATCGTGTTGCCGGACGTCCCGGAGCTGATCACCCCGCTGGTCTATGCGTTGCCGATCCAGATGCTCGCCTACCACACGGCCGTCTTCATGGGGACCGACGTCGACCAGCCGCGCAACCTCGCCAAATCGGTGACGGTGGAATAGGGGTACTGTCGCGCCAACGTCACATTGGGCTATTCAAACAGGGCGGCCGCCGCACTAGCTTGAATGGCGGCGGATCCGCGCGTGAAAGGCCCGATGTCGATACCCATCACTTCCGTCTCCGGCATGCTGCGCCTCAGGAACTATTTCCTAACCGGCATCATCGTCGCTGCGCCGCTCGCGATCACCGCCTATCTGACGTGGACGGTGATCCACTGGGTGGATTCTTGGGTCAAGCCCTACATCCCCGCCGCCTACAACCCTGACAACTACCTGCCCTTCGCGGTGCCGGGCTTCGGGCTCATCGTGGCGCTGGTGATGATCACGCTGATCGGCTTCATCACCACCAACATCATCGGGCGCTCCATCCTTTCCTACGGCGAGCGTGTGCTCAACCGCATGCCGCTGGTGCGCAACGTCTACAGCGGGCTGAAGCAGATCTTCGAGACGGTGCTGGCCCACCGCACCGAGCTGTTCAGCCGGGTGGGGCTGTTCGAATATCCGCGCAAGGGCGCATGGTCGATCGTCTTCATCGCCGCCCAGGAGGACAGCGAGATCAACCAGGCGCTGTCGGAGCGCGAGGGGCGGACCATCGCGGTGTTCCGGCCGATCACCCCCAACGTGACCACCGGCTATCTCCTCTACGTGGCCGAAAAGGACGTCATCCCGCTCGACATGAGCGTCGAGGATGCGGCCAAGCTGATCATTTCGGCAGGGCTTGTTGGGCCGGAATACCGAAACAAGACCAAGATGTTGGCCGAAGAAGCTCTGGCAAAACACGAGATCGAGGACGATGCGTCCGGGCTCGATCAGCCGGCGCGCAGCAGGCGCACCGCCTCGTCGCGGCCGAAGAGATAGAGCAACAGCCGCACGGCGCGTCCGCGCTCCGAGATGAGGTCCGGGTCGCGCTGCAGGAGCAGGCGCGCGTCGTCGCGGGCAGTCTCCAGGAGGTCGGCGTGGAACTCGATGCGGGCCACCTGGAAGCCCGGGGTGCCCGACTGGCGCGTGCCGAGCAGCTCGCCTTCGCCGCGCAGGCGAAGGTCCTCCTCCGAGATCAGGAAGCCGTCCTCGGTGTCGCGCATCACCTGGAGGCGGCGGCGGGCGGTCTCCCCGAGCGGCTCCTGATAGAGCAGCACGCAGGAACTCGGCCTGTCGCTCCGGCCGACCCGGCCGCGCAACTGGTGCAGCTGGGCCAGCCCGAAGCGTTCGGCATGCTCGACGACCATGATGGTGGCGTCGGGCACGTCGACGCCCACCTCGATGACCGTGGTGGCCACCAAAAGCCGCGTCTCGCCCGCCTTGAAGGCGCGCATCGCGGCGTCCTTCTCGGTCCCCTTCATGCGGCCGTGGACCAGCCCTACGGCGCCGTCGAACAGCGGCGCAAGCATCCTGGCGCGGTCTTCGGCGGCGGTCAGGCGGACCTCCTCCGATTCCTCCACGAGCGGGCAGATCCAGTAGATCTTCTGGCCGGAGGCGACCGCGTCCTGCAGCCGTCCCACCAGTTCGTCGAGGCGCGACAGCGGCAGCGTCGCGGTGCGGATGGGGCGGCGTCCCGCCGGCTTTTCGGTGAGCCGCGAGACGTCCATGTCGCCGAAGGCGGTAAGCACCAGGGTGCGCGGGATGGGGGTGGCCGTCATCACCAGCATATCGGGCGCTGCGCCCTTGGCGGTGATGGCCAGCCGCTGATGGACGCCGAACCGGTGCTGCTCGTCGACGATGGCAAGCACCAGGTCGCGGTAGGCGACGGCCTCCTGGAACAGCGCATGGGTGCCGACGACGATGTGGATCGAGCCGTCCGCCAAGCCGGACAGCACCGCGGCGCGCTCGCGCCCCTTCTCGCGCCCCGTCAGCACCGCCGTCGTCAACCCCGCCGCCTCGGCCAGCGGGGCGATGGTCGCCATATGCTGTCGGGCCAGGATCTCGGTCGGCGCCATCAGCGCCGACTGGCCGCCGGATTCGGCCGCGCGGGCCATGGCGAGCAGCGCCACGACCGTCTTGCCGGCGCCGACGTCGCCCTGGAGAAGCCGCAGCATGCGCTCCGGACGCGACAAATCGGCCTCGATCTCGGCCAGAGCCGCCTTTTGAGACGCGGTGAGGCGATAGGGGAGCGCCCCGGCGACCTTTCCCACCAGCGCCCCGTCGCCGGCCAGCGGGCGGCCCGAAAGCCGCCGCGTGCGGGCCCGGACCAGGGCGAGCGACACCTGGCCGGCGAGGAACTCGTCATAGGCAAGGCGTCGCCATGGCGCGCCCTCGGGCGACACGTCGAGGGGATCGGCGGGATGATGGAGGCGGCCGAGCGCGCTGCGGAAATCCGGGAAGGCATGCCGGGCGAGGCTGTCGGGGGCCTGCCATTCCGGCAGCTCGCCGACCCTGCCCAGCGCCTGGCCGACGGCGCGGCGCAGCGTCTTCGGCGACAGGCCGGCCGTCAGCGGGTAGACGGGCTCGACCAGCGGCAGCCCATCTGACGAGTCCGCCGCGGCCAGATGGTCGGGATGGACCATCGTCGGGCGGCCGTTGAAGAGCTGCATGCGGCCGCTGACCACGACGTGCTCGCCGACCGGCAAGGTCCTGGCCAGCCAGTCCGGCCGCGGATTGAAGAAGGTCAGGGCGATCTCGCCCGTCTCGTCATGCGCCAGCACCCGATAGGGGACCTGGCGGTTGCCGCGCGGCGCCGGCTGATGACGGTCCACCGTCAGATCGAGGGTGACGATCGCGCCATCCTCGGCATAGGCGATGCCGGGCCGGTTGCGGCGGTCGATCACCCCGTGCGGCAAGGTGAGGACGAGGTCGCCGGCCCGCGCCGGCCGGCTGGAAAGGTCGGCCGGCACCACTTTCTCGATCAGGCCGGCGACTTTGGGCCCGACGCCGTCGAGCGAGGTCAGCGGCACGAAGAGCGGATCGAGGAGGGAAGGGCGCATGGCGGTCCAATCTATGCGGCCGCGACCGCCATGCAAGGCTGACAGCAGCCGTCTTCCACGCTATAGGCGCGGCTCGATGCGGGAGATCGACGGATGAGCGGGGCCGGTGACGACGGCGGGCAGAACGAGAAGCGGCGGCGCAAGCTCGCTTTCCGGTCCTGGCACCGCGGCATGCGCGAGGCCGATCTCATCCTCGGCGCCTTCGCGGATGCCGAGCTCGGCGCCTTGACCGCCGCTGAAATCGACCAATATGAAAGGCTTCTCGAAACGCCCGACACCGAACTTTTGCCCTGGCTGACCGGCGAGCGCGCTTTGCCGCCAGACGAGCGCCAGGGCATCCTGCTTCGCATCCGGGCGTTTTCCCGCAGCTCGAACTTCAAACCCCGAACCGACCCATGAGCCTCATCGATCCCATCGGGCTTCAGCCCGGCCGTGTCGGCCGCATCCTCGTCGACGGCGTCACCGATGGCTACGAGGCCTTCGCGCTCGCCGAGATCTCGCGCGCGCTAGCCGCCGGCGGACCGGCGATCTTCGTCGCCCGCGACGGGCAGCGCCTGCCCCAGATCGCCGAGGCGCTCGCCTTCGCCGCGCCGGAGCTGCCGGTGCTCGACTTTCCGGCCTGGGACTGCCTGCCATACGACCGCGTCTCCCCCGGCGCCGATGCGGCGGCGCGGCGGCTCGACGCGCTGGGTTCGATGGCGGCGCTGGCCAGGCAGCCGCACCGGGCGGTCATCCTGACCACCGCCAATGCGGCACTGCAGCGCATACCGCCCGTCGAGGCGATCGAGGCGCAGACCTTGCGGGCGCGGGCCGGCAACCAGATGGACATGAACGGGCTCGCCGCGCGGCTCGAGACGGCCGGCTTCGAGCGCGTGGCGACGGTGCGCGACGTCGGCGAATTCGCGGTGCGCGGCGGTATCCTCGACCTGTTCGCGCCGGGCGCCGCGGAAGCGTTGCGCCTCGACTTCTTCGGCGACACGCTGGAATCGGTCCGTGCCTTCGACCCGGCGACGCAGCGCACGACAGGGCAGCGCAAGGGCCTGTCGCTGCAGCCGATGAGCGAGGTCACGCTGACGCCCGAGGCGATCAGCCGCTTCCGGCGGAGCTACATCGAGGCGTTCGGCGCGCCCTTGCGGGAGGACGCGCTCTACGCAGCGGTGAGCGAAGGCCGGCGCTTCGCCGGCATGGAGCACTGGCTGCCCTTCTTCTACGAGCGGCTGTCGACCCTCTTCGAGCTCCTGCCGGAGGCGCCGGTCGTGTTCGACCATCTTGCCCGGGAGGCGATCGGCGAGCGCCACGACCTGATCGTCGACTATTACGAAGCGCGCCGGAAGAGCGCCGGCAGCGGGGTGAAGGACGCCGTGCCCTACAAGCCGGTCGCGCCGGCCCTGCTCTATCTGTCGCCCGACGATGTCGAGGCGGCGCTGGCCGGCCGGACAGCGGTCGAGATGACGCCCTTCGACGCGCCCGACGCCGGGGGCGTCGCGGTGCGTCATGCCGGCGCCCGCCAGGGCCGCAGCTTCGCCGAGGAGCGCCAGGACCCGTCGGCCAACGTCTTCGACGCGGCAGTCAAGCATGTCGGCGCCGTCCGGGCGGCCGGCCGCCGGACGCTGATCGCGGGGTGGACGGAAGGCTCGCTCGACCGCCTCACCCAGATCCTGGCCGAGCACGGGCTGGGAAACTTGGCGCGTGTCGACACGCTGGAGGCGCTGGAGCGGCTGGCGCCGGGGCAGGCGGGGCTTGCCGTCTTGCCGCTGGAGCAGGGTTTCGAGACCGCCCGGCTGGCGGTCCTGGCGGAGCAGGACATTCTCGGCGACCGCCTCGTCAGGCGCTCGAAGAAGCGCAAGCGAGCCTCCGACTTCATCGCCGAAGTGTCGTCGCTGGGGGCCGGCGACATCGTCGTCCACGCCGATCACGGCATCGGCCGCTTCATCGGGCTGAAGACGATCGAGGCGATGGGCGCCCCGCACGACTGCCTGGAGATCCACTATGCCGGCGACGACCGGCTGTTCCTGCCGGTCGAGAACATCGAGCTTTTGTCCCGCTACGGCTCGGAGGCCGCCGAGGCGACGCTGGACAAGCTCGGCGGCGGCGCCTGGCAGTCGCGCAAGGCGCGGCTCAAGAAGCGGCTGCTCGAGATGGCCGGCCAGCTGATCCGCATCGCTGCCGAACGGCAAATGCGCGAGGCGCCGGCCCTGGTGCCGCCGGAGGGCACCTACGGGGAGTTCGCCTCGCGCTTCCCCTACGAGGAGACCGACGACCAGCAGACCGCCATCGACGCGGTGCGCGACGATTTGGCGGCCGGCCGACCCATGGACCGGCTGATCTGCGGCGACGTCGGCTTCGGCAAGACCGAGGTGGCGCTGAGAGCCGCCTTCATCGCCGCTCTGGAAGGCTTCCAGGTGGCGGTGGTCGTGCCCACCACTCTGCTTGCCCGCCAGCACTTCAAGACCTTCTCCGAGCGCTTCGCAGGGCTGCCGGTCAGGGTGCGGCAGGCCTCGCGCCTCGTCGGCTCCAAGGAGCTCGCCGAGACCAAGAAAGGGCTCGCCGACGGCACCGTCGACATCGTGGTGGGCACCCACGCGCTGCTGTCGGCCTCGATCTCGTTCAAGGATCTCGGCCTTTTGGTCATCGACGAGGAGCAACATTTCGGCGTCAAGCACAAGGAGCGGCTGAAGGAGTTGAAGAACGACGTCCATGTGCTGACGCTGTCGGCGACGCCGATCCCGCGCACCCTGCAGATGGCGTTGACGGGCGTCAGGGAGCTGTCGCTGATCGCCACGCCGCCGGTCGACCGTATGGCGGTGCGCACCTTCATCTCGCCGTTCGACCCGCTGGTGATCCGCGAGACGCTTCTGCGCGAGCGCTATCGCGGCGGGCAGAGCTTCTACGTGGCGCCGCGCATCGCCGATCTCGACGAGATCCGCAAGTTCCTGGCCGAGCAGGTGCCGGAGCTCAAGGTCGGGGTGGCGCATGGCCAGATGCCCGCCGGCGAGCTCGACGACATCATGAACGCCTTCTACGACGGCCGGTACGACGTGCTCTTGTCGACTTCGATCGTCGAGTCCGGCCTCGATATCCCCACCGCCAACACGCTCATCGTGCACCGAGCCGACATGTTCGGCCTGGCACAGCTCTACCAGCTCCGGGGCCGAGTCGGCCGCTCCAAGCTGCGCGCCTACGCGCTGTTCACCCTGCCGGCCAACCGCAAGCTCTCCGACACGGCAGATCGCCGGCTCAAGGTGCTGCAATCGCTCGACACGCTCGGCGCCGGCTTCCAGCTGGCCAGCCACGACCTCGACATCCGCGGCGCCGGCAACCTGCTCGGCGAGGAGCAGTCCGGCCACATCAAGGAAGTGGGGTTCGAGCTTTACCAGCAGATGCTGGAGGAAGCGGTGTCGGAGATCCGCGGCACCGCTCCAACCGATGCCGCCGGCGACTGGTCGCCCCAGATCACCGTCGGCACCGCGGTGATGATCCCGGAGGCCTATGTGCCCGACCTGCAGCTCAGGCTTGCCCTCTATCGGCGGCTCGGCGAATTGGAGACGCCGGAGGAGATCGACGTCTTCGGCGCCGAGCTCATCGACCGCTTCGGCGCGTTGCCGGAAGAGGTCGAGCACCTGTTGAAGATCGTCTACATCAAGGCGCTCTGCCGCAAGGCGAATGTCGAGAAGCTCGACGCCGGGCCGAAGGGCGTCGTCATCCAGTTCCGCAAGCGCGAATTCCCCGACCCGGCCGGACTGGTGCATTTCATCGGCGAGCAGGGCTCGCTGGCCAAGATCCGGCCCGACCTGAGCGTGGTCTTCATTCGCGACTGGCCGAACGCCGAGAAAAGGCTGTCCGGCGCGGCGGTGGTGATCACCCAGCTCGCGCGGCTGGCGGAGAAGGCGGCGGCGTGAGCGTACCGCCCGGTACGCTCAGGTTTTCGCTGCAACCTGCCGCAACGCATCGGCGAGCGTTTGGACGTCCTGGGCGCCCATCACGGCGTAGCGGCCGTCGAGCAGGAAGCAGGGCACGCCGGTGACGCCCATTCGCTGGGCGGTGGCGATCTCGGTCCTCACCGCCTCGCGGTCGGCGTCGGTCGGCAGCAGCGTCTCGACCACCGCGCGGTCCATGCCGCTGTCGGCGGCCGCCGCGGCGAGCACAGAGGGATCGCCGACGTTCTGACCCTGCTCGAAGTTCAGCCTGAACAGGCGCTCGACCAGTTGGTTCTGCACGGCGGCGCCTGCGGCGCCGGCCCAGCGGATGACACGGTGGGCGTCGAGCGTGTTGGGCGCGATCTTGATGGCGTCGAAGTCGAAGTCGATGCCTTCGGCCTCGCCGAGGGGCAGGATGCGGGCGTGGATGTCGCGGATCCTTTCCTCGCTGCCGAATTTGGAGAGCATGTACTGCCGCCGGTCCATGCCGCCATCGGGGATGGTGGGGTCGAGCTGGAAGGGTCGCCAGCGGACCTCGACGTCGAGCTCCGGAACCGTGGCGCGCGCCGCCTGCAGCCGCCGCATGCCGATGTAGCACCAGGGGCAGACCACGTCGGACACCACGTCGACAGCAAGCTTTGCGGCGGGTTCGGTCACGGCGAGGCCTCCTTCGTCGACGGCTCGTGCCACCAGGTGGGCAGCTGGGCGCCGTAGAGCGGCACGGCGTCAGGCCGCCCGATGCGGCTCCAATGCGCGATCCACTGCGCAGGCTTGAAATAGAGGGGCACGACGTAGGCGCCAGACAGGAGCACCCGGTCGTAGGCGCGCACGGCGTCGACGAACTCGGCGCGACTGCGGGAATTGATCAAGGCGTCGATCATGGCGTCGACGGCAGGGTCGGCAACCCCGGCATAGTTGAAGGTGCCGGGGGTGTCGCGCGAGGCCGAGCCCCAGCGCGCCACCTGCTCGACGCCCGGCGACAGGGACGCCGAGTAGAGGAAGGGGATCATGTCGAAGTCATGGTCGATCAGCCGCCGCTGATACTGGGCGGCGTCGACCGAGCGGATCGAGACGGCGATGCCGAGCCGCTCCAGGGTGCGGCGCCAAGCCATGGCCAGCTGCTCGTTCTCGCCGCCCTTCAGCATGATCTCGAAGGTTACGGGGCGACCGTCGGGTCCGAGCAGCCGACCTTCCTCGATGGCATAGCCGGCAGCCTTCAGGCGTTCGAAGCCGGCACGCAGGAAGGCACGGTCGCGGCCGGAGCCGTCGGATGGCGGCGGCTGCCAGCCTTTTTCGAGAATTTCCGGGCGCACGGCGTCGGGGAAGGGGGCGAGCAACCGGCGCTCGCCGTCGCTCGCCGGCCGATCCCGGGTGGACAGCTCGGAATTGTCGAAGAAGCTGCGGGTGCGCTCATAGGCCGCCGAGAGAAGGTTGCGGTTGGCCCATTCGAAATCGAACAGCCCGGTGAGCGCGACGCGCAGCGCGGGATCGTCGAACGGCCTGCGGCGCGTGTTCATGACGAAGCCGAACATGCCGGGCGGCGTCCTCGTCTTGAAGGCCTCCTTGATCACCTCGCCGCGGCCGACGGCAGGGAAGTCGTAGTCCTTCGTCCAGCGACCACTGTTCTCCTCGATGAAGACGTCGACCAGACCCTTCTTGAAGGCCTCGAACATGGCGTTCTCGTCGCGGAAATAGGTAAGCCGGATGGTGTCGTAATTGTCGAAGCCCCGCTTGGAGGGCAGGTCCTTCGCCCAATAGTCCGGATTGCGGCGCAAGGTCACGCTCTCGCCCGGCCGGACCTCCGTCAGGCGATAGGGGCCGCTGCCGATCATCGGAGTGAGCGTCGAGCGGTCGAAGGTGTCCGGGTCGATGGCATGCCTTGGCAGGACGGGCAGCAGGCCGAGGATCAGCGGCAGCTCGCGGTCTGGCTCCTTGAAGGTGAAGCGCACGCCGCGGTCGCCCACCTTCTCCATGCGGGCGACCTTCTTGGCGGTGACGGCGTAGCGCGGCAGGCCCTTGTCGCGCAGCAGCTCCAGGGTGAAGATGACGTCCTCCGGCGTCACCGGCCGGCCGTCGGAGAAGCGGGCGCGCTCGTCCAGCGTGAACTCCACGAAGCTGCGTGCCTCGTCCGTCTCGACGCTCCTGGCGATCAGCGGATAGAGCGTGAAAGGCTCGTCGGAGGAGCGCTGCATGAGGCTGTCGAAGACATTGTAGCCGAAGACAAGATCGAGGATGCCGCGCGCGCCGCTGCCCTGGACGATGAACGGGTTGACCGAATCGAAGGTGCCCGGCCAGGCATAGTTGATGGCGCCGCCCTTGGGCGCCGCCGGGTCGGCATAGGGGAAATGCGAAAAATCAGCACCGAGCGCCGGGGCGCCGTGCATCGCGATCGCGTGCGTCGGGGCGGCCGATCCCCATGCCGAAAGGCCGAGCAGCATGCCGAACGCCAGCAGGAAGAGCCGGGCAGGGCGCATCAGAAGCATGTCTCCATTCGCGGTTCGGCGATTCGCCGTCCGACCCTATCATGTCCGTGCCGCTTTGCTGATTGTGAGCCCAAGCGACGGCCGAGCCGCGGTTTGCCGCTGGATTCCATGGGCCGCAAAGTGTAACACGCCGGCAAGAGTCATCCTGTTGCCTCAATTGGGCAACAATGAGCGGAAAATTCCCGCGGCTGCAAATCGGCCGCCGCCTGTCGAAAGGATCGCTGGACGATGAAGAGGCTGAACACCAAAGCAAACCTCCCGGTCATGGCCGCCGGTGTGGTCGGTCTCCTCGCCGCCGGGCTGGCGCCCGCCGCCGCGCAGCAACCGCAGGTTCCGCAAGGGTGGTTCAAGGCCTGCTCCAAGCAGCAGGACGTCGACATCTGCAACGTCCAGAACATCATGATGGCCAACACGGGCCAGATGGTGACCGGGGTCAGCCTCATCGAGCTCAAGGGCAAGGTGAACCGCAAGGTCTTCCAGGTGTCGGTGCCGAGTGGCCGCCTGGTTCCCCCCGGGATCGGCCTGCAGATCGACGGCGGCAAGGCGCAGAAGCTCGACTACGTGATCTGCTTCCCCGACCGCTGCGTCGCTGAAGCACCGCTCAACGACCAGCTCATCGCGAGTTTCAAGAAGGGCCAGGAGCTGACGCTGACCTCGGTGAACTTCCAGAACCAGCCGAACCCGATCAAAGTTTCGCTGAAGGGCTTCACGGGAGCCTATGACGGCGAGCCGCTGAAGCAGTCGGATATCGAGGACCGGACGAAGAAGCTGCAGGAGTTCGTCAGCAAGAACAACGAGGACTTCGCCAAGAAGCTCAAGGAAGAGCAGGACAAGGCGAAAACCGGCAACTGACGGCCGTTGCGAGGAACGACAAAGGCGGGAGCGATCCCGCCTTTTTCATTTATGTCTAGACATAATCATATGTATAGACATATTCCGCCGGCTCAGTGGCTGGCCTGCCGCTTCGGCGCGTAGCTGCCGTCCTCGGCGCGGTCGAACATCTCGCCCAGCTGGGGATGGCGCACCGGCTCGCCGCTCTCGTCCACCAGGAGGTTCTGCTCGGAGACGTAGGCGATGTATTCGGTGTCGGCGTTCTCGGCGAGCAGATGGTAAAAGGGCTGGTCCTTGCGCGGCCGGACTTCGGCCGGGATCGCCTCGTACCATTCATCGGTGTTGCTGAACTGGGGGTCGACGTCGAAAATCACGCCCCTGAACGGAAAGAGCCGGTGGCGAACCACCTGGCCGATACGGAATTTCGCAGTCTTGACGCTACTCATCATACTCGGAACCTCTCGGCATATTGCCAGAGCGTGCTTGCCCTTATCAATCCCTCGCCTTGACGCACCCCGACGCACGCGCCGGCGGACCGGTTCGCGCTCTAGCGCCTGACCTTGACCCTCAGGTCCTCGACCAGTCCGCGAAAGCCGCTGCCCGACCTCAGGCCCTCCCGCATGAAGAAAGCCCTGAGCGGCGCCGAGGCGCCAAGCAGGCCGAGCCCGGCGCTGCGCAGCAGCTGCGCCGGAAGCAGGTCGGAGAGCAGGGAGCGGTTCAAAAGGTCGACGGCGCCGCTGCGCGCCAGGATGTCCGGGCGGCGGCGTCGGTCATAGGTGGCGAGGGCATCCGGCGATCCAGGGTCGGTTCTGCTTTTATCTGCGATATCAACTAGCTCTTGGACATCCCTGATGCCGAGATTGAGCCCTTGAGCTCCGATCGGCGGGATCAGGTGAGCGGCCTCGCCGACCAGGGCCACGCGGTTTCTGGCAAAATGCGTCGGCAGCCCGGCGGCGAGCGGGTAGACTTGGCGTCCGGGCTCGACGGTGACCTTGCCGAGCAGCGAGCCCATGCGGGCCTCGATGCGGCGCGACAGCGCCTGATCGTCCAGCGCGGCGAGCGCCTCGGCCTCGGCGGGCGAGCAGACCCAGACGAGGCTCGACCGGTCACCCGGCAGCGGGACCTGGGTGAAGGGACCGGCGGGGGTGTGAAACTCGTTGGAGACGCCGCCATGTTCGCGGGCATGGCCGAAGGACAGCACCAGCGCCGCCTGCCTGTAGGGGGCGGCGTTGGTCTCGATGCCGGCGGCGCTCCGTGCGGGGGAGGCGCGGCCGTCGGCGGCGACGGCGAGCCGGCCCGACACGGCGCTGCCGTCGGAAAGGGCGGCCTCGGCCTCGTCGCCGCCCAGCGTCCAGCGTTCGGCCAACGCCTCGTGCCTCGCGATGCCCGGTGTCGCGCGGACGGCCGCGTCGAGAACGCGGTTCAGGGCGGCGTTCGGCACGTTCAGACCGAAATGCGCCTCGCCAATCTCGGCGGCGCGGAAGGTCACCGTCGGGCTGCGGAACAGCCGCCCGGTGCCGTCGACGATGCGCATCACCGCGAGCGGCGCGGCCTCGGCGGCGATGGCCGCGGCGACGCCGAGCTCCTCCAGGTAGGCGATGGCGGGCGTCATCAGGGCGGTCGTGCGCAGGTCGTCGGCCCGCACCGCGGGGCCGGCGAGGGCGACGGAGAAGCCCTGCCGCGCAAAGGCCAGCGCGGCGATGAGGCCGGCCGGGCCGGTGCCGGCCACGACGATGTCGGAGGACAGAGGGGGCTGCATCGCATTTCTCGCTGCTTGCCGCGGCTGGAATGGCCGCCGAACAGGGTATATGGCAGCGAAAGCCGCGCCATCAACGTGGCGCGAGAGGTCAGGGAGGGTTTTTTTGAGCGACGAGGATGCCGGTTTCGCGCATCTGGACCGGGCCGGCCGGATGACCGCGCGCCTGGCGCTCAGTCCGCGCGCCGGCATGACGCTGGCGGTCGGCCTCGCCACCGGGCTGTCGTTCCTCCTCGTCCTTTCGCTGGCGGCCCGGCAGGCGGCCGTGGCACCGCTCGCCGTGGGGCCGGGTGCGGCACTGCTTGCAGCGCTGCCATTGCCCAAGCTTCCAGCGCCGCTGGAAGGGCTGGCGTCGCTCTGTCTCGGCCCGTCGCCGAGCCCCGCCGGAGTCACCGCCTTTCTCGGACTGTGGGCGATGTGGCTGCTGATGGCGACGGCGATGATGCTGCCTTCGGCGGCGCCGATGCTGCGCACCTATTGCGAGATCGCCGATACCGCGGCCCGGCGGGCACAACCTGCAGCCCATCCCGGCTTCCTGCTCGCCGGCTACATGGCGACGCTTGCGGCGGCGGCGAGCGTGTTGGCCGCCGTCACCATAGGGCTGTCGACGCTCGTCGGCGCCGATCTCGTCTCCCCGCATGCCGGGCTCGTCGGCGCCGCCGCGCTCGCTGTGGGCGGTCTCTACCAGTTCAGCCCGCTGAAGGACGCCTGCCTGGACAAGTGCCGGAACCCTTTCGCGGTGCTTTTCTCGCGCTGGAGCGCCGAGCCAGGGGCGATCTTCCGGCTCGGCGCCGAACAGGGCCTGTCCTGCCTCGGCTGCTGCGCCGGACTGATGGCTGCGACGCTGGCGACGGGCGTGATGAACCCGTTCTGGATGGCCCTGATCGCCGTGTTTTCGGCGGTCGAGAAGCAGCTCGACAGCGCGTTTCCCGGGCGGCTTGCGGGCGCGATACTGCTTGTGTGGGCCGCTTCGCTGCTAGTAATGTCCGTCTAGACTCTGAAGGGACCAGCGATGCGCGACCAGGGCTGGGCTATCCAAGGCGAGCTCGTGCTGTCGTGCAACTGCACGGTGTTCTGCCCCTGCGTGCTGTCGCTTGGCTCGCACCCACCGACAGAAGGCTATTGCCAAACCTGGGCCGGCCTCAGGATCGACCAGGGGCACTATGGCGAGGTCGACCTGTCGGGGCTGAAGCTCGGGCTGGTCATGGAGATCCCCGGCTATATGAGCCGCGGCAACTGGTCGGCCGGGCTGTTCGTCGACAAGCGCGCCTCGATCTATGCCCTCAAGGGGCTGACGCGCATCTTCTCGGGCAAGGCAGGCGGCAGCACGGGGCTGCTCTCCATCCTGGTCGGCACCTTCCTGGGCGTCGAGCAGGTGCCGATCACCTACGAGACTGAGGGCCGCACACGCCACTTCCAGATCCCGAAGATCATCGAGGGCGCGGTGACGCCGATCCGCGGCAAGGAGCGGGACGGCGACACGGTGATCAGCAACTCCGAATACTGGATCGCGCCGGAAATCATCGTGGCGCGGGCCGACAAGAGCCGCATGAGGGCGTTCGGGCGCAACTGGAACTTCGCCGGCCGCTCGGCCGAGATCTGCAAGCTTGATTGGCGCGGACCGTGACCGAGAAGCAGAAGAGAAAGCTCACGGTCCGCATTCCGACGCCCAAGAAGAAGGTGACATGGCCGCAGGCGCGCGCCTTCTCGGTTCACCTTCTGACCGCTTCCGGCTCGTTCCTCGCCTTCGTCTCGCTGGTCGCGGCAAGCGAGGAGCGCTGGACGGCCATGTTCTGGTGGCTGGGGCTGGCGCTCCTGATCGACGGCATCGACGGGCCGATCGCACGCAAGCTGGAGGTCAAGGAGATCCTGCCCACCTGGTCGGGCGAGCTGCTCGACAACATCATCGACTATGTGACCTACGTCCTGATCCCCGCTTTCGCGCTCTATCAGCGAGGCTTCATGGGCGAGGGACTGTCATTCCTGTCGGCGGCGATCATCGTGGTGTCGTCGGCGATCTACTACGCCGACACCGGCATGAAGACGACGGAGAACTTCTTCAAGGGCTTCCCGGTGGTGTGGAACATGATCGTCTTCACCCTTTTCGTCATCGAGCCGGGTCCATGGGTGTCCTTCGCGGTGGTGGTGCTCGCCGGCATCTTCACCTTCCTGCCGATCAACTTTTTGCATCCCGTTCGCGTGACGCGGATGCGCGAGGTCAACCTCGCGGTGTTTGCGGGCTGGTGCCTGTTCGGCGCCATCGCGCTGGCGCAGACCATGCAGGCCTCGCCCTTCGTCAAGGTCGGCATCGCCGTGACCGGCCTCTATCTTTTCGTCATCGGCGGCATCATGCAGATGTTCCCCTCCCTCGGCCTGAAGAAAAGCTGAAAGCAGGATCATGTCCAAAGCCATCGTCGTCACCGCCCATGGCGGCCCCGAAGCGCTCACCCTCGGCGAGGTCGACCCGGGCAAGCCGGGGGCCGGCGAGGCGCTGATCCGTCACACCGCGATCGGGCTGAACTTCCTCGACACATACTACCGGTCGGGGCTCTACCCGGCGCCCAACGGTCTGCCGCTGACGCCAGGCGGCGAGGCGGCAGGCGTGGTGCTGCAAGTCGGCGAGGGCGTGCGCGACCTCGCTCCCGGCGACCGGGTCGCCTATGTCGTCCAGCTCGGCGCCTACGCCGCAGAGCGCGTGATCGCGGCCGACCGGCTGGTCAAAATCCCGGACGACATCACCGACGAGCAAGCGGCGGCGATGATGCTCAAGGGGATGACCGCCGAGTACCTGCTTCGGCGGACTTTCAAGGTCAAGGCGGGCGACACCGTGCTCTGCCACGCCGCGGCAGGCGGCGTCGGGCTGATCCTCGGCCAATGGGCGAAGCACCTCGGCGCCACCGTGATCGGCACCGTCGGATCCGCGGAGAAGGCCGAGCTGGCGCTGGCGCACGGCTACGACCACGTCATCAATTACCGCGAGGCGGACTTCGTGGCGGAGGTGCGGCGGCTGACCGGGGACAGGCGGTGCGGCGTCGTCTACGATTCCGTCGGCAAGGACACGTTCCCGGGTTCGCTGGATTGCCTGAGGCCGCTCGGCCTGTTCGTCGCCTTCGGCCAGTCGTCGGGGTCGATCCCGCCTTTCAACCTCTCCATCCTCGCCCAGAAAGGCTCGCTCTACGCCACGCGGCCGACGCTCTTCGTCTACAACGCCAAGCGCGAGGCCCTTGTGGAGTCCGCCCGGGCGCTGTTCGAGGTCGTCGAGAACGGGGTGGTGGACATCAAGATCAACCAACGCTATGCGCTGGAGGACGCCGCCAAGGCGCATGCCGACCTCGAGGCGCGGCGGACCACCGGCACCACCATCCTGATGCCGTGGGCATTCAGTAATTCTTGAAGCTCTTTCAAGTCGGCCCGCGCTTGGCGCGGTCCGCCGGGGGCGCCTACGATGCCATCAGGGAACAAGAAAATCCGGAACCGGATCGGGAGGCGTTGTGGAAACAACCCATAGGACCGATGGCACGCCGCTGCTCGAAGTGCGGGGGCTGACCAAGATCTTCGGCTCGCTCACGGCCTGCGACCATATCGACCTGACGATCGCCAAGGGCGAGATCCATGCCCTTCTCGGCGAGAACGGGGCCGGCAAGTCGACGCTGGTGAAGATGCTGTTCGGGTCCCTCGAGCCGCATTCGGGCGAGATCCTGTGGCAGGGCCAGCCGGTGACGATCACCAGCCCGCACGCCGCCAAGAAGCTCGGCATCGGCATGGTGTTCCAGCACTTCTCGCTGTTCGAGGCGCTGACGGCGGCCGAAAACATCGCGCTGTCGCTGGCGGAGGACACGCCCATCTCGACCATCGCGGCCAAGTCGAAGGCGCTGTCCTATGCGTACGGACTGCCGCTCGACCCCTATGCGCTGGTCGGCGACCTGTCGGTCGGCGAGCGCCAGCGAATCGAGATCATCCGCTGCCTGCTGCAGACGCCGCAGCTCATCATCCTCGACGAACCGACCTCCGTGCTGACGCCCCAGGAGGCCGACAAGCTGTTCGAGACGCTGGAGCGGCTGCGCTCGGAGGGCAAGTCGATCCTCTACATCTCGCACCGCCTGGAGGAGGTGAAGCGCATGTGCGACCGCGCCACCGTGCTCAGGCACGGCAAGGTCGTCGGCCATTGCGATCCGCGCAAGGAGACCGCCGCCTCGCTCGCCCGCCTGATGGTGGGCAACGAGGTCAAGGCGGTGGTCCGACCGCCGATCGCCGGGCTCGACGCGGCAGCAGCGCTGCTCGAGATCCGCGGGCTGAACCGCAAGGCGGCGACGCCGTTCGCAATCCCTCTCAAGGACATCAACCTGGCGGTGCGGGCCGGCGAGGTGATCGGCATCGCCGGCGTGGCCGGCAACGGCCAGGGTGAGCTTTTCGAAGCGGTTTCCGGCGAGGTTCTGCAGGCTTCGGCCGAGGTGGTGCGCATCCGCGGCAAGGACGCCGGGCTGCAATCGATCTCCGGCCGCCGCCTGCTCGGCGCCGCCTTCGTGCCGGAAGAGCGGCTCGGTCATGGTGCCGCACCGCGCATGCGCCTCTCCGACAATCTGCTCCTGTCGCGCAACAGGACCGACCGCAAGGCGTTCCTGGGTCCGCTCGGGGTGATCAACACGGGCGCCGTCGAAGCGGCCTCGCAGAGGATCATCAAGGAGATGGACGTCAGGAAGAGCGCGCCGGACCCCGAGGCGGCGGCGCTTTCGGGGGGCAACCTGCAGAAGTTCATCATCGGGCGCGAGCTCGACCGCCAGCCTTCGGTGATGGTGGTGAACCAGCCCACCTGGGGCGTCGACGCCGGCGCGGCGGCGCGTATCCGCCAGGCGCTGATCGAGCTCGCCCGTGCCGGCTCGGCGGTGCTGGTGATCAGCCAGGACCTCGACGAGCTGTTCGAGATCTCCGACTCGATCGCCGTGATGCACAATGGCGAATTGTCGAAGCCGCTGCCTCGCGCCGAGGCGACCTTCGAGAAGATCGGCCTTCTGATGGGCGGCGCCGAGCCCGGCCATGTGCCGCACGACCCGGCTGAGGTGGAGGAGGTGGCCTGATGCGCATCGAACTCGTCAAGAGACCCGAGTATTCCGCCCTGTTCAGCGCGCTGTCGCCCTTCATCGCGCTCGGCCTGACCCTGATCGCCGGGGCCATCATGTTCACCGCGCTGGGCAAGGATCCGGCCGAAGCGCTCTATTTCTACTTCGTCGACCCGCTGCGAGAGGTGTGGTCGCTGCACGAGCTGGCCGTCAAGGCGGCACCGCTGATCCTGATCGCGGTGGGGCTTTCGGTCTGCTACCTCTCCAACAACTGGAACATCGGTGCCGAGGGCCAATTCACCATCGGCGCCATTACGGGCTCGATGCTGCCGGTGCTGTTCCCCGACTTCCAGAACTGGGCGGTGCTGCCGCTGATGATCATCATGGGAATGGCCGGCGGAGCGGCCTATGCCGCGGTGCCCGCCTATCTCAAGACGCGCTTCAACACCAACGAGATCCTGACCAGCCTGATGCTGGTCTACGTCGCGCAGCTGTTCCTCGACTGGCTGGTGCGGGGGCCCTGGCGCAACCCGCAAGGCATGAACTTCCCCGAGACGCGCAACTTCCACGAATACGCCATCCTGCCGGAGGTGTGGTCGTCGTCGGGCAGGGCTCATTGGGGCATCGTGTTTGCGCTGGTGGCCGCCGTTGCGCTGTGGTTCATGCTGTCGCGGACGCTCGCCGGCTTCGAGGTGAAGGTGCTCGGGCAGAGCCCGCGAGCCGGGCGCTTCGCCGGCTTCTCGGCCTCGCGGATGGTGTTCTTCGCCTTCCTTTTGTCGGGAGCACTCGCCGGTCTCGCCGGCATCTCGGAGGTGTCCGGGGCGATCGGCCAGCTGCGGCCGACGATCTCGCCGGGCTACGGCTTCGCCGCCATCATCGTCGCCTTCCTCGGACGCCTCAACCCGCTCGGCATCGTCGCCGCCGGACTGGTGCTGGCGCTCTCCTACCTCGGCGGCGAGGCGGCGCAGATCTCGATCGGGGTGTCGGACAAGGTGGTGCGCGCCTTCCAGGGCATCCTGCTCTTCTTCGTGCTCGGCTGCGACACGCTGATCCACTACCGCATCCGCTTCGTGGGCTCGCCCGCCAGGCAGCAGGAGGCCGCCCAGAATGTTTGAAGACATCCTGATCACGATCGCCACCGCCGCGACGCCGCTGTTGATCGCCGCCATCGGCGAGCTGGTGGTGGAGCGCTCGGGCGTGCTCAACCTCGGCGTCGAAGGCATGATGGTGATGGGCGCGGTGACCGGCTTCGGCGTGGCGCTCACCACCGGCTCGCCCTGGCTCGGCGTGTTCGCCGCGATCGTCGTGGGGGCGCTGTTCTCGCTGTTGTTCGGCTTCCTCACGCTGACCCTGGTGACCAACCAGGTGGCGACCGGCCTGGCGCTGACCCTGCTCGGCCTCGGGCTTTCGGGCATGCTCGGCGAGAGCTTCGTCGGCCAGCCGGGGATCAAGATGACCGCGCTCCACATTCCCGGCCTCACCGACCTGCCTTTCGTCGGGCGGCTGCTGTTCGGCCAGGATCCGCTGTTTTACGTGTCGATCCTGCTCACCTTCGGGGTGGCCTGGTTCCTGTTCAGGACGCGTCCCGGGCTGACGCTGCGCTCGATCGGCGACAACCACAATTCGGCGCATGCTCTTGGCATCAACGTGATCGGCATCCGCTACCTGGCCGTGATGTTCGGCGGCGCCTGCGCCGGGCTGGCCGGCGCCTATCTGTCGCTCGTCTACACCCCGCAATGGATCGAGAACATGACGGCCGGCCGCGGCTGGATCGCGCTGGCTCTGGTGGTCTTCGCCTCGTGGCGGCCGTGGCGCGTGCTGGCGGGCGCCTATCTGTTCGGCGCGGTCACCATCGGCCAGCTGCATGCGCAGGCGCTGGGGATAGGGGTGCCGTCGCAGCTGCTTTCTTCGCTGCCCTATCTGGCGACGGTCCTCGTGCTCGTTCTAATCTCGCGCAACCGGCGACTGACCATGATCAACACACCGGCATCCCTGGGGCGGCCGTTTGTGCCAGATCGCTGACCTATCGAAAACGGATGGGATGAAGCCCCCGGCAACCTTCAACGAGAGGAACATCGAGACATGAAA
The DNA here is from genome assembly GCA_040510195.1 of Mesorhizobium sp. Classification (GTDB taxonomy): domain Bacteria; phylum Pseudomonadota; class Alphaproteobacteria; order Rhizobiales; family Rhizobiaceae; genus JBEVJK01. The sequence continues at coordinate 142,020 of JBEVJK010000123.1, read as the reverse complement.
CGGAAAATTCTGCGTGCAGCCGTCGCGGCAGCCGCGCTCTCCTTCGGAACGATGGCGGCGGACGCGGCGACCAAGGCCTGCTTCATCTATGTCGGGCCGATCGGCGATTTCGGCTGGTCCTACCAACATCACCAGGGCCTGGAGCAGATGAAAGCGGCACTGGGAGACCAGGTGGAAACCGCCTACCTGGAGAGCGTGCCGGAAGGGGCCGACGCCGAGCGGGCCATCGAACGCTTCGCCCGGTCGGGGTGCAACATCGTCTTCACCACCTCCTTCGGCTACATGGACCCGACCAACAAGGTGGCCGGCAAGTTCCCCGACGTGAAGTTCGAGCACGCCACCGGCTACAAGCGCGACCATCCCAACGTCTCGACCTACAATTCGAGGTTCTACGAGGGCCGCTACGTGCAAGGCGTGATCGCCGCCAAGCTGTCCAAGGCAGGCGTGGCCGGCTACATCGCGTCGTTCCCGATCCCCGAGGTCGTGATGGGCATCAACGCCTTCGTGCTCGGCGCGCAGTCGGTCAACCCGGACTTCAAGGTGAAGGTGGTTTGGGCCAACACCTGGTTCGATCCCGGCAAGGAAGCCGACGCGGCCAAGGCACTGATCGACCAGGGGGTCGACAACATCACCCAGCCCACCGATTCCACGGCGGCCATGCAGGTGGCCACCGAGCGCGGCATCAAGGCCTTCGGGCAGGCGTCGGACATGATCAAGTTCGGCCCGGAAACCCAGCTGACCTCGATCGTCGACAATTGGGGACCGTACTATACCGAGCAGGTCAAAGAGGTCATCGACGGGACTTGGAAGCAATCGGACATATGGGGCGGCATGAAGGAGGGCCACGTGGTGATGGCGCCCTACACCAACATGCCCGACGACGTGAAGAAGCTGGCCGAGGAAACCGAGGCCAAGATCAAGTCGGGCGAGTTCAAGCCCTTCACAGGCCCGATCGCCAAGCAGGACGGCTCGGAGTGGCTGAAAGAGGGTGAGACCGCCGACGACGCCACGCTGCTCGGCATGAACTTCTACGTCAAAGGCGTCGACGACAAGCTGCCACAATAGGCCGTCGACGACGTTCGAGCGCCTCTTTCCCGCCATCGGCGGGGGAGAAGACCCGGCTGGATTTCCCGCCAAGCGCCTCTAGTTTGAGAGGCGGAGCAAGGGAGATTCGCGTGCCATGCTGAAGTTCTACCACACGCCGTGGTCGCGCTCCTCGAGCCTCTTCTGGCTGCTCGAGGAGCTCGGCGAACCCTACGAGATGGAGATCGTCGACATCCGCGCGCCGGGCGGGGCGCCGGAGAGCTACCGTGCCGTCCAGCCCAACAAGAAGGTGCCCGCGATCGTCCATGACGGGCAGGTGGTGACGGAGAGGGCGGCGATCACCATCTACCTGGCAGACGCCTTCCCGGACGCCGGATTGGCGCCGCGGATCGGCGATAGGGAGCGGGCGGCCTATCTGACGATGCTGGTCTATTGCGATGCCGTGTTCGACCCGGCGATAGCGGCAAAGGCCCATGGCTGGCGCTACGAGAGCAACCACTTCTCCTTCGGCCTGTTCGAGGACATGGTCCGCAACGTGGAGAAGATCCTCAGCGAGCGCCCCTACGCGGCCGGCGAACGCTTCACGGCCGCCGATACGCAGCTTGCCAGCGGCATCAACTTCACCATGAACATGATCAAGGTGCTGCCGCAGAGGCCGGCGTTTACCGACTATCTGGCGCGGATCGCCGAGCGGCCGGCCTTCCGCCGCGCCGGCGAGCGCGACGCCGAGCTCGCCAAAACCGTGACCCCGCCGCCCAACTTCGGATAGCCCGGGATTCGGCTCACGCCTGGCCGTGGAGGTCGTAAGCGTCGGCGCGGTCGATCTTGACGGTGACGATGTCGCCGGCCCTGAGCGGCCGCCGCGCCACGACATGAACGGTGCCGTCGATCTCGGGAGCGTCGTAGCGGGTGCGGCCCCTGGCGAGGGGCCCGTCGGCCTGGTCGATGAGGACGGGCAGGCGCTTGCCGACCTTCTTCTTCAGCTGGGCGGCCGAAATCTTCTGCTGACGGGCCATGAAGCGGTGCCAGCGCGCCTCCTTGACCTCCTGGGGGACCTCGGGGAGGCCGAGCGTCTCCGAACGCGCGCCCCTGACCGGCTCGTATTTGAAGCAGCCGGCGCGGTCGATCCTGGCCTCGTCCAGCCAGTCGAGCAGCTGTTCGAAATCGGCCTCGGTCTCGCCTGGAAAGCCGACGATGAAGGTGGAGCGGATGGCGAGGTCGGGGCAAGCCTGGCGCCAGCCGCGCAGCCGCTCCAGCGTCCTCTCATTGTGGGCGGGGCGGCGCATGTTCCGGAGCACGGAGGGTGCCGCATGCTGGAAGGGGATGTCCAGGTAAGGAAGGACCTTGCCCTCCGCCATCAGCGGAATGACATCGCCGACATGCGGGTAGGGATAGACGTAGTGGAGGCGCACCCAGACCCCCATATCGCCCAGCTCGCGCGAAAGGTCGAGGAAACGCGCCGAGACCTCGCGGTCCTGCCATGGACTCGGCCGGTATTTGATGTCGACGCCGTAGGCGCTGGTGTCCTGCGAGACGACGAGCAGCTCGCGGACCCCGGCCTTGACCAGCCGTTCGGCCTCGCGCAGCACGTCGGAAGCCGGCCGTGACACCAGGTCGCCGCGCAGCGCGGGGATGATGCAAAAGGTGCAGCGATTGTTGCAACCATCTGAAATCTTGAGATAGGCGTAATGTCGGGGCGTCAGTTTGATGCCCTGTGGCGGCACCAGGTCGAGATAGGGGTCGTGAGCCGGCGGGACGGCGGCGTGGACCGCCGCCATGACGCTCTCATAGGCCTGCGGTCCGGTGACGGCCAGCACGTTGGGGTGCCTGTCGCGGATGACGTCGGGCTCGGCGCCGAGGCAGCCGGTCACGATGACCTTGCCGTTCTCGGCCGTCGCCTGGCCGATGGCCGACAGGGACTCGTCGCGGGCGGAATCGAGGAAGCCGCAGGTGTTGACGACGACGAGGTCGGCGCCGTCATGCTTCCTCGCGATCTCGTAGCCCTCGGCCCTGAGGCGCGTGAGGATACGCTCCGAATCGACGAGCGCCTTGGGGCAGCCGAGGCTGACGAAGCTGACGCGGGGCGCTGGCATGCTCTGAGACGTCCTGGTGTTTTCGGGCCGGCGATCGGCCGATCGCGCGCCCCTAGCACAGTTTTCTGCGCCTGTAATCACCCTGGCGAGAGGCGGGACGGCGCTCCGAGACAGCTCAATGGCCGCCGGTTTTCGAGCCGAACCAGCCGGCCAGGAAGCCGAACTGCTCGGGCCACTGATCGACGGCGCCGTCGAGAAGCATCTTCACCGCGACGTAGAAGATGACCAGCAGGCCGATATAGGCGATCCAGCGGTATTTGTGGAGAAGGCGCGCCACGAAGGAGGCGGCAAAGCCCATCAGCGCGATCGAAAGCCCGAGCCCGAGGATGAGCACGGTCGGATGCTCCATCGCGGCGCCGGCCACGGCCAGCACGTTGTCGAGCGACATCGAGACGTCGGCGATGACGATCTGCCAGGCGGCCTGGGCAAAGGATTTTCTCGGCCCCTTGCCAGAAATGGCGTTGTCGCTGTCGAAATCCGAATTGGAGAGCGACTCGGTCGCGCTCGCTTCCTCTTCCTGGCTGACGCGCAGCTCGCGCCACATCTTCCAGCAGACCCAGAGCAGCAGGAGCCCTCCGGCAATCAGCAGGATAGGCCCGATCTGCAACAGCCAGGTGGTGATGAGCGCGAAGCCGATGCGCAGCACGGTCGCGGCGATGATCCCGACCAGGATGGCCCGCCGACGTTGCTCGGACGGCAGGCCGGCGGCGGCGAGGCCGATGACGATGGCGTTGTCGCCGGCCAGCACCAGATCGATCGCGATGACCTGCAGGAGTGCCGAGAAGCCGGCGGCGGTGAAAATTTCCATCGGCTGTCGACCTCTCCTGGTCCGGACCACGGCTTGCGAACGCCGTACCGTCCGCGCATGTTCCGCGTCAAGCCCGCCGAGGCACGCCGGACTTGGCGGCATACTGTCCGCCAAGGCCGTCTTTGTTGCAGAATCGCCACAATGCGTTGCATACATGCAACGGACTCACATGGCCCCCGTTCCAGCATGACGACCGACACGCCGGCGGTTCTTCGCCCCATCTTCCCCAAAGCGCACCCCGTCGAGGGCCGGCGGCTCAATGCGCTCGCCGGTGTTCTTGCGGTCATTGGCGCCATGGTGACGGCCGCGGTCTCGTTCGCCATTTTGCTCGGCGCGGCCGAGCCCTATGTCAGGCCGGACGAGCGGACCACGCTGATCGTCATCGGCATCAACGCCGCCTTCGTGCTCCTCCTTACCGCGCTGATCGGCCGCGAGCTGCACCGCATCTGGGCGGCACGGCGGCGAGGCAAGGCGGCTTCGCGCTTGCATGTGCGCATCGTCACCCTGTTCACGCTGGTGGCGGCGATCCCCGCCATTCTGGTCGCGGTGGTGGCGTCGATCACCCTCGACATCGGGCTCGACCGCTGGTTCGAGCTCAGAACCAAGGCGATCGTCAGTTCCTCGCTGTCGATCGCCGAGGCCTACGTCCAGGAGAACGGCCGCAATCTGCAGGGCACGACGCTCTCCATGGCCTACACGCTGGACCAGGCGCGGTCGCTCTACAACCTCGATCGCACCGGCTTCAGCGAGCTGATGACGCAGCAGGCGATCGGCCGCGCCCTTGCGCATGCCGTGCTGGTGAGGAGCGACGGGTCGCTGATCATGGCGGCGGCCACCAGTCCCGGCTTCGAGATGCCGAACATCCCGGAGGAGTGGCTGCAGCCCGTGACCGTCGACGAGCCCGTGCTGATCCGTCCGGTGACCCGCAACATCGCCGGCGCCATCGTCAAGCTGCGGCAGATTCCGGACGCCTATCTGGTCACCATCCGGCTCGTCGACCCGGAGGTGATCAAGGCCAGCCTGATCATGCGCGCCAATTCCGACGAGTATCGGGGCCTCGAGGCGACCAGGCCGGGCACGCAGATCGCCTTCGCGCTGCTCTATCTCGGCCTCACGCTGATCATCATCCTGGCTGCCATCTGGACCGGTATCGCGGTGGCCGATCGGCTGGTCAGGCCGATCCGCCAGCTGATCGGCGCCGCCGACGAGGTCTCGACCGGCAATCTCGACGTCGCGGTGCCGGTGCGCATCTCCGACGGCGACGTCGGCTCGCTCGCCGACACGTTCAACAACATGATCCTGGAGCTGAAGTCGCAGCGCAACGAGCTGCTTCAGGCCAAGGACCTGATCGACGACCGGCGCCGCTTCTCCGAGGCGGTGCTCGCCGGCGTCACGGCAGGCGTCATCGGCGTCGACCAGAGCGGCGTCGTCACCATCGTCAACCGTTCGGCCGAGACGATGCTGGCGCTCTCCGCCAGCCAGGCGGTCGGCCAGAAGCTCTCCGCCATCCTGCCGCATGTCGGGCGCGTGCTGGAGATCGGGCGGAGGTCGGGCAAGCCGGTCTATCGCGAGCAGGTCACATTCTACCGCGGCGGCGCGGAACGCACCTTCGACGTACAGATCACGGTGGAGGGCGGCGCCGGGGGCGAGGGGTCCTATGTCGTCACGGTCGACGACATCACCGACCTGGTCGAGGCGCAGCGGTCCTCCGCCTGGGCAGACGTGGCGCGGCGCATCGCGCACGAGATCAAGAACCCGCTGACGCCGATCCAGCTGTCGGCCGAGCGCATCCGGCGCCGCTACGGCAAGGTCATCACCGAGGACCGCGAGGTCTTCGACCAATGCACCGACACCATCATCCGGCAGGTCGAGGACATCGGCCGCATGGTCGACGAGTTCTCCGCCTTCGCGCGCATGCCGAAGCCGGACATGCAGCGGCTTGACCTGCGCGATGCGCTGCGCGAGGCCTCCTTCCTGGTCGAGGTGAGCCGTGCCGATATCGCCTTCGAACGCGAATTCGGTTCCGAGCCATTGATGGGCACCTTCGACAACCGGCTGATGGCGCAGGCCTTCGGCAACGTCATCAAGAACGCCGCCGAGGCGATCGAGTCGGTCGAGCGAGACGAGCGCCAGCCCGGCGTCATCCGCGTGCAGGCGGCGCGGCGGGGCGATGCGATCCGCATCGACGTCACCGACAACGGCAAGGGGTTGCCGAGGGAAAACCGGCAGCGGCTGCTCGAACCCTACATGACCACCCGCGAGAAAGGCACGGGGCTCGGTCTTGCTATCGTCAAGAAGATCGTCGAGGACCATGGCGGACGTCTCGAACTGCACGATGCTCCCGAGGACTTCTTCGGCGGGCGCGGCGCCATGATCACCATCATCCTGCCTGCCTCGGCCGCGGAGGCGCGCAGCCGCCCGCAGGCCACCCAATCCATGGAAACTGAGAAGGTCGCCAATGGCTTCTGACATCCTGATCGTCGACGACGAAGAAGACATCCGCGAGCTCGTCGCGGGAATTCTGAGCGACGAGGGCCACGAGACCCGCACCGCCCACGACAGCGACAGCGCGCTGGCGTCCATCGCCGACCGGGTGCCACGGCTGGTGTTCCTGGACATCTGGCTGCAGGGCAGCCGGCTCGACGGCCTGGCGATGCTCGACCAGATCAAGGTCATGCATCCCGGCCTGCCCGTCGTGATGATCTCGGGGCACGGCAATATCGAGACGGCCGTCTCGGCGATTCGCCGCGGCGCCTACGACTTCATCGAGAAGCCGTTCAAGGCCGACCGGCTGATCCTCATCGCGGAGCGTGCGCTGGAGACCTCGAAGCTGAAGCGCGAGGTCTCCGACCTCAAGCTGCGCAGCGGCGAGACCTTCGACCTGATCGGCATGTCGGCGGCCATGAACCAGCTCAAGCAGACCATCGAGCGGGTCGCGCCCACCAACAGCCGAGTCATGATCATCGGCCCGTCCGGCTCAGGCAAGGAGCTGGTGGCGCGCGCCATCCATGCCCATTCGGCCCGCAAGGGCGGCCCTTTCGTGACCGTCAACGCGGCCACCATCACACCGGAGCGCATGGAGATCGAGCTCTTCGGCACCGAGTCGAACGGCGGCGAACGCAAGGTGGGCGCCCTGGAAGAGGCGCACAAAGGCATTCTCTACCTGGATGAGGTGGCCGACATGCCGCGCGAGACGCAGTCGAAGATCCTGCGCGTGCTCGTCGACCAGCAGTTCGAGCGGGTAGGGGGCACCAAGCGCGTCAAGGTCGACGTGCGCATCATCTCGTCGACGGCCCAGAACCTGGAGGCGATGATCGCCGAGGGGCGGTTCCGGGAGGACCTCTACCATCGCCTCGCGGTGGTGCCCGTGTTGGTGCCGGGGCTGGCGGAGCGCCGCGAGGACATCCCGTTCCTGGTCGACCACTTCATGCGCCAGGTGGCCCGCCAAGCAGGCATCAAGCCGCGCCGCATCGGTGACGATGCCCTGGCCGTGCTGCAAGCGCACAACTGGCCAGGCAATGTGCGGCAGCTGCGCAACAACATCGAAAGGCTGATGATCCTGGTGCGCGGGGAGGACGTCGAGGCGCCGATCAGCGCCGATCTTCTGCCGGCGGAGATCGGCGACGTCATGCCCCGGGCGCCCAACCAGTCCGATCAGCACATCATGGCGCTGCCGCTGCGCGAGGCCCGCGAGCTGTTCGAGAAGGAGTACCTCCTGGCGCAGATCAACCGCTTCGGCGGCAACATCTCGCGCACCGCCGAATTCATCGGCATGGAACGGTCGGCGCTGCACCGCAAGCTGAAGTCCCTGGGTGTCTGACCGGCACCCAGGACGGCCCGGCGCCCGGGCGCGCCGTGGTTCAGCCCGGGCGGCCCGCCTCGGTCGCTGCCTTGATCTCGAGCAGCCGCCCCGTCTTCACGTCGTAGATATAGCCGTAGATCGGGATATGCGGCGCCACCAGAGGGTGCTCGCGGATGCGCCTCACATCCTGGACGACGCTCTCGGCGTTGTCGGTGAAGGCGTACCATTTGACGAAATGGCCGTGCGCCGATCCGTGACCGTGCTTCGGGTTGCTCCAGGCATGTCCGTCAAAGGCCGCCGTTTCCAGGTTGTCGTCGAGCAGGGTTCCCATCACGCCGTCATCGAAAAGCTCCATGCCGCAATTGGTGTGGTGGATGACGAACCATTCCTTGGTTCCGAGCAGCTTGTGGGAGATCACCAGCGAGCGGATCGCGTCCTCGGTGGCGCGGCCGCCGGCATTGCGGATGACGTGCGCGTCGCCTTCCGCCAGCCCGGCATATTTCGCCGGATCCAGCCGCGCATCCATGCAGGTAAGGATGGCGAAGCCGCGCGCCGGCGGCAGCGCCAGATCCTTCTTGGCGCCGAACGTATCGGCATAGGCGGCGTTGGCCGTCAGCACGTCTTGGTGGACCTTCGTCTTGTCTGGCATGTCGGTGCTCCTTGGCGAGGATTTCCCGTCCCGCCTTCCGCCCGCCGCAACACGCCATGCCCCCCGCTGTGGAGGGTCGCCACCAGAGCCGCATTGTCTCCCACAATGCGCCGGGTTGCAATTCGGAAACCCGCCTTGGCTATGGTGGAACATCGCCGCCGCACCGCATTGGCCTCCGCTCGTCGCAGCGGACCGCCGCAACCGGAGACCGCCTGATGCCGCGCATCGCCTATGTCAACGGCCGCTACGTGCCGCACGCTGCCGCCGCCGTCCACATAGAGGATCGCGGATACCAGTTCGCCGATGGCGTCTACGAGGTCTGCGAGGTGGCGAGGGGCTTCATCATGGACATGACGCGCCATCTGGATCGGCTGGACAGGTCGCTGCGCGAGCTGTCGATCGGCTGGCCGGTGACGCGCAAGGTTCTGGAAACCGTGATGCGGGAGGTGGTTCGACGCAACAGGGTGACGAACGGGCTCGTCTACCTGCAGGTCACGCGCGGCGTGGCGCCGCGCGACCACGTGTTTCCTGCCGCAGCCACCCGCCCAGCGCTGGTCGTGACGGCCAAGCGCGGCGATCCAAAGCTGGCGGAACGGCGCGCCGCGACGGGCCTCAAGGTCATCACCGTGCCGGAAAACCGCTGGGCGCGCGTCGACATCAAGTCCACCGGGCTGCTGCCCAATGTGCTGGCGCGCCAGCAGGCCAAGGAAAAGGGAGCCCAGGAGGCCTGGTTCGTCGATCCGGACGGCACGGTCAAGGAGGGTGCAGCCACCAATGCCTGGATCGTCACCCGCGACGGACGCCTGGTCACCCGGCCGGCCGACAGCGGGATCCTGCGGGGCATCACCCGCGCGACGCTGTTCGAAGTGGCAGAGACGCTCGACCTTTCGATCGAGGAGCGCGGCTTTACCGTCGAGGAGGCGAAGGCGGCGCGCGAAGCTTTCATCACCGCCGCCACCACCGTGGTGATGCCGGTGGTCGAGATCGACGGCCAGCCGATCGCCAACGGCCATCCCGGTTCGGTGGCGCTGTCGCTCAGGCGGGCCTTTTTTGACATTGCGGAAAAAACTCAAGCCTGATAACGACTTGCCCCAGATTGCGCCTCGCTCGGCGACTGCGGTAGCCGGCGGTGTGCCTGTTTTGACTGCTTGACATAACTTCGTTTATTTGGCGCACTGGACTGATTGCCCAGGGGATCGGCGAAAGAAACAACAAAATGGCTGAACGTTCTCAAAATCTTCAGGACCTGTTCCTGAACTCCGTTCGCAAGAGCAAGAACCCGCTGACCATCTTCTTGATCAACGGCGTCAAGCTGACCGGCGTCGTCACATCCTTCGACAACTTTTGCGTGCTGCTGCGCCGCGACGGCCATTCCCAGCTCGTCTACAAGCATGCCATCTCCACCATCATGCCGAGCCAGCCGGTGCAGATGTTCGACGGCGACGAAACCACACGTGAAAGCTGATCGTTGAGCTCCAGGGGCGCCGGCAAGCGTAGACCCGGCACCGGCGCGACAGTCGAGGGGCCGGACAGGCCGGAAGGCGGATCGAGCGGCCGCGCCGTGGTCGTCGTGCCCATCCTGACGCGGGAGCGGCCCGACGAAACAGCAGCTGGCAGTCGCCCGCGCATGGCGCGCTCGCCTGAGGCGCGCGAGGAGGAGGCGGTCGGGCTGGCCCGCGCCATCGACCTCGAGCCCGTCTATTCTTCCGTGGTGACCGTCGCCGACCCCCGTCCCGCCACGCTGATCGGTTCCGGCAAGGTCGAGGAGCTGGCGGCCATCGTCAAGCAGGAAGAGGCCGAGCTGGTGGTTGTCGACCACCCGCTGACGCCCGTCCAGCAGCGCAACCTGGAGAAGGCGTTGAACGCCAAGGTGCTCGACCGCACGGGCCTGATCCTGGAAATTTTCGGCGAGCGCGCCCGCACCAAGGAGGGCACGCTGCAGGTCGATCTCGCCCATCTCAACTATCAGAAGGGGCGCCTGGTGCGCAGCTGGACCCACCTGGAGCGCCAGCGGGGCGGCGCCGGTTTCCTGGGCGGCCCGGGCGAGACGCAGATCGAGGCCGACCGGCGCGTCCTGCAGGACAAGATCATCAAGCTCAAGCGGGAACTGGAGACCGTCCGGCGAACCCGCGACTTGCATCGCGCCAAGCGCAAGAAGGTGCCGTTCCCGGTGGTGGCGCTGGTCGGCTACACCAATGCGGGCAAGTCGACATTGTTCAACCGCCTTACCGGGGCGGACGTGCTGGCCGAGGACATGCTGTTTGCTACGCTCGATCCGACGTTGCGACGGGTGCGGCTGCCGCACGGCACACCGGTGATCCTCTCCGACACCGTGGGGTTCATATCCAATCTGCCGACGCACCTCGTGGCGGCCTTTCGCGCCACCCTCGAGGAGGTGGTCGAGGCCGAACTGGTGATTCACCTGCGCGATATTTCCGATCCGGACACTGCCGCCCAGGCCGAGGATGTCGACCGCATCCTCGCCGACCTCGGCGTCAACGTCGACGACAAGGATCGCGTGCTGGAGGTCTGGAACAAGGTCGACCGGCTCGGCGAGGCCGAGCGCGCGCGCTTGCTGGGTGGCGAAAGCACCGGACGGCCGCCGGTGGCGATCTCGGCGGTCACGGGCGAAGGCATCGCGGCGCTGGCGGCGCTCATCGAGGAGCGGCTGTCGGGCGGTTTGGTGACGGTCGAAGCGCGGCTCGAGCCGGCGGAACTCAGCGAGCTCGGCTGGCTCTACAAGAATGGTGAGGTGCTGGCGCGGCGGGACCTCGACGACGGCGCGATCGCGCTGACGATGCGGATGACAACCGCGGCCCGCGCCGGGATGGCCGAAAGAAAGCGCATCAGGAACAAGGGGTAGGGCGCCCTACTTCGCGTTCTTTGCCTGCTGCCAGAGGGCTTCCATCTCGTCGAGGGTCGCCGCCTCGAGGCTGCTGCCGCGGGCGGAAAGGGTTCGCTCGACATGGCTAAGCCGCGTGCGGAACTTGTCGTTGGTGCCACGCAGCGCCGCCTCGGCGTCGAGGCCGAGATGCCGGCCGAGATTGACCAGCGCGAACAGGACGTCGCCGAACTCATCGCGGATGGCGCCGCGTTCGCCTGACGCCAGCGCGTGGCGCATCTCGCCAATCTCTTCCTCGATCTTGTCGAGGATCGGCGCCGCGTCCTTCCAGTCGAAGCCGACCTCAGCCGCCTTCTCCTGGAGCTTCAGCGCGCGGGTCAAGGCGGGCAGGGCGACCGGAACGCCGTCGAGATGGCCGTCGAGCGGCGACGCGGAGGCGCCCTCGGGGAGCCGTGCCGCGCGGCGTGCCGCCTTCTCCGAAGCCTTGATTGCGTTCCACATGCCCTTGGCCATGCCGGCGGCGCGGGCGTCGGCATCGCCGAAGACGTGCGGGTGACGGCGAATCATCTTGGCGGTGATCGCTTCCACCACGTCTGCGAAGGCGAAGGCGCCTTGCTCCTCCGCCATGCGCGCATGGAAGACGACCTGCAACAGAAGGTCGCCGAGCTCGTCGCGCAGGTCCGCAAGGTCGCGGCGCTCGATCGCGTCAGCGACCTCGTAGGCCTCCTCGATCGTGTAGGGCGCGATCGTCTCGAAAGTCTGCTCGACGTCCCAGGGGCAGCCGGTGCCAGGCGTGCGCAGCGCCGCCATGATCTCAAGCAGGCGGGCAATGTCCTTGGATGGCGTCATGGCGGGTCCTGTCGCGCCGACTCGCGGCCGCGGGAGGCAGCGGAAATCGCGTCCGTTCTAGCTGGCCGGAACGGCCAGTGCTACCGTGAAAAGAAAGTTGTGTGAGCACTCGATCTCGCGTATACCGTGTCGCCGAGAGGCGAGAGGTTTTATGGGGGACCGGGACAGGCTGTAACCTAAAGTCGCATAAGATAGATTATGGAACTGACGGCTCGATGTCCGCGAGCGGGGCCACACGTGCTCCGGCGGCATCGATGAGCGCTGCTGGTGCTGCCGCGAAGACCGCGTCATGCGCTCCGGCTGCCGCCCAGACCCGTTCGAAGCCGAGCAGCGTGGCGTCTGCAAAAGCCGGCAGCGGGTCGAGGTGACCGATCGGCGCGACGCCGCCTATGGCAAAGCCGGTGAGCTCTCGGACCAGTCGCGGGTCGGCTCGGACGAGCGGTTCGCCAGCCAAGGCGGCTGCCTTTTCGAGCGACAGCCGATTGGCCCCCGAGACCATGAACAGATAGAGCCGGCCGCTCTCGGCGCCGGCAAAGATCAACGATTTGACGATCGCGGCGATGCTGGCGCCGCATTGTGCGGCGGCATCCTCGGCCGTGCGTGTCGAAGCGCCCATGCGGCGGATCTCGATCACCAGCCCGGCTTTCGCTGCCGCATCCTTGACACGATCAAGGCTTCCCATGAGAAACTCCGTCCATCTCGCTGATTACATTGGGAGTTCGATGACCATTCCGTCATAGCCGGGGACCACGTGGTCCGGCGTTTCAGCCATAACGGTGGCATAGTCGAGCGGAATGTGCATATGCGTCAGCACGGCGCGGGCTGGGCTCAGGCGCTCGATCCAGGCGAGGGCTTCCGACAGGGAAAAATGGCTAGGATGCGGCCGGTATTGCAGCGCGTCGATCACCAGCACGTCGAGACCCTGCAATTTCTCGATCGTCGGCGGGGGCAGGTCGCTGACATCCGGGCAATAGGCGAGCCCGCCGATGCGGAAGCCCAACGAGATGATGTCGCCATGGATCTGGGGCAAGGGCTCCATGACGAGGGGACCCCCCTCTCCCGCAACCACCACAGGCGAGCCATGGTCGATGATCTCGGCCTCCAGGATCGGCGGATAGGAGCTGCCGGGCGGCTGCTCGAAGCAGTAGCCGAATGCCTCCTTGAGGCGGGCGAGCGTCGGCCGGTCGGCATGGACCGGCATCATCTTCCTCTGCTCGAGGACGTAGCCGCGCAGGTCGTCAATGCCGTGAATGTGGTCGGCGTGGGCGTGGGTGTAGACGGCTGCGTCGAGACGCCCGACATTCGCCATCAGCATCTGCTCGCGGAAGTCAGGGCCCGTGTCGATGACGACGCGGGTGACGCCGCCGTCCTCGGCGACCCGCTCGGCGAGTGCTGCAGCCCGCATGCGGCGGTTCATGGGATTTGCGGGGTCGCACCGGCCCCAGTCCCCGGTGATGCGCGGCGTTCCGGGCGAGGAGCCGCAGCCGAGAAGCGTAAAGCGCAGGCGGGCGCCCACGGTCAGGCGGACTCCCGGTCCGGGCGCGGCAGCTTGGCGAACAGGCGAAAGAAGTTGTCGCTCGTCAGGCGGGCGATCTCGGCGTCGGATACGCCGATCGTCGCCGCGAGCACGCGCGCCGTCTCCGCGACAAAGGCCGGTTCGTTGCGCTTGCCGCGGAAAGGCTGCGGCGCCAGGAAAGGCGCGTCGGTCTCGACCAGCAGCCGGTCCTTCGGCACCTGCCGGGCAATATCGCGCAGCGCGTCCGACTTCTTGAAGGTGAGGATACCGGAAAACGACACATAGCCGCCGAGCGCCACGCCGGTGCGCGCCAGCTCGGCGCCGGAGGAAAAACAGTGGAGGATGAAGGGGAAGGGCCCCCTGCCCGCCGCCTCCTTGAGGATCGAGATCATGTCGGTGTCGGCGTCGCGCGCGTGGATCACCAGCGGCAGCCCGGTGCGACGGGCGGCCTCGATATGCCGCCGAAAGCTTTGCGCCTGCGCCTCGCGTGGCGAACGGTCGTAGAAATAGTCGAGGCCGGCCTCGCCGATCGCCACCACCTTGGGATGGGCCGAAAGCCGTACCAGCTCGTCGGCCGTCACCTCCGGCTCCTCGGCCGCGTTGTGCGGGTGAGTGCCGACCGAGCAGGCGACGTCGTCATACGCCTCGGCCAGGGCGAGGATCTCGGCGAAGCGCCGGACCCGCGTCGAAATGGTGACCATGCGCACCACGCCGGCGTCGCGCGCCCGCGCCACCACGGCGTCGCGTTCGGCGGCGAACTCCGGAAAGTCCAGATGGCAATGGCTGTCGACCAGCATCAGCCAGCCTCGGCCGCTTCGACGAAGCGGGGAAAGACCGGAACCGGGGCCGGCAAGGACGTACCGGACTTCAGCGCATGGGCGTCGTCGCAGCAGGCGAAGCCGCGTTCCGTCTCGGGCACTGCCAGCAGGTCGAGCAGCCTGCCCGCCGCACCTGGCATGAAGGGCTGACAGAGCAGCGCCACGCGTCGGACGGTCTCGGCCGTCGTGTAGAGCACCGCCTCCATCCGAGCCGGATCGGTCTTCTTCAGCGCCCAGGGCGCCTGGCCGGCAAAATAGCGGTTGGCGTCGGCCACAACGGCGAAGACCGCCGCCAGCGCGGCATGAATGGCCTGATCGGACATTGCGGCGCGCGCAGTGGCGAGCGCTGCGGTCGCCTGCTCGAGGATGGCGCGGTCCTCGTCGGCAGGCTCGCCAGGCGCCGGCACCTTGCCATCGCAATTCTTGGCAATCATCGACAGCGAGCGCTGCGCGAGGTTGCCGAGGTCGTTGGCGAGGTCGGCATTGACGCGGTTGACGATCGCCTCGTGGCTGTAGCTGCCGTCCTGGCCGAACGGCACCTCGCGCAGGAAGAAGTAGCGAACGGGATCGAGCCCGTAGGTCTCGACCAGCGCGAAAGGGTCGACCACGTTGCCGACCGACTTCGACATCTTCTCTCCACGGTTGAACAGGAAACCATGGGCAAAGACGCGGCGCGGCAGCTCGATGCCGGCCGACATCAGAAAGGCTGGCCAGTAGACTGCGTGAAAGCGGACGATGTCCTTGCCGATGATGTGGGTTGCCGGCCAGAACGCCCATTGCGGGCTCTCGGTGTCGGGATAGCCGGCTGCCGTGATGTAGTTGGTGAGAGCGTCGACCCAAACATACATGACATGCTTAGGGTCGCCCGGCACCGGCACCCCCCAGTCGAAGGTGGTGCGAGAGATAGAGAGGTCCTTGAGCCCCGACCGGACGAAGCTGATCACCTCGTTGCGGCGCTCCGTCGGGCCGACCAAGTCCTGGCGCTCCTCGTAGAGCCTGAGCAGCCTGTCCTGATAGGCCGAGAGGCGGAAGAAATAGGTCTCCTCCTCGTTCCACTGGACCGGCGAGCCGAGCGGCTCCCGCCTGACACCGTCGTCGCCGACGACGGTTTCCTTCTCGTCGAAATACGCCTCCTGGCGCACCGAGTACCAGCCGCTGTAGCGGTCGAGATAGATGTCGCCATTCTTCGCCATCGCCTGCCAGATGGCCTGGCAGGCGCGCTTGTGCCGCGCTTCGGTGGTGCGAATGAATTGATCGTTCGAGGTGCCCAGCGCCTCCACCATGGCCCGAAAGATCGCCGAGTTGCGGTCGGCAAGCTCGATCGGGGACAGGCCCTCCTGCTCGGCGGTCTGCTGCATCTTAAGGCCGTGCTCGTCCGTTCCGGTGAGGAAGAACACGCGCTTGCCGTCGAGCCTCTGGAAGCGGGCCAGCGCGTCGGTGGCGATCACCGTGTAGGCGTGGCCGATATGCGGCTTGCCGTTCGGATAGAAAATCGGCGTCGTGATGTAGAAAAGGTCGCTGGACATGGAAAGGCCGTGTGAGGGAACGCCGGCTGCCATAGCGCATCGGGCAAGCGATTGCCATCCCGACCGCAGCGTACCGTACCGTACGGTACCCCCGTCCCTACGTCGTCAGAGCGGTGCAGCCTTGCCTGGCTCGCCGCGGGCTTCCTGCAGCGCCGATTCCCATTCGCCACGCCACGCGACGGCCGGATCGAGGCGCACGCAGAGCGGGATGCCGCGGCTCATCGCCTCCTTCTGGGCGATCCGGAGGATCTCGGCCGGGTCGCCTCCATCGGCGAACCAGTGCTCGTCGGCATCGCCGAGCGGCTGCACATCGGCCCGCGCGACGATGGCGGCGCCATCGCGACCGATCTTCACCTCGATGCGGTGCTCGTCATCGTCCTGGCAGGGGCGGAACGTCATACCGGCTTCAACGTGCCAACAAGCGGTCACGTTCCGCAGTCGGCCGCACCTCTTGCCTCAGAAGCAGGTGATCGAGTTGCCGACGGCGGTGCAATTGGTCGTGCTGTTGGCGCTGGCGATGGATTCGTCGCTGCGAATCTTCTGCTGGGCGACGCGGCAATTGACATAGGCGTCGCTCCCCGGCTTCGCACCGTAGCTGCGGCATTGGGAGTCGTCTGCGGCGGCGATCTCTTCCGGCGTCTGGCAAGCCAGAAGGGGCAGCGACAGCAGCAGGACGGCGAAGTCGCGGGCACGCATTGTCGGTTTCTCCAGCCTGGCCTACCACCGGACCATAGTGACGCATGCGCCGGCCATCAAGCGAGCACGGGATCGCCCTTGGTGCCCGATAGCGGGGATCGCGCTTCCGGAACCACTTCACCAGCTCGGCAATTGACGCTATGGCGGGTCGGAACGCGGGTGAGACGATGGGCTGGAAGGATGAGGCGCTCGACGCCTATGGGCGCTTGATCGCCGAATATCGCGAAGAGTTGCTCCACCTGGAGCTGGGTGCGGAGAATCCGGATGAGGACCCCGCGGTGCTGGAATGCCGCGGCCGGATCGAGTTGCTCGAACGGCTTCGTGCCGAGTTGACGCGTCGACCGCCTTGATGCTCGGCCGGCTCGCCGTCTCGCGGAAAATCCGCCGGATGTGAAGCTTGTTACAGAATCTGTCGACGGCCAGGCATAGGATTCGATGATGGGTTGGACCCCGTCCTTGAAAGGATCGAGCAATGCCTGATTGCAGCTTTTCCAAACTGCTTGGCCTCATGTTCGTCGCCCGCAGCTACCTCTGGAAAGTCCGGCTGAACGACGGCGCAAGAGACGACTATGCGATGCTTGGCATCGGCGAACGTCTTCTGACGCGGAACGAGGCCGAAGCTCTCCTTCGCAACTACCGCCACTCCCTGCGCAACATGAGATGATTGCCCGCCCGACCGAACGATCCGCTCTTGCCGACGAGCAGGTTGACGTGCCGATCCGGACGGCGGTAAAGCCGAGTGCGTAGCGGCGTTCGGTAGCGAATTGGCAGCCGGGGAGAAGTTGTCCGGCCTTTTTGCGAAACCAGAAAGCCCCGGACGGGTGGCAGAGTGGTTTAATGCAGCGGTCTTGAAAACCGCCGAGGGCGCAAGTCCTCCGGGGGTTCAAATCCCTCCCCGTCCGCCAGTATCCTTTGCCTTGTGCGATGATTCGGCGTTTTCGGGCTCGTCACGAGCACGTCACCGGAGCCGACACGAGGAGGCGATCATGGACCCCGAACTGCCGCAGCCGGTGGGCGAAATTCCCAGCCATCCCGAGGAGATGAAAGCCACCTACAACCTGCGGGTCGGCAACCTCGTCAGCCTTCAGGGAAGTGCGCGGATCACCCCGGCCGGAGTGATCACCGCGGCGATCGCGGCGTGCTGCATCATCGCCGTCGCCGGCTGGGTCGGAACGCTGAGGCCGGCGCGACGGCGTTGACGCTCGCGCTGCCGCGGTCGCGTCGCGAACCCTGCCTCCGTCGTATGGCGTCGGCAGCCGTCCTGCTCTAGCATCTGACGCCGAAGGGTGAGGAGCATGAGCGAGCGTTTCAAAGAGGTCTTCGGAACGGCCAAGCCGGTTATCGGCATGGTGCATCTGGGCGCCCTCCCCGGCGCCCCGCTCTACGATGCCCAGGGTGGCCTGGATGCGCTCTTCGAAGCGGTGGTGCACGACCTCGATGCTTTGCAGGAAGCCGGATTCGACGCGATCATGTTCGGCAACGAGAACGACCGCCCTTACGAGTTCGCCGTCGACACCGCCTCCACCGCGGCCATGGCCTACGTCATCGGCCGGGTGCGCGACCGGATAAGGGTGCCGTTCGGCGTCAACGTGCTGTGGGACGCGATGTCGACCGTGGCGCTGGCGGCAGCAACGGGAGCTTCCTTCGTCCGCGAGATCTTTACCGGCACCTATGCGTCCGACATGGGTCCGTGGACGCCGGATGCCGGCAAGGCCATGCGCTATCGCGAGCGGCTCAAGCGCCCCGATCTTCTTATGCTCTACAACGTGTCGGCCGAGTTCGCCTATTCGCTCGACCAGCGCAGCCTCCCCGACAGGGCGCGCAGCGCGGTGTTCTCCAGCCTCCCCGACGCAGTGCTGGTGTCCGGCCAGATCACCGGCGAGGCGGCCGCGCTCTCCGATCTGGCGGCGGTCAAGAAGGCCCTGCCGGACACGCCCGTCATGGCCAATACGGGCGTCAGGCACGGCACCGTCGCCGACGTGCTCGGGGTCGCCGATGGCTGCATCGTCGGATCGTCGCTGAAGGTCGACGGCAACACCTGGAACGCCGTGGATCCGGGCCGCGCCGCCGAGTTCATGCGGCTGGCGCGCGCGGCGCGGGGCGAGCGGGAGCCCGGCCGGTGAAGGAGAGTCTCGCGGGCCTGCTCAGCGAGCTGATGCTGATACCCGGCCTGAGCGGCCATGAAGGGCGCGTGCGGCGGCGGCTGGCCACCGAAATGAACGGGCTCGGCCTCGCCACCTCGACGGACCGGCTGGGCAACCTGATCGCCACCGCCGAAGGCACCGCCGGCGCGCCCAGTGTCATGCTCTTCGCTCACATGGATCAGCTGGGCTTCGTCGTGCGCAAGATCGAGCCCGACGGCCTGATCCGGCTGGAGCGCCTCGGCGGCGTGCCGGAGCGGGCGCTTGCCTCTCAGGCCGTGGTGATCGGCACCGGCGGCGGGCGTGACGTGCCGGGAGTCATCGGCAACAAGAGCCACCACGCCACGACGCCCGACGAGAAGTACCGCGTCGTGCCCTATGGCGAGCTCTCCGTGGATGCGGGCTTTGCCTCGGCCGAGGCCGCGGTGGCGGCCGGGGTGCGCATCGGGGCGCCCGTCGTCTACCGGCCGCAGGCTTTCGCGCTCGACGGCGGCCGTATCGCCGGAACCGCCGTCGACGATCGCGCCGGCTGCGCCGTGATGGTGGAGGTGGCGCGCGCGCTGCTGCCGCTTGCCCGCCGCCCGACCGTGCACTTCGTGTTCTCGGTCCAGGAGGAGTTCAACCTGCGCGGCGCCGTCACGGCGGCACAGGCGCTCATGCCCGACATCGCCATCCAGCTCGACCTAATCCTCGCCACCGATACGCCCGACATGGGAGCGCGCGGCGACGTCCGGCTGGGCGGCGGCCCGGCCATGAGCCTCTATTCCTTCCACGGGCGCGGCACGCTCAACGGCACCATCCCCCCCCCGTCGCTGGTGGCGCTGGCCGAGCGAAGCGCCGAAGCTCTCGGCCTGCCGCTGCAGCGCAGTGCCCACACCGGCGCGCTCACCGACTCGGCCTATGTGCAGCTGGTCGGCGCCGGCATCGCCGCCATCGATCTCGGCTTCCCGATGCGCTACTCGCACTCCTCGCTCGAAGTCTGCGATCCCGCCGACCTCGCCGGCCTGACGATGCTCCTCGTCGAGGCGCTCGCCGCGATCGGCCCGGGCTTCAGCCTCGACCGCGACGCATTCGACTGATGGGGCTCTATCTCGGCATCGATATCGGCACCTTCGAGTCGAAGGGGGTGCTCGTCGACCACAAGGGCAAGGTCAAGGCTACGGCCTCGCGCCGGCACAAGATGCTGGTGCCGCAACCCGGCTGGGCCGAGCACCGGCCGCGCCAGGACTGGTGGGGAGCGTTCTGCCAGATCTCCAAGGCGCTGCTGGCCGAGAGCCGAGCCGACCCCAGGTCGATCCGCGCAGTGGCCGCGAGCGCCATCGGGCCCTGCATGCTGCCGGTCGACGGCAATGGCGAGGCGCTGGCCAACGCCGTGCTCTACGGGGTCGACACGCGCGCCGCCGTGGAGATCGAGCTCCTGGAGCGGGAGATCGGCCGCGACACCGTGTTCTCGCGGACGGGCAACGCGCTCACCAGCCAGTCGGTCGGCCCCAAGATCCTGTGGCTGAAGCGGCATTCCCCGGAGGTCTTCGTCAAGGCCCGCAGCATCGTGACCTCGACGACCTACCTCGTCGAAAAATTGACCGGCGAAGTGGTGATCGACCACTACTCGGCGGCCAATTTCGCGCCCTTCTACATGATCGACCGCCAGGCCTGGAGCGACGAGCTGGCCCCCGGCATCCTGCCGATGGAGAAGCTGCCGCGGCTGTCGTGGTCGAGCGAGATCGCCGGCCGTGTCACCAGGAAGGCGGCGCACGCCACCGGGCTCGCCGCAGGGACCCCAGTCACCGCCGGCACCATCGACGCTGCGGCGGAGGCCGTCAGCGTGGGGGTGACGAAAGGCGGCGACATGATGCTGATGTACGGGTCGACCGTCTTCATGATCCTGCTCACCGCCGCCCGCCTCGCCGATCCCAGGCTGTGGTATGCGCCGTGGCTGTTTCCCGGCCAGCACGCGTCCATGGCCGGCCTGGCGACCAGCGGCACGCTCACCCACTGGTTTCGCGAGGTCGCCGCGCGCGAGCTCGAAGCGGACCAGGCCTTCGCCGAGCTGGCCAGGGAAGCAGCGCGCGTGCCGGCCGGCGCGCGCGGCCTGGTCATGCTGCCTTATTTCTCGGGCGAGCGGACGCCCATCCACGACCCGCATGCCAAGGGCGTGCTCTTCGGCCTCAACCTGACACATGGCCGCGGCGACATTTATCGCGCGCTTCTCGAGGGCATCGCGCTCGGCACGCGCGCTGCCTTCGAGGCCTATGGCGAGGCCGGCGCCCTGCCCCGCCGGCTGCGCGCGGTCGGCGGCGGCACCCGCAACGCGGTCTGGGCACAGGCGACGTCGGATGCCTCGGGGTACCGTCAGGAGGTGTGCCGGGTGACCATCGGCGCCGCCTACGGCGATGCCTTCCTGGCCGCGCTTGCCGTCGGAGATGTGTCGAAACGGGACATCGGCGGGTGGAACCCGGTGGTCCGGCGCATCGTTCCAGACCGCCGGACCAAGGCCGTCTACGACCGGAACTATTCGGTCTTCCAGTCGCTGACGCAAAAGACGCGCGCCGAGATGGCGGCACTGGACGCGCCGCTCATTTGATGGCGCCTGCGGTCATGCCCTGGATGATGTAGCGCTCGAGCAAGATGCCGATGAGGACGAGCGGCAGGATCGCCGCCGTAGACAGTGCCGCCATCGACCACCAGTTGATGCCCTGCGAACCGGTCTGGCTCGCCACCATCACGGGCAGCGTCTTGGCGTCCGTGCTGGTGAGGAGCGCGGCGAAGAAATATTCGTTCCAGCAAAGCACGATCGACAGCACGAAGGCGGCCACCATGCCCGGCAGCGCGATCGGCAGCACGATCTGAAAGAAGGCGCCCCAGGAAGACAATCCGTCGACAAGCGCTGCTTCCTCGAGCTCGATCGGGATCGAATTGAACTGGTCGCGCATGATCCAGATGACGATGGGAAGCACCATCAGCGCATAGAGCAGAATGAGGCCGATGCGCGTGTCGAGCAG
Source organism: Mesorhizobium sp. (assembly GCA_040510195.1). Taxonomy (GTDB): domain Bacteria; phylum Pseudomonadota; class Alphaproteobacteria; order Rhizobiales; family Rhizobiaceae; genus JBEVJK01. The sequence continues at coordinate 120,234 of JBEVJK010000123.1, read as the reverse complement.
GTTGAGCTCCTTGTAGAGCACCAGAAAGGGCAGCGCGAGAACGACCGGCGGCAGGATGAGCTGCGAAAGGAAGAAGAACGAAATATCCGCGTTCCTCATCCATCCGAAACGGTAAGGAAAGCGGGTGAGTCCATAGGCGGCCAGGCTGCCGATGACGATCGCCAAGGACGACGCGGCGAGCGAGGTGATGGCGCTGTTGGTGAAGCGCTTCACGAATTCGTCCCGTACGGTTGACACTTGGCCGATCGTATCGGGAGACAGGCCGAGCGAACGCCAGCCGCGCCAGTTGGGCTGGAAGTCGACGAACGGGACGAGATGACCCTGGGTGACGTTGATCGCTACCTTGAACGAGGTCGTCACCGTCCAGTACATCGGAAACAGGCATATGAAGGCCCACAGGATGAGCAGCCCGTAGATCGCAACGCGACCGGCCACGAAGCGGCCGCGGCCTCCGGCGGCGACAAGTTCGGCCGGACGCGCTTGTTGTGGCAGGGGGCCGACGGCGGCGGGCTCGAGGCGGTCAGTTGACATCGCGGGTCCACCGGTTGGCGAGCTTGAGAAGCAACGTCACGAAGACGATGATCAGGACCAGATACACCATCGCCAGCATGGTTCCGTAGCCGACATTGGAGCGATCCCGATATTCGCGGAAGATGAAGCTGGTGACGGTGTCGGTCGCCCCGCCCGGTCCGCCCGAGGTGACGTTGATGACGATATCGGCGAGCTTGAGCTTGAAGATGATCCGAAGCACGATCGCGGTGATCGACACCGGCAGCATCAGCGGAAAGGTGACGCCCCAGAAGGCTTGCCACGGGGTCGCGCCGTCGACATGGGCCGCTTCCATGATGTCCTTGGGCAGCGCCTGCAGCCCGGCCAGCAGCATGATCATCATGAAGGGGATGAACGTCCAGGCGTCGAGAAACATGATCGAGATCCGCGCGATCTCGGGGGAGGCGAAGAAGGCGGGCGTGTCCCAGCCGAGCCAGCGCGCCAGCCGTGCGGCCGGACCGAAGCGGTATTCCATCAGGCTCTTGCCGATCATCCAGGAGACTGCCACCGGCGACAGCATGAGCGGCAGCAGGAAGACCACGCGGAAAAATTTCCGCGCCCGGATCTCGGCGTTGAGAAGAAGCGCGAGGCCGAAGGCGACGACATATTCGACCATCACCGCAAGCACGTAGTAGACCATGTTCAAAAGCGCGTTGCGATAGTACGGGTCGACCAGCATCTGCCGGAAATTGTCGAGGCCGTTGAATTGCCGTCCGCTGACGCTGGAGAGGTTCCAGTCGGTGAAGGCGATGTAGAGGCCGAACAGCGTCGGAAAGATCACCATGGCCACGGTGAACAGCACTGCCGGCAGCACGAAGAGCGCCCGTCGTCCTGCTTCGCCGCGCATCAGCACCTGCGCGACGCCGAGTGCGACGCCCCAGACCAGATAGGCGTAGAGGACCACCCGCCAGCTCTCGAAGCCCCAGGGCGCGGCACCGGACTTGTAGAGGAGCTGGAGGGCGAAGGCGCCAAACAGGAGCAGCGTCGCCAGGCCGACCAACGTCTGCCCGGCGGCCCTGCGGCCGGCCGTTGCCGGTTCGGGCATCGTTTCGAGTGCCATGCTTTTTCCCGAATGGCCGCGGGCCGGCGTTTCGTCTGCCGGCCCGCGGTTTTTTCTTGGCTCACATGCCGAGCGAGGCCTTGTAGAGCTTGATCTGGTTCTCCCGGCCGAGCTGGTCGGTGATCTTCTCCCATGCGGCCGCAATGGCGTCGGCGCCTTGCTGGGCCGTCATCTGGCCCGCGAAGGTTTTCGCCAGCTCGTCCTCGGCCACGGAATAATACTGGAAGATGCCGGGGATGCGCGGTTCGACCGCGGCGTTGGGATGGTTGTAGCTGTCCGCCTCGGACTTCAGATAGGAAGAGATGAACGCCTCGTCATAGCCCGCCGCCACCCATTCCGGAATGTTGAAATGGCTGTTGCGATAGGGCTGGAAGCCCGACGGATAGGCCGCGCACCACAGCGACAGGTCCTTGCCGCCGAGATGGGCGGCTGCCGACCACGCGGCCTTTTTCTTCTTCTCGTCGCTGTCGACCCGGCTCATGACATAGACGCCCCAGCCGATATAGGCGCAGTTGGGCGCGAAGTTGGGGCCGCTCGCCAGCTTGTCCCACTGCCCGGTCTTGGCGTTGTAGACGTCGTCGGAGCCCGGCAGAATGGAGAAGCCGGTCATGTCGCCCACCACGGAGGCGTCGTTGGTCTTCACGTTGGATCCGGCGTCGCCCCACCATACCAGCATGGAGCCGGTGCCGCCCAAGAACTGCGAGAACAGGGTCTGGTTGGGGTCGGCGTTGATCTGGTCCGGCGGCTCGGACGGCAGCGAATCGATGACGTCCTGAATCGCGCGCACCCAGGCCGGATTGTTGACGCGCGGCTTCATGGTGTCGGCATCGAACAGCCACGCCTTGTCGTCCGGATGCTTGGCATAGGCGCTGGCACGGCTTCCCAGGAAATAGAAGCCGAAGCCACCCCAGGGTTTCGGCGCGTCGAGATAGCCGAAAACCTCCTGGCCGTTGACCTGCTTGCCCTTCAAGAATTTGGTCACCGCCTGGACCTGCTGCCAGGTGGTCGGCGCTGCCCATTCGCCCTGTCCGCCCTCGGCCTTCCAGGCTTCGGCCAATGCGGGGTCGGAGAACACGTCGGTACGGTAGTTGAAATTGTGGGCGTCGCCGTCGACGGTCACGCGGTAGGATTTGCCGTCCCAGGTGCCTACCGGCGGCTGCAGATAGGCCACCACATCGTCCATGTCGATCTGCTGGCGCACCCAGTCCGGCATTTCGGAGGTCAGGCCCCTGCCGCAGACGTCGCCTTCGAAGGGGGCGCCCATCTCCAATATGTCGAAATCGATGGTGTTGGTCGCGATGGACTGCTGCAGGCGGGCATTGTAGTCGGCCTGGGCGAGGTCGATCCAGTTGATCTTGGCACCGGTATAGGTCTCCCAGGGCTTCAGGAAGCCGCGGAACAGGATGTTGTGAAGGTTCTGGTTGTTGAGCCCCATGAAGCTCAGCTCGACGCCCGCGAATTCGCCTTCCTTGACGTTGGCCTTGGTGGCGCCAAGGCACATTTCACCGACCTTCTGGAAATCGGCATCGGTCGGCTGCCCCTGGCCGACGCCCGGAATCTTCAGGATTTCCGTGCGAAGATTGTCCTGCGCCGAAGCCGGCCCGCTGCCGAGCGCTGAAAGCACCGTCGAGGAGCCGAGCGCCAGCGCACCGGCACCGGCTGCGCTTTTCAGCACGCCGCGCCGGCTCGCCTGCATCATCATCAGCCGGTCATAGATCTCTTTGCGCATATGATTTCCTCCCTGGGGATGACCTGTCCCGGCTTTCTGCCGGGAAGGGCTTGCGAAAAGGGTTCGCTAGAGGTCGACGCCGTTTTCCCGTGCGGTCCCTGGTGGGTCGCCGGTTGTCTCGCGTCTTTCCTTGCGGGAAGCGACACCTTCCAAGCGCGGTCAGTATGGAACAAGTCTCGCTCGCTTTTCAATCGGCTCGCGGCATGGACACCTGCCGACCTGTCGGCTAGTCCTGTCACAGAGCGCTTGTGAGGCGTCATAAGGGAGGATCGATGGCCAAGGTGACCATCCGCGACGTGCGCAAGGCGTTCGACGCCCTCGAGGTCATCCACGGCGTTTCGATCGACATCAGGGACGGCGAGTTCGTGGTGCTGGTCGGCCCTTCCGGTTGCGGAAAGTCGACTTTGCTCCGGATGGTCGCCGGGCTGGAAAGCGTGACCAGCGGCGAGATCGCCATCGGCGACAAGATCGTCAACACGTTGCCGCCGGCCGAGCGCGACATCGCGATGGTCTTCCAGAACTACGCGCTCTACCCGCACAAGACCGTGGCCCAGAACATGGCGTTCGCGCTCAAGTTGCGGCGCACCGACCCCAAGGCGATCGCCGATCGGGTCGGACGGGCGGCCGAGATCCTCGGTCTCAAGCCCTATCTCGACCGCTATCCGCGCCAGCTGTCGGGCGGCCAGCGGCAGCGCGTCGCGATGGGCCGCGCCATCGTTCGCGACCCGCAGGTCTTCCTGTTCGACGAGCCGCTCAGCAATCTCGACGCCAAGCTGCGCGTCCAGATGCGCACCGAGATCAAGGAGCTGCATCAGCGTCTGCGGACGACCACCGTCTACGTGACCCACGACCAGGTCGAGGCGATGACCATGGCCGACAAGATCGTCGTCCTGCAGGACGGGAAGGTGGAGCAGAGCGGTGCCCCGCTGGAGCTTTTCGACAGGCCGGTGAACACCTTCGTCGCCGGCTTCATCGGCTCGCCGTCCATGAACATGCTCAAGGGGACGTTCAAAGGCGGAGCGGCGCCTTCGGTCGCGGTCGACGGCGTCGACCTGCCGGTTCGCCAGGCCGGCGATGCCGTCGACGGCCAGCAGGTGCTGTTGGGCATCCGGCCCGAGCATCTGGAGCTCGCCGATGGCGGGCTGCCGGCGGAAATCTCCGTCGTCGAGCCGACCGGCTCGGAAACCATGGTGTTCTTTCGCTTCGGCGCGGAGAAGCTGGTGGCGCTGTTTCGCGACCGGCATGCGTTCAAGCCTGGCGAAACCATCCATCTCAGGCCGCCGCCATCGCGGATCCACCTGTTCGACGCGGCGACTGGCCGACGTCTCTGATACCCCGCGCGGCGCCTAAGGGTTGAGCGGCGGTAGTGCCGACGCGCTTCCTGCCGAGGCGGCCTTTTCGAGCCAGATCCGCCTGGCATCGACGAACTCGCGCTCGAGACGGGCATAGTCGATCGCCTCCCCGGCGCTCTGCCGGCCACCGAACCGCGAAGCCATGAACGCCTCGTAGGTTCGCCCGGCGGCCTCGCCGCTCGATCGGCGAAGCCAGTCCGGCAGCGGACCCAGCCGGCCTTGCCGCGCCCATTCGTCGAGCCGGGCGTAGACTGCGGCGCCCTCCTCGCGCCGGCAGGCCTGCCTGAAACGGTGGAAACAAGCGGGCTCCGACGTCTCCCGCGCCGCGCGACGCGACCGCAGGCCCGCCAGCCAGCGGGGAACCCAGGAGCGAAGGAAGACCAGCGCGGCGGCTGCGAGCAGGCCGGCCGCCAGCAGCGCCAGCACCCGCCTGCTGTCGAACGTCCCGGCCTCGGCCGAAGCCTGCTCCGGCGCTGGCGGAGCGAGCGGCGATGCAGTCGCGGCCGCCGCGACCTCGACCTTCAGGGCCGGAGCAGAAAGAGTCTGGCCGACGGCCACTTCCGGCAGGACGAAGGTGCCGGCCCGCTCGAACACATAGGTGGCGGCGTCGGTGCGGCGGCCGCCGACGAAATCGCCGCGCGGCGACCGCTCGTCGACCAGCTTGGGATCGTGCCGGTAAAGGCGCACGCCCTCGGGGGTGGAGAATTGCGGTGCGGGGATCAGCATGGCCTGCATGTCGTCGGCCGCGACGACGACCGTCCTGACGAGCGCGTCGCCGACCTTCAGCTTGCCGGTATCGGGTTCGACCGTCTGGCTGACATCGACGCGGCCGGCAGCAGGCGCCGCCGCGGCGGCGCCCTCGGTGCCTTCCACGCTGAACGGTGCGGGAGGCAGCGGCACGCTTCCCGGCGAGGGCTGACCGGGCACGGCGGCATAGGTGAAGGTGATGGCCGCCGGCGGCAGCGCGTAGCCGCCAGGCACCTGCGGCGTGACGAGGTAGCTGCGGCGGATGCCAGCGAAGTCGACGCCGCCGACGGTCTCATTGATGTTGGTCGCGCCGTCCGCCAGCACCACCACGGCGTTCGGCATGTCGAAAAGCGGGAATTGGGGCGGCGACATGAAGAAGTTCGGCACCAGCACGTCGATGTCGATCTTGACCTGCTCGCCGGGCCGGATCGGCGACGGCGCCTGAACCGTCGCACGCGCGAAGGGGTCGGCGGCCTCGGCGGACAGGCACGACGCGATCAGCAGCGCCGCGACCGCAGCCCATCGGCCCGCCGAAGCGAGACGCAGGCTCACTTGTCGCCTCCGCGCGCCTCGATGGCGAACTTGCGGGCCAACAGGTCGGCAGGCGTGACCTGGATGTTGCGCATCCACATCTCGGCGGTCTGCTCGCCGGCGTCGACCTTGCCCGCCTTCCCCTGCTTGCCCTTGTCGTCGAACTGCACCTGGTCCGCCTTCTCGTTGGGGTCCTGCGCCTCCTGCTGCTCGTCCTCCTTCTTCCTGGCCGCAAGCGTCTCGGCGATCACAAGATTGGCCTTGGCCTCCGGCCAGTCCGCCCTGCCCTTGAGCGCTTGCCGGTAGGCGGTCGCCGCCTCCTCGGGCTTGCCGAGCTGCAAGAGCGCATTGCCCTGGTCGAAAAGGCTCTCGGGCGTGTCGAGAAGCGCCCAGGCATCGACGGCCGCCTGGAATTCCCCGGCCCGGTAGAGGGCCGCCCCGCGCCAGGCGGGATCGCGGAAATGCGCCGCGGCGGCGGCATAGTCGCCTCGCTCGAAGGCGAACCTGCCCTGCTGGTCGGGCGTCAGCCACAGGTCGGCGAAACGGCGCTCCGCCGCGTCCGCGGGCCGCGGCAGCCCGCTCAGCACGAGGAAAAGCACCGCACCCGTCCAGCGCACGCTCCAGCCGCGCCGGAACCACAAGGCGCCGAGGGCGGCGATGGGGAAGGTGAGCCACCAGCCCATGTCGCGCCACCGATCGTGCCCCTCCTCGGCCCGCTGCTCGAAGGCCGTGCGGATGCGCCTGACGATCCACTCGACGTCGGCGTCGTCCGCCGTCGACGTGGCGACCGCGGCGCGGGATTGCCGACCGAGCGCCTCGAGCCCGTCCACGTCGAACCTGGCGAAGACGCGCGCCCCCGAGGCATCGGTCAGATAGCCGCCGTCGGCCTGCTTGACTGGGCCGCCCGCGGTGGTGCCGATGCCCAGCACGATCAGCTCGTTGCGCCCGCGATAGCCGGAAAAGGCGGCGAAAGCCGGCTGCTCGACGCCGTCGGTCAGGAACAGGATGGTGCCTGCCGCTTCCTCCCTGGCGAGGCCGGCTTCGACCGCTTCGAGCGCCTTGGCGGTGTCCTTGCCGGGCACCGGCATCAGGCGCGTGGCGAGCGAGGCGACATAGGTGTTGACCAGTTCGGCGTCGTCCGTGGGCGGCAGCACCCGATGGGCCGAGCCCGCATAGGCGTAGATGGCGGTGCGGCCCCCTTGGCGAGCGCGGAGCAGGTCCTGGACCTTCAGCTTCGCCCTCTCCAGGCGCGACGGCGTGACGTCGACGGCGTCCATCGTCGCGCCAAGGTCGATGGCGATGGCGAGCGGAGCGGTGTCCTCGACGAAGGGCGGCCGCTCGCGCTGCCAGGTGGGCCCCGCCGCGGCCACCGCGCCGAGCGCGATCAGCGCCGCCGTCAGATGGACCGGCTGCAGGTGCCGCCGCTTGCCGCCCGAAACGACGAGATGGTCGAGAAGGTCGGGTGAAATCATGCCTCGCCACCGCGCCCTGACGTCGGTCTGCCGGCTGAGCAGAAAGGGCAGCGCCGCGGCCGCCAGCAGGGCTAGAAGCCACCAGGGGCGCAGGAAGTGGACGTCGGCGATCATGGCGCCTCGACCTCCCGCGCAGGTCCTGCCGCCGCCCGCGCCAGGCCAATGAGCCACATGGCGGCGTGGTAGGCGATGAGAAGCAGGATCGCGGCGCCCAGCGGATAGTAGAAGAGCTCGACGCGCGGCCGCCAGGACAGCACCTTCTGGTTGGCCGGCGTGATGCGGTCGAGCGTGGCATAGATCTCGGCGAGCTGTGCCTGGTCGGCGCCGAAGAAATAGCGGCCGCCTGTCGCCTGCGAGATGGCCTGCAGGACCGTCTGGTCGAGCTTGTCCTCGCCCGTCGCGGCGGGATCTCCGATGCCGACGGTGTGGATCGTGATGCCGTTCCGCTTGGCGATGTCGGCGGCCTTCGCCGGCGGCATCTTGCTCGCCGTGTCGTTGCCGTCGGTGAGCAAGACCAGCACCTTTTCCGGCGCCGGGCTGCCGTCGAACATCTTGATGGCCAGCCCGATGGCGTCGCCGAGCGCCGTGCGTGGGCCTGCCATCCCAGGCAAGGCATCACCGATCACGCTCTCGACCGTCTGGTGATCGAGGGTGAACGGGACGAGCGGATAGGGCGCGTCGCCGAAGGCGATCAGGCCGATGCGGTCGCCCGGGCGGTGCGAGACGAAATCGGCGACCACCTTGCGGACGGCCTCGACGCGCGCCACCGCCTGTCCGCCCGGATCCTTGAAGTCGCGGGTGTCCATCGATTGCGACAGGTCGAGCGCCAGCATCAGGTCGCGCTGCGGCTCGGTCTTCTCGAGCGGCTGTTCGACATATTGCGGCCGCGCCAGCGCCAATACCACCAGCACCCAGCAGAGCGGCGCCAGAAGGCGCTGCCCCCAGTCGGCGCGCGGCACCACGGAGCCGCGCGTCGGCGACACGCCGGCTGCTTGAGCGATCTCGTCGAAATAGGGCAGCCGCACCGACGCCGTCTCCTGCCGATAGGGCGGCAGCAGCCACCTGACCAGGAGAGGCAGCGGCAAGAGCACCAGCAGCCATGGCAGGTCAAGCTGGAACACGGTGCCTCTCGATCCAACCCCGTGCCGCGGCGGCGAAGGCCTGCGCGTCTGCGGGCGTGGCTTGGCCGCGATACTCGCCGTCGTCCAGGACCGCCGCCGCGACATCGGCGAAGCTTCCCCCCGTGCGGCGCAGGAAGGCCACCCACTCCGCCCCGCTCAGCGCGGCGACATCCGGCCGCGGCCAGGCGGCAAGGGCGGTGCGCTTGACGAGCGCGGCGACTTCGGCGATCGCCTCGCCGGAGCCGCCTGGCGCAGCGTGCCGCGCCTCGATTTTCGACAGCTCGGCGAGCGCCTCGCGGCGATAGCGGTTTGCCGCGTAGTGCCGCTCCCACCGCCACAGGCACCAGCCGGCGACGGCGGCGAGGAGGATTGCGACGACCGCCCAGGCGATGGTGTGCGGCAAGAGCGACACCGGCGGCGGCAGCGCGATATCGGCCAGCTGCTGCAGTGCGGCGCGGGTGGCGGCGTCGAGCGCCGGAGCGGCGTTGCCTTCCATGCCTATCGGCTCCGGCCGGGAAAGGCGAGCTGTCCGAGCAGCCTGCGCAGCTGCGGCGCGACCTCCTCCGCGGCGGAAATCGGCAGCATCGGCAGGCCGAGCTCCTGCTGCCAGGACATCAGCTCGCTGCCGCGCCTTTGCGCGAAGTCGGCGATGCCGGTGCGCACCCGAGCCTGTCCGAAAGGCAGCGCCGCCTGCAAGGCGCCGCCGCTCGCCACCATCTCGCCGGCCTCGGGCAGCTCGAGCAGGAACGGGTCGTAGACGATGATCGCGATGACGTCGTTGTGGGCGGCAAGCCTAAGCAGCATGTCGCGGGTCTCGGGGCCATGGCCGTCGAAGTCGCTGACGAGAATGACGAGATGGTCGTGGCGGGCGACGTTCAGGGCCCGCGCCAGCGCCCGATCGAGCTGCCCCGGGGTGCGTACCGCTTCCGACGCGGCGCTGAGCTCGCCATTGCGGCGGGCGATCGCCGAGGCGAGCCCGATGACGGCCTCGCGGCTGCGCTCGGGTTTCAGCTCGTCGATCGCGGCATCGCCGAAGACGAAGCCGCCGACCCGGTCGCCGAGGTTCATGACGCGCCAGGCGCACAGCGCCGCAGCCTCGGCCGCCGCGACCGACTTCATGGCCAGCCGGCTGCCGAAGAACATGTTGATGCGCTGGTCGACGAGGACCAGCGCGGGCCGGTCCTTCTCCTCGTCGTAGATACGCACGAAGGGCTTGCCGGTGCGTGCCGTGACCCGCCAGTCGATGGTCCGGACGTCGTCGCCCGGCAGGTACTCGCGCAGCTCCTCGAACGACAGGCCGCGGCCCCGCAGGCGCGATTCGTGGCGCCCGGCGAGCAGGCGGCGGACCGGTGCCTTGCGGCGGAAGGCGAAGTCTCGCGCCGCCCCCTCCAGCGCGACGAGGTCCTCGACGGAGACGTAGACGCCCTTGACGCCGCCCGTCGCGGCAGTCGCCGGGCGCGCCACGCCCTTCGATCGCCCCAATGCGGACAGCGACAGGCCCATGGCCCCTTCTCCCGTCAGGCCACCGCGACCCGCTCCACCACGCGGTCGATCGCCTGGTCGGCCGAGATGCCCCCCGCATGCGCCTCGTAGGACAGGATCAGCCGATGGCGGAACACGTCGTGGACGATCGCCCGGACGTCGTCCGGCGTGACATAGTCGCGGCCCTTCAGCCAGGCATAGGCGCGCGACACGCGGTCCAGCCCGATCGCGCCACGCGGGCTGGCGCCCACCTGCAGCCACTTCGCAAGCTCGGCGTCGAGCTTCGCCGGATAGCGGGTGGCGAAGACCAGCGCCACCATGTACGTCTCGACCGCCTCCGACACCGTCACCTTGCCGATCTCGGCGCGAGCCTGGAGCACCGAATCCTGCGCCAGCCGCTCGGCCGGCTTGGCCGCCTTGCCCGACTTCGCTTCATTTTCCTCGGCCCGGTTCAGCCTGACGATCGCCGCTTCCGATTTCTCGTCGGGGTAGCCGACCTCGACATGCATCAGGAAGCGGTCGAGCTGCGCCTCGGGGAGCGGATAGGTGCCTTCCTGCTCGATCGGATTCTGCGTCGCCATGACCAGGAACAGCTCCGGCAGCTTGTGGCTTTGCCCGCCCACCGTGACCTGGCGCTCCTCCATCGCCTCGAGCAAGGCCGACTGCACCTTGGCGGGCGCGCGGTTGATCTCGTCGGCGAGGATGAGGTTGGCGAAGACCGGGCCCTGCTGGAACTTGAATTCGCCCTTGCCGCCTTCGGTGAAATAGACCTCGGAGCCGGTGATGTCGGACGGCAAAAGGTCCGGCGTGAACTGGATGCGCGACAGCGCCGCGTCGAGGTTCCTGGCGAGGCTCTTGATCGCCCGCGTCTTGGCGAGGCCCGGCAGGCCCTCGACCAGCAGGTGGCCGTCGGCAAGCAGGCCGAGGAGCAGCCGTTCGACCATCGCCTCCTGGCCGATCACCGACTGGCCGATGCGCTTGCCGAGGTCGAGGACGTCGTCTCGGGCGCTCGCCGATTTCGGCGGCTTGCCGGCGAGCGTCATTTGCTCGCCCGGCTTTGTTCGAGCGCCTCCATGAGGCCCTCGACCATCTGGTCGACGCTGAAGCTCGCCGGCCGCTGGCTGGGCGGATACTCCTTGAACGTCTCCAGGAACGGTGCCACCCGCCAGACGCCGTACTGGATCAGGTAGGCGTTCTGGGCCAGCCAATCGTAGTACTGGTCCGAGACGATGTCGGCCCGCTCATAGGGATCCATGCGCAGGTTGAACACTTTCGGCGCGCGCAGGCAGGTGAACGGGTTGGCCCAGACCTGGAAGCCGCCCGGTTCGCGCTGCTCGCAGAAGACGATCTTCCAGTCCTTGTAGCGATAGGCGACCAGGTTGCCGTCGTCGTTGAAGTAGTAGAAGTCCTGGCGCGCCGAGTCGGGCGTTGCGCCGGTCAGATAGGGCAGCTGGTTGTAGCCGTCGAGATGCACCTTGGCCTGCTTGCCGCCGATGTCGGTGCCCTTCAAAAGCTTGTCCTTGACGTCGGGGTCGCCCGCAGCGGCCAGGATGGTTGGAAACCAGTCCAGCCCGGAGACCATCTGGTTGGACACCTCGCCGGCTTTGATCTTGCCCGGCCAGCGGGCAAACGCAGGCACCCGGAAGGCGCCTTCCCAGTTGGTATCCTTCTCGCTGCGGAACGCCGTCGTCGCGGCGTCCGGCCAGGACCATTGGTTCGGACCGTTGTCGGTCGTATAGACGACCAGCGTGTTGTCGGCGATGCCCATGTCGTCGAGCGCCTTCAGCAGCTCGCCGACATCGCCGTCATGCTCGACCATGCCGTCGGCATATTCGTTGCCGACCATGCCGCTCTGGCCCTGCATCGAGGGGCGCACATGGGTGAAGGCATGCATGCGCGTGGTGTTCATCCAGGTGAAGAACGGCTTCCCGGCCTCGTGCTGGCGCTTCATGAAGTCGATTGCGGCGTGCGTCGTCTCGTCGTCGACCGTCTCCATGCGCTTGCGGTTCAAAGGACCGGTGTCCTCGATCTTGCCGTCCGCCGACGCCCTCAACACGCCACGCGGCGAATTCGATTTCACGAAGGTGGCGTCGTCCTTGGGGTAATAGGGCCGTTCCGGTTCCTCTTCGGCATTCAGGTGATAGAGGTTGCCGAAGAACTCGTCGAAGCCGTGATTGGTGGGCAGGTATTCGTCGCGGTCGCCGAGGTGGTTCTTGCCGAACTGGCCGGTTGCGTAGCCGAGCGGCTTCAGCGCCTGGGCGATGGTGACGTCGCGGTCCTGCAGGCCGACGGCGGCGCCCGGGATGCCGACCTTGCACAGGCCGGTGCGCAGGCAGACCTGCCCGGTGATGAAGGTGGAGCGGCCGGCCGTGCAGCTGTTCTCGCCGTAATAGTCGGTGAACATCATGCCTTCCTTGGCCAGCCGGTCGATGTTGGGCGTCCGGTATCCCATCAGGCCGAGGCTGTAGGCCGAGATGTTGGTCTGGCCGATGTCGTCGCCGAAGATCACCAGAATGTTGGGCTTTGCCGCCGCCTGGTCCTGGGCATGAGCCGTGGCCGCCGACAAGGCCGTCGTGGCCGACAAGAGCATCGCTCCCAGAAATCCCTGCAGTTTCATTGCGCTTCTCCCTTGCCGTCCAAGCCTAAACTCGCCCAGAGTGATCAAAGCTTCAAGCCCCATGGCCAGCCTAGTCAACTGGGGGAAGAGGGAAGCGATTTTCTCGACGGCGTCGAGGGCTTGGAAAGACCGGGTTCGTCCCGCACAATGGCGACCCCTCCCCGTTTGTCGAAAGGCCAAGACATGAAGCGGTTCGATCTCGTCAAACCGTTCAGGATCGAAAACGGCGACACGTTCAGGATGTCGGACGTCGACCCGGGCGCGACGCTCGGCCTGGACCTCGACAAGGACAAGGCAAAGGGCCTTTTGGCAACCGGCATAGAGCGCCTGAGAGAGCTGCAGGAGCGGCTCTATGCCGAGGGGAAATGGGCGCTGCTCATCGTGCTGCAGGCGATGGATGCCGCTGGCAAGGACAGCGCCATCGAGCACGTGATGTCGGGCGTCAACCCGCAGGGCTGCACCGTCTACCCGTTCAAGGCGCCGAGCACGACCGAGCTCCGGCACGACTTCCTGTGGCGCACTGCGCTGCCGCTGCCGGAGCGCGGGCATATCGGCATCTTCAACCGCTCCTATTACGAGGAGGTGCTGGTGGTGCGGGTCCACCCCGACCTGCTGGCGAAACAAATGCTGCCCGCTTCATTGGTTTCGGACCACATCTGGAACCAGCGTTTCGAGGACATCCGCGCCTTCGAGCGGCATCTCACCCGGAGCGGCACGGTGATCCTGAAGTTCTTCCTCCACGTCTCCAAGGACGAGCAGAAGAAGCGCTTCCTCGATCGCATCGAGGAGCCCGACAAGCGCTGGAAGTTCAATGCCGGCGACATCGCCGAACGGGCACGCTGGGACGACTACATGCATGCTTATGAGGACATGATCCGCCACACGGCGACCGACAACGCCCCCTGGCACGTCGTGCCGGCCGACAGGAAGTGGTTCTCCCGCCTGGTGATCGCCAGCGCCGTCATCCAGAAGTTGGAAGAGCTCGACCCTCAATTTCCGACCCTGGACCCGGCGGCGATGACGGCCCTGGACGAGGCGCGCGACGCCCTGCGGTCGGAAAAGCCAGGCAGGCCCAAGCGAAAGTGAACCATCGAGGCTGCCGGCAGCCCCGCGGGTCATCTAGCAGACATTCTGGCTCGCGTCGCAAACCGGGTTGTTGCCGGTCCCCAACGGGGCGTTGATGGTCTTCTCCATGGTGGCCCGGGTGGGAGGCGGCTGGTTGGACTGGCAGGCGGCCGCCAGGGACAGGGCGGCCAGGCAGGCGAAAGTCAGAATGCGCATGTCGTGTACCCTCTCTTTCCACATCGCGACGCCGAGTAGACCATATTTTCGCGCGCAACGGGATGCACCGACGCGGCTTTTTCAACCCGCGGCGTCCAGGCGGATCAGGGTGAGCCCGCCGGCTTGCCGATCACGTTGGGGTGTGAGAGGGGCCGACGGGCTCCCGGCCGACCAAAGCTTGAGGGAAGCGGCCGACCAGAATTTCAACCCTTCGGACGGCCGCTGGTTCCATCCGGCGGTGGCCAAGCACGGCGACCCGCGATATCGTCGACGTCTGCGGCGATCGCCGGTTCGAGCGACCGCCCGGCCGAGACCGTTGAAAGCCATGGACCTGCAAGCCTTCAAGGAGACCCTCGCGGGGTCGCAACCGCCAGCCGGCATCAGCCTCGCCCTGGAGGCCCTCTGGTGGGATGCAAAGGGCAACTGGGACAAGGCCCATGAACGCGCCCAGGAGCGGGAAGACGCAGCCGGGATGCACGTGCACGCCTATCTGCACCGCAAGGAGGGCGATCCATCCAACGCGGCCTATTGGTATCGCCGGGCCGGCGCCAAGCCCTCCGAACTGCCGCTGGATGAGGAGTGGGAGGCGCTGGTCTCCTCCTTTCTTACGTCGTGAGCCGGCCTGCTTGACGTCGACCCCGACCGTCCCAGCAGTCGCCCGCCGGCAGGCCTTTACGGCCCCCCTCTTTCCATAGAAATATGGCGCACGGGAACGGCCCGCATCATGGAGCGACCGAAGTGACGCTGACGTCTGCGCAATGCCGGGCCGGCCGGGGCTTGATCGACTGGTCCCGCGACCAGCTCGCCCGGCAGGCGGGCATCGCGGTCCGCACCGTCCTGCATTTCGAGCGCGGGGCCCGCGGTCCACGCCCGGCGACCGAGGATGCGCTGCGGCGTGCGCTGGAGGCAGGCGGCGTCATCTTCGTAGAGGAGGACGGGGAAGGGGTGGGCGTGCGGCTGCGCAAGAACCGCAGCGTCGAAGGGCTCCGGCCGGAGGAGCTCAACGCCTCGAACGACGATTGACGGTCCCATCGAACGCGGGTTTTGGGCGTTCCGGGGTTGCCAAGCCATGCCCCCTGCCCTAAGGGCATCGCCCATTGAGGGATCCGACAAAGACAGATCATCCGCCCGGGGTGGGTTCGACCATGCGTTCCTTTCTTCTCGTCGGCTGCGACCTGGCGCTCGCGGCATCGATCACCAAGCTGGCGCACCAGCTGCTGTTGATGGGCGGACTCGTCACCTGAGGCCGCCAAGGTCGATTTCGGTGATGTGCCAGCGGCCGAGATTGGCAGTGTAGAGCCGGTCGCCCTTGAGCGCGACGTTGGTGGGGTGGGCGATCGTCGTCGCCGCACGGTCCTCGATCAGCAGTTCCAGGCCGCGGTCCTCGCGAAAGCGATAGATGCGCGAAGGCTCGTAGCAGGAAATGAGCAGCGAGCCGTCGGGCATATAGGCGAGGCCGTCGGGCACGTTCTGGACGTCCGCCACCACCAGCCGCTTGGCGCCGGCGGAGCCGTCGCCTGCGATGGGCACGAAGCTCACCTGCGGCGCGTCGCTTTCCACCACGGCCAAGCCGCTGCGGTCGGGCGCCATCGCCATGCCGTTGGCGAAATCCATCTCGGCGCGGCACCAGGGGCCGCCTTCGCCGGTCGTCAGATCGAAGCGGAAGATCGAGGCGCCGGACGCCTGGCTCCGGCTGTCCGACACGTAGAGATGGCCACGCGCCTCATCCACCACCAGGTAATTGGGCACGCGGATTCCCGCCGAGGCGAAGCGGCGCATCTCGCCGCTCGAAACGTCCCAGCGGAAGACGGCGGCATGCTTGAGATCGCAGCAGAAGACGTTGCCGGCGCCATCGAAGGCGATGCCGAGCAGGAAGCCGCCCGTGCCGCCCATGCGCTCGGCCCGGCTGCCGTCGGCGGCGAGCCGCAGGAGGTCGCCGGTCTCGGTGCCGCACCAGATCGAGCCGTCGGCATGCACGGCGACGCCTTCGGGATGCGCCACCCTGGGGTCGCTGAAGATGCCGTCGAAAAAGACGCGGGCGGCGGAGATCGGCAGCAGCGGGGTCATGGCAGGGCCTCGGCTCGGGCGTTGGGATCGGGCTCATCGGCAAGGGCCGCCAGCCGCTCGACCAAAGCGCGGTCGGCCGCCAGGATCTCGGCGATCAGCGCCCCGCGTTCGCGGGCGCCGACGAATTCCAGCCGCCTGAGCCCGAGCGGATCGATGCGGCGTCGGAGAAGGTCAAGCGCTTCCGGGTCGGGCAGCGCGACGGGGCGGCAGTCGGCGTCGAAGGCGACGGCAAATCCGGTCTTTGCACGGATCGCATCTTCCGACACGCCGGGCATGGTCTCCGTCACCACGAGCTGCCGCGTCGCCTGGTCGAGCCGGAAGACGCAAAGGTCGGTGAACACCAGAGCGCGGCCGGTCCGGTAGCCGGCGGCGCTGCGCTCGGCCTTCGTCAGCAGGCCGCGCGCCGAGCTCGCCGTTTCCACCGCCTCGACCACCGACTGGAGTGAATGGCGGGTCAAATAGAGCACATAGTCGCGGTGCATGTTGGCGACGTCGGCCATGCCGCCCTGCCCCGGCAGCCGGATCGTCGTGCCGTCGCGCTTCCTCAGCGCGATCGTGTTGACGCGGCCGCGGCGGTCGACCTGGGCGGCGGCGACGATCTCATGGGTGACCGCGCCGGCCTGATAGAAGGTCGAATAGGTGTCGTCGCCGCCTGCATGGGCGGCCGCCGTCTCGCCGTCCAGCGTCTCGATCAGCGACAGGATCAGCGGGCTCGGCGCCACGTCGAGATGGCCGCAGCTCATGGTGGCGAGCACCATATCCGGCGCGTGGGTCGCCTTGGCCAGGCGGTACGCCACATTGGCCAGCGGCGACACCGCGCCGGCGCTGGCAAAGGCGTCGTTGCCGAGCTCGGCGGCGATGCGAGCAGCCATGATCTCGTCGATCGAGGCCGGGCGGTCGTCGCGGCGGACCTCGGAACGCTTGACGAGCGCGGCTGCGCCGATTTGCGCCGCACGGCGAACGAAGAAGGGTACCGTACCGTTCGGTACGGCCAGCGCCTCGGCGAGGCGCCCGTCCGGATGGGCGAAGGCATCGGCGAGTGCCGCATAGTCGGTGACGTAGAAGGGAAGGCACGAGGCAGGCCAGGCGCCGCCCGCCGCGACAGCGATCGCCGTCACCTGGTTGCGCAGGACAACGGTCTGCCGTCCGGTCAAAGCGAGCGTACCGGCCGGTACTGTCTCCTCGACGGTGACGAGGACCTTGCGCGCCGCGCCGACCATGGCGAGGTCGAGCGCGCGCGGACCGAGGATCTGGACGTTTCCGGTCTCGTCCGCCCGTTGCGCATGCAGCACCACCGTGTCGAGCCGCAGCGCCGGGACGACCCCGACCGCGCCGCCGTCGAGCGGGTCGGCGGCCTCTTTTGCGGCGGGGATGCGCGCCATCATGTCCGAGCCGGCGGGCAGCTGGAAGGGCAGCGACGGCAAATTGGCCTGGGCAGCGCGCAGCGCCTGGATCATCGCCAGCGCCGTCCAGTCGCGGACCGGCACTGAAGCGGCCTCCGCGGCGGCGCGAAAGCGCGGCGGCAGGCCGAAAATGTCCAGGCTGGAGAAGCAGATGTCGATCTCGGCCACGGCGCCCGCCTCGAGCAGGAGCTCGAGCGGCAGCCCGCCCGCCCACGAGACGTAGGAGAGCCGGCGCGTGCCGCGCTCGGCAATCGCCCTCAACAGCGCGATCGGCAGCCGCGCGAAATGATGACCGCCGACGCCGAAGCGGTCGCCGTCCTCCGCCATGGCCGCGAGCCCGGGAAGATCGGTGAAGACAGGCCGGTTCGGCTTGACGAGGGAGGGCGGCATCGGCCTACAGCGGCTCCGCTTCGATGCGGTAACGGGTGGTGAACGGCCGATCGGGCGCAAAATCGAGCGCCGTCGCCACGCCGGAGCGGGCGAGCGGGTTGTCGGCGCGCGCCGTTTCCGGGCCGAGGCCGAAGGGCGAGCAGACCGGCTCGATGCCGAGCGCCAAATGGCGGCCGCTCCAAGGCGGCGCCTGGCGGCCGCGGTTCGAGTACCAGAGAAGCAGGCTCGGGAAGTGCTCGGCCTGCCAGGTCAGCGTCGCCCGATAGCCTTCCGCATGATTGGCGAGCGAGGCCCGGCCGCCCGTCCCTTCGAGCTGCAGCAGCTCCTCGACGGCGGCGGCGAACGGCACGGCGCCGGCATCCACGCTGCCGCCGGCGCGGGCCGGCACCTCGGTGAGGGAGGCGAAGCGGCGATCGGGCGAAAACAGCGCCGCGCCAGGCTCCACGGTGCCCGGATAGGTGCGGCCATGGGTGCCGGCATCGACCTCCAGGCGGGCCGCACCCGGCTCGGAAGGCAGCCGGAACACCGGGTGAAGGCCGATCGGCAGGCGGCAGGGGCGCCGCACCGCGATGGAGAAGCTAAGCTCGACGGCAGGGGCATCGGGATCGGGGGTGACCGTGCGCTCGACCCGGGCGACCGGGCTCGCAGCCGGATAGTCGAGGGCCAGCCGGAGCGAGGCCCCGTCGTCGGGCAGGAACGCCCATTCGTGGTTGGAGGCGTGGCCGTGCACCTCCTCATCGGCTTCCGGCGGCCCCATCGTCTCAGCCCAGTCGGCCGGCCAGCCCTCGGCCGGCACGGAATAGCCGAAGGGAACGCAGGGCCACTCGCCGCGCAGCCTGGCAAGGATGCCGGGCAGGCCTGCAGCCTCCGGTGCGTCGGCCCAGGGAGCGACGTGCAGCGGCGAGACCTGGCGCCCGTCGCCGAGCACGAAGGTCAGCGGCGCCATCATGGCGCCCAGCCGCTGCACGGCGAGGACGCCATGCGCCCAGCCCAGGCCGCGGACGGCGGCGCTCATTTGCGGTCGCCTCGCGCCCGGCTCTTCTCGGCGAAGGCCTTGATGCGGGCCTGTCCCGTCTCGCTGCGGTAGAGGCCGCCGAGAATCTCGCGCTCGAGGGCAAGCCCGCTCGCCAGGTCGCCCGGGCCGGCAGCCGTGGCCAACAGCCGCTTCAGCCCCTCCACCGCCGCCGCCGGCTCGGCGGCGATCGCCTCGCCAAGCTCCAGCGCGCGCGGCAGCAGCCGGTCGGCCTCTACGACCTCGTTGACCAGCCCGGCGGCGACCAGCTCCACTGCCGGGACGATGGCGCCCGTCATGAGCAGCATGGCGGCCCGGTTGCGGCCGAGCCTGGCGACGCTGCGCTGCGTGCCGCCGCCGCCCGGGATCAGGCCGAGCTTGATCTCCGGCAGGCCGAGCTTGGCGTATTCTGAGGCGATCACCAGGTCGGCGCAGAGCACCAGCTCCATTCCACCGCCCAGCGCATAGCCGTTGACGGCGGCGATCACCGGCTTGCGGTTGTCCTCGATCGCCGCATACATCGCCGTGCCGGCCGCCTGGAAGGCGTCGAACTCGGCCGGCGTCTGCGCGGCATATTCCTTGATGTCGGCGCCGGCCATGAAGCCGCGGCCCTCGCCGGTGACGACGATGGCGCCGACCGCCGGCTCGTCGCAGAGCGCCAGGAAGGCGGCGGTGATCTCGGCCTGCATGACCTTGTTCATCGCATTGAGCTGGTCGGCGCGGCGGAAGGTGACCAGCGCCACGCGGCCCCGCGTCTCGACGGTGAGAGTGCGGTGCGCAGCCATGGGTTCAGGCCTTCTCGACCGTCATGTCGCCCGCCGCCTCCAGGGCCGCGATCTCGGCCTTCGGTATGCCGAATTCGGCGAGGATCTCGCGGCCGTGCTCGCCGACCAGCGGCGCCGGCCGGTCGATGCTGGCCGGCGTCTCGCTCATCTTCACTGCCGGGGCCACCACCCGCACCCGGCCGCCGCGCGGGTGGTCGTAGTGGGTGATCATGCCCATGTGCCTGACCTGGGGATCCTCGGCGGCGCGGCGGATGTCCTTGACCTCGGCGCACCAGATGTCGGCCGCAAGCAGGCGCGACAACAGCGCCTCGGTCGTAAACCGCCGGGTCTCTGCGTTGACCTTCTCGAACACCTCGTCGCGCTTGTCGAACAGCGTCTTCAGGTCGTCATAGACGGCGAGCTGGGGCGCCTCCAGCACCTCGTAGAGCGTCTTGAAGGGGCTCATGGCGATCGACACGTAGCCGCCGTCGCTGGTCTCGTAGATGCCGAACGGCGCCTGCATGCCCGGGTGGCCGATGCCCGAACTGGGGCGGACGAAATCCTCGCCGAGGTTGAGCACCGCGACATATTCCTGGTTGAGATGCGCCAGCATGCCGGCCAGGAGGTTGACCTCGATCTTTTGGCCCTTGCCGGTCTTCTCCCGCCAGTAGAGCGCGGCGAGGATGCCATAGACCATGTTCATGGCGCCGATCTGGTCGGCGAGCCCGGCGCCGGCAGGCACCGGCGCCTGGTCGCCGCGCCCGGTGTTGGAGATCAACCCGGCCAGGCCCTGGATAAGCATGTCCTGTCCCGGCCGGTCGACATAGGGCCCTTCCTCGCCGTAGCCGGAGCCGGAGCAGTAGATGATCCGCGGGTTTACGGCACGGAAATCCTCGTAGCCGTAGCCGAGCTTGGCAAGCACGCCCGGCCGGAAGTTCTGCACCACCACATCGGCCTTCCTGGCCATCTCCATGACCACCCCGTGCACCTTGCGGCTCTTGAGGTTGAGGGCGATCGACCGCTTGTTGCGGTTCCAGGCCAGGAAGTTCGGGCTCTCCGAGCCGCCCACCCATTTGGCAAAGAAGGTCATGGAGCGGAACAGGTCGCCAGCGCCCGCCCGCTCGACCTTGATCACGTTGGCTCCCATGTCGCCCAAAAGCTGAGTGGCGAACGGCCCCTGCAGCAGATGGCTGAAATCCAGGATGGTGACGCCGTCGAGAGCCTTGTTCATGGAAGAGTTCCGCTTCGCAGTCTAACAGTTTGCAAACGCTACAGGAGATGGGGCACGTAGCGGGGTGCCGCAGTAAGCCCGCCATCGACCCTGAGGTCGATGCCGGTGGTGAAGCCTGCCGCGTCGGAGGCGAGGTAGACCGCAGCCTCCGCCACCTCGGCGGGCTCGCCGATGCGTCCCAGCGGATGCATGGTGACCCAGGCCTTCATCAAATTGCCGCCGAGCTCGCGCACCAGCTGGTCGTTCATCGGCGTGTTGATGGTGCCGGGCGAGATCGAGTTGACGCGGACGTTGTGCGGTCCGAACTCCACCGCCATCTGCCGCGTCATGGCCATCACCGCGCCCTTGGCGCCGGCATAGGCGGTCCAGCCGTCGAGCCCGATATGGCCCTGGGCCGAGGCCATGTTGATGATCGACCCGGCCTGCTGGCGGATCATGTGCGGCAGGGCATGCTTGCAGCCGCGGAAGACGCTGGTCAGATTGACGGCGATCAGCCGGTTCCATTGGTCGTCGGTCATCTCGGTGACCGGCATGCCGCCGATGGCGATCGCCGCATTGTTGACCAGGATGTCGAGCCGGCCACCGCGCTCCACCGCGGCGGCGATCAGCCCGGAGATGTCGGCATCCTCGGCGACGTCGCAATGCACATAGTCGGCCTCAAGGCCGGCCTTGCGGAGCGCCTCGACGAAGGCCTCGCCGCGCGCGTCGGCGATGTCGGAGACGAAGACATGCGCGCCCTCCTCCGCCATGCGCTCGGCGATGGCGTGGCCGATGCCGTCGGCGGCCCCGGTGATGGCGGCGACCTTGCCCTCGAGACGCTTCATCGTCAGCTTCCTCCTCGCATGCGGCGGCGCTTCGCCTCGTCGAAGGCGACGGCGGCGATGATGATCATGCCGGTGATGACCAGCTGCCACTCGGTAGGCAGGCCGAGCCCGCGCAGGCCGTTGGACAGGAACTGCAGGATGAGCACGCCGAGCGCCATGCCGGTGAGGCTGCCGATCCCGCCGGCCAGGCTGACGCCGCCGAGCACGGTGGCGGCAACCACCTGGAACTCGAAGTTGAGGCCCGCGGTGTGCTGGGCCGAGCCGACGCGGGCGGCCAGGATGATGCCGGCGACCGTCGCCAACAGGGCGCTGATCAGGAAGCAGACGAACTTGACCCGCTTGACGTCGTAGCCGGCGAGCCGCGCAACCTCGGGATTGCCGCCCACCGCATAGACGTGGCGGCCGAAGGGTCGGTGCCGCATGACGTAGGCGAAAAGCGCCAGCAGCACGATGGCGATCACCGCCGGGTAGGGAACGACGCCGAACAGCCGTCCGTCGGAGAGGAGGATGAAGCCGTCGAGCATCGCGTCGTCGGGAATGGCGCGCTGGCCGGTGTAGAGATAGACGCCGCCGCGCATGATGAACATGGTGCCGAGGGTGACGATCAGCGAATTGATGCCGCCATAGGCGACCAGCGTGCCGTTGACGATGCCGACGAGCAGCCCGAAGGCGAGCGCCGAGGAGACGCCGAGCGCCAGCGAGCCGGTGTCGTTCATGACGACGATGAGCGGGATGGCGATGGTGGCGAGCAGCGAGCCGATCGAGATGTCGACCTCGCCCGAGATGAAGACGATGGCGCAGCCGATGCCGGCGATCAGCGCCAGCGAGGCCTGGCCGAGCACGTTGGTCATGTTGCGCAGCGAGAAGAAGTTCTCCGCGGTGACCGAGAAGAAGGCGATGACCAGGAGAAGGCAGATCAGCAGCGCCAGCTCCTGATGGGCGAAGATGCGCGACAGCAGCGAACGCGGGCGACCTCTCGCGCCGGGAAAGGCGGTGGCCTGGCTCATGCGGATGTCGCCTCCCTGCCCTTGGCCTTGCCGATGGCGGCGTTGAGGATGCTCTCCTGGGTCGCCTCCTCGCGCGTCATCACGGCCGTGATGCGGCCCTCGGCCATCACGGCGATGCGGTCGGCGAGCCCCAGCAGCTCCGGCATCTCGGAGGTCATCATGACGACCGCGAGCCCCTCGCCGGCCAGCCGGTCGATGAGCGCGAAGATCTCAGACTTGGCGCCGACGTCGATGCCGCGCGTCGGCTCGTCGACGACGATCACCTTCAGGCCGCGCATCAGCCAGCGCGAGATCAGCACCTTCTGCTGGTTGCCGCCGGACAGAAACTTGACCGGCTGGTTGAGGCTGGGCGTCTTGATGCGGAAGCGATCGACGAAGCCCTGGACGGCCCGCTTCTCCTTGGCCTTGTCGACGAAGCCGGCGCGTGCGAAGGCGCCGAGCGAGGCCAGGCTGGCATTCTGGTAGACCGGCAGCTCGGCCATCAGGCCCTCGTCCTTGCGGTCCTCCGACAGGAGCCCGATGCCCAGCCTGACGCCCGTCGTGGTGTCGTGCGGCGAAAGCGGCCGCCCGTCGACGGAAATGGTGCCGGCGCTGATCGGATCGTAGCCGACGATCGCCTTGGCGAGCTCGGTGCGGCCGGCGCCCATCAGGCCGAAGAAGCCCAGCACCTCGCCGGCGCGTGCCTGGAAGCTGACGTCCCGCAGCTTGTCGACTGTCGACAGGCCGTCGACGGCGAGCGCCAGCCGCTCGCCGGGGGCGCCGCGCTGGCGGGGGAACAGGGTCTCGATGCGGCGGCCGATCATGTCCTGGATCAGCGTGTCGTGGGTGTGAGCCGAGATCGGCCGGGTCGAGATGTGGCGGCCGTCGCGCAGCACGGTGACGGTGTCGGCGATCTCGAGCACCTCGTCGAGCTTGTGGCTGACATAGAGGACGGCGATGCCGAGCGAGGTCAGGCGGCGGATGACGTCGAACAGCAGCGCCACCTCCTTGGGCGTGAGCGAGGAGGTCGGCTCGTCCATGACCACCACCCGCGCCTCGTGCGCCAACGCCCGCGCGATCTCGACCATCTGCTGCTGGCTGACCGGCAGCGAGCCGGTGCGGGCATCGGGATCGACGTCGAAGCCGATGCGCTGGAACAGCGCGGCAGAGTCGGCGCGGATCTTCCGCCAGTCGATGGAGCCGCCGCGGCCGGTCGGGTGGCCTTCCAGGAAGATGTTCTCGGCGACCGTGAATTCGGAAATCAGCGCAATCTCCTGGAAGACGACCTTGATGCCTTCCTTGAGGCTATCGCGCGGCGAGCGGAGCTCGACCTCGCGGCCCCGCACGCGGATCGTCCCGGCATCGCGCTGGTAGACGCCGGCCATGATCTTGATCAGCGTCGACTTGCCGGCGCCGTTCTCGCCCATCAGCGCATGCACCTTGCCGGGTTCTAGCGTCAGGTCGACGTTCTCCAGCGCCAGCACGCCCGGAAAGCGCTTGCCGATGCCCGTCATCTCCAGCGCCGGGCCGCCGATTTCGAGCGCGGCGCGGTCGACGTCCTCGGCATGCATGATGTCAGCGGCCATGAGCCTTGCTCCTGACGAGGTCGAGATAGGTGGCCAGGATGATGACGACGCCGGGGACCACCATCTGGAGGTCCTGGTTCCAGCCGAGGATGATGATGCCGTTGTCGATCACCTTGAGGACGAGGACGCCGAGCAGCGTCCCGAACAGCGAGCCGCGGCCGCCGGCGAGGCTGGTGCCGCCCAGGATGACGGCGGCGATCACCGTCAGCTCGAAGCCGCGGCCGGCGGTCGGCTGGCCGGCATTCATCAGCGAGGCGAGGACCAGACCGGCGAGGCCGACGGTGAGCCCGGTCACCACGAAGGCGAAGAGCTTCAGCCGCTCGGACCTCAGACCCGACAGGCGCACCGCCTTCTCGTTGGCGCCCACGGCGTAGAGATAGCGGCCGAGCGTGGTGAAGCGCAGCACGACATAGGCGACGGCGAAGACGAGGGCCGCCAGGATGACGGGGATGGGGATCGGCCCGACATAGCCGGCGCCGAGATCCGTGAAACCGGCCATCTGGTGGTGGTTCTGCACCGCCTCGCGGGTGAACAGGTAAACGCCGCCCTGCAGCATCATCATGGTGCCGATCGTGGCGATCAGCGAATTGACCTTGAGCTTGGTCACCACAAGGCCGTTGAACAGGCCGACCGCGCCCGAGAAGGCGAGCGCGGCAAGCATGCCGAGCGTCAGGCTGTGGGTGGCGTTGATGACGGCCATGCCGATGCAGCCGACGAAGGCGAGCGAGGCGCCGACGGACAGGTCGACCTCGGCCGTGATGATCAGCATGGTCATGCCGGAGGCGACGATCAGCACCAGCGCGCACTGGCGCAGGATGGCGATGATGTTGGCCTCGGAATAGAATTGCGGGGCGCCGATGGAGATGCCGACGCAAAGCGCCACCAGGATCAGCCCGAGCACCAGCTGGCCGCCATCGGCCAGCTGGCCGATGGCGAAGCGCCGGGGCGCCGGGGCGTGCGTCAACTCGCTCATGGTCGTCTCGCTCTGGCGGTCCGGATTGCCGCTTGCCCTCCCCGCGGCCGCGGGGAGGAGCGAAAATTCGGCAGCAATCCTACTTCTTGAGGTCGGCCGCCGTCTTCATGCACTTGTCGGGTGCCTTCAGTGCGTTGACCGCGTCCCATTTGATGCTGCGCGTCTTGCCGTCATAGTCGTAGAACTTCTTCCAGTCCTCGCCGATCATCGGCGCCGTCGGGCTGACGATGTGCTCCGGCACCGCCTCGCCGTTGAACAGCTTCATCGCCGCGTCGATGGTCGTATAGCCGTTCTTCTCCGGGAACATGGCAGCCTCGATGCGATAGGAAGGCTCCTTCTCGATGGCGTTGATGAAGGCCAGCCCCTCGCCGCCTGTGCCGACCACGAGCAAGTTGTCCTGCGGCTTGCCGGCCGCTTTCCAGGCCTGCAGGCCGCCCAGCGAGGAGGAATCGTTGATGCCGTAGATGATGTCGATGTCGGCATTCTTGGCCAGTGCCGCGGACGAGACCTCGAGCGCGCGGTCGGGGTTGCCGCCGCCGTCGAGGTCGTGAACCATCTCGGCATCGGGGATCTCGGTCTTCAGGCCGTCCATGAAGCCCTGGCTGCGCAGCACCGTGGCCGAAAGAAGCGGCAGGCCGACATTCATCACCCGTGCCTTTCCGCCGAGCTTCTCCTTGGCGTATTTGCCGGCCTCGACGCCGGCATGGTAGCCGGTGTCGTAGTCGCAGATGGCCACCATGGTGGTCATGCCCTTGACCGGGTTGCCTTCCAGCACCACCGGGATGTTCGCCGCCTTGGCCTGGCGCAGCAGCGGCACCACGCCCTCCTCGTTGACCGGGGTGATGATCAGCACGTCGACGCCCTTGGCGATGAAGTCCTCGGCGGCGGCGATCTGCTTGGCGACGTCCAGATTGGCGTCCTGCACCTCAACCTCGATGCCGAGCTCGGCGGCGTGGTCCTTCATGCCCTTGATGACGTTCTGGTACCATTCGTGCGTCGCGTAGTTGACGACGTAGCCGATCTTCTTCGGCGTGTTCTGCGCCATCGCCGGCGCAGCGGCCATCGCCATGGCGGCGGTGGCGAAAAGGAATTTCCTGTAAACGGTCATGCATACCTCCCAATGACCTTAGGGTTCAGTTCCGGACGGTTCGTCCCGCCGTCCCGGGTCGTCACGATCAGCCTGACGTGCCTGGCTCGCCGGCGCCGAGCGCGGCGGAAATCCTTTCGGCGGCACGCTCGGCCCGGGAAAACACGGTCTCCTGGTCGAAGCGGGCGGCCTTCTGCGGCAGGAAGGGCACGGTGAGCGCGGCCACCGCCCTTCCCGTGTGGTCGAACACCGGCAGCGACAGGTTGGTGCAGCCGGCGACGGCCAGCGAGGCATGCACCTCGTGGCCGAGAGCCCGCGCCTCGTCGAGCCGCGCCTCGATCGCCTGGCGCGTGTCGCCTGCCTCGCCGGAAGCCAGGATCTGGCCGACGATGCGTTCGCGGTCGGCGGGCTCGGCGGCGGCGAGCAGCACGGCGCCGGAGCTCGTCTCGAGGATGGGGAATTGCGAGCCGAGCGCCACGGAATAGCGCATCGGCAAGGGCGAATCGATCTGCAGCACCACCAGAACGTGCAGGCCGTTGAGCACGACGAGGTGGCAGCTCTGGTCGGTGTCGGCGGCGAGCTGGCGCATCACCGGGAGCGCGCTCTCGACCAGCCGGTTGACCGGCGGGTGCATGTGGGCGAGCTCGAACAGCTTGAGCGACAGCCGGTAGCGATCGGCCCTGGTGCGCACCAGATAGCCGCGGCGTTCCAGAAGATGCAGGATGCGGTAGATCTCGTGGATGGAGCGGCCGAGGCCGGCGGAGATCTCGGTCTGGGTCAGCCCGATCGCCTGGTCGGCCATGAACTCGAGGATGTCGAGGGCCTTCTCGGCGGCCGGCGCGCGATACTCGCCGCGCCCCTGCTCCTCGCTCTCCAGCGGTTCGACGATCGCCGCCATCAGGCAAGCCTCCGGCGGCCGGCCGGCCCGCTGCCCAGCGACTCGCGGTAGCGACGCTCGAGGTAGGACCACAGCTCGTCGGCCGACAACTCGCCGGCAATGGCGGCCGCGGCGCGCGGTGCGCAGTCGCGGAAGAAGGCCAGGAAGCCCGCATGCGTGGGCCTCAGATAGGAGGCCTGGATCGTCCTCAGCGTGTCGGCGAAGAAATTGCCGGTCGCCGCGTTGACCTCGCCGTCGCGCCAGGCCTGGAGCGAGCCGGGCTGCCCTCCGGCCCCGACATAGCTCGTCCGCTGGATCTGCGGTGAGCCGAGGTGGCGCGCATAGGCGATTGCCGCATCGCGGTTCGCCGACCTGGCGCTGACGCCGATGCCGGCGCCGCCGAGCAGCGCGCCCGCCGCGCCAGGTCGCGGAACGTCGGCGAAGGCGAGGCGCCGCGGGTCGGTGCGGGCCGCGTAGTTCACATAGCCGAAGGCGAAGGGCACGTAGACGACGTCGTCCTCTTCGACCATGTGGTCGTAGCAGAGGATCGGGTTCCAGCTCGGCGACAGAGGATGCGCGAGCTCGGCAAGCTCCCGGAGCTCGCCGACGGCGCGTTCGACCGCGGCGCGCTCGACGAACTCCTCGCCGTCGGCCGGCGGGTTGGTGAAGGTCAGGATCAGGCACATGGCGTCGGTCGGCACCAGCGGCAGGGCGATCCACTTGCCCCTTGCGCGTGCCGCGCGTCCAAGCGCCAGCACATCCCGATGGCTCGAAGGCACGATGGCGCCCAGGCCGGACAGCAGGTCCGGCCGATAGCTCGCGACCTGGCAGGCGGCGTCGATCGGCAGCGCCCATTGTCGCCCCTGGCGCTGGTAGGACTGCCAGGACTTGCCGACCGAGTCGCGTTCGAAGAAGGCCTTCTCTTCGACGCTCAAATGCTCGTCGAAGGGCACCATCAGGCCGCCTTCGGCGATCTCGCCCACGAAGGGATGGTCGTAGACGACGAGGTCGTAGGCGCCGAGCACCGCTTCGAGCGGCGCCTCGCCGAAGGCATGCAGGCTGCGCCGGTCCCAGGAAATCTCGACCGAGGGGTGGCTGGCCTGCCAGCCGGGCACGCTCGCCTCCAGCGGCCCCCAGCACCGCCGATGGTCCCATGCCAGGCCCCTGAGCTTGGTCATGCCGAATGGCTCCTCCGCCGCCCTGCGTGAGGGCGTCGCAAGACTTTAGCATTCCTTTTCATACAGGCAAGTTCTTTTCACCAGCACAAACGGTTACGCCGCGAGCGAGAAACGCTCCACGGCGCGCATGATGCCGCGCAGCTCCGCCAGGCCCTTCAGCCGGCCGATCAGGGAGTAACCGGGATTGATGCGCTCCTTGCCGATGTCGTCGGCGAGGAGGTGGCCATGGTCGGGGCGCATCGGGATCTGCCAGTCGTCCCGCCCCTCCTTGCGCCGCCGCGCTTCCTCCTGCATGAGCGCCAGGATCACTGCCGCCATGTCGGTCGAGCCTTCGAGGTGCTCGGCCTCGTAGAAAGAACCGTCCGCCTCGCGGGTGACGTTGCGCAGGTGCGCGAAATGAATCCGCGGTCCAAATTCCTTGGCCATCGCCGGCAGGTCGTTGTCGCCGCGGGTTCCGTAGGAACCGGTGCACAGCGTCAACCCGTTGGCGGGGCTGTCGGCGGCGGCGAGGATGAAGCGGGCGTCGTCGGCGGTCGAGACCACCCGCGGCAGCCCGTAAAGCGAGAAGGGCGGGTCGTCGGGATGGATGCAGAGGCGCGCGCCGACCTCTTCGGCCACCGGGACGATCTGGCCGAGGAACCAGGCGAGATGGTCGCGCAGCTCCGCAGGCCCGATCCCGTCATACTCCGCCAGCGCCGCTCGCATGCCTGCGCGGTCGTAGCTGCGCTCGGTCGCCGGCAGGCCCGCGATCAGGTTGCGCTCGATCCTGTCGATCCGCTCCGGCGTAAGCGTCTTCAGCCGCGCCTCGGCTTCGGCGATGCGGCCGGCGTCATAGCCGTCCCGCGCATTCCTGCGCTCGAGGACGAAGAGGTCGTAGGCGGCGAAGTCGATGGCATCGAAGCGCAGCGCATAGCCGGTGGTCGGCAGCCGGTACATGAGATCGGTGCGGGTCCAGTCGACCACAGGCATGAAGTTGTAGCAGATCGTCTTCAACCCGGCCTTGGCGAGGGTCCGGATCGTGTCCTTGTACCAGCCGGCATATTTCTCCCGCTCCGGGGCGCCGATCTTGATCGAGTTGTGGACTGGGATGCTTTCGACGACCGACCAGACGAGGCCGGCCTCCTCGACCTCCCGCTTGCGCTTCAACACCTCCTCGCCCGGCCAGGGGCGGCCGTCATAGATGTGATGGAGCGCGGTGACGATGCCCGTCGCACCGGCCTGCTTCACATGATCGAGAGGCACCGGGTCATCCGGTCCATACCAGCGCCAGCACTGTTCCATTCGACCCTCCCAGCTCGTCGCTCGACGTTATTGTTGGACCACAGACCATGTCAACCGCGTTCCACGGTTGAAAAATGGTTCAGACCGGCTACTCTGGTCCAACAATTCATGGGGGAGAAGGCCTGGTGTCGGCACTCGAATTCAGCGGCCGCGACGAGCCTCGGCTCGGTGAGGCCTCGGCCGTCGATGCAACCGCCCGCCAGATTCTCGAGCTGATCCGCAGCCGCGGCCTTTCGGTGGGCGATGCGTTGCCTACCGAGCGCGAGCTGTGCGAGCTTTTCGGCGCCAGCCGCAACACGGTCAGGGAGGCTCTTCGCACGATCCGCACCTACGGCCTGATCGACGCACGCCCGCGCATCGGCGCGGTGCTGACCGACCGGCAGAGCGGCGCGATCCAGAATTTCTTCGCCGCGCAGATGGACGTCTCCCGCTCGACCTTCGGCGACATCCAGGGCTTTCGTCGCATCATCGAGGTGGGCATCGGCGACCAGCTGGTCCTGCATGCCGCGGAAAGCGAGATCGAGGCGCTGGAGGCGATCAACGCCCGCATCGAGGCGAGCCGCTCCACGGAGGAGGCCGCCCGCCACGATTTCGACTTTCATGCCGCGCTGATCCGGCTTGCCGGCAACCGCACGCTGGCCGAGATCTACGACTTCCTGTCGCCGGTGATCCTGCGGATCATGACCATCGGCAAGGAGATGCGGCCGGTGCTTGCCGACACGCGGCGCGCGCACAGCGAGATCGTCGAGGCGATCCGGGCCCGCGACCGCCTCGCCTATGCCTATCTGATGAGCCGTCATCTCGACTTCGCGCGCCGGTTCCTGCCCGAGGAGCCGGCCAGGACGTCGACCAACGGGGAAGGATGAAGCCATGCGGGAGTTCGACGGAAAGGTCGCCCTGGTTACCGGTACCACCGGCATCGGCCTCGCCACCGCCAGGCGGCTCGCCGAAGGCGGCGCGGCCATCCTGGCGCTGGGCATCGACGAAGCGGCCAATGCCGCCCTGGAGGCCGAGCTCAGCGGCGCCGGGCGCAGCGCCAAGGTCGTGACGGCCGACGTCTCGGTGCCGGCCGCGGTGCGCGACGCGGTGGCCGCCGGAACGGCGGCGTTCGGTGGCCTCGACATCATCGTCAATGCGGCGGCCGTCCATCCTTACGGCACGGCGACGAGCACCGACCCCGAGACCTTCGCCCGCACGATGGCCGTCAATGTCGGCTCGATCCATCTCACCGCTCATTTCGGCATTCCAGAGATGCTGAAGCGCGGCGGCGGCGCCATCGTCAACGTCGCCTCGGTCCAGGGTTTCGCCTGCCAGCAGAACGTCGCCGCCTACGCCACCACCAAGGGCGCCATCCACACGCTGACACGCTCGCTGGCGCTCGACTACGCGCGCCAGG
This sequence comes from Mesorhizobium sp., assembly GCA_040510195.1. GTDB lineage: Bacteria > Pseudomonadota > Alphaproteobacteria > Rhizobiales > Rhizobiaceae > JBEVJK01. The sequence goes on along the minus strand of JBEVJK010000123.1, from coordinate 89,238 downwards.
GAATCCGCGTGAACTCGGTGAGCCCGGGCTCCATCCGCACGCCGATCCTGGAGAAGGCGGCGCGCGGCGACGGCGGCAGCGACGCCGACGTCGAAGCCGCCTACCGCCGTTTCGGCGAGGCGCATCCGCTCGGCCGCATCGGCGAGCCGGAGGAAGTGGCCGAGCTGATCGCCTTCCTGTGCTCGGCCAAGGCCGGCTTCTGCACCGGAGCCGACTACAAGATCGATGGCGGACTGACCGCCGGCATCGGGGTCAGGTAGGCGGCCGACCATGAAGATCGGACTGGGTCTCTACCGCGAGCAGCTGGTGACCGAGAACTTCCGCTTCGCCCGCCAGGCTGGCGCCACGCATATCGTGGCCCATCTCACCAACTATTTCCGCGGCCGCGACCCCAGCCTCTCGGCCGGCACGGAAGCGGACGGCTGGGGCGATTGCTCGACCGACACGCTGTGGACCCATGAGGAGCTCGCTGCGCTCGTCGCAACGGTGCGGCATCACGGGCTCGAACTGGCGGCAATCGAGAACTTCTCGCCGCGCTTCTGGTCCGACGTGCTGCTCGGCGGCCCTCAGCGCGACGCGCAGATGGAAGGCTTGAAGCGGCTGGTGCGCGATGCCGGCCGCGCCGGGATCCCCTGCATCGGCTACAATTTCTCCATAGCCGGCGTCTGGGGCTGGACGCGCGGGCCCTTCGCCCGTGGCGAGGCGATGTCGGTCGGCCTCGACCTGTCGGCGATCGATCCCGACCTGCCGCTGCCCGACGGCGTGGTGTGGAACATGCGCTACCGGCCTCCCCGGCCCGGCGCCGGCCCGGTTTCGGTGAGCCAGGACGAGCTCTGGTCCCGCCTCGGCGCCTTCCTGCGCGAACTGGTGCCGGTCGCCGAGGAGGCCGGCGTCGTGCTCGCCGCCCATCCCGACGATCCGCCGGCCGAGGCGTTGCGCGGGGCCGCGCGGCTGGTCAACCGGCCGCGGAAATACGATCGCCTGATGGACATCGTCGACTCGCCGGCCAACGGGCTGGAGCTTTGCCTGGGGTCGCTGCAAGAGATGCCGGATCTGCAGCCGATCTACGAGCATGTAAGGCGCTTCGCGCGGCGCGGGCGCATCGGCTACGTCCATTTCCGCAACGTCAGGGGCAAGGTTCCGGCCTATCACGAGACCTTTGTCGACGACGGCGACATCGACATGGCGGAGATCGTCAGGATCCTGCGCGACGAAGAGTATGAAGGCGTGATAATCCCCGACCACACGCCCGAAATGGCCTGCACGGCGCCCTGGCATGCCGGCAAGGCCTTTGCGCTCGGCTACATGCGGGCATTGGTGCAGAACGCGGAAGCGCTCGGGCCGTCGCGGAGCGCGGCGGCGGGCGCCGCCTAGCAGAGGGAGCAAGCATCATGACCGCGGCCTATCAGGACGACGACCAGCTGTTCCGACTGTTCGAGACGGAGCTCTTCGTGGCCGTGGTGGGCGATGTCATGGACACGCTCGGGCTGACGCATCAGTTCCTGCCGCCCGTCTTCAAGCCGGTCGACGAAGCGACGCGGCTGATCGGCCGCGCCATGCCGGTGCTGGAAGCCGACGTGTTCGGTCCCGCCGATGCGGCGGGCGGCAGCAACCCGCTGATCAAGAAACCGTTCGGCCTGATGTTCGAGGCGCTGGACGGCCTCAGGCCAGGCGAGATCTACGTGGCGACGGGCGCCTCGCCCCGCTACGCGCTGTGGGGCGAGCTGATGTCGACCCGCGCCGGCCTTCTCGGGGCGCGCGGCGCGCTGCTCGACGGCTTCGCCCGCGACATCGACGGCATCCGGGAGCTCGGCTTCCCGTGCTTCTGCACCGGCTACTACGCGCAGGACCAGGGGCCGCGCGGCCGGGTGGTCGACTATCGCCTGGCGATCGAGATCGGCGGCGTGCGGATGGAACCGGGCACGCTGCTGTTCGGCGACAAGGAAGGCGTGCTGGCCATTCCCCGAACCGCGGAGGCCGAGGTGGTGCGGCTGGCGCTCGAGAAGGCGCGCGGCGAAAAGCGCGTCGCCCAGGCGATCCGCCAGGGAATGAGCGCCGTCGACGCCTTCGCCACCTTCGGCATCATGTAGCGGCGGTGCGTCGCCTCAAGGGGTCGGGCGAAAGACGCCGTTCTCGTCGCGCTTGAGCGGTGCCTTCTGGGTGGGCAGCGGGGCGCCCGGCGCTTCGCCGACCGAAACGCCCTCGCCCCAGTCGGCCGGCGCAATCGCCACGTAGCGGGCATAGCCGCCGGACCCGCCGAGAGGCTTGGCGAAGCCGATCGTCACCAGGGCGCCGGCCTCCGGAACCTTGTCGAGGTTGGCCACGCCCTCCGCTTGCGCGAAGTTGTTGTGCATCAGCCAAGCCTCGCCTTCGAGCGTCGGCGTCGTGTCGGTGTCGAGCGGCTCGTGGCCGTGGAACAGGATCTTGCGCTCGAGATGCAGGAACTTGAGCGCGTCGAGGCTGACGCCCGGAAACGGCTTGGCGTTGAAGCGCTTGGCGTCGTCCCATTTCTTGTACCAGTCGGAACGGACAAACACGACGGCGCCTTCCGGAATCCGGCCGTGCTCCTTCTCCCATTCCTCGATGTCGGCCACCGAGAGATGATAGCCCTCGTCGGACGCCACCTTGCCGCTGATGTCGATCACCACCAGAGGCCGGATGGCAAAGGTCGCCGGCAGGTCGCTGATCGTGGCGCCGAGCGGGTTCCAATGCGACGGCGGGTCGAGCTGGGTGCCGTACTGGTCGGTGGTGAGCTCGTAGGCGCTGGCCACGAAGCCGTGCTTGTCGTAGGTGAACTCATCGCCCTTGGCGACATAGCCCTCGATGTCCTGCCCGGCCACGGACGGCTTGAACTTTGCGTTGGCAAAGCCCGGCCACACCGGCTGGACCGGTGCGAAGGCGTGGGTGAGATCGATGTATTTGGCGCCCTTCAGCGTGTTTTCATAGATCTTCCAGAGCGGTTGATCCTCGGCAAATGCCGGCACGGCGAAGAAGATGGCGGCCAGGAAGGCCGCACGGGTCAGAACTTGACTGGTCATCGAGGTCTCCCATCGGTCGCGCCCACGCCGCCCGCGGCAGGCGATGGTGCCGCCATGCCGGCACGCAGGCAAGACATGCAGACGCGGCCACGCCAAAAAATGAAGCCCGCTGAAAGGCTCAGCGGGCTGGCGGGCGATCGGGAAGTTGGCGCTCGGCAGGGCTCGGTCAGGGTTTGGGTGGGCGGATTCCGGGACCCCACCTCACGGCTTATCGCTCCTCCAAAAGGCCAGCTTAGGGCGCCGGCCCCTGGAAAGACACGAGTTCAATAGGGGGATGGCTTTCCGCCGTTGGTGGTAGCCGGCGCCTACCCCTGGTGTCGCGCGTTAGAGCACGGCCAGGCGGCTGATGCCGCGCCGCGTCCCGGCCGGCAGACGGCGCGGAGCGCGACGCTCCCGAACGACCACGGCGTCGAGGTCCACCGGCCCCTCATAGACCAGCCCCCAGGCATCGAAGATCTGCAGGAAGGGGATGGGCGATGGGCCCGAGACGACGTTGACCAGCTTGATCTCGTCCGAGGTCATCTCATGGCCGTTGGGAAACCTGAGGAGCTTGGCGGTCGCGACTTGCATCTTCGTTCTCCGGCAGCGTTCGTGCGTAAGAACGGAATCTACGCGCCGGCGCGGCCGGGCACTGTGAAGTGGCTCACCTTCGGTCATTTTGGGAGAAATTTTTGGCGAGAGGGTGCGTGCAGCGTCCGGGGGCTGGAAAAAAGAGCTATGCCGGTGCCGAAAGTTGAACTAAACACGGCCTCCACTTGAGACCGATCCTCCCGGATGCCGCCATGAGGTCGCTCGAACCAGACGTCGAAAGCCGCCCCGCGGCCCGTTTTGCGAAGCTCACCCCCGCGCTGTTCGAGGTGCTGTTCGCCGGCTGCAAGGTGGAGAAGCTCGCGGCCGGCCAGGATCTGTTCGTCCAGGACGATCTCGCCGACCGCGTCTATGGCGTCCTCTCGGGCACCATCGAGATCTCCATCTATTCCCCCGACGGGCGAAAGCTGGTCGCCAACATGGAGCTCGCCCAGAGCCTGGTGGGCGAGATCGGCGCCCTCGACGGCGGCCTGCGCACCGCCACCGCCACCTGCCTGACCGCCTGCGAGCTGGTGTCGGTGAGCCGGAACAAACTGTTCGAGCGGATCGAGGCCAATCCGCCGCTGGCACGCGCGATGATCGAGCTTTTGTGCGCCCGCCTGCGGTGGGTCAGCGCGGAGCTCGGCGACCAGGCCTTCCTCGGCATCGAAGCGCGGCTTGCCAAACGGCTCAACTTCCTGTCCGGCTTCATGGCCGACCCGGACGGATGGGTCTCCATCTCGCAGTCGGAACTCGCCGAATTCCTCGGCGCCACGCGCGAATCGGTCAACAAGATGCTCAACGATTGGCGCGCCCGCTCGCTGATCACGATCCGCCGTGGCGGCATCCGCGTGACCAATGCCGCCGCGCTGCGCGACATGGCAGCCGCCGACAACGACTAGGGGACGTCGGTCGAGGCATTTTCGAGCCTGCAATAAGTCTGTGAGGTCCATAAGAGCGTCTCTGTGTGGTGCGTGAGCGCCGTTTGCGCAGCGGCCCGTTGTCGCCGGTTCAACCGTAGCTCACCTACCAGGACAGCAACGCCGACGCTTCCGGCGCTGATCGCCTTCTGAGTGTAATCTTACTCACATACACGAGCCGTGAGGATAGGCATGATCTTATCTGGTAGCGTCGCTGCTGCCCACGAACCGATAGGACGATCGATGACTACTCACCTGAGAGAGAGGCAATTCCACGATGGGCGGGCCGTCGGCATTGACAAGACGATCGACCCACCCGGTTTCGAGAAACTCGGCATGTTGGAGGCCGCGAGCGGATGGGAGAGCACGCTGGTCGTGCTCGACAGCCGTGCGCTGGGCCGCGACTGCCTGGCACGCAGCCTTGTCGCACAAGGCATTCCCATGGGGGTCGCGGCCTTCGGCAGCATGACCGAGTGGCGCTGCGTGGAGGATCTGCACCCGGCGCTGGGGGCGATCCTGTTCAATGTCGGCGGCCGGCGAATCACCGATCCCGAGCTCAGAGCCGAGCTGACCCGCCTGACGGCTGAATTCAGCGCCGTGCCGGTCATCGTGCTGGCCGACCAGGAAGATCTCTCCGAGATCCTGAAAGCGCTGGAATGCGGCGCGCGCGGCTATATCCCGACCAATGTGGGCATCGGCGTGTGCGTGGCGGCAATCGCGCTGGCCATCGCCGGCGGCGTCTTCGTTCCGGCCAGCAGCGCCCGGGCCGTCCAGGCGCTGGCCGGCCACGCCTGGCAGGACCCGCCGCAGATCGCGCGGATGTTCACGCCACGGCAGGCGAGCGTGGTCGACGCGCTGCGCCGCGGCAAGGCCAACAAGATCATCGCCTACGAGCTGAACCTCTGCGAGAGCACCGTAAAGGTGCATGTGCGCAACATCATGCGCAAGGTTAAGGCCACCAACCGAACCGAGGTCGCCTACCGCATCAACGACATGTTCCGCACTGGCGAGCCGGTCGACGCCTAGAGGCCTGAAACAAGACGGAAACGGGGTGGCGACCGACGCCGCGCAACAAGCGCGGCGTCGGTCTTTTGGTGTGGGCGCCGACGCTTGACGGCGCCTCTGGGTCGGGCCCTTTCGTCACCGATCCCCGCGGCGCTCGGCCTCGACCCTGTGTTCCCAGCAGAACCAGGCACGGCTGCGGCTTCCGGGAACGCGCCAGCCGCCCCAGCGCTTGCAGCCGCGGTGGTTGCAGCGAGGCTCGACCCGACTGGCGGCGCGCGGTGCCCGTGGGGCGGTTGGTGTCATCGTCTCGACTCCTTGGACGGTCTTCACACCCCCGTTCTATTTTTACCTTCTGAGCCGGTATGTGACGCTGATCACAGACCGCCTGGCGGTCGGCGCGCAAAGTTCCTCGAACGTCAACTCCGAGGGGCCGACCATGCGTATGAGACGCTACACGAAATGGACCGACGAGGAGATCGTCTACCTGCGCCACCTGGCCGGGGCCGATCTCAGGGCGAAGGCGATCGCGCGCCAGCTGCGGCGTCCGGCCGAAGCGGTGCGTCGCCAGGCGCGGCAGAGCGGGATCCGGCTCCGCGAGGACCGGTTGCTGGCGAGCTGCGTGCTGGCCGGGTTCGCGACCGCGTCGCGTCCCGTCACCCTGGTCGCTGGCTGAGGGCGGCGCGATGGCAAAGGTCCATTTCCTGAAACCACGCAAGTCGCGCCCCGCGCATGGCGAACAGGCGTTTGACGGCTGCGCGGAGATCATCTTCTTCCCAGGCGTGCGCTACGAGCCGTTGGTCGACGGCAAGCCCTGCCAGCGCGGCATCGGCCGCCGCTGGACGCTGCTCCCGTCGAACGCCCTGCAGCAGCAGTGCTGAGTTCGGGCGGCGCGCCCGCCCAACCCGATCAGACGAACCCGCCGCCCGGTGCGGTGGGCGGCGGGTCTAGTTTGCAGGCCGCGTGGGGATGAGGGTGGGGCTTGAGCGCGACCCGCTACGTCAATCTACATCGATCCAGAAGACGCCGCGATGACACAAGTTAACGCAAGCGTGCTTTCCCCGACCCCGAGGAGAATGGAACCGCCTCCCCTGCCGCAGTGTTGTTGGCAAAATGGAGGTGCGGCCATGGCTGACGACAAGGCAAAGCGGGAGGGGCGTGATCGCAGCAAGGTGGCCGCGGCGCAGGACTACGAGGTCGAGTACTTCGCCGAACGGTATGGCGTCAGCGTCGAGCAGGCGCGCGAGCTGGTGGCGAAGCACGGCAACAACCGCGAGAAGATCGAACGCGAGGTGGCGCGGCTCAAAGGGTAAGTCCTAGCTCTTGGCGCCGCGATAGACGTTGACGCCGAGCTCGCGGATCTTCTTGCGCAGCGTGTTGCGATTGACGCCGAGCAGCTCGGCCGCCTTGATCTGGTTGCCCCGGGTGGCGGTCATGGAGGCCAGGATCAGCGGGTATTCGACGTCCGCCAAAACTCTCTGGTAGAGCCCGGCCGGCGGCAACTCGCCCTTGAAGCTTGCAAAATAGCGCTGCAAATAGTGTTCGACGGCGTGGGCGATCGAAAGATCGTCCGGCAGCGGAGCGTTGCCGGGGGGCGGCGGCAGTTCGCCAGTGCGAAGTTCCTGGTCGATGACCTCCGACGAGATTTCGTCCTGCGGGTAGAGAGCGGCCAGCCGGCGGATCAAGTTCTCCAGCTCGCGTACGTTGCCCGGCCAGGGATAGCGCTTCATCAGCTCGATACCGCCGGCGGAGATGCGCTTGACCTGCAGACCCTCGCCTTCGGCCTGCTTGAAGAAATGCCGTACCAGGTCCGGAATGTCCTCGGCGCGCTCGCGCAGCGGCGGCAGCCGAAGCGGTACGACGTTCAGGCGATAGAAGAGGTCTTCCCGGAAAAGCCCTTGATTGATCAGGGTTCTCAGGTCCTTGTTGGTGGCGGCGACGATACGCACGTCGGTCTTGATGGGAGTGCGTCCGCCGACCGTCGTATACTCGCCTTGCTGCAGCACCCGGAGCAGCCTGGTTTGCGCCTCCATCGGCATGTCGCCGATCTCGTCGAGGAAGAGCGTGCCGCCCTCCGCCTGCTCGAAGCGGCCGGTCGAGCGGTTCTGCGCGCCGGTGAAGGCGCCTTTCTCGTGACCGAACAGCTCCGATTCGATGAGGTCGCGCGGGATCGCCGCCATGTTGATGGCGACGAAGGGACCTTGTCGGCGGCGGCCATATTCGTGCAAGGCGCGCGCCACCAGCTCCTTGCCGGTGCCGGACTCGCCGGAGATCATCACAGTCAGGTCGGTCTGCATCATGCGCGCGAGCATGCGGTAGATGTCCTGCATGGCACCGGAGCGGCCGACCAACGGCATGGTCTCCGGCTCGCCGTCCCCCTTGGGCTCGGCCGAGGGGCGCTTCGGCTCGGACAGCGCGCGGTTGACGATGGTGAGCAGCTCGGTGAGATCGAAAGGCTTGGGCAGATATTCGTAGGCGCCGGTCTCGGAAGCGCGGATCGCCGTCATGAAGGTGTTCTGGGCGCTCATCACGATGACCGGCAGCTCCGGCCTCGCCTTCTTGATGCGCGGCAGCATGTCGAAGGCATTCTCGTCGGGCATGACCACGTCGGTGATCACCAGGTCACCGTCGCCGGCCGCCACCCAGCGCCAGAGCGTCGCCGCATTGGAGGTGACGCGCACCTCGTGACCGGAGCGCGACAGCGCCTGGTTGAGCACCGTGCGGATGGCGGCGTCGTCGTCGGCCACCAGGATGTTGCCGCGGATCGTCATGGCCGATGGCTCCCCTTCGCGTCGGGCAGAGCTGCCGGCACCTCCTTCCAGGCCGGCAACAGGATGCGGAAGGTGGTCAAGCGCGGGCTGGAGTCGCATTCAATCACGCCGCCATGCTCGCCGACGATCTTGGCGACCAGGGCCAGGCCGAGGCCGGAGCCGTTGGGCTTGGTGGTGATGAAGGGATCGAAGAGAATCGGCAGGATATCCTCCGACACGCCGGGCCCGTTGTCCCGCACGCAGAATTCGAGCGGCAGCGACACCCTGTCCTGGGTGCCAGGCACCGACACGCGGATGCCAGGCCGGAACGCGGTAGACAAGGTAATCTCGCCGGAATCGCTTGCAATCCCAATGGCTTCTGCCGCATTCTTCACCAGATTGAGGAAGACCTGGATCAGCTGATCCCGGTTGGCATAGACAGGGGGAAGCGACGGATCGTAGTCCTCCACGATGCGGATGCCCCTGGCGAAGCCGTTCCTGGCGATCGCCTTCACATGGTCGAGCACGACATGGATGTTGACCGGGTAGCGGTCGATGGGGCGCTCGTCCGAGAAGACCTCCATGCGGTCGACCAGCGAGACGATTCGGTCCGTCTCGTCGGTGATCAGCCGGGTGAGTGCGCGGTCCTCGTCGGACACGGCGGTCTCCAGCAGCTGGGCGGCGCCGCGAATGCCGGAAAGCGGGTTCTTGATCTCGTGGGCGAGCATGGCGGCCAGACCGGTCACCGAGCGCGCCGCGCCGCGGTGGGTCATCTGGCGGTCGATCTTGTCCGCCATCGAGCGCTCCTGGAACATCACGACGACCGAGCCGGGCATTTCCGGCACGGGCGCCACGTAGATGTCGACCAGCTTGTCGATGCCGAGCCGTGGCGACGAGATGTCGACGCGGTATTCGTTGACCGGCGCCCGGCGCTCCCGCACCTGGTCGACCAGGGTGAGCAGCGGGCTGCCGAAGGGCACGAACCTGGCGAGCGTGCTGCGCTCCAGCATGGCGGCGGAGGCGCGGAAGAAATCCTCCGCGTCGGCATTGGCGAAGGTGATGGCCCCTTCCGGGCCTACCATGATGACCGGGTGGCGAATCGTGTTCAGCACGATCTGAGCCGCCTCGGCGGCCGCCAGTTGCTGGTTCGCGGGCGTCAGATTCATGCGGCGCGTCTTTCTGTCTCGGCGGCGGCCAGGGTTTCGCCGAGCGCGTCGAGCACGGCAGCCGGCTCGCCGGCTGTGAGCACCCTGCGGCGCAGGTCGGGAGAGGCGCCCGGTGCATGCCGGTCGATGTACCAGCCGAGATGCTTCCGCGCCTGGCGCAAGCCGCTCTCGATGCCGTAGAGGTCGAGCATCGCCTCGTAATGCCCCGTCACGTAGGCAAGCAGCGCGTCCGGGCCGACGGGCACGCCGGCGGCCGTTCCGGCGATCAGTGCCGGCATCCAGGGCGCTCCATAAGCGGCGCGGCCAACCATGACGGCGTCTGCCCCGGAGAGGCCGAGGGCCGCCGCTGCGTCGAAGGCATCCGAAATGTCGCCGTTGACCACCAACGGGATCGACACCGCGTCCCTGACGCGGGCAACCGCACGCCAATCCGCCCTGCCCTGGTAGAACTGGCAGCGGGTGCGGCCGTGCACCGTGATCATGGCAACGCCCGCCGCCTCGGCGCGTCGCGCCAACAGGGGTGCGTTGAGGGCGGTCTCGTCCCAGCCGAGCCGCATCTTCACGGTGACGGGGACGGCAACGGCGCCGATGACGGCTTCGATAAGGCTCAAAGCATGGTCGGGCTGCCGCATCAGCGCCGAGCCGGCATAGCCGCCGGTCACCTTCTTGGCCGGGCACCCCATGTTGATGTCGACGATGTCGGCGCCCTCGCCTTCGGCGATCCGGGCAGCTTCGGCCATGGCGCCGGGCTGGCGACCGGCAAGCTGCACCATGTGGATGTCGACGTCCGGGCGGCGGATGCGCTGCTCCGAGCCTTCCCTGCCCTTGGCGAGCTCGCCGCTGGCGACCATCTCGGTGACCACCAGCCCGGCGCCATGGGCGGCCGCACGGCTGCGGAACGCCGAATCGGTGATGCCCGACATGGGAGCCAGAAAGACGCGGTTCCTGAAGGTGGATCGGCCGATCGACAGCGGCCGTGCGAGACGTTCAGTGGCGGTCATGCACAAAAACCGGGCAACTCACTATTCTGCCTAATGCCTAGACAGTTTCCATGCCATGTGCAATGCAGAAAAAGGCCGCAGGAAGGCCAGATGCCGCTGCGCTCCGCCCAGCGGTCGAAATAGCACTGGTCTTCCGCGACGGCCGTCTTTATGCGTGCCGCCATGCAGAAGCCAATCCCGCCAAAGGTCGGCGTTGTCATCGTAGCGGCCGGCCGCGGCGAGCGCGCGGGCACCGCAAACGGGCCTAAGCAATATCGCAAGATCGGCGGACGGCCGGTGATCGCGCGCACCCTCGACGCCTTTCGTGGGCATGCGCAGGTGGGCCCGATCGCGGTGGCGATTCACGCCGACGATGCGGCGCTGTTCGATGCGGCCGTCGGTTCGCGGGACGGCCTTGCGGTGGTCGTCGGTGGGGCGACGCGGCAGGATTCGACGCGCCTGGCGCTCGCCGCGCTGGCGTCCGCTTCGCCCGAGACGGTGCTCATCCATGACGCTGTGAGGCCCTTCGTCGGGCCGACGCTGATCGACAGGGTGATCGCCGCGGCGGCAGCCGGCGCGGGCGCTCTGCCGGCCCTGCCCGTGGGCGACACGCTGAAGCGCGCCGATGCCGAGGGGGCGGTCGAGGCCACCGTGCCGCGGGCGGGGCTGTTCGCCGCGCAGACGCCTCAAGGCTTCCCCTTTGCCGCCATCCTGGCGGCGCATCAGAAGGCTCACGCGGCCGGCCGGAACGACTTCACCGACGACGCGGCGATCGCCGAATGGGCCGGATTGCCGGTGCGCATCGTCGAAGGCTCGGCCGCCAACCACAAGCTCACCTTCGCAAGGGACATCGCGATGGCCGACGAGAGGCTTTCCGGGGGCGGCTTTCCGGACGTGCGCACCGGCAACGGCTACGACGTGCATGCCTTCGCTGCGGGCTCAGGCGTGATGCTCTGCGGCGTTTTCATTCCGCATGACCACTCGCTCGCCGGCCATTCCGACGCCGATGTGGGGCTGCATGCCCTGACCGATGCGCTGCTCGCCACCTGCGGCGCTGGCGACATCGGGTCGCATTTTCCACCCTCCGATCCGCAGTGGAAGGGAGCGGCGTCGCGCCTTTTCGTGGCGCATGCGGCGTCGATCGTGCGCGCAGGCGGCGGACGGATCGCCCATGCCGACGTGACGCTGATCGCCGAGACGCCGAAGGTCGGCCCTCATCGCTCTGCCATGGTAGAGGCGATGGCTGAGATGCTCGGGGTGTCGGCGGAGCGCGTCTCCGTCAAGGCGACAACCAACGAAAGGCTGGGCTTCGTAGGCCGCAACGAAGGCATCGCCGCGATCGCCACGGCGACCGTGGTCTTTGCCGGCGAGGTGCCGGAATGAGAGAGGCCGAACCCCTGGCCCGCGCGCTGCTCAGCGCCTGCGAGGCCAGAGCCATCAAAGCCGTCGCGGCCGAATCCTGCACGGGCGGCATGATCGCCGCGGCGCTCACCGACATCGCCGGGTCCTCCGTGGTGTTCGACCGCGGCTTCGTGACCTATTCCAACGCCGCCAAGACCGAGATGCTCGGCGTGCCGCCGGCCGTCATCGAGACGCATGGCGCGGTCTCGCAAGAAGTCGTCCTGGCCATGGCAACCGGGGCTCTCGACCGGGCATCGGCCGGGCTCGCTTTGGCGGTCACGGGGATCGCCGGCCCCGATGGGGGCTCGGCCGAAAAGCCCGTCGGCCTGGTGTGGTTCGGAGTGGCGATGCCGGGCAGGCCGCCGCTTGCCGAGCGACGCCTGTTCGAGAACCGCGGGCGCGCCTTTATCCGGGCCGCATCGGTGCGCACCGCGCTCGAGCTCGGGCTCGCAGCGCTCGGTCAGGACGGCGGCGCGCCGTAGACCTGGTCGGCCCGCTTCTCGAAGGCGTGGGTGAACATGCGGAACGCGCGGTCGAACATCGCGCCCATCATGGCCCCCAGGAAGCGGCTCTTGAACTCATAGTCGATGGAGAAATGCACGTCGCAGCCGGGGCCCGAGGGGTCGAAGCGCCAGGTGTTCTTCAGATAGCGGAAGGGTCCATCCAGATAGCTGACGTCGATCTCGTCGGTGTCGGGCTTGAGGTGGACCTGGCTGGTAAAGGTCTCGCGGATCGCCTTGTAGCCGACGGTCATCTCCGCCACCAGCACGGCCCGCCCGTCGCGCTCCTTGCGGGAGCGCACCGTCAGCCGCTCGCAGAGCGGCACGAACTCGGGATAGCGTTCGACATCGGCGACGAGGGCGAACATCTGCTCGGGCGGGTGGCGGACGTGCTTGACCGTCTCGAACTGCGGCATTGGGGTCGTCAGGCGCCCTTGGCGAGCTGGGCGGCGCGAGCGGCCCTCAATCTGGCGAAATCTTCGCCGGCATGGTGCGAGGAACGCGTCAGGGGGCTGGCGGCGACCAACAGGAAGCCCTTGGTCCGGCCGATCGTCTCGTAGGACTTGAACTCGTCGGGCGGCACGAAGCGCACCACCGGATGATGCTTTCTGGACGGCTGCAGGTATTGGCCGATGGTCATGAAGTCGACATGCGCCGTGCGCAGGTCGTCCATCAGCTGGAGCACCTCGTTGCGCTCCTCGCCGAGCCCGACCATGATGCCGGACTTGGTGAAGATGGACGGATCGAGCTCCTTCACCCGCTGCAGTAGCCGGATCGAGTGGAAATAGCGAGCTCCCGGCCGCACCGTCAGATAGTTGGACGGCACCGTCTCCAGATTGTGGTTGAAGACGTCCGGCCGCGCCGCGACGACGACTTCCAGCGCGCCCTCCTTGCGAAGGAAGTCGGGGGTCAGGATCTCGATTGTGGTGGCAGGTGTGGCGGCGCGGATGGCCGAGATGACTTCGGCGAAGTGCCGCGCGCCGCCGTCGTCCAGGTCGTCGCGATCGACCGAGGTGATGACGACGTGGGTGAGACCCATGGTCTTCACGGCGCTCGCCACGCGGCCCGGCTCGCCGGCGTCGAGCGGCAGTGGAATGCCGGTGGCGACATTGCAGAAGGCGCAAGCGCGGGTGCAGACCTCGCCCATGATCATAAAGGTCGCGTGCTTCTTATCCCAGCACTCGCCGATGTTTGGGCAACCCGCCTCCTCGCAGACCGTGACGAGGCCATGCGACTTCACGATCTCCCGCGTCTCGGCATAGCCCTTCGAGACGGGCGCGCGGACGCGAATCCATTCGGGCTTGCGCAGCACCTCCTGGTCGGGCCGATGAGCCTTCTCCGGGTGGCGCGGCCGCGGGCGGGAAACGGTATCGAGGATGGTCACCATGCCAGGGGTCAACTCACGCCGCGCGCCTTGGCGCGCCCGAACAGCCAGAGGATGAGGATGGCTCCGACGGCGGCGACCACCAGATTGCCGAGGAAACCCTTGTAGTGGAGGCCGAGGACGTCTGCGAGGGTGCCACCGACGAACGAACCCGCGATGCCGACCAGGATGTTGGTGAAGAGGCCATGGGCGCGGTCCAAGGCCTTCTCGGCGATGTAGCCCGCCAGGAAGCCGATCAGAAGCATGCCGAAGAAGCCGACGGATTCGTCCAAGACGGTCTCCTAGATTGAACCTTGCCCGATATAGGTCAGAAATGCGCCGCGATACAGCCCTGCCACCGCAAGTCCCTCATGCGTTCAGCGCACGGCCATAGGCGTCGAGAACGCTCTCCTTCATGGTCTCCGACAGCGTCGGGTGCGGGAAGATGGTGTGCATCAGCTCCTCCTCCGTCGTCTCGAGGTTCATGGCCACGACGAAGCCCTGGATGAGTTCGGTCACCTCGGCACCGACCATGTGGGCGCCGAGCAGCTCCCCCGTCTTGCTGTCGAAGATGGTCTTGACCAGACCCTGGTCCTCGCCGAGAGCGATCGCCTTGCCGTTGGCGACGAAGGGAAAGCGGCCGACGCGGATGTCGCGCCCGGCTTCCTTGGCGCGCGCCTCCGTCAGGCCGACCGAGGCGACCTGGGGGCTGCAATAGGTGCAACCGGGGATTTTCTGGCGGTCGAGGGCGTGGACGCCCTTCAGGCCCGCGATCGACTCGACGCAGATGACGGCCTCGTGCTCGGCCTTGTGGGCAAGCATCGGCGGGCCGGCGACATCGCCGATCGCGTAGATGCCCGGCACGTTGGTGCGGCCGTAGCCGTCGGTTGCGATGACGCCGCGATCGACCTTGACGCCGAGCGTCTCGAGGCCGATCCCCTCGACATTGCCCTGGACGCCGACGGCCGAAATCAGCCGGTCGGCGGTGATTTTTTCGACCTTGCCGTCCTTCAGCTCGACATGCGCAGTGACGGCGTTGGCGGCCTTGTCGACCTTGGTAACCTTGGCGCCGGACAGGATCTTGATGCCCTGGCGCTCGAATTGCTTGCGGGCGAAGGCGGCGATCTCGGCGTCCTCTGCCGGCAGGATCTGCGGCAACAGCTCGACCACCGTCACTTCGACGCCCAACGTGCGGTAGAAGGATGCGAACTCGATGCCAATGGCGCCAGAACCCATGACGAGCAGCGATTTCGGCATCTCCTTCGGCACCATCGCCTCGAAATAGGTCCAGATCAGCTTGCCGTCCGGCTCGATGCCGGGAAGCACGCGCGGACGGGCACCGGTCGACACGATGATGTGCTTGGCCTGGTACGTGCCTTCGCCCTTGGCATTCTTGGGCAAGGGGGCCTGCGGCTGCATCGGGGCCTTGGCGGTCTTGGCCACGACGATCTCGCCCGGCTTGGAAAGCCGCGCCTCGCCCCAGATGACGTCCACCTTGTTCTTCTTCATTAGAAAGCCGACGCCGCCGTTCATGCGTTCGGCGATGCCGCGGGAGCGGTCGACGATGGCCTTCAGGTCCGGCGTCACGCTGCCCTCCAGCTTGAGGCCGTAGTTCTTGGCATGGGTCGCGGTGTGGAAGACCTCGGCGGTGCGCAGCAGCGCCTTGGTCGGGATGCAGCCCCAGTTGGAGCAAATGCCCGCCAGATGCTCGCGCTCGACGATCGCCGTCTTCATGCCGAGCTGGGCGGCCCGGATTGCGGCGATGTAGCCGCCAGGCCCGGAGCCGATGACAATGACGTCGTAAGCGTCGGCCATGTCGTTCTCCTACAGCTCCAGCATGACGCGCACCACCGGCGCCAGCGCCGCGCCAATGGCGCGGGTGTTCTTCGCATCGAGGTGGATGCCATCGAGCGGCGTGGTGGCGGCCACCGTCCCGGCGTCGAAGAAGCCGCAGCCCTGCTGGTCCGCCAGGGCGGCATAGAGGCCGGCGAGCTTTTGCGCTTCGGGCACCGCACCCTGGAACATGGCGTCGAACTCGACATCGTCGGTCGGCGTGATCGGCGGCGGTGCGACCAGCAGCACCTGCGGCGCGGGAGCGTCCATGGGATAGACGATGCCGCGGACGATGCCGACCAGCCGCTCCATGCCCTGCTTGGCGCCGATGGCGTGGCCGCAGATGAACGGCTTCATGTCGTTGGTGCCCAGCAAGAGAACGACAAGGTCGAGCGGCGAATGGGTGGCGAGGATGGTGGGCAGGACCCGAGCGCCGTTGCGGTCCGCGTCTGCCAAATGGTCGTCATAGGCCGTGGTGCGCCCGTTCAGCCCTTCGGCGATCACTCGTGCCGCATCGCCCAGCTCGGCCTGCAGCACGCTCGACCAGCGGTCCTGGTAGGCGTGACGCCCCAGCGTGGCGGCGTCGTAGCCCCAGGTCAGCGAATCGCCGTAGCAGAGCACGGTCTTCATCGTTTTTCGTCTCCGCGCGGCTAGACCAGCATGCCCATCGGGTTCTCGATGCGCCGCCTGAAGGCGCCGAGAAGCTCGGCGCCGAGCGCCCCGTCCACCGCCCGATGATCGGTCGACAGGGTGACCGACATCACCGTCGCGATCTTCACCTCGCCATTGCGCACGACCGCCCGCTCCTCACCGGCACCGACCGCCAGGATGGTGGCGTGCGGCGGGTTGATCACGGCGGCGAAGTCCTTGACGCCGAACATGCCGAGGTTGGACACCGCGGTGGTTCCGCCCTGGTACTCCTCGGGCTTCAGCTTGCGGCCGCGGGCACGGCCGGCGAGGTCCTTCATCTCGTTGGAGATGACCGACAGCGTCTTTTCCTCGGCGCGCCTGATGATCGGCGTGATGAGGCCGCCCGGGATCGACACGGCGACGCCGACATCGGCATGACGGTGCCGGACCATGTTGGCGTCGGTCCACGAGACGTTGGCGTCCGGCACCTCCATCAGCGCGAGGGCCAGTGCCTTGATGATCATGTCGTTGACCGAGAGCTTGTAGGCCGGCACCTCGCCCTTGTCGGTCTTCTTCACCGGCGCCGCCGCGTTGAGCTCGGCGCGCAGCTTGAGCAGAGCGTCGAGGTCGCAGTCGAGGGTGAGATAGAAGTGCGGGATGGTGCTCTTGGCCTCGACGAGGCGGCGGGCGATCGTCTTGCGCATGCCGTCGTGCGGGACGAGCTCGAAGGAGCCCTCGGGGAAGAGCTTCAGAACCTGGTCGTCGGCCATCGGCTTGCCGGCCGGCTGCGCGGCCTGGGCCGGTGCGGCCTTGCCGGAGGCGCCGGAGGCGATCGCCGCTTCGACGTCGGCCTTCACCACCCGCCCGTGCGGGCCGGACCCCTTGACCCCGGCGACGTCGAGGCCGGCCTCCCTGGCGATGCGGCGGGCCAGCGGCGAAGCGAAGGTGCGCGCATCGCCGTTGGTCGCCGGAGCGACGGCTGCCGGTGGTGGGGCAGGCGCAGCCGCCTGCGGGGCGGTCCGCGCCGCTTCGGCGGGTTTCGGCGCCTCCTTGGCGGCAGAAGGCTTCACCTCCTCCTCGCCGATGCCCTCGCCCGCCTTGTCGACATCCTCGCCCTCGACAGCCAGGACGGCGATCAGCGCGTTGACCTTGACCCCCTCGGTGCCGGCAGGGACCACGATCTTGGCCACGGTGCCTTCGTCGACCGCCTCGACCTCCATGGTCGCCTTGTCGGTCTCGATCTCCGCGATGACGTCGCCCGGGGCGATGCGGTCGCCCTCCTTGACCAGCCATTTGGCGAGATTGCCTTCTTCCATGGTCGGCGACAGGGCCGGCATGGTGATGTTGATGGGCATGGCGCTCCCTCCCTCAGGCCCGGTAGGTCACGGCCTTCACGGCCTCGACCACCTCGGCGACGCTCGGCAGCGCCAGCTTTTCCAGGTTGGCGGCATAAGGCATCGGCACGTCCTTGCCGGCGACGGTGACGACCGGCGCGTCCAGGAAGTCGAAGGCGCGCTGCGACACCTGATTGGCGATGTAGTCGCCGACTGAGGACTGCGGAAACCCTTCCTCGACGGTGACGAGGCGGTTGGTCTTGCGGACCGAGGCGATCACCGTGTCGAGGTCCATCGGGCGGATGGTCCGCAGGTCGATGATCTCGGCGTCGATGCCTATGCCGGCGAGCTCGGCTTCCGCCTTCACGGCATAGTTCATGCCGATGCCGAAGGAGACGATGGTGACGTCCTTGCCCGACTTGTGAATGCGCGCCTTGCCGATCGGCAGGACGAAATCGTCCAGCTTGGGCACGTCGAACGAATGGCCGTAGAGGATCTCGTTCTCCAGGAAGATCACCGGATTGGGGTCGCGGATCGCCGCCTTGAGCAGGCCCTTGGCGTCGGCCGCGCCGAAGGGCTGGACGACCTTAAGCCCCGGAACGTGACTGTACCACGCGGCATAGTCCTGGCTGTGCTGGGCGGCGACGCGGGCGGCGGCGCCGTTGGGGCCGCGAAAGACGATCGGCGCACCCATCTGCCCGCCCGACATGTAGAGCGTCTTGGCGGCCGAATTGATGATCTGGTCGATCGCCTGCATGGCGAAGTTGAAGGTCATGAACTCGACGATCGGCCGCAGGCCGGCCATCGCCGCCCCGACGCCGACGCCGGCGAAGCCATGCTCGGTTATCGGAGTGTCGACGACCCGCTTCGGCCCGAACTCCTGCAGCAGCCCCTGGGTGATCTTGTAGGCGCCCTGGTACTCGGCGACCTCCTCGCCCATGACGAAGACGTCGGGATCGCGGCGCATTTCTTCGGCCATGGCGTCGCGGAGCGCCTCGCGGACGGTGGTCGACACCATCTCCGTGCCGGCCGGGATGTCGGGATCGGCGGCCGGCGTGGAGGCCGGAGCGGCAGGCACCTTGGGCGCCGCCTCCGCCTTGGCCGCGGCCGGTCCGGGCTCGGCCTTCTCAGCGGCGGGCGCGGCGGCCGGCTTGGCAGCGCCCGAATCCGCGCTCTCGCCTTCGGCCAGGAGCACGGCGATCGGCGTGTTGACCTTGACGCCTTCGGTGCCGGCAGGCACGAGGATCCTGCCCAGCGTGCCCTCGTCGACCGCCTCGACCTCCATGGTCGCCTTGTCGGTCTCGATCTCGGCGATGACGTCGCCGGCGACCACCTTGTCGCCTTCGTTCTTCAGCCATTTCGCGAGATTGCCTTCCTCCATGGTCGGCGACAGCGCGGGCATCAAAATGTCGATCGGCATGGCGCTGCCTCCCCTAGTGTACGACGTCGGTCCAGAGCTCGGACGGATCCGGCTCCGGGTCGGTCTGCGCAAAATCCGCGGCGTCGGCAACGACGTCGCGCACCGCCTTGTCGATCGCCTTGAGCTCGTCCTCGCTCGCCCACTTCTTCTCGACGAGGCGCGCCCTCACCTGCTCGATGGGATCATGCTCCGAGCGCATCTTCTGCACCTCCTCCTTGGTGCGGTACTTGGCCGGGTCGGACATGGAGTGGCCGCGATAGCGATAGGTCTGCATCTCCAGGATGATCGGGCCGTTGCCGCCGCGGCACCAGTCGGTGGCGAGGTCGGCGGCCGACTTCACCGCCCGCACGTCCATGCCGTCGACCTGGATGCCGGGGATGCGGAATGAGACGCCGCGCTGCGAGAAGTCGGTCTCGGCGGACGAGCGGGAGACGGAGGTGCCCATCGCATAGCGATTGTTTTCGATGACGTAGATGACCGGCAGCTTCCAGAGAGCGGCCATGTTGAAGCTCTCGTAGACCTGGCCCTGGTTGGCGGCACCGTCGCCGAAATAGGTGACAGAGACGTTGCGGTTGTCGCGGTAGCGGTTGGCGAAGGCGAGCCCGGTGCCGAGCGACACCTGGGCGCCGACGATGCCGTGGCCGCCGTAGAAGTGCTTCTCCTTGGAGAACATGTGCATGGAGCCGCCCTTGCCCTTGGAATAGCCGCCACGACGGCCGGTCAGCTCCGCCATCACGCCGCGCGGCGTCATCTCCATGGCCAGCATATGACCGTGGTCGCGGTAGGCGGTGATCATCTGGTCGCCTTCGATCAGCGACATCCGCATGCCGGTGACGACGGCCTCCTGTCCGATGTAGAGATGGCAGAAGCCGCCGATGAAGCCCATGCCGTAGAGCTGACCCGCCTTTTCCTCGAAGCGGCGGATGAGCAGCATGCCGCGATAGGCGGCGAGCTCGTCCTCCTTGCTGAAATTCGCAGGTTTCGGCGTCGCAAGGCCGGTCGGCCCCTTCGCCTCCGCCTTGGTCTTGACGGGGGCCTTTTTCGCGGCTGTCGCCATCGAACTCTCCCTAGTGGCTGTCTCTTCACGGACATTTCGGCGCAGCGCGGCGAACGCCGCTGTGGCCAGATCATCCAAAAGGCTAGCACGCATGATCGGGGAGAGCCATGCGGAAAAACGCATGGCTGTCATGCAGGTAAGTCATTCTAAACGTTTGGAAAGTGGGTGATTAACCGAAAACCGGTCAATCGGCAGGCCGACGCTCGCGCATGATGGTGATCTCGTCGACATGCGAAAGGTTGAGGGCCCGGCGCGCCTGCTCGTCGAGCATGTCCTTCTCCAGCGTGCCGTCGTGGAGGAGCTGGACGCGGCGTTCCAGCTCCTGCCGTTCAGACTTTACGCGGTCGAGGTCCGAGCGCAGCTCGGCCATGCGCGCCTCGAAACGAACCTTCGACCAGATGCCGAACTCGCCATGATAGGCGTGGAAACCGAAATATGCCAGGAAGGCGGCCGAGATCGTCGGCACGATCAGACGACCGGTGTTGCGCTGCTTGTGCTGGCGTGTCCACATGGCGACAGGAACCCGTTGGCCGGCTCCTTTGTCGCCCGGACATGCTTAATGGGCCGTTACGCGGCTCAGTCAGACCTTGAGGATCGAAGAGCCGGCATAACGAGCCTGGCTGCCCAGAGCCTCCTCGATGCGGATCAGCTGGTTGTATTTGGCCAGCCGGTCGGAGCGAGCCAGCGAGCCGGTCTTGATCTGACCGCAATTGGTGGCCACCGCGAGATCGGCGATGGTGGAGTCCTCCGTCTCGCCGGAGCGATGCGACATCACCGCGGTGTAGCCCGCCTTGTGAGCCGTCTCGACCGCGTCGAGGGTCTCGGTCAGCGAGCCGATCTGATTGACCTTGACGAGGATGGAGTTGGCGACGCCCATGCGGATGCCGTCCCGCAGCCGTGCCGAATTGGTCACGAAAAGGTCGTCGCCGACCAGCTGGACCTTGTTGCCGACCAGGTCGGTGAGCGTCTTCCAGCCGTCCCAGTCGTCCTCGGCCATGCCGTCCTCGATGGAGATGATCGGGTAGTCGGCCGCCAGCTTGGCGAGGTACTTCGCCTGCGCCTTGGGATCGCGCGTCCTGCGCTCGCCCTCGTAGACATAGTTGCCGTCCTTGAAGAACTCGGTGGCGGCGCAATCGAGCGCCAGCGCCACCTCCTCGCCCGGCTTGTAGCCGGCCTTTTCGATCGAGCTCATGACGAAATCGAGCGCCGCCTGGGCGCTCTTGAGGTTGGGCGCGAAACCACCCTCGTCGCCCACATTGGTGTTGTGGCCGGCCTCCTTGAGGCGCTTCTTCAGGGTGTGGAAGATTTCGGCACCCCAGCGCACGGCCTCGCGCAGCGTCGGCGCGCCGACCGGCATCACCATGAATTCCTGGAAGTCGATCGGGTTGTCGGCGTGGACGCCGCCATTGATGATGTTCATCATCGGAACCGGCAGCATGCGCGCAGCCGTCCCGCCGACATAGCGGTAGAGAGGCAGGCCGGCGGATTCGGCGGATGCCTTGGCGACCGCCAGCGAAACGCCGAGGATGGCGTTGGCACCGAGCCGGCTCTTGTTGGGCGTGCCGTCGAGCTCGATCATGGTCTGGTCGATGTGGATCTGCGCCTCGGCCTCCATGCCGCTCAGCGCTTCGAAGATCTCGCCGTTCACCGCCTCGACCGCGCGGTCGACGCCCTTGCCGAGAAAGCGCGTTCCGCCGTCCCGCAGTTCCACCGCCTCGTGGGCGCCGGTCGAGGCACCGGAGGGGACCGCTGCCCGTCCCGTGGAGCCGTCCTCCAGCACGACGTCGACTTCGACGGTCGGGTTGCCGCGGCTGTCGAGGATCTCTCGGCCGACGATGTCGATGATGGCAGTCATGATCGGAGGTCCCTCGCTGTCTGGAAGCGGCGCTTGCCGGGCGGGCACGTCTTAGCCAATCAGGCGCACCTTGCGCAATCCGGCGCCCAACAGAAAAGCGTCGGCGGACGGCCTCGGTGATGCGAAAACGGCCCCGATCGGGGCCGTTTGCGTGGTCCGGTGCGCTTCACGCTCACCAGTAGGGATCGACCTTGTAGTATTCGAAGGAGGCGTCGCGGGCCCGACGACCGTCGTCGCCCGTCAGTTCGTTGATCGAATAGGCCGGCGCTGCTTCCAGCTGCTCCTTGCTGAAGGGCACCACATAGCCGCCGCGGTCGACGTCGTAGTCGAGCGCCGACCAGGGGATGGCATGGTACTTCTCGCCGATCCCCAGGAAGCCGCCGAAGCCGATGACCGCGAACATGATGCCGTTCGAGGTCTTTTCGAGCATGACGTCTTCGATGGTTCCGATGTTCTCGCCCGAGCTGTTGTAGACCTCCGTGCCGATCACGCGGGATGCGGCGATGGCGTCGGTGTGTCCTGTCTGGGTAGGCATGTCGAAGCTCCTCGTGTTCGGAATGGTCTTCCCGAAAATGAGGAGCGACCGGGAAGGTTCCACGTGCGACGAGCGTGACGCGGCTGCGGTCAACCCTTGGCGATCCGGTCGAAGGCCATCAGCCTCTCGATCAAGGCCGGCATGTCCCGCAGGGGTACCATATTGGGGCCGTCGGAGGGGGCGTTGTCGGGGTCCTGATGCGTCTCGATGAAGACGCCGGCGACGCCCACCGCCACCGCCGCGCGGGCGAGCGTTTCCACGAACCGGCGGTCGCCGCCGGTCGAGCTGCCCTGCCCGCCGGGCTGCTGGACGGAATGGGTGGCGTCGAAAACCACCGGAGCGCCGATCTCCGCCATCAACGGCAGCGCGCGCATGTCGGAGACCAGCGTGTTGTAGCCGAACGAGACCCCGCGCTCGGTGACCAGAACGTTCGAATTGCCGGAGGCGGTGACCTTGGCCACCACGTTCCGCATGTCCCACGGTGCCAGAAACTGGCCCTTCTTCACGTTCACCACCTTGCCGGTGCGCGCGGCCGCAATCAGAAGGTCGGTCTGACGCGACAGGAAAGCAGGGATCTGCAGGACGTCGACGACGGGCGCGACCAGGGCGCACTGCTCCTCGGTATGCACGTCGGTCAGGATCGGGAGCCCAAGTTCCGAGCGGAGATCGGCAAAGACCGGCAAGGCCGCCTCGAGGCCGGCACCGCGGCGCCCAGCGAGCGATGTGCGGTTGGCCTTGTCGTAGCTGGTCTTGTAGACGAGGCCGATGCCCGCCGCTCGGGCTATCTCCTTCAGCCTGCCCGCCATGTCGAAGGCGTGCTGGCGCGATTCGAGCTGGCAGGGCCCCGCGATCAAGGCGAGCGGCAGGGCGTTGCCGAAGCGGACGCTTCCGACTGTCACCTCGGGATTGGGCTCACTCATCTCTCGGCCTCGAAGACGAACGAGGCGCCCTGTCCGGGCGCCGGCGCCACGTGGAGCGCGGCGTCGCGAGACTCGTAGGCGATCGCCCGGCGCTTGAAAAGCGCTTCGAGCGCCTCCGCATCGGCGACCGCGAAGCGCACCGCCTCCAGGCGCAGCGCTTCCGGCGGCGTGCCGGCGCGGATCTCGACGCTTCCGGTCGGCGTCTCGAAGCGCCAGCCGTCGCTCGCTGCGCCGCATTCCGGCGCCCCGGCCACGGCCTCGAAGAAGGCGCCGAGCCGGGCCGGCTCGCCGGCCGACAGCACGACACCCGCGAGGCGGCCGACACCATTGGGGTGGCGTTCCAGCGCCGCACGGTCGACCGCCGGCACGTTGACCCTCTCGCTGGCGAAGAAATAGCTCGAGGGCGCTGCCGGGTGGGCGGCGAAGGCCAGGCGGAAGGCGGCGGTCGCCGTGCGTCCCGCGGCATCGCGGAACGGCCGCGAAAATTCCAGCATCGGCCCGGCCGACAATCCTGCCGCGCGGAAGCGGCGGTCGTCGGCAGAGGCGTCGCGGGTGCCGAACACCAATGCGGAGAAGCCGTCGCCGCTTGCGCGACGCCGGTGGTCGCGGTCACGGGCGACGAAGACGTTGCCCGCCTCGATGGCGGCCGAAGCTTGGTCCGGGTGGGCGACCGCCAACGGTTCCAGGAACGTGCCGCCCGCCAGATAGACGCAGCAATTGGCGGTGCCGAACGGGTGCGCGCCGTCCGGCGCCACGGTGAACCCCAGCGCCGCCAGCCGTTGGCGGGCGGTCGCCAGGTCGGCGACAGGCAGCACCAGATGGTCCAGGGGAAGCGTCACGGCAAGCGACCGACTCACGGGGGCGCGGATCATAGCACCCGCATTGCCTTGTCTGCGTTGAATGACTTTCGCATAAAACCCGGTCAATCCTTTTCTATTCATTCCCCTGGGTAAGTCATAACCTCCGGTTGACCGCCTGTGGTCACGGGCGGCAACCAAGGGGACACCGACCATGACCATTCCAGGCGCATCACCTTCCCTCTACAACGAGGACCTTGCACCAGCGACGGTCCGCAATTGGGGACCGTTCTCGATCTTCAACGTATGGACGTCCGACGTCCACAGCCTATGGGGCTACTACCTCGCGGCCAGCCTGTTCCTGTTCTGCGGCGGCTTCGTCAACTTCGTCCTGGCGATCGGCATCGGCTCGCTGATCATCTATTTCCTGATGAACCTGATAGGCAATGCGGGCGTCAAGACCGGCGTCCCCTACCCGGTGCTGGCGCGGGCGTCGTTCGGCATCTGGGGCGCCAACGTGCCGGCGCTGGTGCGCGCCATCGTCGCCTGCTTCTGGTACGGCGCCCAGACGGCGGCCGCCTCCGGCGCCATCGTGGCGCTGCTCATCCGCACCGACACCTTCCTCAACTATCACCAGAACGTCCATTTCCTGGGTCATAGCGGCCTCGAGGTGATCTGCTTCGTGGTCATCTGGGCTCTGCAGCTGCTGATCATCCAGCGCGGCATGGAGACGGTGCGCCGCTTCCAGGACTGGGCCGGGCCGGCGGTGTGGGTAATGATGCTGATCCTTGCCATCTATCTCTGCATGAAGGCCGGCAGCTTCGCCATCACGAGCGACATCCCGATGGACGTTCTCCTGGAGAAGACCAAGGATGCGGGGGTGCCCGGCGTTCCCGGCTCGTGGCCGGCGCTGATGGCCGTGGCGGCCATTTGGGTCACCTACTTTTCCGCGCTCTACCTCAACTTCTGCGATTTCGCCCGCTACGCACCCGACGAGGCGGCGCTGCGCAAGGGCAACATCTGGGGCCTGCCGGTCAACCTCATCCTGTTCTCGCTGGTCGCCGGCGTCACCACCATCGCCGCCTGGGACGTCTACGGCGAGGTGCTGCTGCATCCCGACCAGATCTCGGCCAAGTTCGAGAGCTGGGTGCTGGCGCTGCTCGCCGCCCTCACCTTCGCGGTGGCGACGCTCGGCATCAATGTGGTGGCCAACTTCGTCTCGCCGGCGTTCGACTTCTCCAACGTCTTCCCGCGCCAGATCGATTTCAAGAAGGGCGGCTACATCGCCGCGTTGATCGCGCTGGCACTTTACCCGTTCGCGCCCTGGGAGGGCAGCGCCGCGGCCTTCGTCGGCGTCATCGGCGCCACCATGGGTCCGATCTTCGGGGTGATGATGGTCGACTACTACCTGATCCGCAAAGGCGAGGTGGACGTCGAGGCGCTCTACCGGGAGGATGGCGAGTTCCGCTTCCAGAACGGCTGGCACGTCAACGCCTTCATCGCGGCCGGCGTCGGCGCGCTGTTCTCGTCGATCCTGCCCAACTTCACCAACTGGCTGCCGGCCTGGTGGGGCATCTACGGCTGGTTCTTCGGCGTCGGCATCGCCGGGATCTGCTACTACGTGCTGCGCTCGGCAGCCCT
Organism: Mesorhizobium sp.; assembly: GCA_040510195.1. Classification (GTDB taxonomy): domain Bacteria; phylum Pseudomonadota; class Alphaproteobacteria; order Rhizobiales; family Rhizobiaceae; genus JBEVJK01. The sequence goes on along the minus strand of JBEVJK010000123.1, from coordinate 63,529 downwards.
CGGCAGCGGGCAGAAAGTGGCTCGCGCCTGAGATCGGCGGGCCGGCGGGCGCCTGGGGCGCCCGCCGATCCTCAGACCAGCCGCGACTGCTCGACCGCTGCGCCGATGAAGGAGGCGAACAGGGGGTGCGGCTCGAAAGGCCGCGACTTCAGCTCCGGGTGGTACTGGACGCCGATGAACCAGGGATGGTCGGGATATTCGACCGTCTCCGGCAGGATGCCGTCGGGCGACATGCCCGCGAAGAGGAGGCCGCATTCCTCCAGCCGCCGCTTGTAGTCGATGTTGACCTCGTAGCGATGGCGGTGGCGCTCCGAGATCTGGGTATCGCCGTAGATGGCGGCGATCTTGGACTCCGGCGTCAGATGGGCCTCGTAGGCGCCGAGCCGCATGGTGCCGCCGAGGTCGCCGGCGGCCAGCCGGGTTTCCAGCATGTTGCCCTTGAGCCATTCGGTCATCAGCCCAACCACCGGCTCCTCGGTCGGTCCGAATTCGGTCGACGACGCGTCCTCGACGCCGGCCAGCGAGCGCGCCGCCTCGATGCAGGCCATCTGCATGCCGAAGCAGATGCCGAAATAGGGCACCTTGTGTTCGCGAGCGAACTTGGCGGCCAGGATCTTGCCTTCCGAGCCGCGCTCGCCGAAGCCCCCGGGAACCAGGATGCCGTGGACTTTCTCCAGGAACGGCACAGGATCCTCCTTCTCGAAGACCTCCGATTCGATCCAATCGAGCTTGACGCGCACCTTGTTGGCCATGCCGCCATGCGACAGCGCCTCGGTCAGCGACTTGTAGGCGTCCTTGAGGCCGGTGTACTTGCCGACTACGGCGATGGTGACCTCGCCTTCCGGATTGTGAATACGGTTCGACACCTCCTGCCAGCGCTCCATGCGCGGCTTCGGCGCCGGATCGATGCCGAAGGCGGCGAGCACCTCCGAATCGAGACCTTCCTGGTGGTAGGCCATCGGAACGTCGTAGATGTGGGCGACGTCGAGCGCCTGGATGACCGCCGATTCGCGGACGTTGCAGAACAGAGGGAGCTTGCGCCGCTCCTCCTTGGGGATCGGGCGGTCGGCGCGCACGAGGAGGATGTCGGGTGCGATGCCGATCGAGCGCAGCTCCTTGACCGAGTGCTGGGTCGGCTTGGTCTTCAGCTCGCCGGCCGCCGGGATGTAGGGCATCAGGGTCAGATGCACGTAGACCGCCTGTCCGCGCGGCAGGTCGTTGCCGAGCTGGCGGATGGCCTCCAGGAACGGCATGGCCTCGATGTCGCCGACGGTGCCGCCGATCTCGCACAGCACGAAGTCGAACTCTTCGTTGCCGCCCGTGATGAACGCCTTGATCTCGTCCGTGACGTGGGGAATGACCTGCACCGTGGCGCCCAGATAGTCGCCGCGCCGCTCCTTCTCGATGATGTTCTTGTAGATGCGGCCGGTGGTGATGTTGTCTTCTTGGTTCGCCGAGCGGCCGGTGAAACGCTCGTAGTGGCCGAGGTCGAGATCGGTCTCCGCGCCATCGTCCGTCACGAAAACCTCTCCATGCTGATAGGGCGACATGGTGCCGGGGTCGACGTTGAGGTAGGGATCGAGCTTGCGAATCCGAACGCGATAGCCACGCGCTTGCAGGAGCGCGCCAAGGGCCGCTGCCGCGATGCCTTTTCCGAGTGAGGAAACCACGCCGCCTGTGATGAATACATATCGCGCCATGGGAGTCAGGGCTTAACGCGGCGCCAGCGATTCCGCCAGAGAAAAAAGCCGGTGGGAGGCTGATTTTCGGCCGGCCGCGGCAAGCGTGGCGGCGGTCATGAAAAAGGCCGGCAGAGCCGGCCTCTCCGAGCGGTGTGCGCCACCCGCTACATAACCACGACGGGGGTGCCGACCTTCACCCGGCTGTAGAGATCCTTGACGTGATCGTTGACCATGCGGAAGCAACCGTTGGACGAGTTTGTGCCGATCGTCTCGGGCTGGTTGGTGCCATGGATGCGCACATGGGTGTCCTTCTTGCCCTGGAAAAGATAGATCGCGCGGGCCCCGAGCGGATTGTCGGGGCCGCCCGGCATGCCGTCCTTGTATTGGCCGTACTTCCTCGGCTCGCGCTCCTGCATCTCCTTGGTCGGGATCCAGCGTGGCCACTCCTGCTTGTCGCCCACCTTGGCGCTGCCCTTGAATTCCAGCCCCTCGCGGCCGACGGCGATGGCGTAGCGGCGGGCCGTCCATCCCGATTCGACGAGGTAGAGGTAGCGCGACCCGGTGTCGATGACGATGGTGCCGGGGTTGTAGCCGGAGAAGGGCACGGACTGCGGCTCGAACTCCGAGCGGACGCGGAAATTCTTACGCGAATCGCGGTCGGCGAGTGCTGCATCGAGCGCCCGCGTTTCCGGCAGCATGACCTGCTCGTCGCCGAAGAGCGCGCCGAAGAAGCCGGAGCGCGGCATCGTCTGCTCGCTGCGCAGCTCGCCCTCATTGCCGCGCGAGGTCAGTCCCAGCGACTGTTCCGGCAGCGGCTGGGCCATCGGGAGCGGCGTCAGCGCCGCCAGGGGCGCCAGCTTCCTGACGGGCGCCCGCTGCTGCGTGTTCCGCATCGCCACCTTGTTGGTCTTGGGAGCGGCGCGGTCGCTCGGCCGGAAGAACGAGCCGAACAGGCCATTGCCCTGCTGTGAGGCCTGCTCGACCGGCTTGCCGGTCGCCGGCTTCCTGACCTTCGCGGCCGTCGCCTTGGCCTTGGGCTGCGTCCTGGCAGCGACGGTCTTCGATTTCGGCTGAGCTTTCGCGGCCGTCGCCTTGGCCTTGGGCTGCGCCTTGGCGGCGGTCGCCTTGGCCTTCGGCTGCGCCTTGGCCGTGGCGGCCCTGGCCTTCGGCTTGACGACCTTGGTTTGGGCGGCCGGCTTCGTGGCGGCCGACTGCGCGGCCGAAGCCGAAGGGTGGGCCAGCGCCAGCATGGCGCCAATCCCAAGGAGAGCGAGGCTGCGAATGATCATGTTGTAAACCCGAGATTGTTCTTGAGGGGCAGACGCCACTCGGGCGCACAGAAGCGCGACCCAACCCAGACTGCCCAGTCAAACTTTATAAGCGATGAATGGAGGTCGCCTCAAGCAAGGCAGCGGTCGCGACGGGCTTCGGCCGGGCCGCCAGGCGACCATTCGACGCCCGCTGTTGCCAATCGACAACAGTCGAGGGGGCCAATGGCAGTGCCAAACGGGCACTTTGCCTGGAAAAGCGGCAGGATCCGCCGCCCGGTCGGCGGCGGCTAGCGTCAGCCTACTGGCCGCTCGGCACCTCGGGGCCGCTCGGCGCGACCGGTGCGGCGGGAGCCGCCGGCTCGGCCGGTGCGGCCTGGCCGGAATCCGCTGGCGCGGGAGCCGCCGGGGCAGCCGGCGTCCCACCAAGCTGGTCGAGGACGCCCTTGCCGCCTGCCGGAGCGCCCGGCTGCTGCTGACCGGCGGCCGGCGGGGGCGAACGGTCGAGGATATCGATCGGACGGTCGCCGTAGCGCGCAAGGATCGACAGCGCGAGCGAGGTGGCGAAGAAGGCAACCGCCAGAATACCGGTTGTGCGCGTGAGCGCGTTGGCGGCGCCTCGCGCGGTCATGAAGCCGGAGCCGCCGCCGATACCCAGGCCGCCGCCCTCCGAGCGCTGCAGCAGCACGACGCCGACCAGCGCGAGCACGACCATGAGGTGGATGACGATAAGGATTGTCTGCATCAAGCGGTTCCGATGAGTTCCCGAGGCGCGGCCCCGGCCGCCCCTCCCCCGTTTTCGAAGTCGGGTCAGATACACGGTCTTCGTGGCATTTCCAAGCCCGGGATATGGGTACGGCCGGCGGAAATGCCAATGCGAGAAGCCGGGCGCTAGCCGATCCCCTGATAGGCCTCGGCGATGCCCAGGAAGTCGGAGGCCCTGAGGCTGGCGCCGCCAACCAGGGCGCCGTCGACATTGGCGATCGACAAGAGCTCGCGCGCATTGGCCGGCTTTACCGAACCGCCGTAGAGGATGCGCATACGCTCCGCCTCGCCGCCCAGCCGCTCCGCCAGGCGCTCGCGGATGTGCCGGTGCGCGGCGGCGACGTCGGCGGCCGTCGGCGTCCGTCCGGTGCCGATCGCCCAGACGGGCTCGTAGGCGACGATGGTGCTGCCGGCGGTGGCGGAATGCGGCAGCGAGCCGGCGATCTGCCTGGCCAGAACGTCGAGCGTGGCGCCCGCCTCGCGCTCCTCGAGGGTTTCGCCGATGCACACGATGGCAACGAGGCCGGCACGCCACGCGGCCTCGGCCTTGGCGGCGACGAGCGCGTCGGTCTCGCCGTGGTCGATGCGGCGCTCGGAATGGCCGACGATGACGTGGCTGGCGCCGGCGTCCTTCAGCATCTCGGCGGCGATGTCGCCCGTGTGGGCACCGCTCGGCTCAGGGTGGCAGTCCTGGCCTCCCGCCTTGACCGGCGACTGGTGCAGGATCTCGGCTGCCCGGTAGAGCAGCGTCGCCGGGACGCAGATCAACGCCTCCGTCTCGGCGTCGAGGCCGTGCATGTAGCCGTGGCTGACGGCGTGCAGCTCGGCGAGCGAGCCGCTCAACCCGTTCATCTTCCAGTTCCCGGCCACCAAGGGACGTATTCCCGGCGTCATCTGGCTGTCCTCCGGCTTCGGCATGCGCGGTCCGTTCCTACCAAAAACCGGCCACAAAGCAATCGACACCCGGGCCGAAGGAGGCTATTGCCGTTCCTCGGGTGGCGCCGGACACGGGCGCCGAACATGGAATTTGGTCATGCTCAGCATCTTGCGTTCAGCGGCCGGCACATGGGTCGCCAAGGGCCTTCTGCTTCTCCTCGTCGTCAGCTTCGCGATCTGGGGAATCTCCGGGCAGCTCGCCCAGGATTTCGCCGCCAACAGCGTCCTGACGGCCGGCCAGACGACGGTATCGCCCAACGAGTTCCGCCTGGCCTACGATCGACAGCTGCAGCTTCTGTCGCAGCAGTTCGGGCAGCGCATCTCGCGCGAACAGGCGAGCGCGCTCGGCATCGACCAGCAGGTTCTCGCGCAGCTGGCGGCCGGAGCCGTTCTCGACGAGCAGGCGCGCGCCATGGGCCTCGGGGTCTCCCTCGACCATGTGGGCGAGCTGGCGCGCAACGATCCGGCCTTTCAGGGAGCGGGCGGCGCCTTCGACCGGCAGCAGTTCGAGTATGTGCTGCGGCAGAACGGCATCAAGCCCGACGACTATCTGCAGCGGCTGCGGGCCGTCGGCGCTCGCCAGCAGCTGCAGCGTGCCGTGTCCGAGGGCCTCAAGGCACCGGATGCTTTCCTGCGAGCCGTGGCGCTCTATCGCGGCGAGGACCGCACGGCCGACTATCTCGTGCTGCCGCCGTCGCTGGTGCAGCCGATCGAGGGGCCCGATGCCGACGCGCTTACCAAATGGTTCGAGGAGAACAAGAAGACCTATGCGGCCCCCGAGTACCGCAAGATCGCCTATCTCAAGCTGGAGCCGGAGGACATCGCCGACCCGGCCGCCATCACCGACGATCAGGTCAAGGCCGATTACGAGGCAAACAAGGCCAAGTTCACCGCCCCCGAGACGCGCACCCTCGAGCAGATCGTCTTTCCGACGCCCGACGCGGCCAAGGCGGCGCGCGAGAAGATCCGCAGCGGCGCCAGCTTCGAGGACATCGTGAAAGGCGAAGGCAAGTCGCTCGCCGACGCTGCGCTCGGCACCTTCTCCAAGGACAAGGTCGCCGATCCGGCCGTCGCCGATGCCGCCTTCGGGCTCAAGCCGGGCGAGGTGAGCGAAGTCGTCGCGGGCAGCTTCGGGCCGGTGCTCGTGCGCGTCACCCAGGTCACCCCGGAAAAGGTGCGTTCGCTGGACGAGATGAAGGACGAGATCCGTCGCGACCTGGCGCTCGCCGAGGCGAGCCGCATCCTGCTCGACGTGCATGACAGCTATGAGGATGCGCGGGCCGGCGGCGCGACCATGCGCGAAGCGGCCGACCGGGCGAAGCTCAAGCTGGTGGAGATCGAAGCGGTCGACCGCGCGGCCCGTCGTCCCGACGGGTCCGTCCTCGACACGCTGCCGCAGTCGCAGGCGCTGTTGGCGGCAGCGTTCGAAACCGAGCCCGGCGCTGAGAACCCGCCGCTCAACATCGGTTCCAGCGGCTTCCTGTTCTACGAGGTCGAGGGCGTGACGCCGGCCCGCGACAAGACGCTCGACGAAGTGCGCGAGACCGTGGTGGCCGACTGGAAGGCCGCCGAGACGAAGTCGCGCCTGGCCAAGAAGGCCGAAGAGGTTGCCAAGCGCATCAAGGATGGGACGCCGCTGGAGACCATCGCGGGCGAGCTCAAGCTCGAGAAGCAGACCAAGCGCGGTCTCAAGCGCGAGGCAGACGACGCCGACATCGGCAAGGCCGGAGTGGCGGCGGTGTTCGCGAAGCCGCAGGGCGGCAGCGGCGTGTTCGCCGCGCCGCAAGAGGACGCCGAGGTGGTGTTCAAAGTCACCGAGGTCTTCGAACCGGCCGGCGCCGGGCCGGAGACTGTGCCGGAAGAGGCCCGCAACAGCTTCGCCGCAGGGATGACCGACGATCTCCTGGACCAGCTGGTGGCGCGGCTGCAGGGCGAATATCCGGTCGCCGTCGACCAGCGGGCGATCGAGCGGGCGCTCGCTTTCTGACGCCGATGAGCGATCTCAAGAGCCATCTCGCCAAGGTCGCTTCCGGGCAGCCGCTGTCGTTCGACGAGGCGCGCGGCGCCTTCGACATCATCATGTCCGGCGAAGCGACGCCCAGCCAGATCGGTGCCTTCCTGATGGCGCTGAGGGTGCGCGGCGAGACGGTCGACGAGATCTCCGGCGCGGTCGCCACGATGCGCGACAAGATGCTCAAGGTGGCAGCCCCGGCAGGCGCCATCGACATCGTCGGCACCGGCGGCGACGGCTCGCACAGCGTCAACATCTCGACCGCATCGGCCTTCGTCATCGCCGGGGCGGGCGTGCCGGTCGCCAAGCACGGCAATCGCGGCCTCTCCTCGCAGACGGGTGCGGCCGACGTGCTGGCCGCGCTCGGCGTGAAGATCGACCTGCCGCCCGAGGCGATCGGCCGCTGCATCCGCGAGGTGGGCGTCGGCTTCATGTTCGCGCCGGCGCACCATCCGGCGATGAAGCATGTGGGGCCGACCCGGGTGGAGCTCGGGACGCGAACCATCTTCAACCTGCTCGGGCCGCTCTCCAACCCCGCCGGGGTGACGCGCCAGATGGTCGGCGTGTTTTCGCCCGAATGGGTGGAGCCGCTCGCCGAGACGTTGAGGGCGCTCGGCGCCGAACGCGCCTGGGTGGTGCATGGCGATGGCTATGACGAGATCACCACCACCGGCGAGACGCGCGTCGCCGAGCTCGACGGCGGCAAGGTTCGCAGCTTCGCGATCGCGCCGGAGGAGCTCGGCCTGCAGCGCCATCCCAAGGAGAAGCTGAAAGGCGGCGATGCCGCCTACAACGCCGAGGCGCTGCGTGGCGTGCTCGGGGGCGCCGCCGGCGCCTATCGCGACACCGTGCTGATGAATGCCGGCGCCGGGCTGCTCGTCGCTGGCGCGGCATCGAGCCTCGTGGAGGGCGTGGCCAAAGCCGCAGCGGCGATCGACAGCGGCAAGGCTCAGGCGGTGCTGTCGCGGCTGGTGGCGGTGTCCGGCGAGGCCGGCCATGGCTGACATCCTGCGCCGCATCGAGGCCTACAAGCGCGTCGAGATCGCCGAGGCGAAAAGCCGGCTGCCGCTGCGCGACGTGGTCGCCCAGCTCGGCGACGTCGAGAAGCCGCGCGGCTTTCTCGCGGCGCTCAAGGCCCGCCGCGCCGCCGGCGCCTTCGCGCTGATCGCCGAAATCAAGAAAGCGAGCCCGTCGCGAGGGCTGATCCGGGAGGAGTTCGACCCGCCGGCGCTGGCCGCAGCCTATGCCGAAGGCGGCGCGGCGTGCCTCTCCGTCCTCACCGACGGACCATCCTTCCAAGGCGCGCCGGAGTTCCTCACCGAGGCACGCGCCACCGTGCGGCTGCCGGTGCTGCGCAAGGATTTCATGTTCGAGCCTTACCAGGTGCACGAAGCGCGCCTGTGGGGCGCCGACGCGATCCTGCTCATCATGGCGAGCCTCAGCGACGACGACGCGCGGCGGCTGGAGGAGACGGCCTTCGAGCTCGGCATGGACGTCCTGGTGGAGGTGCACGACGAGAGCGAGCTCGAACGGGCGCTGAAGCTGTCCTCCCGCCTGATCGGCATCAACAATCGCGATCTGAGGACCTTCGACGTCAGTCTCGGCACCTCGGAGCGGCTGGCGGCCATGGTCCCGCGCGACCGGCTGCTCGTCTCGGAAAGCGGCATCTTCACGCATGAGGACTGCCGGAGGCTGGCACGGGCCGGCATCGGCACCTTTCTGGTGGGCGAAAGCCTGATGCGGCAGGCCGACGTCGGCGCGGCCACGCGCGCCTTGCTCGACGGCCTGCCCGAGCGGGCGGCGGAGTGACGCGCGTCATGACCGGCCGCAAAGACCTGACCCATCTTTCCGCCGACGGCGAGGCGCGCATGGTCGACGTCGGCGGCAAGCAGGAGACGGCGCGGACCGCAATCGCCGAAGGAGCCGTGACGATGCGTCCGGAGACGCTCGCCATGGTCGTCGAAGGCAACGCCCGGAAGGGCGACGTGCTCGGCGCGGCTCGCATCGCCGGCATCATGGCCGCCAAGCGCACGCACGAGCTGATCCCGCTCTGCCATCCGCTGATGCTCTCCAGCATCGCGGTCGACATCCAACCGGACCCGGCCCTGCCGGGGCTGCGCGCGACCGCGACGGTGCGCGTCGCGGGGCGGACGGGGGTGGAGATGGAGGCGTTGACCGCCGTGTCGGTCGCCTGCCTGACCATCTACGACATGGCCAAGGCGGCCGACCGCGGCATGACGATCGGCGGCATCAGGCTCGTCGAGAAGACCGGCGGCAAGTCAGGCGACTACCGCGCCGGCGAAGGCTGAAGAGAAAATGGCGCTGGTTGCCGTCGAGGAGGCGCTGGCCCGGCTGCTCGCCGACGTCCGGCCGAGGTCGGCGGAGACGGTGCCGCTCGCCGAGGCGGCCGGCCGCGTCCTCGCGGTCCCGGTGAAGGCGCTCCGCACGCAGCCGCCCTTCCCTTCTTCCGCGATGGATGGATATGCGGTGCGGGCAGCGGATATCGCCGCCGTGCCGAGGACGCTCAAGGTGATCGGTACCGCGGCCGCCGGTCGGGGCTTTGCGGGCCGCGTCGGGTCCGGCGAAGCGGTGCGGATCTTCACCGGGGCGCCAGTGCCGGAGGGCGCCGATACGGTCCTCATCCAGGAGAACGCGCGCGCGACGGGCGGCGAGACCATAGAGGCGCTTGAGGCTGTTGCCGCCGGGCGGCACATCCGTCCCCTCGGGCTGGATTTCAGGCAAGGCGATCTGCTGCTTTCCGGCGGCCGGCTGCTCGACGCCGCAGCGCTGTCGCTTGCCGCCTCCGCCAATCATGCCACTCTTGAGGTCGTCGGGGCGCCGCTGGTGGCGCTGATCGCCACCGGCGACGAGCTCCGGCCGCCGGGCAGCGAACCGGGGCCGGACCAGATCATCGCCTCCAACGGCTACGGCGTGGCGGCGCTGGCCAGCGAGGCCGGCGGTCGCGTGCTCGACCTCGGCATCGTCGCCGATTCGCGCGATGCGATCGCCGCCGCCGTTCGCGAAGCGAAGGCGGCAGGCGCGGACGTGCTGGTGACGCTCGGCGGCGCCTCGGTCGGCGACCACGACCTGGTGCACGCCGCTCTGACCACCGAGGGCATGACGCTCGACTTCTGGAAGATCGCCATGCGACCGGGCAAGCCGCTGTTGTCGGGACGGGTCGGGCCCATGCGCGTGCTCGGCCTGCCCGGGAACCCGGTTGCGAGCCTGGTCTGCTCGCACCTCTTCCTGAAGCCGCTGGTGGCTCGCCTCGCCGGCCGCCGCCATCGAGACGCAGCGGTCACCGGCATCGTCGCCGAAGCCATGGCCGCCAACGACCTCAGGCAGGACTATGTGCGGGCGCGGATCGAAGATATCGACGGGCAGCTCGTGGCGAGCCCGTTCGCGATCCAGGATTCCTCCATGCTGCGGACGCTGGCCGACGCCAACGGGCTGGTCGTCAGGCCGCCCTTCGCGCCGGCGCTCGCCGCCGGCGACGCCTGTCCGCTGCTGATGCTGACCGACCCGCTGCGGCAGGCAGGCTGAACGAAACGTCAACGGATTCATTAAAATTTAAAAGGTTGCGGAACACAACTGGAACAGATAGTGTTTGTTCTGGTTTTGTTTTTTGGCCGATTCTGGCCGCGCTGGGGGAGCCGACATGCTGACTCGCAAGCAACACGAACTCTTGATGTTTATTCACGAGAGGCTCAAGGAATCCGGGATTCCGCCGTCTTTCGACGAAATGAAGGAGGCGCTCGACCTGGCTTCCAAATCCGGCATCCACCGGCTGATCACCGCGCTGGAAGAGCGTGGCTTCATCCGCCGCCTGCCCAACCGGGCGCGGGCGCTGGAGGTGTTGCGGCTGCCCGAGTCGATCGCCCCGGGGCTCAATCCATCGCGCAAGTTCTCGCCGAGCGTGATCGAGGGCAGCCTCGGCCGCAGGCCGGCTGCATCACCGTCGCGCAAGCCGTCCGCCAGCAATGACGACGACGCCGGACAGGCGGTATCGGTCCCCGTGATGGGCCGCATCGCGGCCGGCGTGCCGATCGACGCCATCCAGCACAAGACACACACCATCATGGTGCCGCCGGAAATGATCGCCGGCGGCGACCATTATGCGCTCGAGGTCAAGGGCGATTCCATGGTCGAGGCAGGCATCTTTGACGGCGACACGGTGATCATCCGCAACGCCGACACCGCAAACCCCGGCGAGATCGTCGTGGCGCTGGTCGACGACGAGGAAGCCACGCTGAAGCGGTTTCGCCGCAAAGGCGCCTCCATCGCGCTGGAGGCGGCCAACCCCGCCTACGAGACCCGTATCTTCGGGCCCGACCGGGTCAAGGTCCAGGGCCGATTGGTGGGCCTGATCCGTCGCTACTAGGCGACGGCTTCCGGCGAGGTTCGGGGAGCCCACGAGCGGGGCGCGAGAAGGCCCTGTGCCGGTGCCAGGCCCTGTAAGGCTCGGCGAGTGCGAAGGTAACGGAAACGGAGGACGGCGTCCCAGGCACGATTCGGATCGCGGCGCTGCCGAGCCGCGCCAGGTCGTGAAGGGTGATCACTCGCGTGGCGGATCCGGCGCACGCTGCGGCCGCGGCCGGGGTGGCGTCGACGACGACCAGCAGCGTCGCGCGGCCGCATGCCTCACTTGCAGCGCCGAGCGATTCGGCGTGGGCGATCAACTCCCCGCTCGGATGACGGCCTAGGCAAAGCCCGTCGGAGCAGGCGAAGCCGCTGGCCGCTGTTCCCGCGCCGGAGAGCCTGGCGTCGTTCGGGGGCAGGTCCGTCGTCGCCCGCCGAATTGGCCGGGCGACGCCCGAGGCCAGGAAGGTGCGCTGCCAGTTTTCCAGGGCGAAAGCGGGGGGACGCGAGCGGTTCACAGCCAGGCGCCCATCGGCGAGGCGCAAGGCGACGAGGCGGGCGTCCTCGGTGACGAGGATGTCGGGCGTCGTCCTCAGCGCCAGCCAGGCGAGCGCGGCTGCGACAAGCGGGACGGCGAGCAGCCTCAGGCGGCCGGCGAATACGGTCGCGGCGACGAGCGCAGCGGCGAACAGCGCCACGGCCCCGGCCGGCGCCGGGCCGGCAGCGTCGAGCGGCGTCAAGTCCGAGAACCAGCCGGCGACGGCGAGCATGGCGGTGAGGCCCTTGCCCATGACGGCAAGTGGCAGCCCGTCGAGGCCGAGCGGCATGGCGACCAGCGCCGTCACCGCGGCCGGCATGACTACCATCGAGACGATCGGCATGGCCACCAGGTTGGCAGGCAGGCTGAGCGGCGCCACCCGCTCGAAATGGTGAACCGCGAAGATCGTCGTGGCCGTCCCGGCGATGAGGGTGGTGAGCGCCAGGCCGCCCGCATGGCGGGCGAACGCGCGGACCGTCCTGCGGGCCAACGAGGGTCCTCCGGCGGCCGGGCGGTCGGCGCGCGTGCCGACGCGCTCCGCCCAGATTCCATAGGCGCCGATCAGCGCCGCGGTCGCGGCGAAGGACATCTGCAAGCTCGGCCCCATCGCCTCGTGGGGGGCGCGCGCCAGGATGATCAAGGAGGCGATGGCCAGGCTGCGCATGGTCAGGGCAGCGCGGTCCACCATGACCGCGACCAGCATGACGGCGAGCATGACGAAGCTGCGTTCGGCGGCGACGGCGACGCCGGAGACCGCGAGATAGAGGGCGGTGGCGGCCAGCGCCACGCCGGCCGCAAGCTTCTTCACCGGCCAACGCGACGCAAGTCCTGGAACGAGCGCCATGCCGACGCGCACCGTCCCCATCACGGTCGCGGCGACCAGCGCCATGTGCAGGCCGGAGATCGACAGGACATGGGCGAGACCGGTGCGCCGCAGCGCCTCGTTCACCGGTTCGGGAATGCCGGCCCGTACGCCGATCAGGAGCGCTGCCGCGATCTCGCCCTCCGGGCCGCCAATGCGGCTGCGGATCCGGTCGGCGAGTGCATCCCGGGCCGTGCTTGCCTTAGCCGCCAGGCGGGCGAGAAGGTCGGGCGGCGGACCGGCCTCGGGGAGAAGAACAGGATCCCCGATGAAGAAGCGCTGCCGCCAAGGCCGTCGAAATAGGCACCGAAGGAAAAGTCGTAGGCTCCCGGCTCGACCGGGCCAGCGGGCGGCCTGATCCGCGCCAGCCCCTGCACGAGGCTGCCGGCCCGGATGCCCGGCGGCAGCCGGCGTGCGGAGACCCTCAGGCGCGCCGGCATGCTGCGCAAGGCCGGCCGTTCGGTCTCTGTCACGGCGAGGGTCAGCCGGGTCCTGCCGCTGGCCAGCCGCTCGACCGCGATGACGCGGCCGGTAAGCCGCGTCGTCACCTCGCCGGCGAGCAGGCGCGTCCCGGCCCGCCACGTCTCGACCTTGCCGGCGACGATCCCGGCAAGCACCAGGAGGACGGCGGCGCACGCCGCCAGCCGGGTCGGTCGCGCCCGCACCAGCCACGCAACGCAGGCAAGCACCGCGACGGCGATGACGAGCAGCGGCCAGGCGGGTTCGACGGGCGCCGTGAAATAGAGGAACACGCCGATCCCCATCAGGACCGGCATCAGGAGAAAGGCGGTTCCGCGGCCGCTTTCCTCCTCCAGTGCGGCTTTGAGGTGACCGGCTTGCAACGTCTGCATTCGCAAGAGGAGCCGGCCGAGCGGCGCCACCCTGGTCGGCAGGGCCAGGGGGGAAGCCTGTGCCGGCGAAACCGGCGGCGGCGCCAGCGGTTTCTGAGGAAGGGCCTGAACAAGGAACAGCCGCTCGTCCACGGCTTCGGGCGCGACCGCCGAAGCGGACGCCCTGGCTCGACCATCCCGCATGCACCACCCCTTGCACCCCAGTCGTCCTATGCTACATCAACGCCACCGAAACGCCATCCGGCCGACGGGTTCGGCCGGCATCCTCGTCGCCGGCCCGCGGCCTATCCGGATCGTCCATGCCCGACACCGTCGTCACCCGCTTTGCCCCCTCGCCGACAGGCTATCTGCATATCGGCGGCGCTCGCACGGCGCTCTTCAACTGGCTCTACGCGCGCCATACCGGCGGCAGCATGCTGCTGCGCATCGAGGACACCGACCGCGAGCGCTCCACCGAGGCTGCCACCGCGGCGATCCTCGACGGGCTGAGCTGGCTCGGGCTGCACTGGGAAGGCGAGCCGATCTCGCAGTTCAGCCGGGCGACGCGGCATCGCGAGGTTGCCGAGGCGCTGGTGAAGCTCGGCAAGGCCTATTACTGCTATGCCACGCCACAGGAGCTCGAGGCCATGCGCGAGGCGGCGCGTGCCGAAGGGCGACCGCCGCGCTATGACGGCCGTTGGCGCCACCGCGACCCGGCGGAGGCGCCCGCCGGCGTGCCCGGCGCCATCCGCATCAAGGCGCCCCACGAGGGCGAGACGGTGGTCCGGGACCGCGTCCAGGGCGACGTGCGCTTCCCGAACAAGGATCTGGACGACTTCATCATCCTGCGGTCCGACGGCACGCCCACCTACATGCATGCCGTGGTCGTCGACGACCACGACATGGGGGTCACCCATATCATCCGAGGCGACGACCATCTGACCAATGCCGCCCGCCAGACCGTGATCTACGATGCCATGGGCTGGCCGGTGCCGGTGATGGCGCATATTCCGCTGATCCACGGCGCCGACGGCGCCAAGCTTTCCAAGCGCCATGGCGCGCTGGGCGTGGAGGCCTACCGCGCCATGGGCTACCTGCCTTCCGCGCTGCGCAACTATCTGGCGCGTCTCGGCTGGAGCCATGGCGACGACGAGGTGATGACGCTCGACGACATGATCCGCTGGTTCGACATAGACGACGTCAACAAGGGTGCGGCCCGCTTCGATTTCCAGAAGCTGGAAGCGCTGAACGGCGTGCATATGCGGCAGATGGACGATCAGACGCTGCTTGATGCGCTGGTGGCGACCTTGCCCTACCTGCCAAACGGCCCGGCACTCTCCGTACGCCTGGACGAGCGCCGGAAGGCACAGCTCCTGGCGGCGATGCCGGGGCTAAAGGAGCGAGCCAAGACGCTTATCGAACTGGTTGACGGAGCTGAGTTTTTGTTCGCCGAACGGCCGCTTTCCCTCGATGAGAAGGCGGCTGCCCAGCTCGCCGGCGAGACTCGGCCCCTGCTGGCCGGCGTCAGGGAGGCGCTAGAGGGCGTCGCCGATCCATGGACGGCCGCGGCCGTGGAGGCGGCGGTGCGCGACCATGCGACGGCCGCGGGGCTCAAGCTCGGTGCGGTGGCGCAGCCCCTGCGCGCTGCGCTGACCGGCCGGACAACCTCGCCGCCGGTCTTCGACGTGCTTGCCGTGCTGGGTCGTCAGGAAAGCCTGGCGCGCATCGGCGATCAAATCGATTAGCGGGCGTGCGGGGTAGAAATTGGCATTGAAAAGCATTCTGTTGCGGTGCAACATTCGCCGCCTGGGCCTTTCAGCCGGGCATCCCGACTGCGCGAGCACCATCCCGCGCATTCATCAGGCCTTTGTTCGGGTGAGAGTGAACGACGCTCCTCCTCGCGGGCGTACGTGAAAATGGAGTTTCGGATGAACGACATCACGGCGAAGCTGGAGTTCGAGGACAAGGCCCATCAATTCCAGGTGCTGAAAGGCACGGTCGGGCCGGACGTGATCGATATCGGGTCCCTCTACAAGGACACCGGCGCTTTCACCTACGACCCCGGCTTCACCTCAACGGCCGCCTGCGAGTCGAAGATCACCTTCATCGACGGCGACGAGGGGATCCTCCTGCACCGTGGCTACCCGATCGACCAGCTGGCCGAGCATGGCGACTTCCTGGAGGTGTGCTACCTGCTGCTCTACGGAGAGCTGCCGACCAAGGCGCAGAAGGAGGATTTCGACTATCGCGTCACGCGACATACGATGATCCACGAGCAGATGTCGCGCTTCTTCACGGGCTTCCGGCGCGATGCCCATCCGATGGCCGTGATGTGCGGCGTGGTGGGCGCGCTGTCGGCGTTCTACCACGATTCCACCGACATCTCCGACCCGCACCAGCGCATGGTCGCCTCGATCCGGATGATCGCCAAGATGCCGACGATTGCGGCGATGGCGTTCAAATACCACATCGGCCAGCCCTTCATCTATCCCAAGAACGAGCTCAACTTCGCCGCCAACTTCCTGCACATGTGCTTCGCCGTGCCGTGCGAGGAGTACAAGGTCAACCCCGTCCTGGCGCGCGCCATGGAGCGCATCTTCATCCTGCATGCCGACCACGAGCAGAACGCCTCGACCTCGACCGTGCGGCTCGCCGGCTCGTCCGGCGCGAATCCCTTCGCCTGCATTGCGGCAGGCATCGCCTGCCTGTGGGGCCCGGCCCATGGCGGCGCAAACGAGGCGGCGCTGAACATGCTGTCCGAGATCGGCTCCGTCGACCGCATCCCGGAATTCATCGACCGGGCCAAGGATCGTGACGATCCGTTCCGCTTGATGGGCTTCGGCCACCGCGTCTACAAGAACTACGATCCGCGTGCCAAGATCATGCAGAAGACCACGCATGAAGTTCTGGGCGAGCTCGGCATCAAGGATGATCCGATGCTCGACGTGGCGATGGAACTCGAGCGGATCGCGCTTACCGACGATTACTT
The DNA here is from genome assembly GCA_040510195.1 of Mesorhizobium sp. Lineage (GTDB taxonomy): Bacteria > Pseudomonadota > Alphaproteobacteria > Rhizobiales > Rhizobiaceae > JBEVJK01. The sequence continues at coordinate 47,289 of JBEVJK010000123.1, read as the reverse complement.
CATAGAGAAGAAGCTTTACCCCAACATCGACTTCTATTCCGGCATTACCCTGAAGGCGCTCGGCTTTCCCACGACGATGTTTACGGTGCTCTTCGCGGTCGCGCGAACCGTAGGCTGGATCGCGCAGTGGAAGGAAATGATCGAGGACCCGCACCAGAAGATCGGCCGGCCTCGCCAGCTCTACACTGGCTACACCGAGCGCGACTACGTGCCGATCGCCAAGCGCTAGTCTAGACTGGACTTGCTGCCGGACCGGGCGGGCTCCTGCACGCCGGCGACTTTCAGCACGGTTTCGGCCGCCACCGCCCCGGGGCGGCGCGCAGTGGCCATGCGCTTCTTGACCTCGGCGAAGCCGTTGAGCTGAAGGCGGCGGGCGTCGCTCGGGGTCATCAGCTGCTCGAGCTGGCGGGCCAGCATGCCGGGCCTGATGAACCGGTCGTAATATTCCGGCACCAACGGCCTGTCGGCGATGAGGTTGGGCAACGAGCCCGTCCAGGTGGTGATCAACCCGAGGAACATCCGCATCAGCGGGTCCGACCGGTAGCAGGCGACCAGCGGCACGCGGCAGAGGGCCAACTCCAACGAGACGGTGCCGGACGCTGCCAGCGCCGCATCGGCCTCGCCGAAAACCTGCCATTTGCGGACCGGATCGAGGACGATCTCGGGCTGCTTCGGCCATTTGGCCGCTTGCGCCTCGACGAGATCCGCGACGTGCGGCACGGTGGGCAGGAACAGCCGCAATCGGTGGCCGCGCTCGATCAGCAGGCGGATGGTGTCGCCGAACACGGGTGCCAGCCCCTTGACCTCGCTGCGTCGCGAGCCGGGCAGCACGAGCAGCGTCTTCTCGTCCTGGGAGGTCGGCTTGCGGCGCTCCGACTGAACATGCGCGGCATGCAGGATGCCGGTGTCGGAGGTCAGGCGGTGGCCGACATAGGTGCCAGGCGGCCCTCCGAGGCGTTTCAGGGCATCCGCCTCGAAGGGCAGGATGCACAGGATGTGGTCGACATAGGGCCGCATGGCCGCAGCCCGCTCGGGGCGCCAGGCCCAGACGCTCGGGGAGACATAGTGGACGATAGGGATGCGTGGGTCGATCCGCCTCACCTGCCGGGCGACGCGCAAAGTGAACTCCGGACTGTCGATGGTGACCAGGCAATCCGGCTTCGCCGCCGCTATGGCACGAGCCGTGGAGCGGATGCGGACGAGAAGTCGCGGCAGGTCGCGGGCGATTGCGGTGGCACCCATCAGGGCGATGGCCGCGGGGTCGAACAGCGTCTTCAGGCCCATGGCCTGCAGGTGACGACCGCCCACGCCGACAAGATCGACAGGCCGACCGGTCAGCGATTCCATGGCGCGGACCAGGTCGGCGCCGAGGAGATCGCCGGACTCCTCGCCGGCGACCAGGGCCAGCCGAATGGGTGCCCCGTCGGTCACGGCGCTGTTGCCCCTTCCAGACCCACGACGAAGAGACCGAGCGTGTCGGCGCGTTCGATCGTCTGCGCGTAGTCCAGCACCAGCGCCCGGCCGGCCTCGACACCGACGCCGGCAAGGCCTGCCGCGTGGGCGCGTTCCACCGTCCCCGGCCCGATGGAGGGCAGGTCGGCGCGAATCTCCTGGCCGGGCTTGGCGCATTTGACGAGCACGCCGCGTGCCCGGCCGGCCAGCCGGCCGTGGCTGCGCAGGTCCCTGACCCGTTCCAGGAGACCGTCGGTGCCCTCGATGCCTTCGAGGGCCACGGCGCGGCCGCCGATCGCGACGGCGGCCTGTCCGACGTCGAGGCGGCCGATCGCCAGCGCCGCCTCCATCGCCGCAGCGAGGTCGCGGCGATCGGCGCGTTGCGGGCGGGCGCGCGTCATCGGCCCGGCCCGAGCCAGGAGGTGGGGCAGGATCTCGTGCGGCCCCAGCACCTTGATGCCGTTGTCTTCCAGGTGATGAACGATGGCGCTCAGCAGGCCGTTGTCGCCCTGGGCGAGGGCCGCCACCACCCTCGGCACCAGCCTGAGCAAGGCGAAGTTCCAGTGGATCCTGGTGACTTTGGGGCGCCGCGCCGCGCCGCCCGCCATGACGAGGTGGGTGATCTTGTTGCGCCGCAAAAGCGGCACGAGGCCGCCGATCGCCTCCACCGGCAGGCTGATCCGCTCGTAGGGGGCGAAAGCACCGGTCTCGACGGCCTCGCCTTCGAGCAGGATCACGAAGGGTGGCTTGCCGGCCGCCTCCAGCCCCTCGGCCACGTCGACCGGGAGCCGACCGCTGCCGGCGATGAGCGCCACCCGGTCGGCGGCACCCAGCGAGGTTGCGACATGCTCAATCCTCGTCATCCGCACCGTCGTCGATCGAGCGGCCCACGGGCGGCAGGCAGAAGGGACGCTTGTCGCGTCCGTCCATGAAGGCGATGACCTTCTCGACCAGCGGAACGCCGGCGAACTCGGCCCTGGCGCGCGCCAGGTTGTCGGCCAATGGATGCTGCCGGTCGAAGATCCGCCGGTAGGCCAGGCGCAGCGTCTGGACGTCGCTCCTGCCAAAGCCTGCGCGTCGCATGCCGACGACGTTCATGCCCCTCAGCGTCGCCCGGTTGCCCGCCACCATGCCGAAGGGCACGACGTCGCCGAGCACAGCGGACATGCCCGAAAGGAAGGCATAGTCGCCGACGCGCACGAACTGGTGAAGCGCGGTGAGGCCGCCGACATTGACATAGTCGCCGAGCTCGCAATGGCCGGCCAGCAGCGCCCCGTTGGCTAGGCTTGCGTTGCGGCCAATCAAGCAATCATGGGCGACATGACAGTAGGCAAAGAAGTTGCCATTGTCGCCGATCACCGTTTCGCCGCGACTGCCGTCGGAGCCGGTGTGCATCGTAACCCCCTCCCGGACGATGCAGTTGGCACCGATCCGCAGAGTGGTGCGGCCTCCCTTGTGCCGAAGGTTCTGCGGCGGGGCGCCGAGGGCAGCCTGAGGGTAGACCTTGGTGCCGGCTCCAATCGAGGTGGCGCCAATCACGGTCACATTGGCGACCAGCTCGACGTCGTCGCCGAGAACCACGTCGGCACCGACATGGCAGAACGGGCCTATGCGAACCCGCTCCCCCAGTTCGGCGCCCGGCGCGACGTCGGCAAGCGGATGGATGAAGGTCTGGCCCTCCATCGCGTTCAGCCGGGCTGCTTCGGCGACATCATGGCGGAGATTTCGGCCTCTGCCGCCTTGGCGCCGTCGACCAGCGCCTCGCAGGCGAAGCGCCAGATGTTGCCACGCTTCTTGAGCTTGCGGACATGAATCTCGAGGCGGTCGCCCGGCACGACGGGGCGACGGAACTTCGCATTGTCGATGGTCATGAAATAAACCAGCGTCGGCTTGTCCGAGGCCGTGCTCCTGACGCAAATCGCGCCGGCCGTCTGGGCCATCGCCTCGATGATCAGCACGCCGGGCATGACCGGCTGCTCGGGAAAGTGGCCCTGGAAGTGGGGCTCGTTGACGGTGACGTTCTTGATGCCGATGGCCGAGTTGTCCTGATCGATCGCGATGATGCGGTCGACCAGCAGGAACGGGTAGCGGTGCGGCAGGAGCTTCATCAGCTGCATGATGTCGACCGCCTCGAGAACGGCCTCTGCCGTGTCAGCCATTGTCGCCTCTCTTGGGTTTTGTCAGGCCGCGAATGGCGGCAACCTCGCGAAAGAATTCCCGCATCGGCCGTGCCGGCGAACCTGCCCAGCGCTCCCCCTGGGGGATGTCGTGCATCAGCCCGGCCGAGGCGGCGACCTGGGCGAAGGAGCCGATCGAGATATGGTCGGCGATGCCGACGCGGCCCCCGAGCATGACGAAGTCTCCCAGCGTGACGGAACCGGACAGGCCGCAATGGCCCGCAATGATGCAGCCGCGCCCGATCTTCACATTGTGGGCGATCTGCACCAGGTTGTCGATCTTGGTCCCCTCACCAATGACCGTATCCGTCATCGCGCCGCGGTCGACGGTCGTGTTGGCCCCAATCTCGACATCGTCCTGGATGACGACGCGGCCGACCTGCGGGATGCGCTCGGGGCCACGCGCTCCGCCGACGAAGCCGAAGCCGTCCTGGCCGACCTGGGCGCCGCCGTGGATGATGACGCGATTGCCGATCAGCGCATACTGGACGGTGGCGCCCGGTCCTATGAAGCAGTCGCGGCCGACCTGGGTGCCGGCGCCGACGACCGCATTGGGCGCGACGATGGTGCCGGCGCCCACCGCGGCTCCCGGGCCGATCGAGGCACCCGCCTCGATGATGGCGCCCGCCTCGATCTTCGCTTCGGCAGAGACATGCGCCCGGGGCGAGATGCCCCGCTCGTCCGTCAGGGGCATCGGGGTCGCGGCATTGGGATGCAGAAGGCGGCCGATCTGGGCAAAGGCCTGTTGAGGGCGCGGCGTGACCAGCACGGTCATGACACTGGGCACATCCTTGACGACGTCGGGGGTGCAGAGGACCACCGCCGCCGTACGGCCGACGAGCATGGCGGCGTTGCGCTTGCCATCGACATAGACGAGCATGCCCCCGCCGCCGACCTCTGCGGAGGCGATGCCGCGCACCTCGACATCCGCCTTGCTCTTGTCGACGAGTTCGGCCCCCGTCAGGGTGGCGATCTCGGCAGCGGTGAACGGACGTGACGGCGCGAAGAAGACCGGGTCAGTCATGGAAGCCTTTCTTCCGGGGGGCGCGGGCAACCCGGAAGAACCATATTCGCCTCACCCTCAGCTGAATCTCAACAGTTCTGGTGCGACGAGCCTTCCTTCGAGCGCCGTCACGCCCCTTTGTCGTCAGAAGCGGGTCGAGATGCCGAAGTTGAAGTTTTGCTCCTCGTCCGTGTCCTCCTTGAGGACCGGCACGGCGTAGTCCACGCGCAGCGGCCCGAAAGGAGAGGCCCAGATCAGGCCGACGCCAACGGAAGCACGCCACTGCATTTCGGTGCCGGCAACCGTCAGGCCAGTGAGCTCGATCTCGTTGCCGTACAACGTCGCCGCATCGGCGAACACGGCGCCCTTGAGGCCAAAGTTTTCCGGCAGGAAAGGCATCGGGAACTGGGCTTCGGCCGAGGCATTGAAGTAGGTGGTGCCGCCCAGGTGCTCACCCGTCGAGGGGTCGAAGGGGCCGATGCCGTTGTACTCGAAGCCGCGGATCATGCGGTCGTTGTTCTTGAACTGGTCGAAGACGCGCAGCTGGCCGTCGCCCGTGCCGGCGATATACCCGGCGCCGCCGGTCAACAGGGCGACCACGTCATACTCCTCCGACAGGGTGTGATAGTAGGTCGCCCGGGTGGTGACCTTGACCCACTCGGCGTCGCCGCCCAGACCGGCATAGGCCGTGGTCAAGCTGCCATAGACGCCTGCATGCGGGTTCTTCATGTCGTCGATGTTGTTGTAGAGCAGCGTGTTGCCGATCGACGACGTGATCCAGGGGCTGTTCTCGACGCCGTTGACGATGGCGATCGACACGTTGCAAGCGTTCTGGTCGACGATCACGCCGTCGATAAGTAGGCAATTGTCGTCGAGGTCGTATTCCTCCTGCTGCAACGTGTAGAAGAGCTGGGTCGAGATCGTCTCGGTGATTGGCAGGCCGAAGCGTATGGTGCCGCCCGTCGTGGTGCTCTCGTAGTTGCTGTACTGCCGGTTCGACCGGAAAATGTCGAAACCGGCAGCGATGCGGCGTCCCAGGAAATACGGCTCGGTGAAGGACAGCGCGAAGTCGCGGGAGTTCTCGCCGCCGCCCGCCGAGAAGCGGATGAACTGACCGCGGCCTAGGAAGTTGCGCTCGGTGATGGAGCCTTCGACCTGGGGACCGGCGGTTTCGCCGCCGGTCGAGTAGCCGGCGCCGACGGAGAACTCACCGGTCGACTTCTCGGTCACGTCGATCACCAGGATCACTTGGTCGGCCTCGGAGCCTGGCGCAGTCGAAACCTCGACGGTTTCAAAGAAACCAAGACGTTCTAGCCGACGCTTCGCGCGCTGGATCAGAACCTGGTTGAAGGCGTCGCCCTCGCTGACGTCGAACTCGCGACGGATGACGAAGTCGCGTGAGCGTGCGTTGCCGCGAATCTCGATGCGCTCGATATACGTCCTGGGACCCTGGTCCACCGTGTAAACGACGGAGATCGTGTGGTTCGCAAAGTTGCGGTCGCCGCGTGGCGTGACCTGGGCGAAGGCGTAGCCCAGACCGGCGACGTGCTCGGTGAGCGCGATGATGGTGTCCTCGACCTCCTTGGCGCTGTAAACCTGCCCGGAGCGCGTCTGCAGCAGGGAGCGCAGCGAATCCGAGTTGACGCCTTCGATGGTGCTCTCGATGCTGACGTCGCCGAAGGTGTAGCGGGCGCCCTCGTCGACCGTGATGGTGATGGAATAGGAATTGGTCGCCTCGTCCAGGTTGGCCGTCGACGACACGACCTGGAAGTCGGCGTAGCCGCGGTTGTAGTAGAAGCGCCTGAGCGCCGCCTCGTCGGCGCGCAAGCGGTTCTCGTCGTAGATGTCGTCGCGCAGCAGGACCGACAACACCGAGGACTTCTTGGTGGCGATCACATCCGCCAGGCGGCGCTTGCTGAAGGAATTGTTGCCGACGAAGTCGAGCCGGGCAATCTTCGTGCGGCCGCCTTCCGTGATCTCGTAGACCACGTTCACGCGGCCTTGGCCGAGGTCCATCACCTGGGTCCTGACGGTGGCGTCGTCGCGGCCGACGCTGGCGTAGGCCTGGCGGATCGCCTCGGCATCGGCCTCCATGGCGGCGTTCGAAAACGCGCTGCGCGGCTTGAGCTGAACCGTCGAGGCGAGCTGGGCGTCCTTGATCTTGCGATTGCCCTGGAAAAGGACCTGGTTGACGACCGAATGCTCGTCGACCTGGACGACCAGCGTCGAGCCCACCTGGTTGATGCGGACGTCGGAGAACATGCCGGTGGCGAACAGCCGCTTCACCGCCTCGTCGATGTCGGCATTCGAAAAGTTCTTTCCGGGCTCAATGCCGATATAGCTGCGCACGGTCGCGTCGTCGACGCGCTGATTGCCTTGAACGTCGATGCTGCGGATAACAGCCGCCTGCGCGGCCGACACAAACACAAACTGACCCGCCAGCGTCGTTGGAACGACCAGCGCAGCCGAGAGAGCCGCCGCGGAAACGGCGTTTCTGAAACTGGATGCTGCCTTCATATGGCTCTCAAAACCCTTTTTTCTCGTAGGTCCCCACGGCGAGAAAGCCGGATCCGCGGTATGGTCCGCATACCCTATTAGCCGGATTTCACCTACACGCAAGGCTTCTGGTTAATTTGCATTTACTAAAGCCGAAGGCGTGACATTAGGGTCACTCATATCGCCGGCGATGGTAAACGCAGTCTCAATTTGGGTCATTTTCGAGGCCCGATTCCTTCACGAATTCAACATCCAAAGAGATCGTTCCAGAACACGAACCCCATGAACGCAAGCACCATCAGAAAACCGACGCGATACACCACTTCCATTGCGCGTTCAGAGACCGGGCGGCCGATGAGAGCCTCTACGCCGTAGAAAACCAGGTGCCCCCCGTCAAGCGGGGGAATGGGCAAGAGGTTCAGGAAGCCGATGCCCAGTGACAAGGCTGCAACAAGCTGGACCAGCCACTCAAATCCGAGCTTGGCTGCCTTGCCGGCCATGTCGGCAATCTTGACGGGGCCGCCCAACTGGCACTTGTCCTCGCGGCCGACGGCAAAGCGCTGCAGGAAGGTCCAGGTGCGGACCAGATTGTGGCCGGTCTCGCTCACCGCTTCGACGAGGGCGCCGGGAATGCTGTAACGGATCACCTTGGGTTGGCCGACCTCCGCGCTGTTGACGACACCGATGACGCCGAGCTTGACGGTGTTGCCGAGCGCGTCCTTCTGCTCTGTGACGCGCGGCGTGGCCTTCAACTCGACCTCGCGGCCGTCGCGCTGCATCACGAAGACCAGCGGGTCGCCGGCCCTGCCGGACACGTAGCGCTGCACGTCGGAGAAGCTCTCGACCCGGTTGCCGTCGACCCTCAGGAAACGGTCCCCCGGCATGAATCCGGCCTCGGCAGCCGGGCTGCCGGGTCGCACCTCGGCCACCATGGGCTCGGTGACGATGCGTCCGTAGGCGGCGAAGAAGACGGCGAACACGGCAATGGTGAGCAGGAAGTTGAACAGCGGGCCGGCAAAGACGGTCGCTGCCCGCTTCCAGACCGCCTGGGTGTGAAAGGCGACGCGCCTCTCGCCTGGCGAAAGCCGATCCGTTGCGGCGCTGTCCGGCGAGCTTGTCGCGTTCATGTCGCCGACGAACTTGACGTAGCCGCCGAGAGGGATGGCGCAGAGCTTCCAGCGGGTGCCGTGCCGGTCGTTGAACCCCACCAGCTCCGGGCCGAAGCCGATGGAGAAGGCGGTCACCCCGATGCCGCACCAGCGGCCAACTAGGTAGTGGCCCATCTCGTGGACGAACACGACCACCGTCAACACGAAGAGGAACGGCACGATGGTGCCGATCAGGAGGCTGTCGGAGCCGAAGGCTGTTCCCAAGAAATCGGTCAATTCGAGCCCCCGGCATCGGGCGCACCGGCGGCGCGCCCTCCATAGCCATCACTACCATCAATGCGGGCAAATCCGTGGCACGACACGCGCCATGCCTTCGCAATCAGCCGTCGAGCAGGAATCGTGCCGGGTGCGCCGCGCCCGCCGAGGCCCAGCCGATGAGATAAAGGGCGACGGCTGCCGCGACAAGCCCGTCTACCCGGTCGAGCACGCCGCCATGGCCGGGTATCAGTCGGCTCGAATCCTTGGCGCCGAAACGGCGCTTGACCCAGGATTCGAAGAGGTCGCCAAGCTGCGAAACCACCGACAATGCGAGCGCCACCAGCGCCAGTGCCGGTGCCCATGGGGCGCCGACGCCCCACAACAAAGCGAGCCCGCCCGCCACGCCGCCCAGGGCACCGCCGACCGCGCCGCTCCAGGTCTTGCCGGGCGAGATCGCGGGCGCCAGCTTGGGGCCGCCGACGGCACGGCCGACGAAATAGGCCAGAATATCGGTGGCCCACACCACGGCGAACAAGAACAGGATCGCCACCAGCCCGGCGAAATCGTCGCCGCGCAAGAGGGCAAGCGCCGCCGCGGGCAGCATGGCATAGGCGAGACCGGCCGGTTCCCAGGGCGCTCCGCCGCGTAGCATGGCAGCCGCGGCTGCAGCGGCGAGCAAGGTGGCTACAGACAGCCACAGGACGGGCGCCGGCAGGCCCGCCACCAGCGCCACCACGAAGAGGCCCATCAGGCCCTCCGGAAGATAGGACAGCGGCGCGCCGGCGCGCGGCCGGACCATGCGCGTCCACTCGTAGAGCATGGCGGCGGAAATCAGCGCGGCGAGCACCCGAAACGCCGGCCCGCCCAGGAAAGTGAGCGCCAGGACGACCGCCGCCAGCACGACCGCGGAGGCGACGCGCAGCTGGAGGTTGCTCAATTGCCGAGGCGTGTCGCCGCCGGCATTCTCTGGCGGCGCGTCGGCCCGGTTCACGATGCAACGCCCTGCCGGGCGAGCCCGCCGAAGCGCCGGTCGCGGGCGGCAAAGGCCTGCAGCGCCTCGGCCAGATGGGCGGGGCTGAAATCGGGCCAGAGGCATGGCAGGAAGATGAATTCGCTGTAGGCGGCCTGCCAGAGCAGGAAATTCGAAAGCCGCAGCTCGCCGCTGGTCCGGATGACCAGGTCGGGGTCGGGTATGCCGGCGGTGTCGAGCTCCGCCGCCAGGCTCTCGGACGTGATCGACTGCGGGTCGAGCGTGCCCGCCGCGGCAGCCTCGGCGAGCTTGCGGGCGGCCCGCACGATCTCGTCGCGCGATCCGTAGTTGAATGCGATCACCAGGTTCAATGCGCGATTGCCGGCAGTCAACGTCTCCGCTTCCTCGAGCAAGAGCTTGATATCCCCGTCCAAATCCCTGCGATCGCCTATGATTCTCACCTTGACGCCGTTCTGATGCAGCTCAGCCAGGTCGCGCCTGATGAAGAGCTTGAGAAGGCCCATCAGGTCGTTGATCTCGGACTTGGGTCGCGTCCAGTTCTCGGAAGAGAAGGCATAGACGGTGAGCCAGCCAATGCCCGCCTCGCCGGCCGCCCGGACCGTCCTTCTCAGCGCCTCGACGCCGGCGCGATGGCCAGCGATCCTCGGCAGCCCGCGCGCCTTCGCCCAGCGGCCGTTGCCGTCCATGATGATCGCGACATGCGCAGGGGTGGTCATCGCTGGGACTTTCCGGTCGACTTTTTCCGACCGCCTAGACCTGCATGATCTCGGCTTCCTTCTCGGCAAGCAAGCCGTCGATGGTGGAAATCGTCTCGTCGGTCACCTTCTGGACCCGCTCGGACTGGGCACGATGGTCGTCCTCGCTGATCGAATGGTCCTTCTCGGCCTTTTTCAGATGGTCCATGCCGTCGCGGCGCACGTGGCGAGCCGCCACACGGGCGTTCTCGGCATAGGTGTGGGCGATCTTGACGAGCTCCTTGCGGCGCTGCTCGTTGAGCTCCGGAAGCGGAATGCGCAAGTTGGTGCCGTCGACGATCGGGTTGAAGCCGAGGTTCGACTCTCGGATGGCCCGGTCGACGGCGCCCACCATCGACTTGTCCCAGACCGATACGGAAATCATGCGCGGCTCGGGCACCGACACCGTCGCGACCTGATTGACCGGCATGGTCGTGCCGTAGGCGGGCACCTGGATCGGGTCGAGCAGGTTGCTGGAGGCGCGGCCGGTGCGCAAAGAAGCGATGTCGTGCTTGAAGGCGGCCACCGCGCCGTCCATACGCCGCTGCAGATCCTTGAAATCAACGCCGTTGCTCATCCTCTTCTTCTCCTTCCATGCGACCCGACCGCCCGCTGCCGCCACACCTCAGTCGGCGACGATGGTGCAGTGGCCCCCGCCCCTCAAAATCGCGCCGAAGCCGCCCTTCTCGTGGATCGAGTAGACGATTATCGGAATGTGGTTTTCTCGCGCAAGAGCGATCGCGGCAGTGTCCATGATGGCCAGGCCGCGGGTGATGACATCGCGATGGGTGATGCGATCGAAACGGACGGCGTTCGGATCGCGCTTGGGGTCGGCGGAATAGACGCCGTCCACCTGGGTGCCTTTGAAAAGCGCGTCGGCGCCGATTTCCGCCGCCCGCAGCGCCGCTGCCGAATCCGTGGTGAAGAACGGGTTGCCGGTGCCGCCGGCGAAGATGACCACGCGGCCCTCGTTCATGTAGGCGGTCGCCTGCCGCTGCGAGAAGCTCTCGCAGATTTCCGGCATGGCGATCGCCGACAGCACCACCGCATCGACGCCGATCTTGACCAGGGACGTGCGCAGCGCCAGCGAGTTGATGACGGTGGCCAGCATGCCCATGTGGTCGCCGATGACCCGGTCGCCGCCCTTGGACGCCACGGCGACGCCGCGAAAGATGTTGCCGCCGCCGATCACCACGCCGACCTCGACGCCCAGCGCGCGCGCCTCGGCGATGTCGGCGGCGATGCGATCGACCACCGAGACGTCGATGCCGAAGCCCTGCTCGCCCATGAGCGCTTCGCCGGAGGCCTTGAGCAGCACGCGCCGGTAGAGCGGTTTCTCGGTCATCGTCATCCTCGTCGCGGGCAGCCGCCGCGGGCCATCCGAATTCGGGTCTGCCTACACGAAGGGCACCGCGATGTCACGCGGTGCCCTCGACCTCGGTTCCGGCGGAGATTTTCGACTTTGGCCGGGCTATTTCTTGGCAGCCGCCGCGACCTCGGCCGCGAAGTCCGAATCGTCCCGCTCGATGCCTTCGCCGAGCGCATAGCGCACGAAGCCGGTGATCCTGGCCGGCGCGCCGATGTCCTTCTCGGCCGCCTTCAGCGCCTGCTCGACGGTGAGGTCGGGGTTCATCACGAAAGCCTGCTTCAGGAGGACGACCTCCTCGAAGAACTTGCGCATGCGCCCTTCCACCATCTTCTCGATGATCGCCTCCGGCTTGCCGGACTGGCGGGCCTGATCGGCAAAGATCGCCTTCTCGCGCTCGACGGCGGCGGGAGAGACGTCATCGGCGGTCAGCGCCAACGGGTTGGTGGCCGCGACGTGCATGGCGACCTGGCGGGCGAAGTGGCGCGCCGCATCGTGGTTCTTGCCTTCGGTGTCCAGCGCCACCAGGACGCCGAGCTTGCCGAGGCCGTCCGAGACGGAGTTGTGAACATAGGTCGCGACGACTCCCTGGCCGACCGCGAGCTTGGTCGAGCGGCGAAATCCCAGGTTCTCGCCGATGGTGCCGACGGCATCCTTGATCACGTCGGTGACCGTCTTGTCCGAACCGGGATACTTCGCCCGGGCAACCGCTTCGGTCTCGCCATAGGCGAGCGCCACCTTGGCGACGTTGCGGACGATCGCCTGGAAGGCGTCGTTGCGGGCGACGAAGTCGGTCTCGGAGTTGACTTCGGCGACCGCCGCCTCTCGCGCGCCGGCGTCGACGCCGATCAGGCCCTCGGCCGCCGTGCGGCCGGCCTTCTTGTCGGCCTTGGCGATGCCCTTCTTGCGCAGCCAGTCGACGGCTGCCTCCATGTCGCCACCGGTTTCGGCCAGCGCCGCGTTGCAGTCCATCATGCCCGCGCCGGTCAACTCGCGGAGTTCCTTCACCATTGCTGCTGTGATCGTCATGGTTGCCTCTCGTCTCGGGGTCGGCGGCGCACCGTCGGTTGCGACGATGCGCCGGCCGCGGACGCACGCAGGCGCCCAATCGGTGTGTTCAGCGATGGGCGCGGGCCGTCAGCGAGGCCCGCCGCCTCAGGCGCCGGCGGTCGGCTCGCCGGTCGCCGGGGCCTCTTCCAGCGTCGGCTCGACCGGCGCCTCGGTCGAGGCGCCGACATCGACGCCGAGCGCTCCCTGCTGGCGCGCGATGCCGTCGATCGCCGCCTTGGCGACGAGGTCGCAATAGAGCGAGATCGCCCGCTGGGCGTCGTCGTTGCCCGGAATCGGGAAGTCGATCCTGTCGGGATCGCAATTGGAGTCGATCACCGCGACGACCGGAATGTTGAGCCGCTTGGCCTCCTGGATGGCGATCGCTTCCTTGTTGGTGTCGATCACGAACATCAGGTCCGGCGTCGAGCCCATGTCCTTGATGCCGCCGAGGGCCTTATCGAGCTTCTCGCGCTCGCGGTCGAGGTTCAGCCGCTCCTTCTTGGTGAAGCCCTGGGCCTCGCCGGCCAGCATCTCGTCGAGCTTGCGCAGGCGCTGGATGGAGTTGGAGATGGTCTTCCAGTTGGTGAGCATGCCGCCCAGCCAGCGCGAGTTGACGTAGTATTGGGCAGAACGCTGCGCGGCGTCGGCGACGATCTCGGACGCCTGGCGCTTGGTGCCGACGAACAGCACGCGGCCGCCCTTGGCCACGGTGTCGGAGACCTGCTTCAGCGCCTGGTGGAGCAGCGGCACGGTCTGCGAGAGGTCGATGACGTGGATGTTGTTGCGGGCGCCGTAGATGTAGGGCGCCATCTTCGGGTTCCAGCGGTGGGTCTGGTGGCCGAAGTGAACGCCAGCTTCCAGAAGCTGGCGCATGCTGAAATCAGGCAGAGCCATTCTCGTCGTTCCTTTCCGGTTGGCCTCCACGGACAACGACGAAGGAGCCCGCGGCCCTTTCGCCACCGGAGGTTTCCGCCGGATTTCTCCCGGTCGGACACCAAAGTCCGTGTGTGGAATGGCGCCGCATATAGTGGCTGGGCGCGGCAAAAGCAAGCTCGGTGTTCAGGCCTCCCCCGCCGATCACCTGGCTGCGAGCGGCACCGCCAGGCGCCGAGCGCTGGGGCGCGCGCTCTTGCCATCGGGGACCCGCACGCGGCGGAAGACGGCGACGATCTCCTCGCGGCTGCAGGCGACGGCGCCAAGCGAGAGCGCGCGCTGGCGTTCGAAGGCGGTCAGGTCGTAGTGCGGCGCGGAGGTCTTCGGCGGGCCTTGGTAGACCAGCCGGTGCACGCCCAGCCGGGCTGCAAAGCGGTGAAGCTCGTCGACGTCGTCGGCCAGCAGGTGACACCAGCGCTTGCCGACCCACCGCCAGATCGCGTCGTCGACGTAGACGGCCATCCCGCCGCTACTTGCTGCAGGCTTCGGGCTTGTCGAACAAGGACAGGTTGACGAGCTTTCCCTTCATCGAGAAGTCGCCATAGTCCATCTCGAGGTCGCGGGTCAGGCCGTTCTCGTGCATCTTGAAGGAGATGCGGTATTGCGGCAGCTCCTCGCCATCCTTCTCGGACAGGTCGAAATAGGCGATGTCGACGGGCCAGTAGGCGTCCTTGGCCAGGGCGCCGTTCAGCGCCGGCAGCTCGGGGTCGGAGTTCTCGGCCTGCTCGCGCTTGCCGATGATGACCGTGGTGGTCATCACCTTGTCGGCGTCTTCCGAGCCGTCGAAAAGGTTGGTCTCGTAGAATGTTTCCCCCTTCTCGGCCTTGCCGATCAGCTCGAGCAGGTGCTGGGTCGGGAACTGGGTGGGTGCCAGGTCGAGCTTCTGCTTGTCCGGCCTTTCGATGTCGACCTGGAGGCCGGAATTCTCGCGCACGGCAGTGCCGCGCACCTCCTTGTCCAGGTTCTGGTCGACGAAGGATTTCGTCACGAAGCGAAACGTCTTGCCTTCAGGGTCCTCGAAAGTGGTCGTCTGCTGGTCGGTGACGCGCGTGTTGTCGCCGGTGTCGATTCGGGTGACGAAACGGAACGTGACGGTGTAGCCCTCGCAGGCCGAGCCGTTGAACTCGTAGACCATGCGGCCGGACAGACCGGTGATGCCGGAGCGGTCGGAGGCCTTGTCGAGCGCCAGGTCGTAGACGGCCCGGTGCGGCGCCAAGAGCGGCGCGGCAAAGGCCGGCGACGCCGCCAGGGCGACAGTCAGAGCAAGGCTGGCAAGGGCAGGTCGCATCAACGGCTCTCCTAGGCCCGCAGCCCTGAGGCCGGCGGAAAGATGGACTACAATAAAAAAAGTCGTGGCGGAAGCGAGGCAAAAATAGCACCCTCGGCGGCGACGGCACGCCATGAGGGGACGACGACGACAGGAGGGCGCCTTGGCAGCATCGATCGAAGACAAGCTCGCCGAACTCGGCGTGCGCCTGCCGCAGGCCGCCGCCCCGGCTGCCAACTATCTGCCGTATTCGCGGAGCGGCGCCCTCGTCTTCACCGCCGGCCAGCTGCCGCTGAAGGACGGGAAGCTCGCCGTCACCGGCCTTCTGGGGCGCGACGTCGACGTCGCCCAGGGACAGGAGGCGGCCAAGCTCTGCGCCGTCAACGTCCTGGCACAGGCGAAGGCGGCGCTCGGCGACCTGGAGCGGATCGCGCGGGTGGTCAAGATCACGGTGTTCGTCGCCTCGGATGCCGCCTTCAACGAGCAGCATCTGGTGGCCAACGGCGCTTCCGACTTCCTGGTCGCCGTGCTCGGCGATCGCGGCAAGCATGCCCGATCGGCCGTCGGCACCGCGGCGCTGCCGCTCAACGCGGCGGTCGAGGTCGAGGCCGTCCTGGAAGCCCAATGAGCCGCCGAGCCAACGACATGACCGCCAACGACCTCTCCTGGCTGATCGAGCGCCCGATCGCCCACCGCGGCTTCCACGACCTCAATCATCGGCGGTGGGAGAACACCCTGCCCGCGTTTGCCGCCGCCGCCGAGCGCGGCTATGCGATCGAATGCGACGTGCAGCTCACCAGCGACGGCGTGCCGGTCATCTTCCACGACCATGGGCTCGAAAGGCTGGCCGGCACCGGCGGGCTGGTCTGGCAGCGCACGGCGCGCGAGATGGCCGCGCTGCGCATCGGGGGCACCGACGATCACCCGCCGACGCTGAAGGAGATGCTGGACCTCGTGCATGGGCGCGTGCCGCTGGTGGTGGAGCTCAAGGGCATCCCCGGCCGCGACGGGGAGCTGGTGGGGCGCGTCACCGAGATGCTGCGAGCCTATGGCGGCAAGGCCTCGATCATGTCCTTCGACCACTGGCTGATCCGGCAGTTCCCCGCCCATGCCGGCGACATCCCGACGGGGCTGACGGCCTGCGGAGCCCAGGACCACGAGCTCGAGGCGCATTTCTCCATGCTGGCGCACGGCCTCTCCTTCGTGTCCTATGGCGTCTTCGACCTGCCCAACCGCTTCGTGCGCTTCGTGCGCGAGCGGCTCGGCATGCCTGTGGTGTCGTGGACCGTGCGCGACCAGGAGGCTGTGGAGACGACGTTCGCCCATGTCGACCAGATGACCTTCGAGGGTTTCGAGCCCGAGGCGCTGCCGGTCTCCTGACAGAGCGCGTCTTGTATCGGCGGCCCGGGAAAATATCTAAGCGCTCATGATCACCAACGGCGACGGCACGGAGGACAAGGCGGAGGAGGCGCTCGCCATCCGCGTCGCAGCGAGCGTCGGCGCGTTCTCCCGCCCCGAGTGGCAGGGCTTGGCCGGGACCTCCCGAGGGGATCGAGAAAACGGCTACAACCCATTCCTTTCTTACGACTTTCTTCTGTCCCTGGAAGAGTCCGGCTGCGCGGTAGGCCGCAGCGGCTGGCAGGGCAACCATCTGCGCTTGGAGACTGCGGAGGGGCGCCTCGTCGGCGCCCTGCCCTGCTACCTGAAATCGCACAGCCAGGGCGAATATGTGTTCGACCATGGCTGGGCCGACGCCTTCGAGCGGGCCGGCGGACGCTACTATCCTAAGCTGCAGGCCTCCGTCCCGTTCACGCCGGTTACCGGACCGCGCCTGCTGCCGCTCGCCGGGGCCACCGACCCTGGAGCGGTGCGCGCTGCGCTTGCCCAGGGGCTGAAGGCGGTCGCCGACCGCCTCGGCGTCTCCTCCGCCCATGTCACCTTCGCCGCCGAAGCGGACATGGCAGCCCTTATCGGCGCCGGCTATCTGCATCGGACCGACCAGCAGTTCCATTTCCGCAACGAAGGCTATTCAAGCTACGACGATTTCCTGACCACGTTGGCCTCCCGCAAGCGCAAGGCCTTGAAGCGGGAGCGCCGCGAGGCGCTCTCCGGGGGCATCTCGATCGATTGGCTGACCGGCAGCGATCTCACCGAGGCGGTGTGGGACGATTTCTTCGCGTTCTACATGGACACAGGCGGGCGGAAATGGGGCAGGCCATATCTCAACCGCCGCTTCTTCTCGCTCATCGGCGAGCGGATGGCCGAGGACATCCTGTTGGTGATGGCGCGCCGCGGCGGCCGCTACATCGCCGGCGCCATCAACTTCATCGGCTCGGAAGCGCTCTATGGCCGCAACTGGGGCTGCATCGAGGATCATCCCTTCCTGCATTTCGAGGTGTGCTATCACCAGGCCATCGATTTCGCGATCGCCAAGGGGCTGAAGGTGGTCGAGGCGGGGGCGCAGGGCGAGCACAAGCTGGCGCGCGGCTACATGCCGGTCATCATGCATTCGGCGCACTACATCGCCCATCCGGGGCTAAGCAAGGCCGTCCGCGACTATCTGGCGCGCGAGCGACGCGAGGTGGCGCATGCCGGCGCCTATCTGGAAGAGCACGGACCGTTCCGAAAAGGCCAGGCACCGGCTTCGGACTGAAGGAGAGCCATGATGAGCACCGCCTATGACGACGGGAACGTGTTCGCCAAGATCCTGAGGGGCGAGATGCCGGCCCACCGGCTCTACGAGGACGCCGACACGCTCGCCATCATGGACATCATGCCGCGCGGCGACGGCCACTGCCTGGTGCTGCCCAAGAAGCCGGCCCGCAACATTCTGGACGTCGATCCCGACAGCCTGACGGCGGTGATGCACACCACGCAGAAGCTGGCGCGGGCCGCCAAGAAGGCCTTCGATGCCGACGGGGTGACGATTCAGCAGTTCAACGAGCAGGCAGGTGGCCAGATCGTGTTCCACCTGCACGTACACATCATCCCGCGCTTCGCGGGAATCGCCTTGAAGCCGCATACGGGCCAGATGGAGAAGCCGGACGTGCTCTCCGCCAATGCCGAGAAGATCCGCGCCGCGATCGCCGCCTGATGCCCGCAGCGGGACCGGTCAAGCCGCCTTGGCCACCGCGCGCTTCGCCATGACGACGACCAGGTTGGCGCGGTACTCCGGCGAGGCGTGGATGTCGCCCATCAGGGAGGCCGAAGGCACGGTCACGCCGTCGAGCGCCGCCGGCTCGAAGCGCTTGGCGAGCGCGGCTTCCACCTCGGAGGAGCGGAACACCCCGCCGTCGCCGGCCCCGGTTACCGCGGCACGCACGGCGTTGGCGCCGCCGACGACGAAGACGCCGGTCATCGCATAGCGGGAGGCCGGATTGCGGAACTTCTCGTAGCCGGCCTTCTCCGGCGCTTCAAAGCTCACCGAAGTCACCATCTCGCCCTCTTCCAGCGCCGTCTCGAACAGGCCGGTGAAGAAATCCTGTGCCGAGATCGACCGGCGGTCGGTGACGATGGTGGCGTCGAGCGCCAGCATGGCCGCCGGGTAGTCGGCCGCCGGGTCGTTGTTGGCGATCGAGCCGCCGATCGTGCCCATATGACGGACATGCGGGTCGCCGATATGCGCCGCCAACTCGCTCAGCGCAGGACAGACGGCGGCGAGCTCGGCGCTGGCCGCCACGTCGGCGTGGGTGGTCGCGGCGCCGATGGTGACCTTGCGGCCCGACACCTTCACCCCGGCAAGTCCCTCGATGCGGGTGATGTCGACGACGTCGGAGGGTGCGGCAAGCCGTGTCTTCATGGCCGGGATCAGCGTCATGCCGCCGGCCAGGAACTTCGTCTCGCCGGTTTCTGCGAGCTTGACGGCCTCGGCGACCGAGCCGGCGCGATGGTAGTTGACGGCGTACATCTGCCCCTCCCCGTTCAGTTTCCGGCCGCCGAACGCAGCGCCTGCCAGACTTTCTGAGGCGTCGCGGGCATGGTCAGCTCGTTGATGCCGATCGCATCGGTAATGGCATTGATCACCGCCGGCGGCGAGCCGATGGCGCCCGCCTCGCCGCAACCCTTGATGCCCAGCGGGTTGCCGGGGCACGGCGTGTTGGAGGTCGACACCTGGAACGACGGAAGGTCGTCGGCGCGCGGCATGGTGTAGTCCATGTAGCTCGCCGTCAGCAGCTGGCCGCTGGCCGGGTCGTAGTGGGCATTCTCGAGCAAGGCCTGGCCGACGCCCTGCGCGATGCCGCCATGGACCTGTCCCTCGACGATCATCGGGTTGATGATGTTGCCGAAATCGTCGGCAGCCACGAACTGGACGATCTCGCTGACGCCGGTGTCGGGGTCCACCTCCACCTCGCAGATGTAGCAACCGGCCGGGAAGGTGAAGTTGGTCGGGTCGTAGAAGGCGGTCTCCTTGAGGCCCGGCTCCATGCCGGCCGGCAGGTTGTGGGCCGTGTAGGAGGCCAACGCCACCTGGAACCAGGGCACGTTCTTGTCGGTGCCCGCCACTTTGAGCGCGCCGCCCTCGATGACGACATCGCCCTCGTCGGCCTCCATCAGGTGGGCTGCGATGCGCTTGGCCTTGGTCTCCACCTTGTCCAGTGCCTTCACCAGGGCCGACATGCCGACCGCGCCGGAGCGGGAGCCATAGGTGCCCATGCCCATCTGCACCTTGTCGGTGTCGCCATGGACGATCGACACGGTCTCGATGGGCACGCCGAGGCGGTCGGCGACCACCTGGGCGAAGGTCGTCTCGTGGCCCTGGCCATGGCTGTGGGAGCCGGTCAGCACCTCGATGGTACCTACCGCGTTGACGCGCACCTCAGCCGACTCCCAGAGGCCGACGCCGGCGCCCAGCGATCCCACCGCTGCCGAGGGCGCGATGCCGCAGGCTTCGATGTAGCAGCTCATCCCGATGCCGCGCAGCTTGCCGCGCCTTGCGGCATCGGCCTTGCGTTTCGGGAAGCCCTGATAGTCGGACACCTTCATGGCGGCATCGAGCGACGCCTGGTAGTCGCCGGCGTCGTAGCACATGATCACCGGCGTCTGGTGCGGGAACTGGCTGACGAAGTTCTTGCGCCTGAGCTCGGCCGGCGAGACACCGAGCTCGCGCGCCGCAGTTTCCATGGTCCGCTCGACGAGATAGGTGGCCTCCGGGCGCCCTGCGCCGCGATAGGCGTCGACCGGCGCCGTGTTGGTGTAGACGGCGCGGACATTGGCGTGGATCGCCGGGATCGCATATTGGCCCGACAGCAGGGTGGCATAGAGATAGGTCGGCACCGAGGAGGAGAACAGCGACATGTAAGCGCCGAAATTGGCGATGGTGTCGACCTTCAGGCCGATGATGCGATTGTCGGCGTCGAAGGCCATCTCGACGGTCGAGTGGTGGTCGCGGCCATGCGCGTCGGTCAGGAAGCTCTCGGTGCGATCGGCCACCCATTTCACCGGCACGCCGGTGCGCTTGGATGCCCACAGGCAGACGACCTCCTCGGGGTAGATGAAGATCTTCGAGCCGAAGCCGCCGCCGACGTCGGGCGCGATCACGCGCAGCTTGTTCTCGGGGGCGACGTTGTAGAAAGCGCTCATCACCAGCCGCGCGAGATGCGGATTCTGCGAGGTCGTCCAGCAGGTGTAGTGATCCTCCGCCTTGTCGTAGTGGCCGAGGGTGGCACGCGGCTCCATGGCATTGGGAACGAGCCGGTTGTTGTAGATCTCGAGGCGGGTCACGTGCGCCGCCTTCGCCAGCGCGGCATCCGTCGCCTGGGCGTCGCCGAGCTCCCAGTCGAAAATGAGGTTGCCTTCAGCCTCCGGATGGAGTTGCGGGGCGCCTTCCTTCAGGGACTCGACGCTGTCGGTCACCGCGGGCAGCTCGCGATAGGTGACCTCGATCGCCTCGGCCGCATCGCGCGCCTGGCCCTTGGTCTCGGCGACGACCACGACCACGGCGTCGCCGACATAGCGCACCCTGTCGACTGCCAGCGGCGACCAGGCGCCCATCTTCATCGGGCTGCCGTCCTTGGAATGGATCATCCAGCCGCAGATCAGGTTGCCGATGCCATCGGCCTTCAGCTCCTGGCCGGTGAGCACGCCGATGACGCCTGGCATGCCCTTGGCCTTGGCGACGTCGATGGCGGCGATCTCGGCATGCGCATGGGGGCTGCGAACGAACACCGCCTGCTTCATGCCGGGCACCACCATGTCTTCGGTGTAGCGGCCGCCGCCGGTGATGAACCGTTTGTCTTCCTTGCGGGCGATGCGCGCCCCGATGCCTTCAACGCCCATCGAAATCCTCCCGAGACCGGCCGTTCGGCCTATGCCACCTTGCGCTCGCCGCCCGCAGCCGCCATCGCGACCGAGGCGGCAAGGATCGCCTTGACGATGTTGTGATAACCGGTGCAGCGGCAGATATTTCCTTCGAGCTCGCTGCGCACGGTCGCTTCGTCGAGCCCGGCAGGGTGGCGCCTGATCATGTCGGTCGCCGCCATGATCATGCCAGGCGTGCAGAAGCCGCATTGCAGCCCGTGATGCTCCTTGAAGGCGGCCTGCACCGGGTGCAGTTCGCCGCCCTCGGCGAGGCCTTCGATGGTCAGCACCGTGGCGCCCGACGCCTGGGCGGTCAGCATGGTGCAGGATTTCACCGCCTTGCCGTCGACATGAACGACGCAAGCGCCGCATTGCGAGGTGTCGCAGCCGACATGAGTCCCTGTCAGTCCGACATGCTCGCGCAGGAAATGCACCAAGAGCGTGCGGTCCTCGACCGACCCCCCAACGGTGCGACCGTTCACCACCATCGTCACGTCGGACATGGTTCCTCCTCACATCGGCCGGTAGGCGCCGCCCGACCCGTTCTGCCCTTCGTTCCGCGGCAAGGCGTCATGCCCCGCCCGGAGCCTCCCATCGGGGTGACCGGCAGAATGCTGCCGGCCCCAGTCCCGGTATATTGTACTTTCGACCGAACGGCGCCGGCGATCAAGATTGCCAAAGGCGAATTTGCCGGTGATGATCGGCGACCGGCGCGAAACCGGCTCAAGCGGAGGCGCTGCGGAACGGCGTGGCGACACGGACGGAGTATCAGAGCGGGATCGTGGCGCTGACGGCAGCGGGCGCCGAGGCGGCGGCGTTTGCCCAGGCGATCGGCGATGAGGCGCGCCCCGGCCGGTTCGCGCTGGCGCTGCTCTTCTTCTCGCTCGACGCCTGCGACGCGGAAAACCTCAATGCGGCGGTGAGCGCGGCCGCGCCGGGACTCGCGGTGATCGGTTGCTCGACGTCGGGCGAAATCACGCCGGACGGGATCGCCGCCGGCCACCTGCTCGCCATCCTGCTGCCGGCCTGCCACTTCACGGTCGTCTCGGCGACCATTCCCCGCGTGGCGACGGCCGGCATGGATATGATCGCCGGCGAGGTGGACCGGCTGAAGCGAAGGCTGGCCGAGGCCACCGGCGCCCGGCCGGGCCAGGCGCGCTTCGCGCTCTGCCTCATCGACGGCATGTCGTTCGCCGAGGAGCGGGTGACGGCAGCCCTCAATTGGGCCTTGTCCGACATTCCGCTGATCGGCGGGTCGGCGGGCGACGATCTGCGCTTCGAGCGCACCCGGCTGATCTCCGACGGCCGCGTCACGGATGGCGGCGCGGTGATCGTGCTCGCTTCGACCGTGCTGCCCTTCCAGATCTTCAAGACCGACAACTTCATCCCCACCGAGGCCAAGCTGGTGGTCACCCATTCGGACCCCGAGCGGCGCACGGTCACCGAGCTCAACGCCAACCGGGCCGCACATGAATACGCCGCGGCGGTGGGCAAGGAATTGGGGGTGCTGGCGCAAGGCGGGTTCGCGTCGCACCCGGTGGTGGTCAAAGTGGGGGGCGAGTATTTCTGCCGTGGCGTGCGGGCCATCAACGACGACGGGTCCCTGGTGTTCGCCTGCGCGATCGACGACGGGGTGGTGCTGACGCTGGCCGAAGCGCGGGGCATGGTGGAGACCACCCGCCGCAAGCTCGACGAGCTCGAAAGCCGGCTTTCCGGCATCGACATGGTGCTGGGCTTCGACTGCGCCTATCGGCGCATCGACGCGGAGAACCGCCAGGTCGTCCGCAAGATGTCCGATCTCTACCGCGAGCACCATGTGCTCGGCTTCAACACCTATGGCGAGCAGTACCAGTCGATGCACCTCAACCAGACGCTCACCGGCATCGCCTTCGGCCGACCGGCCTCCGCGGGGCGGCTCGACGCGGCCGCCGAATAGAGGCAAGCGCCTGGCAAGATGCCGATCCGACACATCGACGACCCGGAGAAGCTCAGGCGCATCAACGAGGCGCTGGTGTCGCGCGTCGAGCGCTCGATGGAGCAGCAGGGCAATGCCTTCACGCTGTTCCAGACGGCGATCAACCTCGAGAACCGGGTGCGTGCGCGCACAGAGGAGCTGCGCGCGACCTTGCGCCACCTCGAGCAGTCCAATTTGGAGCTGATTGCCGCCAAGGAGAACGCCGAGCAGGCCAATCTGTCGAAGACCCGCTTCCTGGCGGCGGCAAGCCACGACATCCTGCAGCCGCTCAACGCCGCGCACCTGTCGATCTCGGCGCTGGCCGAACTGCAGGGGAGCGAGGAAGGGCGGACGCTGGCGCGCCAGGTCGAGCGCTCGCTCGAGACGATGGAAGACCTGCTGCGCACCTTGCTCGACATTTCCAAGCTCGACGCCGGCGTGGTCGAGCCGGAGATCGGCGACGTCGCGCTGGAGCCGTTGTTTTCGGCGCTGCGTTCGGACTTCAAGCCGTTTGCGGAGAACAAGGGCCTGCGGCTCTCCTTCCGGCCGACGCATGCGGTCGTCCGATCCGACAGGACGCTGCTCAGGCGCATCCTGCAGAACATCATCTCCAACGCCATCCGCTATACCAGAAAGGGGGGCGTGCTGGTCGGCGTGCGCCACCGCGGCGAAACGATCCGCATCGACGTGGTCGACACCGGCCGCGGCATCCCCCGCGATCAGCGGCGCGCGGTGTTCGAGGAGTTCCACCGCGGCAACGTGGCCGGCGACGCCGAGCTGTCGGGCGGGCTCGGGCTCGGCCTGGCGATCGTCAAGCGCATGGTCGACGCGCTCGGCCATCGCGTCGACTTCTCCTCGGCGATGGGTTCAGGGACCGTCTTCCATGTCGAGGTGCCCGCCGCACGCACCCAGCATACCGAGCTCGCCGCACAGTCTGCCGAGCCCGACCGGCCGCGCGGCTACGGCCTTTTCGGCACCAAGGTGCTGCTGGTCGAGAACGACCAGGCGGTGCTCGAGGCGATGCGCGCGCTGCTCGAGCGCTGGCGTTGCGAGGTGCGGGCCGCGACTTCGACCGGCGAGGCCATCGAGGCGCTTTCCGATGCCGCGTTTTCCCCCGACATCATCATCGCCGACCAGCATCTCGACCATGGAGACCTCGGCTCGACGACGATCGGCCAGGCGCGCGAGGCACTGAAGCGGGCGGTGCCGGCGCTGATCATCACCGCCGACGCCTCGGAGGTCCTGGCGCGCGCGGCGCGCGCCAGCGGCATCGAGCTCATGCGCAAGCCGGTCAAGCCGGCCGAGTTGAGGGCCCTTCTGGCGCATCTCCTGGCGTGAGGCTTGCGGGGCGGCGAGGCGCGTTCAGGGGCGGCGAAGCGCGCCCCGGGCATAGGGGCGGCGAAGCGCGCTCAGGCAGCGAGCATGGCCGCCTTCACCGCCTCGATCGCCTCACCGGCCCGCGACGCGTCAGGCCCGCCGGCCTGGGCCATGTCCGGGCGGCCGCCACCGCCTTGCCCGCCGAGCGCGGCCGAGGCGCGGCGCACCAGGTCGACGGCGCTGAAGCGTCCGGTCAGATCTTCGGTGACGGCCACCACGACGCTCGCCTTGCCATCCTCGCCGGCGCCGACGAACACCACCACGCCCGAGCCGAGCGACTTCTTGCCCTCGTCGGCCAGCGGCTTCAAGTCGCGCGGCGACACGCCGGATACGCTGCGTCCCAGGAACCCGACGCCGGCAACCGTCTCGGTCGCGGACGCTCCGGCGCCGGCCGAGGCGTCGCCGGAAAGGGCCAGGCGCTTGCGCGCCTCGACGAGCTCGCGCTCCAGCCTGCGCCGCTCCTCGACCAGCGCCTCGACGCGCGCCGGAGCCTCGGCGGGGGACACTTTCAGGGCCCCGGCGATCGTCTTCAGCCGCGCCTCCTGCTCGGCGAGGTGACGCCGCGCGGCATCGCCGGTGAGCGCTTCCAGCCGCCTCACGCCGGCCGCCACGGCGCCCTCGGAGACCATCCGCACCAGCCCGATGTCGCCCGTCGCGGCGACATGGGTGCCACCGCACAGCTCCACCGAGTAGGGCTTGCCGTCATGGTCGCCGCGAAAGCCGGTGCCCATCGAGACGACGCGCACCTCGTCGCCGTATTTCTCGCCGAACAACGCCATGGCGCCCTCGGCGATGGCGTCGTCGACGCTCATCAGCCGGGTCGTCACCGGGGCGTTCTCCAGGATCACCCGGTTGGCGATGGCCTCGACCTCGTCGAGTTCGGCCGCCGAGATGGGCTTGGGATGCGAGAAGTCGAAGCGAAGCCGGTCGGGCGCGACAAGCGAGCCCTTCTGGGCGACATGCGTGCCCAGCACCTCGCGCAGCGCCTCGTGGACGAGATGGGTCGCCGAGTGGTTGGCGCGGATCATCGTGCGCCTCTCATGGTCGACGAGAAGCTCGACCGCCGCGCCGGTGCGCACCGTGCCCTCGACCACCTCGCCGGAATGAACGAACAACCCGTCCGCCTTCTTCCTGGTGTCGGTGACGCGGATGACGAAACCATCGCCAACCATGCGGCCCGTGTCCCCCGTCTGGCCGCCCGATTCGGCATAGAAGGGCGTCTGGTTGACCACGACGTCCACCGTCTCGCCGGCCGACGCCTCGGCAAGCTCGGCGCCGCCGCGGACCAGCGCGGTCACCACGCCTTCGGCGGTCTCGGTCTCGTAGCCGAGGAACTCGGTGGCGCCGAGCCGCTCGCGGAGCGCGAACCAGACGGTCTCGGTGGCAGCCTCGCCGGAGCCGGCCCAGCTGGCGCGCGCCTCGGCCTTCTGGCGCTCCATGGCGGCGTCGAAACCCGGCAGGTCGACGCCGATGCTGCGCTGGCGCAGCGCGTCCTGCGTGAGGTCGAGCGGGAAGCCGAAGGTGTCGTAGAGGCGGAACGCGGTCTCGCCCGACAGGCTGTCGCCTGGCCCAAGATCGCTGGTCGCCTCGTCGAGCAGCATCAGGCCGCGTGCCAGCGTCTTCCTGAAGCGGGTCTCCTCGAGCTTCAGCGTCTCGGCGATCA
The DNA here is from genome assembly GCA_040510195.1 of Mesorhizobium sp. Classification (GTDB taxonomy): domain Bacteria; phylum Pseudomonadota; class Alphaproteobacteria; order Rhizobiales; family Rhizobiaceae; genus JBEVJK01. Next base: position 21,162 of record JBEVJK010000123.1, on the reverse strand, counting down.
GCGCCTCGCCGCGCACCAGCTCCGGATAGGCTTGTCCCATCTCGCGCACCAGCGCGGGGACCAGGCGATAGACCAGCGGCTCGCGCGCGCCGAGCAGCTGGGCATGGCGCATGGCCCGGCGCATGATGCGGCGCAACACGTAGCCGCGGCCCTCGTTGGACGGCAGGACGCCGTCGGCGATGAGGAAGCTCGAGGCGCGCAGATGATCGGCAATGATGCGGTGGCTCGCCCGATGGGGGCCCTCGGCGGGGACCCCGGTCGCCTCTTCCGAGGCGCGGATCAGCGCCTTGAACAGGTCGATGTCGTAATTGTCGTGCTCGCCCTGCAGCACCGCGGCGATGCGCTCCAGCCCCATGCCGGTGTCGATCGAGGGCCGCGGCAGGACGATCCGTTCGTCCTTCGTCACCTGCTCGTACTGCATGAAGACGAGATTCCAGATCTCGATGAAGCGGTCGCCGTCCTCGTCGGGGCTGCCGGGCGGACCGCCGGGAATGCCCTCGCCGTGGTCGTAGAAGATCTCCGAGCAGGGTCCGCAGGGACCGGTGTCGCCCATCGCCCAGAAATTGTCGCTGGTGGCGATGCGGATGATGCGCTCGTCGGCGAGCCCGGCGATCTTCTTCCAGAAGGCGGCCGCCTCGTCGTCGGTGTGATAGACGGTGACCAGGAGGCGCGAGGGAGAGAGGCCGAAATCGCGGGTGAGCAGCCCCCAGGCGAGCTCGATGGCGCGCTCCTTGAAATAGTCGCCGAAGGAGAAATTGCCGAGCATCTCGAAGAAGGTGTGGTGGCGCGCGGTGTAGCCGACATTGTCGAGGTCGTTGTGCTTGCCGCCGGCGCGCACGCATTTCTGCGAGGTGACCGCCTTGTCGTAGGGTCGCTGCTCCAGCCCGGTGAAGACGTTCTTGAACTGCACCATCCCGGCATTGGTGAACATGAGCGTCGGGTCGTTGCGCGGAACGAGCGGGCTCGAGGGGACGACGGCATGTCCGTTCTTGCGGAAGAACTCGAGGAAGGCCGACCGGATCTCGTTGACGCCACTCATGGAAATACGCGCTCTCTTTGGCCGCTGCCGGCTTGCCCGGCGGCCGTCATGGAAAAGGAGGGTCCGCCGGCGGCGGAAACGACAGCGCCTTTTATCGTCCGTCCGGGGCGCTGTCCAGAAACAGGCAGAGGGCGCAAGCGGCGGCTGGAGCGCGCGCCGCCGGCTTGCGTCGCCAATGCCTGGGGCTACATCTCGGCCGCGTCGTCCTCGAAGCCTTCGCCACCCCCGCTGTCGAGGAATTTCTCGGCGATCAGCCCGGCATTCTGCCGGAGCGAGGTCTCGATCTCGCGTGCCAGCTCGGGATTTTCCCGCAGGAACAGCTTGGCGTTCTCGCGACCCTGGCCGAGGCGCTGCGAATTGTAGGAGAACCAGGCGCCGGACTTCTCCACCACCCCGGCCTTGACGCCGAGATCGATGAGCTCGCCGGTCTTGGACACGCCCTCGCCATACATGATGTCGAACTCGACCACCTTGAACGGCGGTGCCAGCTTGTTCTTCACCACCTTGACGCGCGTCTGGTTGCCGACCACCTCGTCGCGGTCCTTGACCGAGCCGATGCGGCGGATGTCGAGGCGCACCGAGGCGTAGAACTTCAGCGCATTGCCGCCCGTGGTGGTCTCCGGCGAGCCGAACATGACGCCGATCTTCATGCGGATCTGGTTGATGAAGATGACCATCGTGTTGGAGCGCGAGATGGAGGCGGTGAGCTTGCGCAAGGCCTGGCTCATCAGGCGGGCCTGCAGGCCGGGCAGCGAATCGCCCATCTCGCCCTCGATCTCGGCGCGCGGCGTCAGCGCGGCGACCGAGTCGACCACCAGAACGTCGATGGCGCCGGAGCGCACCAGCGTGTCGCAGATCTCGAGAGCCTGCTCGCCGGTGTCGGGCTGCGAGATCAGCAGGTTCTCCAGGTCGACCCCCAGCTTGCGGGCATAGACCGGGTCCAGCGCATGCTCGGCGTCGACGAAGGCGCAGATGCCGCCCTTGCGCTGCGCCTCGGCCACCGTATGGAGCGCCAGCGTGGTCTTGCCGGAGCTCTCCGGACCGTAGATCTCGACGATGCGGCCGCGCGGCAGGCCGCCGACGCCGAGCGCGATGTCCAGGCCCAGGGAGCCGGTGGACACGGTGGCGATCTCCACCACCTGCTCGTTCTGCCCGAGCCGCATGATCGAGCCCTTGCCGAAGGCGCGCTCGATCTGCGAAAGCGCGGCGTCGAGCGCCTTTGATTTGTCCACCGTGTTGTCCTCTACGAGCCGCAATGAATTCTGTGCCATGATACCTCACCCCGTGGTCGCCAATAAGGCCGGATCGCATGCCGTCCGACTTTCGATGTACATGCTTTGTTCCGATTTGGCAAGAGGCATCAAGCCTCTGATTCGGTGAAAGAATCGGTTGTCCGTTCGATTTCCGTTCGTGAAAGTTCATATGAGCGTCGGCTCAAGCAGCAATGCCGAAAATTCGTGGTTCCGCTCCGGCGGCGATTCGCGGCTTTCGCCGATTGAAGGCAGCGACGGCGCAGCCTAAGCTCGCACCCTCATGGTCGATGCCGTTTCCCCGCCGCGCCAGCCACGCATCCTCGCCGTAGGAGGCGCCCATGTCGACCGGCGCGGGCGCGTGCGGGGGCGCTACCATCCCGGCGCGTCCAATCCCGGCACGCTTTCGGAGGATGTCGGCGGCGGCGTCTTCAACGCGCTCCGCAACGCGGTGGCCGCCGGTGCCGAGGCCTCGCTGATGTCGCTGCGCGGCGGCGACCAGGCCGGCGATGCCGTGGCGCGGGCCATCGCGCTCGCCGGCATCGAAGATCTTTCCGTGGTTTTCCTCGACCGGCGCACCCCGAGCTACACCGCGCTCATCGACGCGCAGGGCGAGCTGATCGCCGGGCTCGCCGACATGGAGCTCTACGAGGTGGCCTTCGCCAAGCAGCTCAGGCGCGCCACGACACGCCAGGCGGTCGCCGGCGCCGATGCTGTGCTCACCGATGCCAACCTGCCGGCGCCTGCGCTCGCCACGCTGGCAGAGCTGGCGGAAGCGCGCCCGCTGTTCGCGATCGGCGTGTCGCCGGCCAAGGTCGTGCGCCTGGCGCCGTTCCTCCGCCGCCTCGCCTGCCTGTTCGTGACGACACGCGAGGCGGCGAAACTCGCCGGCCTGCCCGTCGATGCCCCGGCGGAGAGCTCGGTGGCGCTGTTGCGGCGGGCCGGGCTCGTCGCCGGAGTCGCCACCGCCGGCGGCAGGCCGCTGACCGGCTTCGACCGCGACGGCGCGTTCCAGCTCGAGCCGCCGCGGCCGCGCCGCGTGGCCGACGTGACGGGAGCGGGCGACGCGCTGGCCGGCGTCGCCGTCGCGGCCTTGACCGCCGGCCTGCCGCTTCGCCAGGCGCTGAGGCGGGGTGCGGCGGCGGCCATGCTGACGCTGGAGAGCGCAGCCGCCGTGGCCGATTTCACGCCGGCCGAGCTCGACGCCGCAATGGCGCTTGTGCCGGAGCCGCAAGCGGTGGCATGGGAAGCGGCATGAATCCGGAGACCGCAAGGCCCTTCGTCGACCTCCACCCGCCGGTGGCGGCGGCGCTCGCCGCCGGGAGGCCGGTCGTAGCCCTCGAATCGACGATCATCACGCACGGAATGCCGTTTCCCGACAACGCCGCCATGGCCGCCGACGTCGAGGGAATCATCGAGCAGGAAGGGGCCACCCCCGCCACCATCGCGGTGATCGACGGGCGGCTGAAGATCGGGCTGGCGGCCGAGGCCAGGGAAGCGCTCGCCCGCAGCCAGGGCGCCCTGAAGCTGTCGCGGGCCGACCTCGCCTTCGCCGTGGCCGAGGGCCTGACCGGGGGCACCACGGTGGCGGCGACGATGATCGCTGCACATATCGCCGGCATCTCGGTGTTCGCGACCGGCGGCATCGGCGGCGTGCATCTGGGGGCGGAGCGGAGCTTCGACGTTTCGGCCGACCTCGGGGAGCTCGCCCGCACGCCGGTGATCGTGGTCTCGGCCGGCGCCAAGGCGATCCTCGACCTCGACAAGACGCTGGAGGTGCTGGAGACGCACGGCGTGCCGGTGGTGGTGCACGGCGCCGACCGGCTGCCGGCGTTCTGGTCGCGCCATTCGCCTCATGCGGCGCCGCTCAGGCTGGACGGGCCGGAGGCGATCGCCCGCTTCTTCGCGACGCGCGCCGCGCTCGGCCTCGGCGGCGGGCTGCTGGTGGCCAACCCGGTGCCGGAAGAGGACGAGATTGCGGCCGACGCGATGGCGGCCCACATCGCCGCCGCGCAAGAAGCGGCGCGCGACGCGGGCGTCTCCGGCAAGGCGGTGACGCCCTTCCTGCTTTCGAAAATTCTCCAGCTCACCGGCGGTGCGAGCCTGAAGACCAACATCGCGCTGGTCCGCAACAATGCGCGGCTCGCCGCCCTCATCGCCGCGGCGCTGGCCCAGACTAAGCCTGGGTGAGCGGCGAAAGCTGGATCTCGACGCGGCGATTCTGGGCGCGGCCGGCTTCGGTCGCGTTGGAAGCCACCGGCCGCGTCTCGCCGAAGCCGGTCACGGCGAAGCGGCGCGAATCGACCCCCTGGCCCGACAAATAGTTGGCGACGGAAAGAGCCCGCCGCTGCGAGAGGTCGAAATTGTGCTGCTCGCTGCCGGTGTCGTCGGTGAAGCCGTAGACGTCGACGGTGGTGCGGTTGAACTTCTTGAGCACCAGCGCTACCGAGTTCAACGTCGGGTAGAAAGCCGCCTTCACGGCGTCCTGATCGGTGGCAAAGGTGATGTTGGACGGCATGTTGAGCACGATCTGGTCGCCGATCCGCGTCACGCTGACGCCGGTGCCCTGGAGCTGGGCCCTCAGCTCAGCCTCCTGGTTGTCCATGTAGGCGCCGACCGCACCGCCGGCGAGAGCGCCGATGCCGGCGCCGATCAGTGCGTTGCGGCGGTCGTTGCCGCCGCCCAGAAGGCCCAGGCCGGCGCCGGCCAGCGCGCCGAGCGCGGCACCGCCGGCGGTGTTGGAGACCTTCTGCTCGCCGGTGAACGGGTCGGTGGTGCAGGCGGCCAACATGGCCCCGGCGACGGTTGCTGCGACGATGCGCTTGAACATGGTGCTTCCCCTCGCGAATCGCCTGCCGCGCGCGGCAGGTGCGTCGAGCCTTTTAGCTTCAATTTTGGCAAAATGCAGGTGCCGGCCAGGCGACTTTCAGGAGCCTCACATGGAGGCAAGGGTCCAGCGCACGATGTCCGCGGCGACCTGCCCGAAGGCGGCGTCGAGGGCTGCCACATAGGCGTCGTTGCCGGCGCCGGCGACCGGACGAACGACGCGGAAATCGCGGGAGGCCCGGATCACGCCGTCGCGGTCGTTCATCAGCTTGACGTAGATCTCGACCTCGGCCCGAGCCCCGGCCCCGACGGAGATCGAGAAGTCGCGCACCTCGGAGAGCACCTGGTAGTCGATGGCAAGCCCCTCGCCGGGTAGGCCGACGCCGCCCAGCCGGCCCGAGCGCTGGAAGCTCTCGGCAAGCCGCACCTGGATCACCCGGGGCAGCCGGTCCGCCCACTGGGCGCCCTTCAGATACTCGATGTTGCCGGGGGCCGGCTCGACGACGATGTTCTGGGAGTCGATCGACTGCAGGGCGGAAGGCTGGGTGATGAGGATCTGCGAGCCGCGCCGGCTGCGGGCACCCTCAGGCTTCACTGCCGTGAGCTCGTATGTGTCGAGCGCCGCCGGGCCGCCGCCGGGCAACAGCGCGCAGCCCGAAAGCACGACGCCCACGAGGATAAGGCCGGGCAAGGATTTCCCCATACGCACCATCACCGCCGCGCCCGCCCGTCGAACTGGCGCACTGCGCCGTCGCCGCCCGTCAGCAGGCGCTGCGGGTTGCGCTCGAAGGCGCTCACCGCTTCCTCGATGCGGTTGATCGAGCGCCGGCTGTCGCGCGCCAACGCCTCGATCTCGCGCAGGCCCTGGCCCGAGAAACGGGCGAACCCGTCGGTGATCGTGCCCAGCCGCGCGTTCAGGGTGTCGGCGACCTTGCGGAAGGACGCCAATGTGGCACGCGCGTCGGCCATGACCCCATTGGCATCGCCCGAACCGAGCAGGCTGTCCACCTTGGCGAGCACGCCGTCGACGCGCACCGAAGCCTGGTTCAGACGGTCCGCCAGCTGCTTGGCATCGGCGATGATCTGGTCGATGTCGTCGGCTCGGCGGCCAACCTTGTCGGTGACCTTGGAGACCTCCTGGACCGCCTTGTTGGCCGTCTTGGTCGCCTCATCGATGTTGGCGATCGCGCTTCGGACCGCTTCGGGGTCGACCGCCGCCACCACGCCGTCGACGCGCTTGAGCGTCGCCGAAGCCTGGTCGGAAAAGGCATTGACCGACTTCACGGTCCGGCTGACGTCGGCGACGATGGTCTGCAGCTCGTCACTGGAATCGCCCAGGCTCTTGGTGAAGCGGTCGACGCTGTCGACGATCGAGGCGACTTTCTCGCGGTCGACCGAGTTGAGCAGCTTCTCGGCCGCGTCGAGCGTGCCGTCGAGCTTGGCGGAGACGCCGCCCAGCTGGCCCGACAGATCGCTGACGGCCTTCAGAAAGCGCTCGACGCCGTCGGAATTGGCGGCCAACGCCTCCGAGAACTTCTGGGCATTCTGCACGGTGGCCGTGAGCGGGCCCCGCGAGTCGCTGACGAAACCCTCGAGCTGGGAGAGCACGCTGTCGGCGCGCTTGAAGATGTCCTGCGCCGTCTGCAGAAGGTTGGTCACCGCCGACGGGTTGGCGGTGATCTCGGCGACGGTGCCGTTGGCCTCCGCCTCGTCCAGCAGGTTGGGTTCGTCGGAATCGGCGCCCTTGAGCTCGATATTGGCCTGTCCGGTGAGGCCGGCCAGCCCGATGTCGGCCTGGGTCGAGCGGGTGATCGGCGTATAGCGGTCGATCTCGGCGTCGGCAATCGCCACCGCCGGGTTGTCGACGTCGATGAAGACGCGGCGGACGTCGCCCACCTTGACGCCGTTGAACATGACCTGGCTGCCGCGGGTGAGGCCCGAAGCGGAGCCCGGAATGCGGACCCTGAGCTCGACCAGCTCGCCGCGATCGCCGATGGCGGCGGTCCAGTAGACGAAGCCGAAGGCGGCGAGGATCGCCGCCAAGGTGAAGATGCCGACGATGACGTAGTTCGCTTTGGTTTCCATCAGGCCCTCGCCGCCAGGTCGAGCTGCCGCGCACGCTTGCCACGGAAATAGGACTTCACCCAGGGCTCCTCGCTCTTCAGCATATCCTCGACGGTCCCGTCGACCAGCACGTGCTTGTTGCCGAGCACGGCGATGCGGTCGCAGACGGAGAACAGGCTATCGAGATCGTGGGTGACCATGTAGACGGTCAGCCCCATCGTGTCGCGCAGCTTGGCCACCAGCTCGTCGAAATCGGCGGCGCTGATGGGATCGAGCCCGGACGTCGGCTCGTCGAGGAAGACGATATCGGGATCGAGAGCCAGCGCACGCGCCAGCGCGGCGCGCTTGATCATGCCGCCGGACAGCTCGGAGGGAAACTTCGGCGCTGCGTCGCGCGGCAGCCCGACCAGCTCGATCTTCAGCAACGCCAGCTCGTCCATGAGCTGCTGCGGCAGGTCGAGATACTCGCGCATCGGCACCTGCACGTTCTCCTGGACCGTCAGGGCCGAGAAAAGCGCGCCGTGCTGGAACAGCACGCCCAGCCGGATATCGAGCTTCAACCGGTCGGTCTCGCTCGCCTTGTCGACGTCGATGCCGAACAGCTTGATGGTACCCGACTGCTTGCGATTGAGGCCGAGGATGGTGCGCAGGAGCACCGACTTGCCCGCGCCCGAAGCGCCGACGAAGCCGAGAATCTCGCCGCGGTAGATGTCGAGGGACAGGCGGTCAAGCACCACATTGTCGTCGAAGGCCACGGTGACGTCGCGGGCCGAAAGCACGATCTCGCGGCCGTCGGAGCTGCGCGCCAGCGGGCCGGCATCCTCTTCCTCGCGCTCCTCGCTTTGCGTCATGCGGCCGCCCTCAGAAGTCGATCGCCGCGTAGAACATCGCGAACAGGCCGTCGACGATAATCACGAGGAAGATGGATTTGACCACCGAGGAGGTGACGTGGAGGCCCAGGGATTCGGCGCTGCCGCCCACCTTCATCCCCTCGACGGAGCCGATGATGCCGATGATCAGGGCCATGAAGGGCGCCTTGATCAACCCGGCAAAGATCGTCGACAGGTCGATGCTGGCCCGCATGCGGTCGATGAAGGCCTCGGGCGGGATGCCGGAATAGGCCCAGGAGACGAAGATGGCGCCGCCTATGGCCGCGAAATTGGCGGCGATGGTGAGGCAGGGAAGCACCACGACCAGCGCCACCAGGCGCGGAAACACCAACACGCCGACCGGGTTCAAGCCGATTACCGTGAGCGCGTCGACCTCCTCGCGCATCTTCATCGAGCCGATCTCGGCGGTGATCGCGCTGCCGGAGCGGCCGGCGATCATGATGGCCGTCAGGAGCACGCCGAGCTCGCGCCAGACCAGGATGCCAACCAGGTCGACGACGAAGATCTCGGCGCCGAAATAGCGCAGCTGGAAGGCGCCTTGCTGGGCGACGATGGCGCCGACGATGGCGGCCATGAGGACGACGACGGGAATGGCGCCGACGCCCATGCGGTCCATCTGCGCGACGATCGCGTGAACGTTGACGGCGTGGCCGCGGCCGAGCTTCATCTGGGCGCCGCGGATGGTCGAGCCGAGGATGTACATGGCGGCGATGAAGTCGTCCCAGCCATTGTAGACGGCGCGCCCCAGTTTCTCCAGGAAGCGGATCACCGCATTCGGGCGGGGCGGCGGCGGCGGCGGCTCCTTGCCGCGCGTCGCGTCGCCCACCGCCGACAGCAGGATCTGCGCCGCCTCGCTCTCGCCATCCACGGTCACACGAACGTTCTTCGCGCCCGCCGCGGCGATCAGCCGCTCGATGAGCCAGGCGCCGGCGGTGTCGATACGGCGAATGCCGGCGACGTCGAGGGCAAGCTCGGTCATGGCAAGGCGCTCGATCTGGCGCATGCGGGCGTCCACCAGATGCACGCGGCGCGTGGTCCAGTTGCCGGATAGCGCGCACACCACCCGGTCGCCCTCCTCGCGAAGGTCGATTTCGGGCTGGTACTGGGCGTCCGGCGTCCGGCTTGCTTCCAGCGGGGCATCGGTCAACATGGGCAGCACTCTTAACCGTTCAGCCAAGTTCTGTCACTTTGAACGGTTCCCTACCCCGCTGATTCCAAGGAAGAAAAATATGCCGCGTGACATTTTGGTCGAGGCCGAACAGTTCCCGATCGCCGGCAGCTTCACCATCTCGCGCGGCTCCAAGACGGTGGCCGAGGTGATCACCGTCAGCATTTCCTCGGACGGAAAGGTCGGCCGCGGCGAAGGCGTGCCCTATCCCCGCTACGGGGAGACGGTGGCCAGCGCAACCGCCGAAATCGAGGCGGCACGGCCGCAGATCGCCGCAGGCATCGGGCGCATGGAGCTGCTCTCGGCGATGCCGGCGGGGGCGGCTCGCAACGCGGTGGATTGCGCGCTGTGGGACCTGGAGGCCAAGCTGACCGGCCAACGGGTCCATCAGAAGGTCTGCCGCGCCGTGCCGAAGCCGCTCACCACCGCCTTCACGCTGTCGCTCGGCACGCCGGAGGCGATGGCCGCGCAGGCCAGGGACAATGCCTGGCGGCCGCTCCTCAAGGTCAAAGCCGGCGGCGACGGGGATCGCGAGCGGATCGCCGCGGTCCGCGAGGCCGCCCCGGCGGCGCGGCTCATCCTCGACGCCAACGAGGGCTGGCGGTCGGACAACCTCGAGGCCAACATGGCAGCCGCCCAGGCGCTCGGCGTGACGCTCATCGAACAGCCACTGCCGGCGGCCGAGGACGCGCTGCTCGGCGAGGTCCACAGGCCGGTGCCGATCTGCGCCGACGAGAGCGTCCACACCGCGGCGGATCTGGCGTCGCTCGAGGGCCGCTACGACGCCATCAACATCAAGCTCGACAAGACGGGCGGGCTGACGGCCGCCCTGGCGCTGCGCGACGAGGCCCGGCAGCTGGGCTTCAAGGTGATGGTCGGCTGCATTGTCGGCACCTCGCTCGCCATGGCGCCGGCCGTGCTGCTCGCCGAGGGCGCCGATTTCGTCGACCTCGACGGTCCGTTGCTCCTGGCGCGCGACCGCAGTCCGGGGCTTCGCTACGAGGGTTCGCTGGTGTCAGCCCCGGAGCCGGCTCTCTGGGGCTGACCTGCGGGCGTAAAGCGCCAGCGCCAATCCTCCCGCCGCCAGCACCGCCATGGCGAAGAAGCCGTCGACGCCGGTAGCCTCGTAGAGCGGGCCGGATAGCAGGGTGGCCAGAGCCAGGCCGAAATTGGTGGCGAAATAGGCGACGCCCTGCGCGGCGCCGGTGCGCGCCTCGCCCACCGTCTCGCCGATCATCTTCTGCAGGCCGATCAGCATCAGGCCGGTCGACAGAGCGTGCAGCAGCTGGACGGCGACGAAGCCGGCCGTGCCCAGACCTGCCGGCTCGACCAGCGGAAAGGCGAGCCAGCGAACGATGGAAGACACGGCGGCGATCACCAGGGTGGTGGCGGCGGACTGCCGGCCGAAGAGCCGCGTGAAGCTCATGAAGACACCGACCTCCCCGACCACCGCCACGGTCCACAGAAGACCGACCGTCGCATCCGAAATACCGAGCGATTTCCAATAGATGGAGGAGAAGGCGTAGAGATAGGCGTGAGACGCGGTGGTGAGCCCGACGCTGCCAACGAAGGCCAGGAAATAGGGATGCATCAACGACGGCACCGCATCGGGCAGGTCGGCGGTCGACAGCGGCGAGGCATGGCGCGGCGGGCCGAGGCGCGGCATCAGGAAGGCGGCGGCGAGAACTGCAGCGAAGCTGAGCGACAACAGGACGGGGATGATCGCCTCGCCTGCGGCCGCAAGGATGAGCCCGCCGAAAAAATTGGCCGAAAGGTAGGCGACGGAGCCCCAGATGCGCATCATCGAGTAGTCGCTGCCGAAGCGCCGGACCCCCGACAACGCGACGGAATCGGTCAGGGCGACGTGCGGCGACCAGACGACCGACAGGAGCAGCGAGACGCCGAGCACGATGCCGTAGGTCGGCGCCAGGAAGTAGCCGGCCGACAAAGCGAGCGAGGTGGCACCGAGGGCGACCAGCACGTCGGCGCGGTCGCCGGCGCGGTCGGCAAGCGTCAGGATGGCCGGGGTGGTGACGACGCGCAGGAACATCGGCCCGGCAAGGATGACCGCGATCTCGGGCGCGCTGAAGCCGCAATATTCGAGCCACAGCGGGAAATAGGGCAGGTGCAGCCCCATGGGCAGGAATATGGCGGCGAAGATAAGCCCCAGCCTGAGCTCGAAACGAGGCGGCTTGACGAGCTGTTGGGGCGTGAGCGGCGGGAGCGACATGGTTCCAGGCGGCGGCGAATCGCCGTCGGCCCGATCCATAGCACGCGCCGAGGCGGCCCGAGAACGCCCTCAGGCGCCGCATCGCCCGTGTCAGGCGGCAGCGCCGGGCAGCCAGGCCGGATGCTTGCCGAGCGGCAGGCCGCCGACCGGCGCGCCGACGTCGGAGCCGGCCGAGGCCTGGTCCCAGCGGAGGATCTCGAGCGTGCCGTCGGCGCGCTCGCCGACCGCCGTGCAGCTTTCCACCCAGTCGCCCGTGTTGACGTAGTCGATGCCGCCGATGCGCTCGATCGCGGCGTGGTGGATGTGGCCGCAGATGATGCCGTCGACTTCGCTGCGCCGCGCCTCGGCGGCGACGATCTCCTGGAACCGGCTGATGAAACTGACCGCCCGCTTCACCTTGACCTTGGCCCAGGACGAGAAAGACCAGTAGGGCAGCCCAGCCAGGCGTCGCAGCCGGGCGATCAAGCGGTTGACGAGGATCGCCAGGTCGTAGGTGCGATCGCCGAGATAGGCCAGCCACCGCACGTTGTGGACGATGGAATCGAACTGGTCGCCATGTACGACCAGGAAGCGGCGGCCGTCGGCCGTCACATGGACTGCCCGGTCGGCCACCACGATGCCGCCGAAATGCGTGCCCTGGAACTGACGGAGGAACTCGTCGTGGTTGCCGGCGATGTAGACGATGCGCGTGCCCTTGCGCGCCTGGCGCAGCAGCTTCTGAACGACGTCGTTGTGGGCCTGCGGCCAATGCCAGGAGCGCCTGAGGCGCCAGCCGTCGACGATGTCGCCGACGAGGAAGATGGTCTCGGCCTCGTTATGACGCAGGAAGTCGATCAGGAAGGCGGCCTTGGTGGCCTTCGAGTCGAGATGCACGTCGGAGATGAACAAAGTGCGGAAGCGGCGGGGCGTGGTGCCGTGCATCTCACTCTTTCCGGGACCTTCTTCAGGCGCCTCTCTTGCCGCGATTCATGCAACAGGCGTATGACGGCCGTTCCCGCCGGCCGCCACCGGGCGCCGGCGGCGGTCGTTTCGGGGAGGAGAACTCATGGATCTCGGCATCGCCGGAAAAAAAGCGATCGTCTGCGCATCGAGCCGCGGGCTGGGTCGCGGTTGCGCGCTGGCGCTGGCGGAGGCGGGCTGCGAGCTCACCGTCAACGGGCGCGACGCGGCGTCGCTCCGCCGCACCGCCGAGGATCTGCGCGGCCGGTTCGGCGTTGGCGTGACCGAGGTGGTGGGCGACGTCGCCGACCCCGTCGTGCAGAGCGCGCTGCTTGCGGCTTGTCCCGAGCCGGACATCCTGGTCAACAACAATGGCGGCCCGCCGCGCCGGGCCTTCGCCGAGCTCACCCGCGACGACATCCTCAAGGGTGTCGTCAACAACATGGTGACGCCGCTGGAGCTCGTCCAGGCGGTCGTCGACGGCATGGCGAAGCGCGGCTTCGGCCGCATCGTCAATATCACCTCGCTTTCGGTCTACGTACCGATCCCGGGGCTGGACGTCTCGTCGGGAGCGCGGGCGGGCCTCACCTCGTTCCTGGCCGGCGTCGCGCGGACGGTTGCCGACCGCAACGTGACCATCAATAACCTGTTGCCGGGCAAGCACGACACCGACCGGCTGAAGGGGGCGATGCCGCAGGGCGGCACCGAGGAAGAGCGTCGCCGCGCCCTGGTGGCAGACATTCCGGCCAGGCGGCTCGGCACACCCGAGGAGTTCGGCCAGATCTGCGCCTTCCTTTGTTCGGTGCATGCCGGCTACCTGACGGGCCAGAACATTCCGGTGGACGGCGGCAGCTATGTCAGCGCATTCTGAGCGCAGGCCCGAGGCGAGCGCCTGCCCGATTCTGGAGGAAACCGCCGTAACCCCTTGACTCGGCTGCCGAGCTGCGGGCCACGACGACTGACCCGGAGGAGCGTCGATGGACGGCGGGACGGACAAGGTTCAGCGCAGCGATCTCGACGAGGCGGCGCTCTATTTTCATAAGCACCCGACGCCGGGCAAGCTCGAGATCCAGGCGACGAAGCCGCTCGGCAATCAGCGCGACCTGGCGCTCGCTTATTCGCCGGGGGTCGCCGCGCCCTGCCTGGCGATCCGCGACGACCCGGCGACGGCGTTCGACTACACAGCGCGCGGCAACCTGGTTGCCGTCATCTCCAACGGCTCGGCCGTGCTTGGCCTGGGCAATATCGGACCGCTGGCCGCCAAGCCGGTGATGGAGGGCAAGGCGGTCCTGTTCAAGAAATTCGCCGGCATCGACGTCTTCGACATCGAGATCGACGCCCCCGAGATCGAGCGCATGGTGGAGACGGTGGCGGCGCTCGAGCCGACCTTCGGCGGCATCAATCTGGAGGACATCAAGGCGCCCGAATGCTTCGAGGTCGAGGAGCGCCTGACGGCGCGCATGCAGATTCCGGTGTTCCACGACGACCAGCACGGGACGGCCATCATCGTGGCGGCGGCCGTGCTCAACGCGCTGGAGCTCGCTGGAAAGTCCATCGACAAGGTCAAGATCGTCACTTCCGGCGCCGGGGCGGCCGCGCTCGCCTGCCTCAACCTTCTGGTTTCTCTGGGGGCGCGGCATGACAATATCTGGGTCACCGACCGCCATGGCGTGGCCTACAAGGGCCGCGTCGAAGAGATGGACCGCTGGAAGGACGCCTATCTCAAGGACACCGACGCCCGGTCCCTGGCCGACGTGATCGACGGCGCCGACGTGTTCCTCGGCCTGTCGGCAGCGGGCGTGCTCAGACCGGAGCTGCTCAAGGGCATGGCTGCAAACCCGCTTATCCTGGCGCTGGCCAACCCGGTGCCGGAGATCATGCCCGAGCTCGCCAGGGAGGCCCGGCCCGATGCCATGATCTGCACCGGCCGGTCCGATTTTCCCAACCAGGTCAACAATGTGCTCTGCTTTCCTTACATCTTCCGCGGCGCCCTCGATTGCCAGGCGACGGCGATCAACGAGGACATGAAGATGGCGGCGGTGCGCGCCATCGCGGCGCTGGCGCGCGAGGAGCCCTCCGACATCGCGGCGCGCGCCTATTCGGAGGAGACCCCGACATTCGGGCCGGACTACCTGATCCCCTCGCCGTTCGACCCGCGGCTCATCCTGAGAATCGCGCCGGCGGTGGCCAAGGCGGCCTGCGACAGCGGCGTGGCGCGGCGAGCGATCGTCGACTGGCCCGCTTATCTCGAGCGGCTGAGCCGCTTCGTCTTCCGCTCCGGCCTGGTGATGAAGCCGGTCTTCGCGGCGGCGAAATCGGCCGGCTCGAACCGCGTGATCTATGCCGACGGCGAGGACGAGCGGGTGCTGCGGGCCGCGCAAGTGGTGCTGGAAGAAGGCCTGGCCAAGCCGATCCTGATCGGCCGCCCGGCGGTCGTCGACGTGCGGCTGCGGCGCTACGGGCTCAAAATCCGGCCGGGGAGCGACTTCGAGCTCGTCAACCCGGAAGAGGACCCCCGCTACCGGGACTATGTCGAGCTGCTGATCGAGCGAGCCGGCCGGCGCGGCATCACGCCGGAAGCCGCCCGCACGGCGGTGCGCACCAATACGACGGTGATCGCCGCGCTGGCGCTGCGGCGCGGCGATGCCGATGCGATGATCTGCGGCCTGGAGGGCCGTTTCGAACGGCATCTGCGCAACGTCCAGCTCATCATCGGCCCGCGTGCCGACGTGAACGACCGCGACCTGTCGACGCTTTCCATGCTGATCACCCAGAAGCGGGTGATCTTCCTCACCGACACCTATGTCTCCGTCGACCCCAGCGCGGCGGAGATCGCCGAGATGACCATGCTGGCGGCCCAGGCCATCACGCGCTTCGGGATCGAGCCCAAGGCGGCGCTGCTGTCGCATTCCAACTTCGGCTCGCGCGATTCCGCCAGCGCCCTCAAGATGCGCGAGGCGGCCGGCTTGCTGAAGGGGCTTGTCCCCGGGCTGGTGGCAGACGGCGAAATGCACGGCGACTCGGCGTTGTCGGAGACGCTGCGCAGCCGCGTCTATCCGCATTCGGTGCTCAAGGGCGAGGCCAACCTCCTGGTGTTCCCCAACCTCGATTCCGCAAATATCGCGCTCACCACGGTCAAGGAAATGACCGATGCCCTGCATGTCGGGCCGATCCTGCTCGGCGCCGCCCAGCCGGCGCATATCCTGACGCCCTCGGTCACCTCGCGCGGTGTCGTCAACATGACGGCGCTGGCGGTGGTGGAGGCGGCGCAGGCGGCCAAGGCAGGATAGCAGCCGATGGGAGGGGCGCCTTCCGGACTGTTGCGCCTCGCGGCGGGCCTTGCTGCGCTGGCGATCGGGGCGTTCCCGGCGGGGGCCGACCCTCGGCTCTGCCGCCAGCTCGCCGACGAGTTGGCCGCGCTGCCTATGCCCGACCAGCTGGAAGCGGAAAAGTGGGACGATGCGATCGTCGTGCAGCGCCAGGAACTCGGCAAGGTCGAGGCGCGGGCGCGCGGCGCGGGCTGCGGTCCGGCAGCACGGTCGGAGCGCTGCATGGCCCTCAGGGAAACCATGCTGAGCATGCAGGAGAACCTCGACGAGCTGCTCGTCCAGCAGCAGGCGCTCCGCGCCGGCGCCGCCTCGTCGCGTCACCGCGACCATCTGCTCGCCACCCTCGATGCCAATGGCTGCGACCCCGCGGCGGCCGAGGCGTGGCCGGAGAGCGGCGCACCCGACAACGAGCCGTGGCCGCCGGAGGAGGATCCGTCGATGGACGCGGCAGACCTCGAGCCTGCCGAAGGAAGCGTCGGTCGGATCGTCATCGTACCCGGACTGGCCGACATGGACGGGCTCTACCGGACCGCCTGCGTGCGTCTGTGCGACGGGTATTATTTCCCGCTGTCGCCGGCCTCCACGCCGGCCGATTTCCCGCGCGACCGCGACAGCTGCTCGGCGCAATGCCCAGGCACCGAGGTGGAGATGTACTACCAGCCGACAGGCGTGGACGAGCCGTCGACCATGCTTTCGACGGGCACCGGCCAGCCCTATTCGCAGCTGCCGGCGGCTTTTCTCTATCGCAAGCCGGGCGTGACGAGACCACCGGCATGCGGCTGCACCGGGCCGCAGACCACCGCCGGTGGACTGGGGGCGGGGGCCACGACGCTCGAAACGCCGAAGGCCCCGTCCTCGTCCGATGGCAGCGTGATCACCTACGGCGCGGCACCGGACGCGACGGCGCCTCCCGTCTCGGTGCTGCCGCCGCCCGGCAAGCGCAAGGTCAGGGTCGTCGGGCCAACGTTCCTTCCCGACCCATCAGCGGCAAAAGGTCCGCCAGTTCAGGACCGGAAGGGCGCCCCGTGATGGCGAGGCGGAGCGGCATGAAAAGCGCCCTGCCCTTGCGGCCGCTTTCCTTCTTCAGCTGATCCGTCCAGTCGCGCCAGGTTGCGTGATCCCAAGGCTCCTCGGGCAGCAGCTCGAATGCATGGCGGACGAAATCGCGGTCCTCGCCCTCCAGCGCCTCGGCCTCGTCGGGGCCGTCGCGCACAATCTTCCACCAATCGCCCGCCTCGGCGACGGTCTCCAGATTGCCGCGAACCGCGCTCCAGAAGGGCTCGGCCGCGTCGCCGTCGATGCCCTGCGCAAGAAGGCGAGCCCGGGCCTCGCCGAACGGCATCTGGTGGATCAGCGCGCGATTGAGCACGCTCAACTCCGCCGGATCGAAGCGGGCGGCAGATTTGGAGGTGGCGGCGGGATCGAAACGGTCGGCCAACGCGGCAAGGTTCGGGCAGGCGGCGACGCTTTCCGATGTGCCGATCAGCACCGCCAGCGAGGCAACCGCCATCGGCTCGATACCGGCTTCGCGCAGGCCGGCGATCGACAGGGCGCCGCTGCGCTTGGAAAGGCCTTCGCCGCTGGCCGTGGTGAGCAAATTGTGGTGGCCGAAGGCCGGGGGCGTGGCGCCCAACGCCTTGAAGAGAGCGATCTGCACGCCGGTGTTGGTGACATGGTCGTCGCCACGGATGACATGGGTGATGCCCATGTCGATGTCGTCCACGACCGAAGGCAGCGTGTAGAGGTAGCTGCCGTCCTCCCGCACCAGCACCGGGTCGGAGAGGGAGGCGAGGTCGACCGTTTCTTCGCCGCGCACGATGTCCTGCCAATGGACCTCGGCGCGCTCGGGCTCCATCGGATCGGCGGCGAAATTGGGCAGCAGGAAGCGCCAGTGCGGCTGGCGGCCCTCCGCCTCCAGCGCGGCCTTGTCGGCCTCGGTCAGCTTCAGTGCCTCGCGGCCATAGACCGGAGGGAGCTTCCGCGAGAGGCGGATCTTGCGCTTGAGCTCCAGCTCCTCGGCGGTCTCGTAGCAGGGATAGAGCAGGCCCGCCCCCTTCAGGCGCTCGACGGCCTCGTCATAGCGGCCGGTGCGGGCGGACTGGTGCTCCACGGCATCCGGAAAGATGCCCAGCCAGTGCAGGTCGTAGAGGATGGCATCCGCAAATTCGCGCTTCGAACGAGCGGCGTCCGTGTCGTCGAAGCGCTGAACGAAACGACCCTTGTGCTTTTGAGCAAACAGCCAGTTGAAAAGCGCGGTGCGCGCATTGCCGATATGAATGAGGCCCGTCGGCGACGGGGCGAAACGAACGGTCACTGTCATGGGCGGGCGGCCTAGCGGATGAGTTGGGCCTTGGCAAGGCTCCCTGTGGATGACGAAAGCCGCCGCCGGTCAATTCACCGCATCGATCGCCGCTTCCAGCTCTGCGTCGCTGATCCCGCTCGCCGGCGCTGCCCCGGTGTCGGAAACCGCCACCGGGTCGACCAGCCGCTCGGGATGGCGCACCGCGGAGGTCCGTGTCAGCGCCTCCGTCAGGCGCTCGTCGCGGCCATAGACGTCGTCGAAAAACTGCACCTTGCCGGCGGCGTCGGGCCACGCCGTGAAGTAGGCGACATAGACCGGAATCCTGGTCGTCACCTTCTCGGAGGAATGCCCCCGGGCGAGCATGTCGCGGATGTGGTCGACGGAGGTGCCGAGCACGGCGGCGGCCATCTCCCGCGGCTGCTGCAGCCTGACGCAGCCATGGCTGAAGGCCCGCATGTCGCGGTCGAACAGCTCCTTCTGCGGCGTGTCATGCATGTAGATGGCATGCTTGTTCGGGAACAGGATCTTCAACTCGCCCAAGGCGTTGGCCTCGCTGGGCGCCTGGCGCACGCTGAACGGCACCTTGGCGCCGTACTGACCCCACGCAATGGCAGACGAAGGGATGCGCCGGCCCCGGCTGTCCGTCACCTCATAGCCGGACCGGTCCAAATAGCCGGGGTCGCGGCGCAAGCGCGGCAGCATCTCGTTGACGAGGATCGATTGCGGCACGCCCCAATAGGGGTTGTAGTCCACCTGCTCGATCTCGTCATAGAAGAAGCTCGTCTGGTTGGAAGGCTTGCCGATCACGGCGCGCATGTTGAGCTTCTCGACGCCGTCCTCGACGAAGGATGCGGTGAAGGCTGGCTGGTTGATGAAGACCCGCGTGGCCCCGAGGTCCGACGGCAGCCAGCGAAGCTCCTCCAGAGCCAGCCTCACCTTGGCGAGGCGGTCGGCCTTCGAGGTGCCAGCGATCGCCTTGACGGTGCGCGGACCGATGACCCCGTCGGGCTTCAGCCCGGCCCGCTCCTGGGCGGCCTTCACCACCGGCACCAGCTCGGGGAAATAGAGCTCGCTGGTGCCGAGCCGTTTCAGAAGCTCGGCATGCTCGCCCGGCGTCGGCTCGTCGGCGAGGCTGCGGGCGATAAGCGACAAGACCTTGGGCAGCTCGGGGCTGATCTCGCCGGGTTTCAGGAGCAGCTTGGGATCGACGACGATCTCGTTCTCGGCGCTCGCCGACAAGGTCTCAAGCTCGGCGCGCAGCGCGCGGTATTCAGGGCTCTGCGGGTGGAGCGCGGCGAGCGCTGCGGCGACGTCCTGGGTCCCCGCCAGGCCCGCCAGCACGCCCGGCAGGTCGAGCGCCTTGGCCGGGAAGTCGTAGTAGCCGGACAAGCGGTTGGGGTCGACGCGTCCGCCATGGGCGTCGCGGGCATAGCGCAGGACCTTTGCCGACAAAGCCATCTCGAAGCGCGCCAGCTGGCGCAGGCGGCCGGCGGTGTCGCCGAGGTCGAAGGCCGGCTGCGGCACCGCGACCTGGTAGTCGATAGGATCGAGCCCGTCGACGGCGGAGGCGCCGAGGACGCCGAGGGCCTCCCGGGCGCGGCCGTTGGCGGACAGTCCCGAAACCCAGATGAAATCGGGATGGGCGGCGTAGTAATCGACCAGCGCCTTGGCAACGGCGGGATCCGCCTCGACCGACACCCCGGGAAGGCCGTCCCGGAAGGCGTCGCGGAAGGCCACGCCGGTCAGCGAAGGCTCCGCGCCGGCCGGCGCCAGGGTCGCCGCAAGCTTGGCGAAATCGACGGCCACCAGGGGATCGGCCTTGTAGGTGTAGTAGGATGGCGCACTGATCTTGACGCGGGCTGCACCTTCGCCTGCCGTGCTCCGCTTCAGCCGGGTCGGATAGCCATTCCGGTCGACCGGCCGACCCTGGCGAAAACCGCCTCCACCGCCGCCGAACAGACGTTCGAAGAAGCCTTGCGCCTCGGCCGGCTGCGCGCTCGCCGCGGCAAGCGCCGCCGCTATCGCGAGCCCGAGCCCGATCGTCCTGCCGCGATTTGCCATGTGATCTGTGTCAGCGGGCCTCTCGGCCGGCTCCCCTCTCCCTGCCGCGACAATGAATCGGACATCGCTGGTTAAGCTTTGATAAACTCTCAGAAAATGGCTCTGATGTCACGCCATAGTGATGCGCGAGCCTGCGCGCCGATGCCCGGAGCGAGCGGCAAGCGGCTTCAGCGCCCGCGATCGATGCGGTCGCCATCGGGGTCGTAGTCGCGATCGCGATCGGTCGCCGGCAGACGCCCGCGCTCGGGGACGCCGTCCTCGTCGCGGTTCCAGCCACCCTCGTGGCGATGCGGGTCGGCCGAACCCGACTGCTCCTGATCGCTGCCCGGCCGCAGGTCGCCGCGCTTCGGATCGAGCTCACGTTCCTGGCGTTTGTCCTTGTCCATCATGGCGGCCTCCTCGTCGTGGGATGGTCCGGAAAGGAACGTGGAAAGGACATTTTTGGTTGCAGGCGGGGCGAGCCCACCTCTGCCGCTATAGAAAAAGGCCGCCGGCTGGTCGCCGGCGGCCTCGACTCGTTGCCCTGGCAGGAGCGCGACCTACTGCGCCGCGCTCGACAGGTCCGCCAGCATCGGGTCGGCGACTTCGACGCCCGAGGCACGCCGACGTTCGTCGAGGATCAGCTCGTCGCGCGCCGTGGCGATGCGGCGGATCTGGCTCATCGTGCCGCCGGTGCCGGCCGGGATCAGACGGCCGACGATGACGTTCTCCTTGAGACCCTGCAGCATGTCGGTCTTGCCGGCCACGGCCGCTTCCGTCAGCACCCGCGTGGTCTCCTGGAAGGAGGCGGCGGAGATGAAGGACGGCGTCTGCAGCGACGCCTTGGTGATGCCGAGCAGGACAGGCTCGCCGGCCGCCGGCTTCTTGCCGTCCTCGACCAGGCGTTCGTTGACCTCCTCCAGCTCGATCACGTCGACGTGGTCGCCCGGGATGTAGGTCGAATCGCCCTGCTCGGTGATCTCCACCTTCTGCAGCATCTGGCGAACGATCACCTCGATATGCTTGTCGTTGATCAGCACGCCCTGCAACCGGTAGACCTCCTGGATCTCGTTGACGAGGTAGGA
>JBEVJK010000122.1:0-14415 GCA_040510195.1 Mesorhizobium sp. | reverse complement strand
AGCGCGGAAAGCTTCTCGCCGAGCGCCTCGTCGACCTCCTCGAACACGGCACGGGAGGCGGGGAAGGCATCCGCCAGGTCCTTGCCCATGCCGACCGCCTGGCTGCCCTGGCCGGGGAAGGTGAATGCAATCGACATCGGGCGGGCCTTCTCGCGCTGCTTCGACCCGATGCGTGTGGGGCACGGACGGCGGACGTGTCAAGGGCGTGACGCGGCCGGAGATTTTGGGTAACAGCTTGGAGAAAGTTCCCGGCGGCGCCGGGGAGCCGACAGCCGAGAGAAAGCCCGAGATGCCAGCCTACCGTTCGAGAACCACCACGCATGGCCGCAACATGGCCGGTGCGCGCGGCCTGTGGCGCGCCACCGGCATGAAGGACGCCGACTTCGGCAAGCCCATCATCGCCGTGGTCAACTCCTTCACCCAGTTCGTGCCGGGCCACGTCCATCTGAAGGATCTCGGCCAGCTGGTCGCCCGCGAGATCGAAGCGGCCGGCGGGGTCGCCAAGGAGTTCAACACCATCGCGGTCGACGACGGCATCGCCATGGGCCACGACGGCATGCTCTACTCGCTGCCGTCGCGCGAGCTGATTGCCGACAGCGTCGAATACATGGTCAACGCGCATTGCGCCGACGCCATGGTCTGCATCTCCAATTGCGACAAGATCACGCCCGGCATGCTGATGGCGGCGCTGAGGCTCAACATCCCGGCCGTGTTCGTCTCCGGCGGGCCGATGGAGGCCGGCAAGGTGGTGCTGGCCGGCAAGACCCAGACGCTGGACCTGGTGGACGCCATGGTGGCCGCCGCCGACGACCGCGTGTCCGAGGAGGACGTGAAGACGATCGAGCGCTCCGCCTGCCCGACCTGCGGCTCCTGCTCGGGCATGTTCACCGCCAATTCGATGAACTGCCTGACCGAGGCGCTCGGCCTGTCGCTGCCCGGCAACGGCTCGACGCTGGCCACCCATGTCGACCGCCGCCGGCTGTTCGTCGAGGCCGGGCACCTGATCGTCGACCTGGCGGAGCGCTACTACGAGCGGGACGACTTGAGCGCGCTGCCGCGCTCGATCGCCTCCAAGGGGGCCTTCGAGAACGCCATGGCGCTCGACATCGCGATGGGCGGCTCGACCAACACGGTGCTGCACATCCTTGCCGCGGCGCATGAGGGCGAGGTCGACTTCACCATGGAGGACATCGACCGCCTGTCGCGCATCGTGCCGGTGCTCTGCAAGGTGGCCCCGGCCAAGTCCGACGTCCATATGGAGGACGTCCACCGGGCCGGCGGGATCATGGCGATCCTGGGCGAGCTCGACCGTGCGGGGCTGATCGACCGCAGCCTGCCGACGGTGCATACGCCGACGCTCGGCGACGCGCTCGACCGCTGGGACATCGTACGCACCGAGAACGAGGCGGTCCGCACCTTCTTCCGGGCGGCGCCGGGCGGCGTGCCGACCCAAACGGCGTTCACTCAGGACCGGCGCTCCGACGCCCTCGACCTCGACCGGCAGGCGGGCGTCGTCCGCAGCGCCGAGCATCCTTTCTCCAGAGATGGTGGGCTGGCGGTGCTGAAGGGCAATTTGGCTCCCGACGGCTGCATCGTGAAGACGGCCGGCGTCGACGAGAGCATCCTGATTTTCAGCGGGCCGGCGCGCGTCTTCGAGAGCCAGGACGCCACCGTGCAGGCGATCCTCGCCAACCGCATCAACCCGGGCGACGTGGTGGTCATCCGCTATGAGGGCCCGCGCGGCGGACCCGGCATGCAGGAGATGCTCTATCCGACGAGCTATCTCAAGTCGAAGGGGCTCGGCAAGGCCTGCGCCCTGGTGACCGACGGCCGCTTCTCCGGCGGCACCTCGGGCCTGTCGATCGGCCATGTCTCGCCGGAAGCGGCAGATGGCGGGGCGATCGGGCTGGTGCGCGAGGGCGACCTCATCCAAATCGACATCCCGGCGCGCTCGATCAGGCTCGCGGTCGACGAGGCGACGCTTTCCGCCCGCCGCGCCGAGCAGGACGGCAAGGGATGGCGGCCCGACGAGCCGCGCAAGCGCAAGGTGACGACCGCGCTGCGCGCCTACGCCGCCTTCGCCACCAGCGCCGCACGCGGGGCGGTGCGCGACCTCGACGGGCGCTGAGCCGGGCATCGACGACCATGCAATCGAAGCGGAACGGTGTGACGCTGTCGCGTTGGACGGCAGCGGGGCTCGAGATCCTCCAGCGTTCCAACACGCCCGAGCTCAAGCGGTATCTCGGCGGGATCGAGGATGCGAGCCGGGTTCTCCGGCGGCATATGCGCTACATGACCGAGGTGCGCCCCGGCATCATCGAGATCTTCGAAGTCTGGTCCGACGGGGCGCCTTGCGGGTCGGTCGGCTACTGGCAGCGCCGCGTGAGGGGCAGCCTCGCCTATGAGACGGGCTGGGTGATCCTGCCGGGCTTCCAGCGCCGCGGCATCGCCGTGGCTGCCATGCGGCTGGTGCTCGACAGGCTCGGCGAGGTGGCGCGCTACCCGTTCGTGTGGGCCTTCCCCGCGGTCGAGAACGGCGCGTCCAACGGCGTCAGCCGCAGCCTCGGCTTCACGCTCGTCGGCACGGCCACCTACAACGACCCGGCCGGCAACCCGACAAGTTGCAACGAATGGCGGCATGCCCTCAGCCGCCAGCCCTTGCGCGTGGCGCGAAAGCCCTGTATGAGCCGCCGCAATCTGCCGGTCCCAGCTGGGGGCTGAACGGAGGGCCGGAGGTTCTCTCCCCAGGGAGGGGCCGCCGTTGCGAAGGCAAATGCGCTTCCGCCTCCCGTGTCTCCGCTCTCGACCGTCTCGTCACGCTGCCTTTCTTCGCCGCGCTCACGTCGCGGCAGGACAAGGTCGCAGAGGCTTAGCCGCCGGGCGCCGGGAGAGAAACGAAGAAAGGCAAGAGAATGGCACTCTACGAACACGTCTTCCTTGCCCGGCAGGACCTCTCGCAGCCGCAGGTCGATGCCCTTGTCGAGCAGTACAAGGGCGTCATCGAGGCGAATGGCGGCAAGGTCGGCCGGGTGGAGAATTGGGGGCTGAAGTCCCTCACCTACCGCATCAAGAAGAACCGCAAGGCCTTCTACACGCTGATGGACCTCGATGCCCCGGCGGCCGCGCTCAACGAGATGGAGCGCCAGATGGGCCTGTCGGAGGACGTCCTGCGCTTCCTGACCATCAAGGTCGAGAAGCACGAGGAAGGCGTCTCCGCGATGATGCAGAAGCGCGAGGAGCGCTCCGACCGCGGCGACCGCTTCGGCGACCGCGACCGCGGGCCCCGCAGCTTCGGCGACCGCGACCGCGACCGCGGCCCGCGCGGCGACCGCGACGATCGCGGCCCTCGCCGGCCTCGCGAAGCACAGGAAGGAGCGGCTGAATAATGGTCGACATCAACCAGATTCCGACGCGCCGGCCGTTCCACCGCCGCCGCAAGACCTGCCCGTTCTCCGGCGCCAATGCGCCGAGGATCGACTACAAGGACGTGCGTCTTCTGCAGCGCTACATCTCCGAGCGCGGCAAGATCGTGCCGTCGCGCATCACCGCCGTCAGCCAGAAGAAGCAGCGCGAGCTCGCCAAGGCGATCAAGCGCGCCCGCTTCCTCGGCTTGCTGCCCTACGTCGTCAAGTAAGGAGCGCGGGTCATGGAAGTCATTCTTCTGGAACGCATTTCCCGTCTCGGCCAGATGGGCGAGACGGTGAAGGTCAAGGACGGCTACGCCCGCAACTTCCTTTTGCCGCAGGGCAAGGCGTTGCGCGCCAACGAGGCCAACAAGAAGAAGTTCGAAGGCCAGCGGGCGCAGCTCGAGACACGCAATCTGGAGCGGAAGAGCGAGGCGCAGAAGGTCGCCGACAGGCTCGACGGCAAGAGCTTCGTGGTCGTCCGTTCGGCCGGCGAGACGGGCCAGCTCTACGGCTCGGTGTCGACGCGCGACATCGCCGACCTGCTCGGAGCCGAAGGCTTCACGGTCGGCCGCAACCAGGTCGAGCTCAACCAGCCGATCAAGGCGATCGGCCTGACCAATGTGGCGATCGCCCTGCACCCCGAGGTCGAGGTGGCCATCACGCTCAACGTGGCCCGCACCGCTGATGAGGCCGAGCGCCAGTCGCGCGGCGAGACGCTGACCACGGCCGAGGCGATCTACGGCGAGGACATCAACGAAAATGCCCGGCCGGAGACCTTCTTCGAGCCCAGCGAGGAACAGCCGGAGGAAGTCGAAGCGCAGCCCTGAGGCAAGCGTCTCGTCGGACGGCCAGACCAAGCCCGGGCGGCGACGCCCGGGCTTTTCTTTGCCAGCCGGAGCGGTCGTTCGGATCGTCGGAAAAGGCCTCGACGGTCTCAGCGCCACGTCCGGGGTTTTCTTGTGCCAGGGGAACATTTGGCGGTTGCATGATTTGTTCGGTTGCGCAAACTGAGACGCATTCAGGCGGTCTTGAATAAGCGGAATTTGGGACATGAACCTGCTGCTGCAACGTGTCGTAGAGCGGCTCGTCCGCATCGGAAATCTCACCGTTACAGGGCCGGACGGCCGCACCCACCGGTTCGGCGACGGCCATGGCGCGCCGGTTCACGTGGTCGTCAGGACCCGGCGTGCGGAGCGGGCCATGGCGCTCCATCCGACGCTGGCGCTGCCGGAGGCCTTCATGGAGCAGGAGCTCGACATCGTGGAGGGCGACGTGCTGACGCTGCTCCAAACCGTCTACCGCAACATGGGACCGCTGGGCGTCGACGACGCCTGGAGCAAGGCCGTGGAAGCGGTCCGGGTGGCGGTCCGCCGGCTCCAGCAGGTCAATACCACGGGGCGAGCCCGCAGGAACGTCGCGCATCACTACGACCTCTCCGGCGAGCTCTACCGGCTCTTCCTGGACGACGACATGCAGTACTCCTGCGCCTATTTCGAGCGCCCGGGCATGAGCCTGGAGGACGCGCAGCTCGCCAAGAAGCGGCATATCGCGGCCAAGCTTTCGATGAAGTCCGGCCAGACGGTGCTCGACATCGGCTCGGGCTGGGGCGGGTTCGGCCTCTATCTGGCGAAAAACTTCGACGCCGACGTGCTGGGCGTGACGCTGTCGACCGAGCAGCACATGGTGTCGACCGAGCGGGTGCGCGAGGAAGGCCTCGAGGGCCACGTCCATTTCGAGCTGCGCGACTACCGCGACCTGTCCGAACGCTTCGACCGCATCGTCTCGGTGGGCATGTTCGAGCATGTCGGCGTCAACTACTACCGGGCCTTTTTCGACAAATGCGCCACCCTGCTCAAGCCGGACGGGGTGATGGTGCTGCATTCGATTGGCCGTTCCGGCCCGCCCAGCGCCACCAGCGCCTTCATCCGCAAGCACATCTTCCCCGGCGGCTACATCCCCGCCCTGTCGGAGGTGCTGCCGACGATCGAGAAGGCCGGGCTGGTGGTGACCGACGTCGAGATCCTGAGGCTCCACTATGCCGAGACGCTGCGGCACTGGCGCGAGCGTTTCCTGGCCAATCGCGAGCGCGCCAAGGCGATCTATGACGAGCGATTCTGCCGCATGTGGGAGTTCTACCTGGCCGCTTCGGAGGCTGCCTTCCGCTGGCAGGACCTGATGGTTTTCCAGATCCAGCTGGCGCATCGCAACGACGCGCTGCCGATCACCCGCGACTACATCGGCAAATGCGAAAAGGCGCTGGCCATCCACGAGGCGGCCCACGCCGAACCGGCATCGCGCGCCCAGGCGGAAGCGCCGAAGCGCAAGCGCAAGAAGGCCAAGTCCTAGCGCGAGCCCCGATATCGGCAGGGCAGGCGGCGCGCCGATGCGCTACGCTGGCTCCCGTGCGAGGCGCGTCAGGCCTCCGGGAGCCGACCATGAACGAGCCAATTGTGGAGACCCCCGCGCGCCAGCCGACGAGCGTGCTCGGCCAGGTCTCGATGATGCGACGCGCCTTCATGGCGTCGCCGTTGCGCAACACGATCTTCGGCCTCGGCGCCGGGATCCTGGTGGTGATCCTGGCGACGGCCGCCGGCCAGATCGTCCTCAACCGCTGGAACAAGCCCTTCTACGACGCGATCGAGCGCCGCGACATCGAAGCCTTCCTCCACCAGCTGACGATCTTCGCCTGGATCGCCGGCGCCCTTCTGATCCTCAACGTCGTCCAGGCCTGGCTCAACCAGATGTTGCGCCTCAGGCTGCGCGAGGGGCTGACGCGCGACCTGATCGGCGAATGGATGCTGCCGCGACGCGCCTTCCGCCTCGCCAATGCAGGCGCGATCGGTGCCAACCCGGACCAGCGCATGCACGAGGACGCACACCACCTCACCGACCTGTCGACCGATCTCGGCATCGGGCTGGTGCAGGCGACGATCCTTTTGGTCAGCTTCGTCGGCGTGCTGTGGTCGCTGTCGGCCGGCTTCGTCTTTCACGTCTACGACCGCGAATTCGCCATTCCGGGCTACATGGTGTGGGCGGCCGTGCTCTACGCCGGGATCGCGTCGTGCCTGTCATGGCTGGTGGGACGACCGCTGATCGGCCTCAACAGCGACCGCTACGCCCGCGAAGCCGAGCTGCGCTTCTCGCTGGTCAGGGTCAACGAGCACATCGACGCCATCGCGCTCGCCGGCGGCGAGGCGGACGAGAGGCGGCGGCTGGACCTCGACCTCGGCGCGGTGCTGGCGGCGACGCGTCGCATCATCAAGGCGACGGTGCGGCTGACCTGGATCACCGCCGGCTACGGCTGGATCACGGTGGTGGCACCGATCGTCATCGCCTCGCCGGTCTATTTCGCCGGCGACATGAGCTTCGGCGGCCTGATGATGGCGGTCGGCGCCTTCAACCAGGTGCATTCCTCGCTGCGCTGGTTCGTCGACCACATCGGTGCCATCGCCGACTGGCGGGCGACACTGCTGAGGGTGGCCGACTTCCGCGCCGCGCTGCTCGGGCTGGAGCAGCTGCACGGCGACGAGACCCGCATCGCCTACGGCGAGGCGCCGGCCGGCGCGATGCGCTTTGAGGCCCTCAAGGTGGTCTCGCATGGCGGCTGCACGGAATTCGCCGATGGCGACGTGTCGATCGCCGCCGGCGAGCGGGTGCTGATCACCGCCGGTCCGGGCGTCGGCAAAACGCTGTTCTTCCGCGCCATAGCCGGGCTGTGGCCGTGGGGCAGCGGCCGCATCGACCTGCCGGCGGGCGAGGCCGTGACCTTCATCCCGCGCCGGCCCTATCTTTCGCCCGGCACGCTCAGGGCCGCCCTCGCCTATCCGCTGGCGGAGGACGCCTTCAAGGACGCCGAGCTCGTCACCGCGCTCGAGCGGCTGGGTCTCGGGCGTCTCGTGGGTTCGCTCGACGCGGTCGGACGCTGGGAGCGCGACATCGACGAAGAGGAGCACCGGCTCATCGGCTTCGCGCAGCTCTTCCTGCACCGGCCGCGCTGGGTGGTCATCGACGAGGCGCTCGACGCGCTCAAGGAGGGGCCGCGCGCCGCGGTCCTCGACATGCTCAGGACCGAGCTCAAGGGCACCGCCGTCATCTCTCTCGGGCGCGGCGAACGGGGCGGAACCTTCTTCGGGCGCGAGCTGGCGCTGAAGGTCGATACGCATGGCCGCAAGCTGCAGGGAAAGGCCCGGCCGCGGCCGTCGAGCAAGCGGAGGCTTGATACAGAGCTCGAAATAGCGCGTTGAAAGCACTTGCGTTTCTAAGTACGTTCATGCTATGTTCCTATGTCATTGGCAAGCTGATTCTGTTGCCGGAATGCCGCCGTCAAGGCCGTTTGCGGTTGCCGACTTACGGAGCTGTGGACCGGCAAGAAAACAGTGCGAATCGATTCGATTTTTCGACATGGGGCCTGTCGATAGTGGATAGGTGGGCGATCGAAGACGGGACCAAAAAGCATGGCAGAAGCAGCCCGCCAGATCGTCAGCGCGGAGCAGCCGCTCTACCGCGAGGCGCCCAACAACATCGAGGCCGAGCAGGCGCTGCTCGGCGCGATTCTGGTCAACAATGACGCCTTCTACCGCGTCTCCGACTTCCTCAAATCGCTGCATTTCTACGAGCCGCTGCACCGCAAGATCTTCGAGGTGGCGGCCGAGCTCATCCGCATGGGCAAGATCGCCAACCCGGTGACGCTCAAGACCTTCCTGCCGGCGGAAGAGAAGGTCGGCGACATGACGGTGGCGCACTATCTGGCGCGGCTGGCCGCGGAGGCCGTCACCGTCATCAACGCGGCCGACTACGGCCGGGCGATCTACGACCTGGCGACACGCCGGGCGCTGATCACGGTCGGCGAGGACATGGTCAACATCGCCTATGACGCGCCGGTCGACCTGTCGCCGCAGGACCAGATCGAGGACGCGGAGCGGCGGCTGTTCGAGCTGGCCGAAACGGGACGCTACGACGGCGGCTTCGAGAGCTTCACCGACGCGGTGAAGACGGCGATCGACATGGCCAACGCGGCCTTCATGCGCGACGGCCACCTGTCGGGCATCGCCACCGGCATGCGCGACCTCGACCGGCGCATGGGCGGCTTGCAGCCGTCGGACCTGGTCGTGCTGGCCGGGCGGCCGGGCATGGGCAAGACGTCGCTCGCCACCAACATCGCCTTCAACATCGCGCATTCCTACGAGCCGGTGCAGCAGGCGGACGGCACCTTCAAGGCCGCCAATGGCGGGGTCATCGGCTTCTTCTCGCTGGAAATGTCGTCCGAGCAGCTCGCCACCCGCATCATCTCCGAGCAGACCGAGATCCCCTCCTCCAAGATCCGGCGCGGCGAGATCACCGAGTACGACTTCGAAAAGCTGGTCGCCTGCTCGCAGACCATGCAGAAGATCCCGCTCTTCATCGACCAGACCGGCGGCATCTCGATCGCCCAGCTGGCGGCGCGGGCGCGCCGGCTGAAGCGGCAGCGCGGGCTCGACGTCATCGTCATCGACTACATCCAGCTGATGCAGGGCACCAGCCAGCGCGCCGCGCAGAACCGTGTCCAGGAGATCACCGAGATCACCACCGGGCTCAAGGCGCTCGCCAAGGAGCTGGGCGTGCCGATCATCGCGCTGTCGCAGCTGTCGCGGCAGGTGGAAAGCCGCGACGACAAGCGGCCGCAGCTGTCGGACCTGCGCGAATCGGGCTCGATCGAGCAGGACGCCGACGTGGTGCTGTTCGTCTATCGCGAGGAATACTACCTGAAGAACCGCGAGCCGAAGCCCGGCTCGGACGATTATCTCAAATGGGAAACCGAGATGATCGAGGCGCGCGGCAAGGCCGAGGTGATCATCGCCAAGCAGCGACACGGCCCGACGGGCACGGTCGGACTCGGCTTTCAGGGCGAGTTCACGCGCTTCTTCGACCTGGCCGAGGAGAGCCACCTGCCCGAGCGGTTCGAGTAGGCGGCGGCGTTGGCGAAAACGCGGATCCAGTTCGTCTGCCAGCGTTGCGGCACGGTGCACACGCGCTGGGCGGGCCGCTGCGACGCCTGCGGCGAGTGGAACACGCTGGTCGAGGAGGGCACGACGGGCGGCATCGGCGGTGGCCCCTCCGGCATGCGGAGCGCGCGCAAAGGGCGGCCGGTGGCGCTGACGACGCTGTCGGGAGACATGGAGAACGCGCCGCGCATCGCCTCCGGCATCGCCGAGCTCGACCGGGCGACCGGCGGCGGCTTCGTGCGTGGCTCGGCGCTGCTGATCGGCGGCGATCCGGGCATCGGCAAGTCGACGCTCCTCATGCAGGCGGCAGCGGCGCTGGCGCGGCGGGGCCATCGCATCGTCTACGTCTCGGGCGAGGAGGCGGTGGCGCAGGTGCGGCTGAGAGCGCAGCGCCTTGCCGCGGCGGACGCGCCGGTCGAGCTCGCCGCCGAGACCAATGTCGAGGACATCCTGGCAACGCTCGGCGAAGGCCGCCGACCCGACCTGGTCATCCTCGATTCGATCCAGACCCTGTGGACCGACAGCGCCGATTCCGCTCCCGGCACGGTGACGCAGGTGCGGGCCTCCGCCCAGGCGGTGATCCGCTACGCCAAGTCGACTGGCGCGGCAATCGTGCTGGTCGGCCACGTGACCAAGGAGGGTCAGATCGCCGGGCCCCGGGTCGTCGAGCACATGGTCGACGGGGTGCTCTATTTCGAGGGCGAAGGCGGCCACCACTACCGCATCTTGCGGACGGTGAAGAACCGCTTCGGCCCGACCGACGAGATCGGCGTCTTCGAAATGTCCGACCGCGGGCTGAGGGAGGTCGCCAACCCGTCCGAGCTGTTCTTGGGCGAGCGCCACGCCCAGTCGCCCGGAGCGGCCGTCTTCGCCGGCATGGAGGGCACGCGGCCGGTGCTGGTCGAGATCCAGGCGCTGGTGGCGCCCTCGCCGCTGGGCACCCCCAGGCGCGCCGTGGTGGGTTGGGACACGGCCCGGCTGTCGATGGTGCTGGCGGTGCTCGAATCGCATTGCGGGCTGCGCTTCGGGTCGCACGATGTCTACCTCAACGTCGCCGGCGGCTACCGCATCGTCGAACCGGCCGCCGACCTTGCGGTCGCGGCGGCGCTGGCCTCCTCGCTCACCGGCCTTGCCCTTCCCGCCGATTGCGTCTATTTCGGCGAAATCAGCCTGTCGGGTGCCGTGAGGCCTGTCGCGCACGCGCCGCAGCGCCTCAAGGAGGCCGAGAAGCTGGGGTTCGGGCAGGCGGTGATGCCTGCCGGCGGCGAAGAGCCGGGGCCGTCGATCGCGGCCGGTTCGTTCCAGCCGGCAACTGTGGCCGACCTCGTGGTGCGCATTGCGGGCTCGCTCAGGCGGGCGGTGGAAGACTGAGCCGGGCCGTCGGGATCCCGGCCGGGCGGACCTCGGATCCGCCGCGATGGAGTGGGAACGAAATGCCGATCACCTTGCTTGACGGAATCCTCGTCGGCTTCACCCTGGTTTCGGCAATGCTTGCCATGGTCCGCGGCTTCTCGCGCGAGATCCTCTCCATCGCCTCCTGGGTGGCCGCCGCCGCCGCGGCCTTCTTCTTCTATCCGGCGGTGCTGCCCTATGTGCAGCCTTATGTCGACAACGAGCAACTGGCGATGGCTGCGGCCGCCGGCATCGTGTTCGTGATCGCGCTGATCGTGGTCACCGTGATCACCATGAAGCTCGCCGACTTCATCATCGATTCGCGGGTCGGCGCGCTCGATCGGACGCTCGGCTTCCTCTACGGCGCGGCGCGCGGCATCCTGGTGGTGGCCGTCGGGCTGTTGTTCTTCACCTGGCTGGTCGGCTCCAATCCGCCGCCATGGATCGCCGAGGCCAAGTCGCGGCCGCTGCTCGAGGACATCGGCGGGCGCCTGCAGGCGCTGCTGCCGGACGATCCCGAAAACTCGATCCTGAAGCGCCTGCAGCCTGGCGGCGCGCAGACCCCGGACGCGGCCCCGGAGGGCGGCGGCGAGGCGCCGCCCGCCGAGGGTGCCCCGCCGGCCGAGGGGGGCACGGCGCAGCCCGGCGCGGAACCGCCTGCCGCCGAGCCGCCGGCCGAGGACGAGCCGCCGGCGAACTGACGGGGTGGCGTCGGCGCCTGCCATCCCCTATATGACGGCTTTGCGACACGAGGCCCGCCCGATGGCTGACCGAGACGACGACCTGCCCGCCGGCGAGGCCGACGACCATTTCCACGACGAATGCGGGGTGTTCGGCATCTTCGGACGCCAGGACGCGGCCGCCATCGCGACGCTCGGGCTGCATTCGCTTCAGCACCGCGGCCAGGAGGCTGCCGGAATCGTCTCCTATGACGGCAGCCAGTTCCACGTCGAGCGCCATGTCGGGCTGATCGGCGACACCTTCACCAAGCAGGCGGTGATCGACCGGCTGCAGGGGACCCGGGCGATCGGCCACACGCGCTACGCCACCACGGGCGGCGCCGGCCTGCGCAACGTCCAGCCCTTCTTCGCCGAGCTTGCCGACGGCGGGCTCGCCGTCGCCCATAACGGCAACATCACCAACGCTCTCACCGTGCAGCGCTCGCTGCAGAAGCAGGGAGCGATCTTCTCGTCCACCTCCGACACCGAGACGATCCTGCACCTGGTCGCCACCAGCAAGGAGCGCGACCTCAACGCCCGCTTCATCGAGGCGATCCGGCAGATCGAAGGCGCCTTCTCGCTGGTGGCGCTGACCTCGAAGAAGATGATCGGCGTGCGCGATCCGCTCGGCATCCGGCCGCTGGTGCTCGGCGACCTCGACGGCGCCTGGATCCTGGCTTCCGAGACCTGCGCTCTGGACATCATCGGCGCCCGTTTCGTGCGCGACCTGAAACCGGGCGAGATGGTGGTGGTGACCAGCCGGGGCATCGAGAGCCTGTTCCCCTTCGAGCCGCAGAAATCGCGCTTCTGCATCTTCGAATACGTCTATTTCGCCAGGCCTGACTCCTCGGTCGAGGGGCGCAACGTCTATGCCATCCGCAAGAAGATCGGCGCCGAGCTGGCGCTCGAGAGCCCCGTGGAGGCCGACATCGTCGTGCCGGTGCCGGATTCGGGCACGCCGGCGGCCATCGGCTTCTCGCAGCAGGCTGGCATTCCCTTCGAGCTCGGCATCATCCGCAACCACTATGTCGGCCGCACCTTCATCCAGCCCGGCGATTCCATCCGCCACATGGGCGTCAAGCTGAAGCACAACGCCAACCGGCGCATCATCGAGGGCAAGCGGGTGGTGCTGGTCGACGATTCGATCGTGCGCGGCACGACCAGCCAGAAGATCGTGCAGATGGTGCGCGAGGCGGGCGCCCGTGAGGTCCACATGCGCATCGCCTCGCCGCCGACGCGGGCCTCCTGCTTCTACGGGGTCGATACGCCCGAGAAGGCGAAGCTCCTGGCGTCGCGCATGTCGGTCGAGGAGATGGCGGAGTTCATCCGTGTCGATTCGCTCGGCTTCCTGCCGATCGACGGCCTCTACCGGGCGGTCGGCGAGACGGCCCGCCAGACGGAGCAGCCGCAATTCTGCGATGCCTGCTTCACCGGCGACTATCCGACCCGCCTGCTCGACCATGAGGGCCAGGACAATGTTCGCACGCTGTCGCTGCTGGCGACCGGCGGGCAATAGCCGAACCGGGCGATGTCGCCAGCCCCCGACCTTACCGGCCGCATCGCGGTGGTGACCGGCGCCTCGCGCGGCATCGGCTACCAGCTCGCCAAGCAGATGGCGGCGGCCGGGGCGCATGTGCTGGCGGTCGCGCGCACCGTCGGGGGCCTCGAGGAGCTCGACGACGAGATCAGGGCGACGCATGCTCAAACCGGCAAGGGCGAAGCCACGTTGGTGCCGCTGGATCTCGCCGACATGGCCGGTATCGACCGGCTGGGCGGTGCCATTCACGAGAGATGGGGCAAGCTCGACATCCTGGTGGCTAATGCCGCCATGCTCGGCGTCATCGCGCCGATCGGCCATGTCGAGGCGAGGGTTTTCGAAAAGGTGATCACCCTCAACGTCACTGCGACGTGGCGGCTGATCCGCTCGGTCGACCCGCTGCTCAGGGTTTCCGACGCGGGCCGCGCGATCCTGCTCACCTCCAGCGTGGCTCGTTCGGCGCGCGCCTTCTGGGCACCCTATGCGGCCTCGAAGGCGGCCGTCGAGACGATGGCGCGGTCGTGGGCGGAGGAGACCAAGAGCCTGCCGCTCCGAATCAACCTGGCCGATCCGGGCGGCACGCGCACCGCCATGCGCGCCCTCGCGTTCCCCGGCGAAAATCCGGCGACGCTGCCCTCGCCGGCCGAGACGGCGGCGCGCCTCCTGCCGCTGGCCGACCCAACTCTCACCAGGACCGGCGAGCTCTATCTGGCCAAGGACGACCGCTGGGTGCGGTATCCGGGCGTGGAGTAGCTGGCATCAGAGGTCGGTCAGGTAGAGTTTGAAATCTGTGGCGGTAACGCAGCCTACACGGATTCGTGACGGGCGAGGCGCGGAAGAGCCATGCCCCGGTTGGCGTTCCGCGATAGGCAGGTGGCGAGGCGAAACCGGAGGACGTCATGACGCGCGCATGGATCTTGGCCGCGGTGCTGTCGGCGGGGGGCGCTTTCGGCGCCGCTGCCCAGGACACCACGATGAGTTTCTTTGTCACCAGCCAGGGGCCTGGCAAGGGCGCCAATCTCGGCGGCCTGGAGGGTGCCGACTCCCATTGCCAGGCGCTGGCCGAGGCCGCCGGCGTGACCGGGCCGAAGACCTGGCGGGCCTATCTGTCGACCAACGAGGTGAACGCCAAGGACCGCATCGGCAGCGGGCCGTGGTACAACGCCCACCTGCAGCTGGTGGCCAACAACGTCGCGGAACTCCACGCGCGTTCCGGCGATGCAGCCCTTTTCGTGGACGAGCGCGGGCGGCGGATCAACGGCCAGTGGACCGGGTCGCCAGCCCCGGTCGAGCACGACATCCTCACCGGATCGAATGCGGACGGCACCGTTCTCCCCGGCATGACCTGCTCCGACTGGACCTCCGATTCGGCGAGCGTT
>JBEVJK010000121.1:0-13897 GCA_040510195.1 Mesorhizobium sp. | reverse complement strand
GGACGGTGCTGTGATGAAAACCCTACTCTACATCGTCGGCGGCCTGATGGTCCTCGGCATGATCGGCAGCATGTTTGACGACGGCAAGCCGGCCGTGATGTCGTGTGAAGCTCTTGAGCAAGCCATCATCTCGCACGCCCGCAATCACGCCGATCGATCGCGATCCGAGCATAATCATTCTCAACTACCAGCTCGCGAACGAGTATGAGGCCGAATGGAACGCGAGGCACTGCACGAGCAAATAAGGCCGATGCCCTAGGACCTTCGAGAGGGGAGCCTCGGCTCCCCTTTTTCATTTTGTATGACTCCGAGTATGAGCTAGATCGCCAGAAAGCCCGGAATTGCGCGGTTTCAGGACCTTAACAATGCGGGCTCAGCTTGCCTTTTTTCGTTGCATGAAGGCCATGAAGGCTGCCTTCGCCTCGTCCGAGCCGAGCCGGCCGAGGAAATGCTCCGCCTCCACCCCGATGCGATCCAGCACCGCGCGGCGGTCGCCCAGCATGAGGTCGCGGGCGATGCGCAGCGCCTCGGGCGGCTTGGCGGCGAGGCGGGCGGCCGTCTCGAAGACCGCTTCCTCGAGCCCTTCCTCCGGCACCACGGCGTGGATCAGCCCGGCATCCCTCGCCCGCTCTGCCGGCAAAGGCTCGCCGAGCGCCAGCAGCGCGAACGCCGCCTGGCGGCCGAGCAGCGCCGGGGCGAGCAGGCTCGAGCCCGCCTCCGGCACCAGCCCGAGATCGACGAAAGGCGTGTGGAAGACGGTGCGCGGAGTGGCGAAGGCGAGGTCGCAGTGGAAATGCAGCGTGGTGCCGATGCCGACCGCCACGCCGTCGGCGCCGGAGAGCAGCGGCTTGGCTGTCGTGGCGAGTGCGGCCAGGAATTCGAAGACCTCGCTGCCGGTCTCGCCGCCCATCGCCACGGCCAGGAAATCCGAGAGATCGTTGCCGGCCGAAAAGGCGCCCGGCAGGCCGAGGATCACGTGGACGCGCACCGCCGGGTCGGCGTCGCCTTCGGCGAGCGCGGCGGCCATGCGCGCGTACATGGCGCGGGTGATGGCGTTTTTCTTCTCGGGGCGGTTCAGGCGGACGAGCTGGGTCGCATCGCGGCGCTCGACAAGGACATGATCGGTCATGCGGGCCTCCGGGCGAGGGTGTTCAGGCGATGAGCGCGGCGGCCGCCGAGGCGAGGCTGTCGGCGCCGCCGGTGACCCGCCGCGCCAAAGACGCGGTCTCGTCGACGAGGTTCTCGGCGAAGAACCGGCAGAGCGGCGTGCGGCGGTCGCTGCCATCGGCGAGCGCTGCCTTGGCGAGATAGACGCCGCCGGCCGCCAGCGCGAACAGCCTGAGATAGGGCGTGGCGCCGGCCAGCGCGGCGTCGCTGCGGCCTTCGGCGAGGCAGGCCTGCAAGTGGTGCGTCGCCTGCGTCAGCTCGGCCAGCGCCGAAGCGAGGCGTTCGGCCGTCTGCCCGAAGCCGGGGCGGTTGGCCAGGCGGACCGCTTCCACCGTGCGGCCAAGCTCGGCGATGTAACCGTGGACATGTGCGCCTGCCTCGAGCGGCAGCTTGCGGGTGACGAGATCGATCGCCTGGATGCCGTTGGTGCCCTCGTAGATCGGCGCGATGCGGGCGTCGCGGTAGAGGCGGGCCGCACCGGTTTCCTCGATGTAGCCCATGCCGCCATGGACCTGGATGCCCAGCGAGGCGACCTCGACGCCGACATCCGTCGAGAACGCTTTGGCGACCGGCGTCAGAAGGTTGGCGCGCGCCTGCCAGTGGGCCGTGCCGTCGCCGCCCGGCCGCGCGCGGTCGATGGCATGGGCGCAGCAATAGGCGATGGCGCGCGCGGCAGCCGTCATGGCGCGCATGGTCAAAAGCATGCGCTGCACGTCGGGATGGCGAGAGATCGGCGCCATGCCAGGACCGTCATAGCCTTCCGCCCTGCCCTGGCGGCGCTCGGCGGCATAGGCCGAGGCCAGCTGGGTGGCGCGCTCGGCCACCGCCACGCCCTGCATGCCGACCGCCAGGCGGGCATTGTTCATCATGGTGAACATCGCCGCCAGCCCGCGGTTGGGCTCGCCCACGAGCCAGGCCAAGGCGCCGGGCGGGTCGCCCGCGATGCCGTCGCCATAGACCATGGTGCAAGTGGGCGAGGCGTGGATGCCGAGCTTGTCCTCCAGGCCGGCGCAGAGGACGTCGTTGCGCCGGCCAGCGCCGCCGTCGGCCGCAGGGATGACCTTGGGCACCAGGAAGAGCGACAGGCCGCGGGTGCCCGGCGGCGCGTCCGGCAGGCGGGCCAGCACCAGGTGGACGATGTTGTCTGTCAGGTCGTGGTCGCCATAGGTGATGAAGATCTTCTGGCCGAACAGGCGATAGGTGCCGTCGCCGGCCGGCTCGGCTCGGCACCTCAGCGCGCCGAGGTCCGAGCCGGCCTGCGGCTCGGTGAGGTTCATGGTGCCCATCCATTCGCCGGACACCAGCTTCGCGAGATAGCGCTCCTTGAGGGCCTCGTCGGCGTGGCGCTCGATCGTCTCCACCGCGCCCATGGTGAGCGTCGGCCCGATGCCGAAGGCCATGGAGCCGCCGTTCCACATCTCGATCGCCGCCACAGAAAGCATGGTCGGCAGCGCCTGGCCGCCATAGGCGGCGGGCGCGGAAAGGCCGTTCCAGCCGGCCGCGCGCCAGCGGTGATAGAGTTCCCTCCAGCCGCGCGGCATCGTCACCTGCCCGCCGTCGAGCACCGCGCCCTCGCGGTCGCCTGCCGCGGCCAGCGGCGCCACCTCCTCGCCGGCGAAGCGGCCGGCCTCGACCAGGATGGCGTCGACCAG
Organism: Mesorhizobium sp.; assembly: GCA_040510195.1. Classification (GTDB taxonomy): domain Bacteria; phylum Pseudomonadota; class Alphaproteobacteria; order Rhizobiales; family Rhizobiaceae; genus JBEVJK01. Next base: position 11,078 of record JBEVJK010000121.1, on the reverse strand, counting down.
GTCCTCGCTCAGCTCGCCGAAGGTGCCGGCGTCGAGCTCGGCGGCCAGGCCGGCGACGTGCTTCAGTGTGAAGGTGATTTCATCGACGGGCGCCGTGTACATCCGCAATCCGCCTCGCTGTTTGCGTAGACGTGATGCCGTCCGGCGGCGGACAATGCAAGGCGAAAATCGCCGGTTGCGGGAGACGGGAAGGCGGCAGGAGGGGGAAAGAAAATGCCCGCCGCGGAGAGGTGTTCTGGTGCGGCGGGCCGAGCTTGGTCGAGGCCGCAATCAAGCAGATCGGCGGGCGGCAGAACACGGACCTTAGTCCGATCGTATGCCCCGACCTACGCCCAACAGAGGCCTTTCCCGGGGTTGCGTCGGGCGCTCCTAAGAAAGGAAAACGTTAACCACGATCCTGCAGGATGACAGCTCGACCCGGCGGAGTTCGTTGCCCGTGCCAACCCCGGCCCTTGTCTCACGGCTTTTGCTTCTCGTCCTTGCCGGCATGGTCGCCGCCGGGCCGGCTGCGGCGTCCGACTTCTCGCGGCCCTGGCTGCGCCGCGACCGCGCGCTGGTGCTCGACGCCTACGAATACAATCCGATCCAGTGGGAGAAGCTGGCCACCGACAAGCGCGTGGCAGGCTTCATCAACAAGGCCTCTGACGGGTTCGCGCCGCCCTATGCATGCTCGGGCGACGAGACGGAGGTCAAGCTCTGCAAGGCGCTGTTCAAGCGGCACGCGGTGGCGCGCGAGCTCTTTCAGACGAGGCGCGCCATGGCCAAGTCGCTGGGGCTCAAATGGGGCGCCTACCATCTCGGCCGGCCCGGCAACCCGATCGACCAGGCCAACAATTTCATCGACTTCGCCGAACCGCAGCCCGACGAGCTGGTGGCGATCGACATCGAGGAGAACGACCCCAGCCAGTGGATGTCGCTGACCGATGCGGAGGAGTTCGCCCGCCATATCCAGCGCCGGCTCGGCCGCTTCCCGGTGCTCTACACCAACGGGACGACGGCCGAGTTCATCGCCGCCAACCGCGACAAGTATCCGCTCCTGTCGCGCCTGCCGCTCTGGTACGCCCGCTACAAGCCGGAGATCGGCATGCATTTTCCCAAGGGCAACTGGGAGAGCTTCGCGCTCTGGCAGTTCTCCTCGCAGGCCAATTGCAACGACAGGCGCTGCCCGATCCGCATCGCCGGCACGCCCACCGACATCGACGTCAACGTGGCCGCGCTGACGCCGGCGGAGCTGGCGCAGGCCTGGCCGTTCGGCGGGCTGATCGACGTGCCGTTGGAGACGATCGGCAAGGTGCCGGTGCCGATCGCTCGCGCCGACGGGCTGGCCGGGCCGGTGGCGCTGGCCTATGCGCCGGTCGCCCGAGCCCCGGCGGTGCTGGCGCTGGCCGCCGCCTTCTATGCCGGCGGCGAGCGCTACCCCGGCCGCGGCGCCGCGGAAAGGGCCGGCGAAGCGTTCGAAACAGGCCGCGAAGCGACCGTTTTGGAGCGCGTCTCGGCCTATGTGGCGGCGCTTCCGGCACGCTTCGCCGGCCTGGCGAGCCTGGCCGGCGACGCTCCCGGCCTCGATCAGACCGTCACCAGCACGGTGCCGACGACCAAATCCGCCGAATAGCCGGAATATGTATATACATATTTTGGGTGTGCCGTCGACGGTCGACGGCGCCGCCGACGGATCAGGCCTAGCCGATTTTCTTGATGATCATCTGCTGAAAGTTTTTCAATTCATCCAACCTTCTCTGCAGGCTTGGGTCGGGTACCCTAGTCGGCTCTATGCGTTTCGAGTATCCGAGGATCGGCGTGCCTCTGTTTGGAACTCCGCCAGGAAAGTTCGCGCTTATGCCGTAGGGCGATTCGTCGTTCATCATTGTTCACTTCCTTCGATGGTCGTGGTTTCGATTCGGAAGGCGGCATCTCGACCCAGTGTCGATCTTGCCGCCTCCCGCCGGCGCTGACCCCTCAGATTAGAATCTACTTGTAGTTGCCAGCGCGCTTCATACACTTGAAGCCGCCGCGGCGGTCTGTAAACGCCCGGAGCGTACGCTACCGGCAGGAATCCTTCGTACAATCGGCCGCAAGCCGCTGTTGCCGGCTTTTCTTCGAGCGCCGGATTGGCCATGGTCAGCGGCATTGAGATAACGCGTTCCTTTGCCTTGGGTATCCTGCTTTGACACCTCCCGGCGACCGACCGGCGCCGCTCAGCTGGTTCACGCAATCCACGTCTCGCTATACGCCGATGGTCGTCGAGATCATGGTGGTGTCGGCCGTGATGCGGCTGCTCGGGCTCGTGCAACCCTTCGTCTTCCAGGCGCTCATCGATCGGGTGCTGCCCTTCCAGCGCGAGGCCAGCCTGGTGCTGATCCTGGTCGTGCTGCTTTTCTCGACGGCCTTCTCGGCCGCCTTCGACGCGCTCGTCTCCTATCTCGGCAACCACATGGCCGTGCGGCTGACGGCCGAGCTCGGCGGGCGCATCTTCCGGCACATCCTCGACCTGCCGCTCGCCACCCTGCAGCGCTGGCAGATCGGCGAGACGCTGGCCCGCATCGGCGAGATGCACACGGTCCGGGGCTTCCTGACGGGCAGCGTCTCGGGGATCGCGCTCGACGCGTTGTTCGCGGCCGTCTATGTCGGGGCGCTGATCGCGATCAGCCCGCTCCTGACCGTCGTGGTGATGATCATCCTGCCGCTGCAGATCGCTGCCTCGGGGATCGTCGGACCGCTGCTGCGCAAGCGGCTGCAGGACTCCTTCGCGGCCAATTCGCGCCACCAGTCGCGGCTCGTCGAAGCCTTCGGCAACGCGATGACGGTGAAGGCGCTTGCGGCGGAGGACCTGCAGGCCGCCCGCTTCCAGCAGACGCTGGCCGGCAGCCTGTCGGCCAGCTTCCGGGTGACCCGGGTCAAGATCGCGGCCGGCGTCGTCGACCACATCCTCGCCAACGGATCGGTGATCGTCATCATCTTCCTGGGCTCGCAGCTGGTGTTTTCCAACGAGCTGACGCTCGGCGAGCTCATCGCGTTCCATTTGCTCGCCGACAAGGTGGCCGGGCCGGTGCTGTCGCTGTCGAGGATCTGGGAGGAGTGGCAGGCTCTGAAGATCGCCCGGCTGCGGCTCGGCGACTTCCTGAACATGAAGGGCGAGAGCGAGGCGGCAAAGCCGCCGCTCCGCCTGGCCGGGCCGGTCGGACTGGAGCTCGAGGCGGTGAGCTTCCGCTATGACGAGGAGCGGCCGCTCCTCGAGGCGCTGAGCCTCGCCTTCCCGGCCGGCAGGCCAACCCTGATCGTCGGCCAGTCCGGCTGCGGGAAGTCGACGCTGGCGCGGCTGCTGGCAGGGCTCTACCAGCCGCAGGGCGGACGGATCCTGGCCAATGGACGCGACATCGCCGCCTTCGATCCGCGCAGCGTGCGCCGCGCCATCGGCTACCTGCCGCAGGAGCCGCGGCTCTTTTCGGGCACGATCCGCGAGAACCTCTTGATGGGGCGGGCCGATGCCGGCCCGGCCGAGATCGAAGCCGCGCTGACGGCGAGCGGCGCCGACCTCTTCGTCTACGAGCTGCCCGGCGGCGTCGACGCCGATGTCGGCGAGCATGGCGACCGGCTTTCCGGCGGACAGCGGCAGCGGGTGGCGCTCGCCCGTACGCTCATCGCCGACCACCATGTGCTCATCCTCGACGAGCCGACCAGCGCGCTGGACGAAGCCTCGGCGGCGATCGTCGTCGACACGCTGCACGAGATCGGCCGGAGCCGGACGCTGATCGTGATTTCGCACAATCCGCGGCTGCTCGGTTCCGGCACGCGTCGCATCGACTTCCACGAGCTGATCGGCCGACCGCTGCCGGAGGCGATCCCGGCGTGAGCGAGTTGCCGGCCGCCGTTTCGCCGACGATCAGGCTGACGTCCTGGTCGATGATCGCGCTGCTCGCCGCCGTCGTCGCCGGCAGCGCGGTGGCCCGGACCGAGATCGTGGCGCGCGGCCAGGGCAAGGTGATCGCGGCCTCGCGGACACAGCCGGTCCAGCCGCAGGCCGACGGCCGCATCGTCGGCATCCATGTCGTCGAGGGCCGGCGCGTGGCAGCCGGCGACCTGCTGGTCGAGATGGACACCACCCAAGCGGCGGCCGACATCAAGCGGCTGGCGGCCGAGATCGAGCGACAGACGCTGGAGGCGGCCAATGCCGCCGCCAAGGTCGAGGCGCTGACAGGTTCCGACCCGGCGGACAAGGCGTTCGTCGGGCTCGGGAGGTCGGCGATGCGGTCAGGGGCGAGAGGGAGCGGACCGCGGGCGGCCGAAGCGGAGGCCCGGCTGGCGGCGGAGCTGACGGCGCTCAGGGACCAGGTGGCACAGCTCGACGCCGAGACGACCCGCATCGCGCGCAGCCGGGACGCCCAGCAGGCCCGGCTCGAACGGTCGCGCGTCGACGGCGACATTGCGAGCCGTCGCTTCCGCTCCGCCGAGGCGCTGCGCAAGGGCGGGACGATCAGCGAATCCGACTTCCTCGACCGGCTGCGCGAGACGAAGGCGGCGGATGCCGACGTGGCGATCGCCGAGCGCGAGCTGGCGAGCCTGGCAGCCGCCGGCGACTCGCTGCTCAGGCAGCGAGCCGGCGTCGTCTCGGCGGCAATCGCGGCGCATCGCAAGCAGGCGAGCGATGCCGGCATCGCGCTCGACGGGCTAAAGGCCGCGCTCAAGGCAGCGGAGCGACGGCTGGCCGACCTTTCCATCCGCGCGCCCATTGCCGGCAAGGTCGAGGACCTGCGGGTGTTCACGCGCGGCGGCTATGTGAGCGCCGGCGACCTGCTGATGTCGATCGTCCCCAGCGACGGCCCGATCGAGATCGAGGGGCTGTTCGACAACCGGGACATCGGCTTCCTGCGCGCCGGCCAGCGCACCCACATCAAGTTCGATGCCTTCCCGGCCGAGCGCTACGGCATCGTGCGCGGCCGGGTCACCGGGGTCGGGGCCGATGCCCGCGCCAATCCCCTGACCGGCGACCTCGTCTATGCCGTCCGCGTCCGGCCCGACCGCAACGGCATCCAATTCGAGGCGGGCGACCTCGCTTTCACGCCCGGCATGACGGCGACCATCGACGTCGTCACCGGCGAGCGGCGGCTCATCTCGTACTTCTTCGAGCCCATCCTGAAAGCGCTGCAGGACAGTTTTGGAGAGCGCTGAGGGATGGGATTGGGGGAGAGGCGGGGCGACGCTTCCTTCGCGTCAACGCGCCTTGCATCGTTCGCTCTGCTCGCACTGCCACGCCGGAGCCCAGCGAGCGACCCGCCTAACATGTCCGAATCCGTCCCGCCGCAGCGCAAACGCCTGCTCTGCGTGATGCCTAAAGACCGATCGCCGCAAATCGCGTGCGACAAGCGCGCCGAGCTGCGGTGCCACAACGTCAACGATCCAAAGATGAGGTCCGCTCGACCAAGCATCTTCGGAAGGGTCTTCAAACCGGAACCGAAGCCGATCGGACCATTCCTCCGAGAGAAAGGCCCACGTGGCGAACGCAACGCAGTGTTGATGCTCGAAGTATGGCTTGAACTGCCAGGCCATCACAGGGGGCAAAAAGAGCCTGCCGAGGTCCGTGACCGACCATTCCAGATAGGTGCCGGAACTGACGCAAAGCCGAACCATGCTGCCCAGCGCTTCAGAAAGCGGCCAGGCAAGAGAGGAACATCCTTCTGGTTGACCCTAGCACCGTTGATCCTACATCCTCTAGGCGCATTGGCCTTTGTTGACCAATCCCTGGTTTAGGACCAATGATTCCCCGGGGGCAATTTACTGTTCACACGGATACGCCCAACGCGCCCTGTCCACCGACTGCTCCGGCACCACGTCGGTGAGACAAGCAGCTGGCCGGACAATTGCCCGCTGGCGAGGGTGCCGGGGATGAGGGTTGCAGACAACATCGCCCTGGAGGCGTGCGCGCTGAACGGCGCGGGCCTCCTACCCCCACGTCCGGCCGGGATCACGCTGCTCAAACGAACAGCCCGACCGCCGCGTAAGCCAGCGCGGCGATGAGGCCGGCCGCCGGGAGCGTGACGATCCAGGCGAAGACGATGTTGCCGGCGATGCCCCAGCGCACCGCCGTCGCGCGGCGGGCGGCGCCGACGCCGATGATGGCGCCGGTGATGGTGTGGGTGGTGGAGACCGGGATGCCGAGCCAGGTGGCAGCGAAGAGCGTGATGGCGCCCCCGGTCTCGGCGCAGAAGCCCTGCATGGGGTTCAGGCGGGTGATCCTCGACCCCATCGTGTGGACGATGCGCCAGCCGCCGAACAGCGTGCCGATGGCGAGCGCCGCCTGGCAGGAAAGCACGACCCAGAACGGCACGTAGAACTCGTCGCCCAGATGCCCCTGCGAGAACAGCAGGACGGCGATGATGCCCATGGTCTTCTGCGCGTCGTTGCCGCCATGGCCCAGGGAGTAAAGCGCGGCGGAGACGAACTGCAGCGTGCGGAACGTCGAGTCTACCGCGAAGGGCGTCGCCTTGACGAAGACCCAGGAGACGATCAGCACCAGGACGAGGGCGAGCACGAAGCCCGACAGCGGCGAGAGCACGATCGCCGCCGCCGTCTTCAGGAGCCCGGCCCAGACGATGGCGCCGGTGCCCGCCTTGGCGACGCCACCGCCCACGAGGCCGCCGATCAGCGCATGCGAGCTGCTCGACGGGATGCCATAGGCCCAGGTCACGATGTTCCAGACGATGGCGCCGGTCAGCGCGCCAAAGATGACGCGAGGGTCGACCACCAGCACGTCGATGATGCCGCGCCCGAGCGTCTCGGCGACATGCAGCCCGAAGAACAGGAAGGCGATGAAGTTGAAGAAGGCGGCCCAGAGGACGGCATATTGCGGCCTCAGCACGCGGGTCGAGACGATGGTGGCGATCGAGTTGGCAGCGTCATGAAGGCCGTTGAGGAAATCGAAGAACAGCGCCACGGCAATGAGGGCGACGAGGACGGGAAAGGCGAGCGCGGCGTCCATCAGACGTTTTCGACGACGATGCCGCTGATCTCGTTGGCGACGTCCTCGAACCGGTCGACGACCTTTTCGAGCTCGCCATAGAGCTGGCTGCCGATCATGAAGGACATCGGGTCGGCGTGGCCGTGGCGGCGGAATAGCTCCTTCAGGCCCGCCTCGTGCAGCTCGTCGGCGCGCCCCTCGACCCGCATCACCTCGCCTGCGATCTGCTGGAGGCGGGCCGAGTTGGCGCCCGGCCTGGCCAGCAGCGGGACGGCCTCGGCGACGAGGCGCGCCGCCTCGGCGATGACATCGCCCATCTCGCGCATCCCCGGCTCGAAGGTCGTCTGCTCGAACAAGGCGACGGTCTTGACGGTCTTGTTCATCATGTCGATGGCATCGTCCATCGACTGGATCAGGTCCTGGATGTCGCTGCGGTCGAAAGGCGTGATGAAGCTGCGATGGACGGCCAGCAGGACTTCGCGGGCGATGTCGTCGGCGCGGTGCTCGAGCTCGACGATGGTGCGGCCGTGACGGGCGATGTCGGGGCCGCCGTCGAGAAGCTGCTGCAGGGCGGCGGCCCCCTCGACCAGGATCTTCGAATGCGCCTCGAACAGGTCGAAGAAGCGTTCCTCCCGGGGAAGCAGCGCTCGGAACCATGCCATCATCGGGAGACTCCTCGAATCAGCGAGAGATCGGCAGCGGAACCCATCCTATCCCGACCGCCGCCGATCAGGCAGCCGGCAAACCGACGGTCCCGCTTGCATCGCCCGGCCAAACCGAGGAGCGTAGGCGGCAGGCGGGGCGCATGGGCAGGTCTGGCCCCGACAGGGCCGCTACCATGCTCGACAAGCTCGAATACTTCATCGCGCTCGCCAAGGAACGGCATTTCGGCCGCGCCGCCGAGACGCTCGGCGTGACGCAGCCGACGCTTTCGGCGGCCATCAAGCAGCTGGAGGACCAGCTCGGCGTGATGCTGGTGCTGCGCGGCTCGCGCTTCCAGGGGCTGACGCCTGAGGGCGAGCAGGTGCTCGCCTGGGCGCGCCGCATCGCCGGCGACGCACGCAGCATGCGCGAGGAGATGCGGGCTGCCCGGCACGGCCTTTCCGGGCGCATCCGCATCGCCGCCATCCCGACGGCGCTGGCCATGGTGGCGCGGCTGACCACGCCGTTCCGCGAGAAGCACCCCGGGGTGACCTTCTCGGTGCTGTCGCGCACCTCGATCGAGGTGCTGTCGCTGCTCGGCAATTTCGACATCGACGCCGGCATCACCTATCTCGACCACGAGCCGCTCGGCCGGGTGACCAGCGTGCCGCTCTATTCGGAGCGCTACCAGCTGATCATCGCCGCCGGCAGTCCGCTCGCCGAGCGCAAGGCAGTGCGCTGGGCCGACCTCGCCCAGCTGCCGCTCTGCCTCTTGACGCCCGACATGCAGAACCGCCGCATCATCGACCAGCATCTGGCGGAAGCCGGCATCGAGGTGCGCCCGACGCTCGAATCCAACTCGATGATCGTGCTCTTCTCGCATATCCGGACTGGCAAATGGGCGTCGATCATGCCGCTCAACCTGGCCGAGACGTTCGGCTTCGACGAGCCGATCCGGGCAATCCCCATCGTCGAGCCCGACGCCAGCCACCTGGTCGGCCTGGTCGCGGCGCGGCGCGAGCCGCACACGCCGCTGGTCGCGGCACTGCTCGACGAGGCGATGGCGCTGGCGGAGGATTTCAGCCGCAGGCGTTCGGGGTAGCGAGGGGTCACTCCGGCCCGCTCTCGGGCGGCCAGTCGCGCGCGGCGTGGATGACGCGCAGGACGAAGACGGTTTCCTGGCCCTGGTCGAGCACGAGGGAATAGACGATGACGTAGGGCAAGCGCGGGACGGGCTTCTCATAGGTGCCGGAGACGCGGCCGGCGCGGCCGGTGGCGAATTGTCCGAGGCGTTCGCCAGTCGCCTCGATGACGTCTACGACCCTGTAGGCCGAGGCCGGGTTGTCGGCAGCAAGGAATCGGAGGATGTCGAAATAGTCCTGCTGCGCTCCGTCGGACCAGATGACCGGTCTCATCCCCTGGCGGTCTTCTTGCGCTGCTTCTCGACCTCGCCGATCATCCGGCGCGCCTCGGCCATCACCTCTTCATGCGGCACGACGCGGCCCGCCTTGACGTCCTCGATGCCGCGCAGGATGCCCTCGACGATCTCGAGCTCGCGGTCCACATAGGTCTCGATGGCCCGGGCGGCGAGGAAGGAGTTGCTTCGCTGGGTGCCCTTGGCCAACCTGTCGAGCTTGTCCTTCAGGTCCGAGCTGATGCGGATCGAGATGGTGGTGGTGGTGGTGGACGCGGTCATCGAATCGCTCCTGTAGTGATTTGTACACATGTTAGCACACATGGTGGGCCAACCAAGGCGGGCTCGGCGTTTTCCGACGAGGCGATGCCGCTGGTGAGCGATTTCGACCGCGCTCGTCGCGCGTAAATGATCGCCGCGGGAGGCTATTGATAGAAAATTCCTATCAAACGACGGATCAGCTTTATTGATTTCGCCGTATTTCTCCGCTTCGATAAGGGCTTAGCGCGAAAGCCGCGCGCACCAGGGAGGGCGCTGCATGACGATGCAGCCAGCAGGTACCCAGATGGCGTCGCGGACGACGGCCATCGTCGACGGGCTGAAGGGGCTGGAAGGGCCGCTGCTGCCGATCCTGCACGGCCTTCAGGAAGAGTTCGGCTACGTGCCGGAAGAAGCGCTGCCGATCGTCGCCGAGGCGCTCAATCTGTCGCGCGCCGAAGTCTACGGCGTTTTCTCGTTCTACCACGATTATCGCAAGCATCCGGCGGGCCGCCATGTGCTCAAGGTCTGCCGTGCCGAAGCCTGCCAGTCGATGGGTTCGGACCACACCACGGCGCGGCTCATGCAGCAGCTAGGCATCGGCTTCCACGAGACGGCGAAGGACGGCTCGGTGACGCTGGAGCCGGTCTATTGCCTGGGGCTGTGCGCCTGCGCGCCTTCGGCCATGCTCGACGGCGACGTGATCGGCCGGCTCGACGAGGCCAAGATCGAGCAGATCGCCGAAAGGGTGAAGGCATGACGACGACGGTCTACGTGCCTTGCGACTCCGGCGCGCTGGCACTCGGCGCCGAAGCGGTCTGCCGGGCCGTCGAGCGCGAGGCGGCGGCGCGCGGCGCGGCCGTCAGGATCGTTCGCAACGGCTCGCGCGGGCTCTACTGGCTGGAGCCGATGGTCGAGGTGGAGACACCGCAAGGCCGCCTGGCCTATGGCCCGGTGGCGGCCGCCGACGTCGGCAGCCTGTTCGAGGCGGGTTTCCTCGACGGCCAGGCGCACCCGCTGGCGCTCGGCCGGCCGGAGGACATCCCCTTCCTGGCCAGGCAGACGCGCCTGACCTTCCAGCGCTGCGGCATCACCGACCCGGTGTCGCTCGACGACTACCGCGCCCATGACGGGCTCAACGGGCTGGAAAAGGCGGTGACGATGGCGCCGGCCGACATCGTGAAAGAGGTGACCGAATCCGGGCTCAGGGGCCGCGGCGGCGCCGGCTTCCCGACCGGCATCAAGTGGAAGACGGTGCTCGATACGCCGGCCGGTCAGAAGTATATCGTCTGCAACGCCGACGAGGGCGATTCCGGCACCTTCGCCGACCGCATGATCATGGAAGGCGACCCCTTCGTGCTCATCGAGGGCATGGCGATCGCCGGCATCGCGGTGGGCGCCACCAAGGGCTACATCTACATCCGCTCCGAATATCCGCATGCCGCGGCGACGATGAACGCGGCGATCGCGGTGGCGCGGCGCGCCGGCGTGCTGGGCGCCAGCGTGCTTGGCTCCCGGCATGCCTTCGACATGGAGGTCAGGGTCGGCGCCGGCGCCTCTGTGTGCGGCGAAGAGACTTCGCTGCTGGAGTCTCTCGAAGGCAAGCGCGGGCTGGTGCGCGCCAAGCCGCCGCTGCCGGCGCACAAGGGCCTGTTCGGCAAGCCGACGGTGATCAACACCGTGATCAGCCTGGCCTCGGTGCCGGTGATCCTCGACAGAGGCGGCGCCTTCTACAAGGATTTCGGGCTCGGCCGGTCGCGCGGGACCATCCCGATCCAGATCGCCGGCAACGTCAAGCATGGCGGCCTGTTC
>JBEVJK010000120.1:0-12047 GCA_040510195.1 Mesorhizobium sp. | reverse complement strand
TCTGGTCATACGCCTTGTACTCGCCGAAATACTTGGTGATCGCCGCCGTCAAAGACGTCTTGCCATGATCAACATGGCCAATCGTCCCAATGTTCACATGAGGCTTCGTGCGCTCGAATTTACCTTTTGCCATTTGTCAGTCTTCCTGGCGCTTTTTTCGGGATGGAAACGGAATGCGGGGGCGATAGCGATTGCAGGCGGAAAACACAAGGGCCTTCGGCCGGCGCCACCGCGCCGTGTCGCGGCTGCCGCTTCGTTGAGCCGCATATAGGAACTCGGGGGCCGGCCCGCAACGGCCGGCGACTGGAGCGGGTAGCGGGAATCGAACCCGCATATTCAGCTTGGAAGGCTGCTGCTCTACCATTGAGCTATACCCGCGTCTCGACGCTTCCGGGCCGGCAATGGTGGAGGGGGTTGGATTCGAACCAACGTAGGCTGAGCCAACGGATTTACAGTCCGTCCCCTTTAACCACTCGGGCACCCCTCCAGACTGCGAGCCGGAACGAAGGCGACGTGGCATCCAGCGGCGCTTCCGCTGGGCTTTTGGAAGCCGCCCGGAAATCCGCGAAGCGCCTTATGGCGACTAGGCCAGATGGTGTCAACCGGTCTTGCCGGCCGGCGGCGCGGCAAAAGCGGCGGCGCGGGCGGCGGCACCATGTTCAAGGCGCGGGGCTGCCGTTATAGAAGCGACATGACCGACGACAGGAAGCCCGGCACCCCGAAGGACGCGCATTATGCCCGGCTGCGGCGCGCCCATCGCGACGACAAGCGCGGCGGTGGCCCGCATCCGAGTCCGCGCCGGCCGGCGACGCCTGGACAGGCGCCGACCGACGGGCTCGTCAGGCTTTACGGCCTGCACACGGTGCGGGCGGCCATCGACAACCCGCGTCGCACGATCCGCCGCCTGCTGGCAACGCGCAATGCCCTGGAGCGCCTGGGTATCGGCGAAGCGCACAAGCTCGCCTTCCCGGTCGAGCAGGTGGAGCCGCGTGCCATCGACCGCTTGCTGGGCAGCGAAGCCGTTCACCAGGGCGTGCTCCTGGAGGCGGAGCCACTGCGACCCAAGCGGCTCGACGCGCTCGGCGAGGAGAGACTCGTGCTGGTGCTCGACCAGGTCACGGACCCGCACAATGTCGGGGCGATTCTGCGCTCGGCAGTTGCCTTCGGAGCCGGCGCCGTCATCGCGACGTCTCGCCACAGCGCCCACGAATCGGGCGTGCTCGCCAAGGCCGCGTCAGGGGCGCTGGAGCTCGTCGACCTGATCGAGGTAGGAAATCTCGCCGTCGCGCTGGAGACCCTGCACGAGGCGGGCTTCCGCTCCATCGGCCTGGATTCGGAAGGTGCCGCCACCCTGGAGGAGGCGCTGGCGGGCGGCGGCCGGACGGCGCTGGTGCTCGGCGCCGAGGGAAAGGGCCTGCGCCACAAGACGCGCGAGACCGTGTCGTCGCTCGCCCGTCTCGACATGCCGGGCGCGATCAAGTCGCTGAACGTCTCGAATGCGGCGGCGGTGGCGCTCTACGCCGCGAGGCAGGCCGCCCGCCACGAAACTGGCGACTGACGGAAACTATTCGGGCGCGGCCTCGAAGACGATGGCCGCATTGGCGCCCTTGGCGAAATGGAGCAGCCACTCCGAAATGTCTTCGAGGGCGACATTCTCGGCTTCGTTGCGCTTGCGGATCTGCTCCGCCAGCATCGAAATGTTGATGATCCTGTTCCGGGAAAACTCTTCGTGGAACGACTGGGCAAGATCGTCTCGCATCTGGCTGGAAAACAATCGTCTCATGACACACCTCGGCTCTCTGCCTCGTGAGTCCCTTCCTCACAGCTGCGGCTGAACAATCCATACTTATCCGAAATTATGGCGACGGCAAGGCCCTCCGTTAAAGATTCTCCAGTACAAACAACAAGTTAGCTAACAACGCCACCAGCTCCAAACTGGACGAATGAGCCATCGACGCCGGCGGCACAAAAAAATTCACAGGAGGACTGGAACAAAAGGACGGCGATCACTAATTTTACACCGAGTGTGCTGGTTACTCATTTGGGGGTTTCGATGTCGGATCTCGAACGCGGAGAACGTCTGCAGATCATGCTGAGCGCAGAGGAGCTCGGCGCGGTGGAGGACTGGCGCTTCGAAAAGCGCATGCCGTCGCGGGCTGCCGCGGTGCGCGAGCTCTTGAGGCGCGGGCTTGCTGCCGAAGGGTTTCTGTCGGCGGGTCCCGGGGTCAAGTCGCAGGACTTCGGCGTCGTCGATCATGGCGCGTCGAGTCAGTCCGGCCAGCGCGACGACGACAGCGACAGCGGCTCCGCATAAGCCCTAGGAACCAAGTGTTTGGCAGAAGGTTACTCCCGGCGAGAATTCAATCACGCCGGAGACCCGCGGTGCTCGACACTCCCCAGGCTCTCACACGGGTCCTTCCCTTGCCCCAGGATTCGGCTGAGAGCGCATCGCTGATCCACACGACCGACGAACTGCCGGGCATACGCCGCAAGGGGCCGCCCAAACGCTTCTACTACCTTCGTCCCGACGGCAGTCGCCTCAAGGAAGGGCCGACGATCCAGCGGATCCGTGCGCTTGCCATCCCTCCCGCCTGGACCGACGTCTGGATCTCGGCCGAGCCCGATGGCCACCTGCAGGCGACCGGGCGAGACATCAAGGGCCGCAAGCAGTACCGGTATCACTCCCGCTGGTCGGCCTGCCGCGACGAGGTCAAGTATTCGAGCCTGGTCGCCTTCGCCGAGGCGCTGCCAAGCCTGCGACAGACGATCGAGGCGGATCTGTCGCGCCGCGGGCTGCCACGCGAGCGGGTAGTCGCGTCGGTTGTCTGGCTTCTCGACAACACGATGATCCGGGTCGGCAATGCCGCTTATGCACGCGACAACAAGAGCTTCGGCCTCACCACCTTGCGCGACCGCCATGTCGAGGTCAGCGGTTCGACCCTTCGCTTCTCCTTCAAGGGCAAGTCGGGCAAGGAGTGGCAGCTGAAGCTCACCGACCGTCGCATCGCGCGGATCGTGCGCGGCGCGCAGGACCTTCCCGGGCAGCACCTTTTCCAATATCTCGACGACGGCCGCGAACAGCGCGCGCTCCGCTCGCAGGACGTCAACGACTATATCCGCCAAGCGACGGGCGCGGCCTTCTCCTCCAAGCACTTCCGAACCTGGGGCGGGACGATCAGCGCCGCCTCGCTGTTTGCCGGCATGCCGCTGCCCGAGACCAAGCGCGAGATGCGACTGACGATGAACGAGGTGATCGACCGGGTCGCCCACCGGCTTGGCAATACGCGGGCCGTCTGCCGAAGCTGCTACATCCATCCGGCGGTGCTGGATTCGTGGTCGGGCGGCACGTTGGCCGCCGAGCTGGCGGCGGCAAAGCGCGGCATGCGCAAGCCGGTTGCCGGCCTGGATGCCGAGGAGACGCTGGTGCTGCGCTGGCTGAAGGCACGCACCGAGTAGCGTCATCACGAATTGCTGCCCGCCGATGCTGCAGTGCACAAAAATGCCCGAATCCGCTGGTCGTGTGGGCGCGGGAGGACTCAAAGAGGGGTCCCGGACATGGGTTTCTTCACCGAATTCTTCGTTCGCCCACGGCCTGTCGATGTGCAGCGGCTTCGAGCCGCCATGGCGTTGCTCGAGGCGATGAGCCCCGCCGAACGCATGGGGCTGGGCGTCAGGCCGGCGGATTTTCCACGCATCGCCCGCGAGATGGCGGAGCGTTGAACGGGGCGCGGCGGGCGTCGCGAGGGTGCCGCATTCCTCGCCCAGGGTCAGGGGCGACCGGAGATTCGCCATGCCCCCTGCCGCCCGCATCGCCGCTTTTTTCGCGCTGGCCGCCCTGCCGGCGGCCGCTCAGGAGGCGGCGCCGCCGCCTTACCTCGACAACCGCTCCGACGCCGCCGAGCTGGTGCGCTCGCTCTACAATGCCGTCAACCGTAGGGAATATGCCCGCGCCTGGTCCTATTTCGGCGAGACGAAGCCGGCGAGCGACTTGGCGCGGTTCGCCGACGGCTACAAGGACACCGCCCGCGTCGACGTCGAGACGGGCGGCATCGCCGAGGAAGGGGCGGCCGGCAGCGTCTTTTATTCGGTGCCGGTGGCGATCCGCGCCACGGCGAACGATGGCAGCGCCCAGCTGTTTGCCGGATGCTACGCCGCGCGGCTTGCAAATCCGCAGATCCAGGACGGCGATTTCCGGCCGCTGCAGCTCGAAAAGGGAACGCTGAAGCCGGCCGAGGGCAACCTTGCCGACGCGCTGCCGGCCGATTGCGGCGAAGGCCGCACGCCGCCGTCGCGCGACGCCGAGCTCGATGCGGCAAGGAAGCGCTTCGCGGCCGACTATTCGCAGATCTGCGACACGCTCCAGCCCGATGCCGATCCGAACGCAGCCGAGCCCGCCTCGCACGTCCTTCTCTTTCGCCTGAAGGCGGAGAGCGAAAGCGACCCGGAGCGACGGGCGCGGCTCTTTGCGTTCCCCTGCACCATGGCCGCCTACAACACGACCGAGGTCTACTACCTGCTCGACAGCGACGGGAGGCTCGCCCAGCTGCAGTTCGCCACGCCCGAGCTCGACATCCACACCGAGAAGGACGACCCCGAGGGACGCGTCGAGGCGGTGAACATCGTCGGCTACACGGCCGCGGACCAGCTGGTGAACTCGGCCTTCTCGGAGGAGAGCAAGTCGATCGACTCGCACGACAAGTGGCGCGGCGCCGGCGACGCCTCGGATTCGGGCCGCTGGATCTTCCGCGAGGGCACGTTCACGCTGGTCAAGTACGACGTCGATGCCAGCTATGACGGGGAGATCAACCCGGAGACGGTGCTGGACTACGACACGCCGCCCTGAGGCGCGGCTCAGCGCGCCAGCATCCAGTTGAGGGTCTCCTTCCAGTCGGTCATGCGGATCGGCGTGCCATGGGTGCCGCCCTCGAAGCGGACGTAGCGGACGGGATAGCCCGGCGCGGCCTTGCGGATCGACCGGTAGAACGCCTCCTGCTTCGCTGCCTCGAAAACCGTGTCGCGGCTGCCCTGGCCGAGATAGAGCGGCACCTTCTTCGCAAAGGCTGCGCTCCTGGTGAAGGCATCGTCCCAGTGGGAGCCGAGCAGCAGCAGGCCGCCCAGGCGAGCCGCCACGGCAGGATCCTGCGCCAGCTCGTAGCAGATGCCGCCTCCCATCGACCCGCAGGCCACGAAGACCGGGGCGCCCGGCGAAGCGGCGGCGTAGTGGGCGATCAGCGCCGCCACCTGGCGCGCGCCGCCGGCGCCGAAATCGTCGAAATCGGGCGACAGATAGAGCCCGCCGGCGGCAGAAATCAGATTCTTGGCGCGGTTGAAGTTGCCGCCGAAGGTGAAGTCGTCGACGCCCTGCTTGCGGCTGCCGCCCTGCCCGTGGACGTAGACCAGGACCAGGCTGGCCCCGCTCGCCCTGCCGACCGCGATATGGCGCACCGGCCCGGCCGCGGTGTCCACCACGAGGTCCTGCTGGAGCCGGCGCACGCCCAGCGAGACGTATTTGGCGCGCACCCGCCTCTCGGGCACCTCGTCGCGCCGGTCGATGTCGCGCCGGTCGTCATAGTCGACGACCAGGAAGTCGCCGCCATCCTCGGAGGCGAGGATGCCGGGATAGGCGAACAGCCTGTCCTTCTCGGCGCCCAGCGTCAGCGCGCCGGCGGGGAAGACGGCGAGCAGCACGGGAAGCGCAAGGAGCAGGCGCCGCATGGTGCGTCAGTCCTGCAGCGCGCCGCCGGCCAGCCTCACCGCCTCGGGCGTGTCCACGTCGAGCGCGGCGCCGGCGCCGATCTCAACGTCGACGACCGGAACTTCGCCCGCCTCGACCAGATGGCGGGCGCCGGTGTCGCCTTCCAGGCGCGCCACCGCGGCAAAGGCCGAGCGCGGCAGCACCACCGGGTTGCCACGCCGACCGTCATGGGTGGCGCGCACGATGGCCCGCCCGCCGGCCTTGTCGAAGGCCGCGAGCAGGCGGTCGAGGTCGTCTGCCTCAACGGCAGGCATGTCGCCCAGCACCACCAGGGCGCCGGCCGCCTCGTCGGGCAGCCTTGCGATGCCCGCCTTGAGCGAGCTGGCGAGGCCGCTGGCGAAGTCCGGATTGACGACAGTCTGCAGATCGAGGCCGAACAGCGCAGCGCCGATGCGATCGGCCTGGTGGCCGGTGACGACCACCGTGCCTGCAGCCCGGCTTGCCAGCACGCGGGCGACGGTGCGACGGATCAGCGGCTCGCCGCCGAACAGCGCCAGCAGCTTGTTGGGTCCGCCCATGCGGCTGGAGCGGCCGGCCGCCAGCACCACAGCATGGACGGGAAGCGGGCGGGCTTCGCGCGCCGGGCGGGCCGTTTCGCGCGGCTGGGGCCGGGTCGGGATCTCCATCAGCAGCCCGCCGACCCCCATGCCGGCGATGTCGGCATCGCCGACCGGGATGCCGGCCGCCAGCCGGTCGAGCACCCAGTCGAAGCCATTCTCCTTGGGGCTCCGGGCGCAACCAGGCGCGCCGAGCACCGGCTTGCCGTCGAGCTCGCCGACGACGATCAGGTTGCCGGGATCGACCGGCATGCCGCTCCGCAGGACCGTGCCGCCGGCTCTCTCGATCGCCGCCGGCACCACGTCGGCCGGATCGCTCATCGCCGAGGCCCCGAACACGACGACCATGTCGCTGTCGGCCGCCATCGCGCGGATCGCCGCGGCCACCGCCGCGCTGTCGTGCGGCGTCCGCAGCTCCCCTGAAAGCGCGCTGCCGGAACGGCGCAGCCGCGCTTCGGTGACCCGCGCCGTCTTGTCGAGAACGCTCGCCTTGGTGCCGGACAGCGCCGTCTGCACGAGGCCGACGGCGAGCGAGCGGTAAGGGTGGACAGCGAAGGCCGGCCGCCCTGCGGCGATGGCCTCGACGCGGTCGAGCACCCCGCCAGGGACGGCGAAGGGGATGATCTTGACCGTCGCCACCATGCGGCCGCGCTCGACGGCGGCGAACGGTGCCACCGTCGCCAAGGTGACGGAAGGGTCGACGGAATTGATCTCGTCGATCAGTCTTTTGTCGACAGTAAACACGCCTGCCGACCGGGCATGGAGGTTGACGCGACCGGTCGCGGCGGGCTTGACCTCGATATTGTCGACAGTCAACAGGCTAGCCACACGGCGGGCCGCTTCGTCCTCGGCGACGTCGCCGGCCTCGAGCGCCGCAGCCACCACCGTTTCGACGCCGGCTTCGCGCAGCGCCGCGACGTCGTCTTCGCTCAGCACCGAGGCCTTTCGCCAGCGGCGGCCGCCGGCCTCCACGGCGTGGGCGAGCACGGCGCCGGCCGCCTCCGTCACGCTGACAGGTCCAAATTTCATGCGGCCTCACCCGCTGCGGCGCGGCGGCTGCCGCGGGAGCGCAGGGCCTTCACGATCTCGGCCAGCACCGCCACGGCGATCTCGGCGGGGCTGGCGGCGCCGATGTCGAGGCCGATCGGCGCATGGATTCGGGACACCTGGTCGGGGCCAGCGCCGAGCGCAAGCAGTCGCTCGACGCGCTTGGCGTGCGTCTTCCGGCTGCCCAGGGCGCCAACGTAGAAGCACCCGGCGTCCAACGCGGCCTTCAGCGCGAAATCGTCGATCTTCGGGTCGTGGGTGAGCGCGGCCAGCGCCGTATAGGAGTCGAGCGGGCGGGCGGGCAGGACCTCCTCGGGCCAATCGGCGAAGAGGCGTATGTCGGGAAAGCGATCGGGCGTCGCAAAAGCGGTGCGCGGATCGACGATCTCGAGGTCGAACCCGGCGATCCTCGCCATCGGCGCCAGCGCCTGGCTGATATGGACGGCGCCGATCACCACCAGGCGCGGCTCGGGCAGGTGGGCGTTGAGGAAGAAGCGGCGCCCGTCCGCCTCGATGCTGCCCGAGCGGCCACTGCGGAAGGCAGCGGCGACCGCTTCGCCGAGCGCGCCCGCCACGGGTTCGCCCTCGAGCAGCACGCGGTCGCGGCCGTCGGCGAGGTCGAGGACGAGCATTGCAGCGCGCCGCTGGCGCCGAGCCTGGTTGAGTTTCCTGAGGCTGAACGGGTCCATCCGGCTCAGCCCAGCTTCTCGACATAGACCTTGATGCGTCCGCCGCAGGAAAGCCCGACCTGCCAGGCCGTCTCGTCGGCGACGCCGAACTCCAGCATGCGCGGGGAGCCGCTGCCGATCACGTCGACCGCCTCGGCGACGACGGCGCCCTCGACGCAGCCGCCCGACACGGAGCCGTGGAAATTGCCGTCGGCGTCGATGACCAAGTGGCTGCCGACCGGCCGCGGCGCCGAGCCCCAGGTCTCGATCACGGTGGCGATCGCCACGTCCCTGCCCTCCTCCATCCAGCCCTCGGCGATGAAGAGGGGGTCGCGGGCCTCGTCGAGCGCGGTCGGTGCGGTCATGGCGGCGGCCTCCTTTGCCGTCCCGAATATGGTCATGCGGCGGCTTGCTTGCCAAGCCAGCGCCGCGGGTCCGTGTCGGCTTGCCGCGCCTCGCCGAGCGCCGCCACCAGGTCGGCCAGCGCGTCGAGGCTGTGCACGGGGCGGAACTCGTCGACATGCGGCAGCATGGCGCGCACGCCGCGGGCGCGCGCCTCAAAGCCTTCGAAGCGCAGCAGCGGATTGAGCCAGATCAGCCGGCGGCAGGATTTCTTGAGCCGTTCCGTCTCGCGGACAAGCACGGCGACGTCGTCGCGTTCCAGGCCGTCGGTGATCAACAGCACGACGGCGCCCTGGGCGAGCACGCGGCGCGACCACCGGCGGTTGAACTCGGCGAGGGTCTCGCCGATCCGCGTGCCGCCCGACCAGTCCTTGACCGCGCTGGCGCTGCCGGCGAGCGCGGCATCGGGATCGCGATGGCGCATCTGGCGGGTGATATTGGTGAGGCGGGTGCCAAAGACGAAGGTGTGAACGCGCCGCCGCTTGTCGGCGAGCGCGTGCAGGAAATGCAGGAAGACGCGCGTGTACTGGCTCATCGAGCCGGAGATGTCGGCCAGCACCACCAGCGGCGGATGGACCATGCGCGGCGAGCGGAACTGCGGCACGATCATCGTGCCGCCGGTGCGCAGCGCCTTGCGCATCATGGCGCGCGGATCGGCCCTGCGGCCGCGCGGATCGGGCCGGAAGCGGCGGGTGCGCACCCGGTCGACGGGGAGCCTGAGGGCGGCGATCGCGCGGCGGGCCTCGCCGATCTCCTCGGCCGTCATCTGCGCGAAGTCCTTGTCGCGGAGCACCTCGCTCTCCGAGGCGGTGAAGCGGGCGTCGACCTCGAGCTCCGGCACCGGTTCCGGCGGAGCGGCCTTGCGGTGACCCGAAAAGAGCGCATCGGCGACCCGGCTCTCGGCGGCGCGCGGCTTCTTTTTCTCGCGCGTGCCCGGGGCGACGGGCGAGAACATTGCGAGCATCTTCTCGACCAGCTCGCGCGACTTCCAGAACAGGCGGAAGGCCTCGTCGAACACCGGGTGATCCTCGTGGCGCGACACCAGGACGGCGTGAAGCGTCCAGTAGAAGTCCTCGCGGCTGCCGATGCCGGCGGCCAGCACCGCCTCGATGGCATCTTTCACCGAGGCCGGTCCGACGCGCATGCCGGCCTTGCGCAAGGTGCGGGCGAAATGGACGATGTTGTCGGCCAGGCGGCCGTCCTCCGCGGGAGCGTGGCGTTCGTCGGCGACCATGGCGCTTCGCTACCCGGCCGCCGAAAGCTCGGACTTCACCTCGGCCAGGATGCGGCGGCCCTCGCCACCCTCGATCCGCGCGATGTCGTCCTGGTATTTGAGCAGCACGCCGAGCGTGTCCGACACCGTCTCGGGGTCGAGCGCGACCTTGTCGAGCTCGGTGAGCGCGCCGGCCCAGTCGAGCGTTTCGGCCACGCCCGGCACCTTGAACAGCTCCAGGCTGCGCAGCTTCTGGATGAAGGCGACGACCTCGGCGGACAGCCGGCTGTTGGCCTTCGGGACCTTGCGGCGGACGATTTCCAGCTCGCGCTCGGCATCCGGGTAATCGACCCAGTGATAGAGGCAGCGGCGCTTCAGCGCGTCGTGGATCTCGCGGGTGCGGTTGGTGGTGATGACGACGATCGGCGGCTCCTCGGCCCGGATCGTGCCGAGCTCCGGCACGGTCACCTGGTAGTCCGAGAGGATCTCCAGCAGGAAAGCCTCGAAGGCCTCGTCGGTGCGGTCGAGCTCGTCGATCAGGAAGACGGGCGCCGCACCCTTGGTGCCCGACAAGGCATCGAGAACGGGGCGCCGGATCAGGTACTTCTCCGAGAAGACGTTGCGCTCCATGTCGGTGCGGTCGACCGAGCCCGCCGCTTCCTCCATGCGGATCTCGATCATCTGGGCGGCGTAGTTCCACTCGTAGACCGCCGAGGAGACGTCGAGGCCCTCATAGCATTGCAGGCGAATCAGCCGGCGTCCGAGGCCCGCGGCCAGCACCTTGGCGATCTCGGTCTTGCCGACCCCCGCCTCGCCTTCGAGAAACAAGGGGCGACCCATGCGCAGGCTGAGAAAGAGGACGGTGGCGAGCGGCCGGCCGGCCACATAGCCGGCGGCGGCCAGCAAGGCGAGCGTGTCGTCGATCGACTCCGGGATCGCGCGGGGGTTCTGTTCGGTCATCCCATTCCTCCGGAGCCGCTCGCCGGGCAGCGATCAAAGCTCGTGGTAGGCGCGGTCATGGTAGAGCAACGGCCGCGAATTGTCGCCGATGCGCAGGCCCGTCACCTTGCCGAAATGAACGCGATGGGTGTGCAGGTCGCTGCTGTCCAGGAGCTCGCAGTCGAACACGGCGATCGCTTCGCGCAAGGTCGGTGCGCCGGTGGAGATGGTGTCCCAGTGGCCGAGCCTGAAGCGCTCCTCGGTCGACAGGCCGGTGAGGCCGGAGAACGCCACCGCCAGCGGCTGCTGATCGGCCGCAAGCGTGTTGAGCGCGAAGCGGCCATTGTCGGTGAACAGCTCGTTGTTGGGGTTTTCGCGGTTGAGGCAGACGAGCAATGTGGGGGGCGAATCGGACACCGAGCAGGCGGCGATCACGGTCACGCCACGCCGTCCGGCACGGCCGTCGGTCGTGACGATGTGAACGGCGCCCGCGAAGTGGGCCATGGCGTCGCGGTAGGCCTGCGGGCCGACGTCGTTGATCTTGAGCAATGGGCAGTTCCCGAGTGAAGGTTCCCGAAACCTATATAAGCTGTGGCTGTCATGCCACAAGCCGGCGCCCCGTCGACGGGTCGGGCCGCACTGCAAATCCCGTGTTGCGTGCGCTCGGGCGAGCCTTTACCTCTGATCGGCGACGATGGGCATCAGCTTGACCAGCTTTCGGATTGCGGGGCGCTGCCTGGCGCGGCGCGGCGCGGCGGCGCTCGTTGTCGCACTCGCTGCCTCGCCGGCCTTCGGGCAGAGCGAGGCGCCTGCCCTCGGCATCAGCGCGCCGCTGTCGGGCGACTCGGCCTCGCTCGGGGCACAAGTGCGTGCCGGCGCGGAAGCCGCCGCCGGGGGCGATCTGAGCCTCGAAGTGGTTGACGACGGCTGCAGCGCCGAGGGCGGGGCCAAGGCGGCCGAGCGGTTCGTGGAGGCCAAGGTCCGGGCGGTGGTGGGGTTCCTCTGCACCACGGCCCTGGAAGCGGCGATGCCGGCGCTCAAGAAGGCGGGCATCCCGGTGATCACCATCGGCGTGCGCACCGACAGCATCACCGACCGTCGAGAGCGGACCGGTTGGCCGGTCTTTCGGCTCGGCCCGCGGGCGGACGACGAGCAGGAGGCCGCCGCCGCGCTGATCCCGCGCCTGTGGCGCGACGCGCTGTTCGCCATCGTCGACGACGGCACCATCTACGGCCGCGAGATAGCCGAGACGCTAAGGGCTGCTGCCGAGCAGGCAAGGCTGAAACCGGTGTTCGTCGACACTTTCCGGCCGCAGCTCGACAACCAGATCGGGCTGATCGGCCGGCTGCGCAAGGCGGGCGCCACGCATGTCGTCGCCGGCGGCGACCGCGAGGACATCGCGATCATGGGCCGGGACGCGGCGGCGTTGGAGAGTGGGATCGTGGTGGCCGGCGGCGAAGCGTTGC
>JBEVJK010000119.1:0-14597 GCA_040510195.1 Mesorhizobium sp. | reverse complement strand
TCTGGTCATACGCCTTGTACTCGCCGAAATACTTGGTGATCGCCGCCGTCAAAGACGTCTTGCCATGATCAACATGGCCAATCGTCCCAATGTTCACATGAGGCTTCGTGCGCTCGAATTTACCTTTTGCCATGTGAGGTCTCCATTCCTGCTGCCCGCTGGGGCCGTTGTCTGCCGCCCGTTCGGGCGTTCGTTGAATTTACCGAGCGAACCCTTTGGGATTACGCGTATTTCTTCTGGACTTCCTGGGCGACGGCTGTCGGCACCGGCTCGTAGTGGTCGAATTGCATCGTGTACTGGGCGCGGCCCTGCGACATCGAGCGGAGGTTGTCGACATATTTGAACATGTTGGCGAGCGGCACCATGGCATTGATCACCGTGGCGATGCCGCGGGCCTCGGTGCCCTGGATCTGGCCGCGGCGCGAGTTCAAGTCGCCGATGACGTCGCCGACATAGTCCTCCGGCGTCACCACCTCGACCTTCATGATGGGCTCGAGCAGCTGCACGCCGAGCTTCGGCGCCGCCTCGCGGAAGCAGGCCCTGCCGGCGATCTCGAAGGCCAGCACCGACGAATCGACGTCGTGATAGGCGCCGTCGATGAGCGTCGCCTTGACGCCGATCATCGGGAAGCCCGCGAACGGGCCCGACGACATCACGCTCGCGATGCCTTTCTCCACGCCCGGCACGTATTCCTTCGGGACCGAGCCGCCGACGACCTTGGAGTCGAACATGAACTCCTCGCCCTCGCTGTTGGGCTCGAAGAGAATCTTGACGCGGGCGAACTGACCGGACCCGCCGGACTGCTTCTTGTGCGTATAGTCCTGCTCGTGCTGACGGGTGATCGTCTCACGATAGGCGACCTGCGGCGCGCCGACATTCGCTTCGACCTTGAACTCCCGGCGCATGCGGTCGACGATGATGTCGAGATGCAGCTCGCCCATGCCGGCGATGATGGTCTGGCCGGATTCCTCGTCCGACTTGACGCGGAACGAAGGATCCTCCGCCGCCAGCCGGTTCAGCGCCAGGCCCATTTTCTCCTGGTCGCCTTTGGTCTTCGGCTCGATGGCGATCTGGATGACCGGCTCGGGGAACTCCATGCGCTCCAGGATCACCGGCTTCAGGGGATCGCAGAGCGTATCGCCGGTGGTCACTTCCTTGAGGCCGGCCAGCGCCACGATGTCGCCCGCATAGGCCTCGTCGATGTCCTGGCGCGAATTGGCGTGCATCTGCAGCATGCGGCCGATGCGCTCGCGCTTGCCCTTCACCGTGTTCTCGAGCGACACGCCCTTGGCGAGCTTGCCGGAATAGATGCGGCAGAAAGTCAGCGAGCCGACGAACGGGTCGTTCATGATCTTGAAGGCCAGCATGGACAGCGGCTCGTTGTCGTCCGACTTGCGCACGACTTCGGCGTCGGTCTTGGGGTCGATACCCTTGATCGGCGGCACGTCGATGGGCGCCGGAAGATAGTCCACCACCGCGTCGAGCAACGGCTGCACGCCCTTGTTCTTGAAGGCGGAACCGCAGAACATCGGGTAGAACTTGACGGCGATCGTGCCCTTGCGGACCAGCGCCCTCAACTCGTCGTTCGACGGCATGTTGCCCTCGAGATAGGCCTCCAGCGCAGCCTCGTCCATGTCGACGGCGGTCTCGATCAGCTTCTCGCGGTACTCTTCGGCCAGGGCCTTGAGGTCGGCCGGGATCTCGACCACGTCCCACGCCGCGCCCAGCGTCTCGTCGCGCCACACCAGCGCGTTCATCTCGATGAGGTCGACGACGCCCTTGAAGTCGTTCTCGGCGCCGATCGGCAGCTGCATGACGACCGGCACGGCCCCCAGGCGACTCTTCACCATCTCGACCGAGCGGAAGAAGTCGGCGCCGATCTTGTCCATCTTGTTGCAGAAGATCATCCGCGGCACGCGGTACTTTTCGGCCTGGCGCCACACCGTCTCGGTCTGCGGCTCCACGCCGGCATTGGCGTCGAGCAGCGCGATGGCGCCGTCAAGCACGCGCAGAGAGCGCTCCACCTCGATGGTGAAGTCGACGTGGCCGGGCGTGTCGATGATGTTGAAGCGCCGCATCTTGCCGTCGCGGCCCTTCCAGAAGGTGGTGGTAGCGGCCGACGTGATGGTGATGCCGCGCTCCTGCTCCTGCTCCATCCAGTCCATGGTCGCGGCGCCGTCATGGACCTCGCCGATCTTGTGCGACTTGCCGGTATAATAGAGGACACGCTCCGTGGTCGTGGTCTTGCCGGCGTCGATATGCGCCATGATGCCGAAATTTCGGTAGTCTTCGATCTTGTATTCGCGGGCCATGGGGGGTCGTGCCTCTTCGAGTTTCCGCGCGCCTTACCAGCGGTAGTGCGCGAAGGCGCGGTTGGCTTCCGCCATCTTGTGGGTGTCTTCACGCTTCTTGACGGCGGTGCCGCGATTGTTGGCGGCGTCCATGAGTTCGCCCGACAGGCGATCGACCATGGTCGTCTCGTTGCGATTGCGGGCGGCGGCGATCAGCCAGCGGATGGCGAGCGCCTGGCGCCGCTCCGGACGTACGTCGACCGGGACCTGGTAGGTGGCGCCGCCGACGCGGCGTGAACGCACTTCCACATGCGGCGCGACATTGTCGAGCGCCTGGTGGAACACCGTCACCGGCTCCTGCTTCGTCTTGGACTGCACCTGGTCCAGTGCGCCGTAGACGATCGTCTCCGCGACCGACTTCTTGCCGTCATACATGACGGCGTTCATGAACTTGGTCACCACGAGATCGCCGAACTTGGGATCCGGGTTGATTTCGCGCTTTTCTGCACTGTGGCGTCGGGACATGGTTCTCGTCTTTCGATCTCGACGGCCCGGCGCATCAAAAAGAAAGCGCCGAAACCGGGAAAAACCCTTACTTCGGACGCTTGGCGCCGTATTTCGAACGGCGCTGCTTGCGGTTCTTCACGCCTTGCGTGTCGAGCACGCCGCGGATGATGTGGTAGCGCACGCCCGGCAGGTCCTTGACGCGGCCGCCGCGGATCATCACCACCGAGTGCTCCTGCAGGTTGTGGCCCTCGCCCGGAATGTAGCCGATCACCTCGAAGCCGTTGGTGAGCCGGATCTTCGCCACTTTGCGCAGCGCAGAGTTCGGCTTCTTCGGCGTCGTGGTGTAGACGCGCGTGCAGACGCCCCGCTTCTGCGGGTTCTCCTGCATGGCCGGCACCTTGTTGCGCTTCACCGGCGCGGTGCGCGGCTTGCGGATCAGCTGGTTAACGGTCGGCATTCAACCTTCCTCTTTCGTCTCAATCCCGTGTCGCGAAGCCCGGTGGGCCGCTCGCGAACTTTCCATACGGCAATTCGGGCCACGAACCGCGCCTGCGGTCTTGCCCGAACAAAATGCAGAGGAAGCGGAAACCCGCCTCATGCGCGCCGAAAATGTCTCTTCGCTCGTAGAACGAACCCTGTTTGAGGCCTGCTCCAGGACGAGTCGTCCCGGAAAGGAAAGCCTCACATCGGCTCAGACGTGGCGGCTTCTACTCGCATCACCGTCGAGCGTCAACCCCGAAGGACCCGATTTCGCGCGACTTTCCCGATGCTTGGCAGACGTCGCGACAGCCGGCGAAAGAATGTTGCGCGCCCTTTGGCCGGTCTTGCAGAAAGTGACCGCCAACGGGTTGCGCCGCACGTCGTTCGTGGCAGATAGGATGATGAGGACGAGGCATCAACCATCGGCCGGCGGAAGGGACGAATCGCCGCATGAACGACAATGACGAGCATCCGGTCACCATCATCGTCGGCCGCGTCTGGCAGCGGAAGGGAGGTCGCCCGCTGGGCGTCCATCTGATGCTGGTCGCCCCGGACGAGGATACGGCCGTGCGCCGTGCGCTCGACGCGCTGTCCAAGGAAGGCTACGCGGAGGCCGAGCTCGACCAGATCGGCGACCTCGACGGCATCCCCGACGAGGAGCCCCATCTGTCGGCCTATCAGGGTGCGCTGGAAGGCGAAGTGTCGATCGTCACCTTCGACCTGCCCGGCTGATCTCGGGCCCGCTCAGTCGAGGTCGGCGACCGGCTGGCCGGTCACGCCCTCGATGCGTTGCGACAGCGAGGCTTCCATGAAGTCGTCCAGATCGCCGTCCAGCACGTCCTGCGGGCTCGTGCTCTCCACCCCCGTCCTCAGGTCCTTCACCAACTGGTAGGGCTGCAGGACGTAGGACCGGATCTGGTGGCCCCAGCCGATGTCGGTCTTGGCCGCTTCGGTCGCGCTGGCCGCCGCCTCGCGCTTCTTGAGCTCCTCCTCGTAGAGCCTGGAGCGCAGCATCTCCCACGCGGTGGCGCGATTCTTGTGCTGCGAGCGCTCGGCCTGGCAGGCGACCGCGATGCCGGTCGGGAGGTGCGTGATGCGCACCGCCGAATCCGTGGTGTTGACGTGCTGGCCGCCCGCCCCCGACGAGCGATAGGTGTCGATCCTGACATCCGACTCCGAGATCGCAATGTCGATGGAATCGTCGACCACTGGATAGACCCAGGCCGAGGCGAAGGAGGTGTGGCGCCGCGCATTGGAATCGTAGGGCGATATTCGCACCAGACGATGCACGCCGGACTCGGTCTTCAGCCAGCCATAGGCGTTGTGCCCCTTGACGAGCAATGTCGCCGACTTGATGCCGGCCTCCTCGCCTTCGTGCATCTCCAGCACCTCGACCTTGAAGCCGCGGCGCTCGGCCCAGCGCGTATACATCCGCAGCAGCATGTTGGCCCAGTCCTGGCTCTCGGTGCCGCCTGCGCCGGCATGGACCTCGAGATAGGTGTCGTTGGCATCCGCCTCGCCCGACAGCATCGTTTCGATCTGCCGCGCCCGGATCTCGCCCGACAGCGACCGGATCGCCGCCTCGGCCTCGGCGATCACGCCCTCGTCGCCTTCTTCCTCGCCGAGGTCGCTCAGCCCGACATTGTCGCGAAGCGCCTGCGAAAGGCCGCGGATCGCCTTGATGCTGTCGTCGAGGCCTTGCCGCTCGCGCATCAGCCGCTGCGCTTCCTGCGGCTCGTTCCACAGCGCCGAATCCTCGGCGCGGACGTTCAGGTACTCCAGCCGCTTGACCGCCTGGTCCCAGTCAAAGATGCCTCCTCAGCAGGGCGATGGCCTGCTTGATCTCATCGACCAGGGTCTGTGTCTCGGCGCGCATGCAAATCTTCTTTCGAGCGTCGTCTCGGGGTCGGGCGGCGGAACATAGGGGCGGCGTCGGACCCTGTAAAGGGCGCGTCGCCGCCTCCGGAGACGGCGTCGCGGCCCCCGAAAGGCGGCGTCGCGCCGCTAGTAGAGGCCGCCGCCGCCGCCTTGGATGGCCTTGTTGGCCTGCGGCGAGATCGCCTCGCGGCCTTCGCTGGCGATCTCGTCGCCGCCGATGACCCAGTAGCTGTCGGCCGGACCGGTGCCCGGCTTGAAGGCTTCCAGGATGGTCCCCGGCTCGCCCTCGTTGGCCCGCATGCCGGTTTTGCGGTTGATGGCGATCAGCTTCATGCCCTCGGGCACCTGGAAATCGACGATCGGCGTGTCCCTGAGGGCCTCGCCCATGAAATCCTTGAAGATGGGCGCCGCGAGGCCGCCGCCGGTCGAGCCCTTGCCGAGCGTCTGCGGCTGGTCGTAGCCCATATAGAGGCCGACCACCAGATTGGGCGTGAAGCCGATGAACCAGGCGTCCTTATAGTCGTTGGTGGTGCCCGTTTTGCCGGCGATCGGACGCCCGAGCTCCGACACGGTGACCGCAGTGCCGCGCGTCACCACGCCCTCCATCATCGAGGTGATCTGGTAGGCGGTCATCGGGTCGAGCACCTGCTCGGCATTGTCGACCAGCTCCGGCTCGGCCTGGTCCTTCCACTCCTGGGCATTGCAGCCCTCGCAGGTGCGGTCGTCGTGCTTGAACACGGTCTTGCCGTAGCGGTCCTGGATGCGGTCGATCAGCGATGGCTTGATCTGCTTGCCGCCATTGGCCATCACCGCATAGGCCGACACCATGCGCATCACGGTCGTCTCGCCCGAGCCGAGTGCCATCGCCAGCACCGGGTTCATCTTATCGTAGACGCCGAAGCGTTCGGCATATTCGGCCACCAGCGGCATGCCCATGTCATTGGCCAGCCGCACCGTCATCAGGTTGCGCGAGCGCTCGATGCCGGTCCTCAGCGTCGACGGGCCACCGGGCTTCCCGTCGTAATTCTTCGGCTCCCACCAGGTGTTTCCGACCTTGATCGAGATCGGCGCATCGAGCACCACCGAAGCCGGCGTGTAGCCATTGTCGAGCGCCGCGGCGTAGACGAACGGCTTGAACGACGAGCCGGGCTGGCGATAGGCCTGCGTCGCGCGGTTGAACTCCGATTCGGAATAGGAGAAGCCGCCCACCATGGCGAGCACGCGTCCCGTGTGCGGATCCATCGCCACCAGCCCGCCGGACACCGCGGGCGGCTGCCTGAGCATGTAGGCGTTTCCGTCGCGCTTCTCCACGAACACGACGTCGCCAGGCTTGAGCACCTCGGCGGGCGACGAGGCCTTGACGCGCTGCCCCTTGACCACGTGGCGCATCGCCCAGCTCATGTCCTCCGCCGAGACCGTACCCGTCTCGCGCTCCGGCTTGAGCGCACCGGACGCTTCGAAGCGCGGCTGCAGGCCGACCGTCAACCCGGCATCGGAGCTGTCGAGCACCACCGCCAGCCGCCATTCCGGCACGTCCGTCAGCCCCTTCACCTTGCCGAGCGCCACGCCCCAGTCGCCGGCGATGTCGATCGTCTCCTTGGGCCCGCGATAGCCGCGCAGCCGGTCGAACTTGATCAGGCCGGCCTGCAGCGCCCGGCGGGCGATCAGCTGCGTCTTCGGGTCGAGCGTGGTACGCACCGACAGGCCGCCCTCGTAGAGGGCATCCTCGCCATAGCGGGCGATGATCTCGCGCCGCACCTCTTCGGTGAAGTATTCGCCGGCGAACAGGTAGGTGCCGTTGCGTCGCGGCGACACGCCCAGCGGCTCGGCCTTGGCCTTGTCGCCCTCTTCCCGCGTCGCATAGCCGTTGGCGACCATCTGGTCGATCACCCAGTTGCGGCGATCGATGGCGCGCTCGGTGTAGCGGAAGGGGTGATAGTTCGACGGACCCTTGGGCAGCGCCGCCAGATAGGCCGCCTCGGCCAGCGTCAGCTCGTTGACCGACTTGTCGTAGTAGGTGAGCGCCGCGCCCGCGACGCCATAGGCGCCGAGCCCGAAGAAGATCTCGTTGACGTACAGTTCGAGGATGCGGTCCTTCGAATAGGCTTGCTCGATCCTGAAGGCCAGGATCATCTCCTTGATCTTGCGGTCATAGGTTTGGTTGGAGCTCAGCAGGAAGTTCTTCGCCACCTGCTGGGTGATGGTCGAGGCACCCACCGGGCGCCGTCCCGAGCCCATGTTCTGAAAATTCGTCATCACGGCGCGGAACAGGCCGATCACGTCGACGCCGGGGTGCTTGTAGAAGTTCTTGTCCTCGGCCGAAAGGAAGGCCGCCTTCACGCGATCCGGCACCGCCTGGATGGGCAAATAGAGCCGCCGCTCGCGAGCGAACTCGCCCATCAGCGCGCCGTCCGAAGCGTGGACGCGGGTGGTGACCGGCGGCTCGTAGTTGGCGAGCACCTCGTAGTCGGGCAGGTCCTTGGTCATGTGGCTGACATAGATGCCCGCCGCCCCTGCCACGAGCAGGGCCAGCATCACGCCGATGCCGAAGAAGTACCCGATCAGCCGTATCATACCCGCTCCACTCGAGGGATCGGGGTCCGCCAACGATGGCTGCGGCCGGCTGCTGCCGGCTCCCCGTCCGTATGTTCAACTCTTGTCGCGCCGTTGTGGGCAAAATGCGGCAGCAAGACGGAGCCCATCCGGTTCGTCAGGCATTTAACCACGAACAGTGCTCGATGCGCAACGATTCGTGGGAGCTTGGCCACCCCTTACAGCTGGGGGTTGCTCCGGCCCTACCCGCCGGTGGCGGTGCGCTCCGCCGCGAACAGGGCGATGGCCGCCGAGATGCGCTCCGCCGCCTTGTCGCGCCAGTCGGGATCGATGAGCTGGGCCTCGTCCTTGGCGTTGGAGAGATAGCCGAGCTCGACCAGAACGGACGGCACGTCGGGTGCCCTGAGCACCTTGAAGCCGGCCGAGCGATGCGGGTTCTTGATCAGCTCGACGGAGGTCGACAGCTCGCCGACGAGAGAGCGCGCGAAGCGGATCGAGAAGGAATGCGTCTCGCGCCGCACCAGATCGACGAGGATATCGGCGACCTCGTGGTTTTCCTCCTCGATCTCGATGCCGGCCAGCTGGTCGGCCAGGTTCTCGCGCTGGGCGAGCGCTGCTGCCTCGGCATCGGACGCCCGGTCCGAAACCGTGTAGACCGTGGCGCCGCGGATGCCCTTCAACCGGATGGTGTCGGCATGGATCGAGATGAAAAGGTCGGCGGCGTGCTCACGGGCGAAGCGCACCCGCTCGTCGAGGCGCAGAAAATCGTCCCGCTCGCGTGTCAGCAAAATGTCGTAGGCGCCGGATTTCGAAAGTTTTTTCTTGAGCTCCTGCGCAAAGGCGAGGGTGACGGCCTTCTCGACCGTCCCATGCACGCCCTCGGCACCGCCGTCGATTCCGCCATGTCCGGGATCGATGACGATGGTGAAGCGCTTGTCCGGGTTCGGCGTTACGCTGCTCGGCGCGGCGGCCTCCTGCGGTTCGCCTGTCGACCCCGTGGTCGCCGCCTGCTCCGCCAGCGCCGCCTCGAACCCGCCTTCGGACGTCGACACCAGGTCGGCCACCAGGCGGTAGCCGGGCGACGTCTCGTTCGCCAGCACGTCCAGCCGCTCGACCTCGAACGGTCCCTTGGCGGCCAGGATCAGCCGCGAGCGGCCTTCCCCGACATTGCCGAAGCGCACGTCGTCGATCATGCCGCGTGCCTTGAGCTCGCGAGGGTCGGCCGTCATCTCGGTCTCGGCGAAATCGATCACCAGCCGGTGCGGCCCGCGCAGCAGGAACCATTTCGGCTCGGGCTCGCGGTCGAACTGCAGGACGACGCGCATGCGGTTGTCATCGCCGGCCATCTTGTATTCGCGCGCCTGGAGCGGCTCGGCGGCCACCGCCGGCTGGGCGACGAGCCCGGCAAGCACGGTCGCCGCGAGCCCGGCAACGATCCCGAGGAACCGGATCGCCCCCAGCCACCGGAAAGTCTGCGCCTGCCCCGTCATTCCGTCGTCACCTCCCCGCTCCTCCGCCTCTCGCCGGAGACCCTCGCAAAACCGCCCTTCGCACTGTGGCGGGAGATTTTAACAAGTGGTAGCCGCCTATGGTTAAGCAACCCTTTCATCCCCATATTCCGTTGAGCGATCGCTCGCTTGGCCGCGCGAAACAGGGTTGCCATACCGCGCGGCAGATCATAAAAGCGACGCTGGATCACCGCAATGCTCGGAACCGGTGTCCGACCCGCCTCGTCATCTGTCAGGTCTGGCGAACACTCCGGTTCCCGTCGCAGAAATGCGATCGGCCGCGGTGCCCCGAAGGATTTCTTCCAGGCGTTTCCCGGCACTCGGGAGCCCTGAGCGTGAGGAAAAACGGCCCGGGTCGGCACACCCGCGCCGGGCTCGTCAAGAGCAAAGAGCTGGTCCGGCCTTGCCGGGCTTAGGATGTAATGGTTCTGCAAGGTTACGCGATGCAGTCACGCGCGATCATGGAAGAGACCGGATGTTCCCGCGCCACCCCGGCGGCGGGCGGTCTCCGATTCGCGCCTGGGCGGCAGCGGCCGGCGGACCGCCAATTGTCCGGACGGACGTCGCAAGCAGGTCACAGGCGGAGGCTCCCGGCCTTCCTCGCCCTGCGCACGGCCGCCGGGGAGAAAAGACATAATGCCCAACAAAATGCTGATAGACGCCTCCCACCCGGAGGAGACCCGCGTCGTCGTCGTACGCGGTAACCGCATCGAAGAGTTCGATTTCGAATCACAGGACAAGAAGCAGCTCAAAGGAAATATCTACCTCGCCCGCGTGACGCGGGTGGAGCCGTCCTTGCAGGCCGCGTTCGTCGAGTATGGCGGCAACCGCCATGGCTTCCTGGCCTTCAGCGAAATCCATCCCGACTATTACCAGATCCCCGTCGCCGACCGGCAGGCGCTGCTCCGCGCCGAGGCCGAGGAGGCTCGGGCGGAGGAAGACGAGGACGGCGAAGCCGAGGAGCGCGGCAGCCGCGACAGGGGCAGCCGACGCCGCCGGCGTGGCGGCAAGAATCGCGGCCGCGGCGACGAGAAGCGCGCGGAGGCGGACGCCTTGGAGCCCGTTGGCTCCGACAAGGACCACGCATCCGAGGCGGCCGTCGGCGAGGCCGAGCCGACCATCTCGTCCGCCGAGCCGGCCCAGGCCCACGATGACGACGAGCCTGTCGAGGCACGCGACGAAGACACCGGCACCTCGATCGCCGCCGCGGTCGACGCAGACGTCATCTCCGAGCCGCTCGGCGATCAGGCGGCCGACTCGGAGGCGTCGGAAGCCTCCGAAAGCGAGGCGCGCGGCGTCGTCGAGGAGGTCCACGCGACCAATGGCGACGAGCACGAGGTCGAATCGGTCGGCGCCGAGGACGCCCTCGAGGAGGTGCGCAGCCGGCGCAAGCCGCCGCGCCGCAACTACAAGATCCAGGAGGTCGTCAAGCGCCGCCAGATCCTGCTGGTCCAGGTGGTCAAGGAGGAGCGCGGCAACAAGGGCGCGGCTCTGACGACCTATCTCTCCCTGGCCGGCCGCTATTCCGTGCTGATGCCCAACACCGCCCGCGGCGGCGGCATCTCCCGCAAGATCACCAACGCCCAGGACCGCAAGCGGCTAAAGGAGGTCGTTCAGGACCTCGGCGTGCCGGACGGCATGGGCGTGATCTTGCGCACGGCCGGCGAAAGCCGGACCAAGGCGGATATCAAGCGCGACTTCGAATACCTGATGCGGCTATGGGAGAATGTGCGCAACCTGACGCTGCAATCGACCGCCCCTGCCCTCGTCTATGAAGAGGGCAGCCTGATCAAGCGCTCGGTGCGCGACCTCTACAACAAGGACATCGACGAGATCCTGGTCGCCGGCGAAGACGGCTACCGCGAGGCCAAGGACTTCATGCGCATGCTGATGCCGAGCCACGCGAAGGTGGTTCAGCCCTATCGCGATACCACGCCGATACTGGCCCGCAATGGCATCGAGGCCCAGCTCGACCGCATGCTGCAACCGCAGGTGACCCTGAAGTCCGGCGGCTACATCATCATCAACCAGACCGAGGCGCTGGTCTCGATCGACGTCAACTCCGGCCGCTCCACCAAGGAGCATTCCATCGAGGACACGGCGCTTCAGACCAATCTGGAGGCGGCCGAGGAGGTCGCCCGCCAGTTGCGGCTTCGCGACCTCGCCGGCCTGATCGTCATCGACTTCATCGACATGGAGGAGAACCGCAACAACCGGGCCGTCGAGAAGAAGCTGAAGGATTGCCTCAAGAACGACCGCGCCCGCATCCAGGTCGGCCGCATTTCGCATTTCGGGTTGCTCGAGATGTCGCGCCAACGGATCCGGGCGAGCGTCCTGGAATCGACCATGAAGCCCTGCCCGCACTGTGGCGGCACCGGACACGTCCGCTCGGATTCCTCGGTGGCGCTGCTGGTCGTGAGAGCCATCGAGGAGTTCCTGCTCAAGGACTCCAAGAGCCACATAACCGTGCGCACGCCGGCCGCGACGGCCCTCTACGTCCTCAACCACAAGCGCAGCAAGCTGGTCGAGCTGGAGACGCGCTTCGGCGTCACCATCACGCTTGAGACCGACGAGACGGTCGGCGCCCAGCACTATGCGATCCATCGCGGGGCCATCGCCGAGAAGCCGCTCGGCTGGACCGAGACCGTGGCGTTGCCCCTCGACGAGGTCGAGGACGAGCAGCCCGAGGTGGACGACGACCTGGTTGCCGACGACATCGAGGCCGATGGCGGCGAGCGGGCGCCCGAGCCCAGGCACGGTGACGGCGGCGAGCGCCACCACGACCACAAGCGCCGACGGCGCCGGCGCCGGCGCGGCGGTCGCGACCGCGGCGAGCACGAGCACGGCCAGCCGCCCCAGCACGCGCATCGCGAGACCGAACCGGGCGACGACCGCACGGTCGGCGTCCCGGGCGACCTTCCGGCCTATGACGAGGCGGAGCAGCCGGCCGCGTCTGCCGTCGATGCCGCGGACGCCGGCTCCGAGCAGGCGGGCGAGCAGAAGAAGCGGCGGCGCGGCAAGCGTGGTGGCAAGCGCAACCGCCGCGACGAGGAGGCCCATGACGAAGCGGGCGTCGCCGACGTGACCGAGGCGGCTGACGCAGCCGAGATCGAAGGGATCGTTGCGACCTTCGAGACCGTCGAGGAGCCGGCAACGATTGCCGCCCCCGAGGTCGACGCCGCAGAACTTGCGCCTCCGCCGGCCAAGAAGCCTCGGCGCAGCCGCGCCAAGGCCGCGCCTGCTGCGGCCGAATCGAGCGAAGCCGGGTCTGCCGCCGAACCGGTGGCGCGCGCCGCCGAGCCGATCGCGCCCGCTGCCCGCCCCTCCGAACCGGTCATCGAGGCCCCGGAAGCCGGTGCCGCCGAGGCGGAGCGTCCCGCCCGACGCACCTCGCGGCGCCGCAGCGAAGCCGGCGAAGCAGCGTCGGAACCGGTCGTCTCCTCGGCCGAGGCCGAAGAGGATCTTGCGCCGCCGGCCGAGAACAAGCCCAAGAAGGCCGGCTGGTGGCAGCGTCGGAGCTTTTTCTGAGCCGTCGCTATCTGAGCCAATGCGCGAGGCGGTCGGCCGCCTCCGCCATCTCCTCCGGGCTTCCGGCATAGGAAAAGCGCATGAAGCGATGCCCGGCGCGCGGATCGAAGTCGTGGCCGGGCGTCGCCGCGACATGCGCCTCGGCCAGCATGCGCCTGGCAAAAGCCATGCTGTCGTTGGTCAGACGGGACACGTCGGCATAGGCGTAGAAGGCGCCGTCCATGGGGGCCGCGATCGGCAATTCCAGCTGCGGCAGCCGGTCGATGAGGAACGCCCGGTTGGCGGCATAGCGAGCCTTCACGGCCTCGAGCTCCTCCGTCGCCCCGAACGCTTCCGTCGCTGCGATCTGCGACAGGTCGGGGGCGGAGATGTAGAGGCTCTGCTGCACCCGCTCCACCGGCCGCACCAGCGCCTCGGGCAGCACCATCCAGCCGATGCGCCAGCCGGTCATGCAGTAGTATTTCGAGAACGAGTTGATGACCGTCACCTGGTCGCCGAAGGCGAGCGCGGTCGTGTCGCGCCCCGCATAGACCAGCCGGTGGTAGATCTCGTCGGAGATCACCGAGATGTCGAGCTCCGCCGCCAGATCCACCAGCCTCCCGAGCTCCGCAGGCGGGATCAGCGCCCCGGTCGGGTTGGCCGGGCTGGCGAACAGGACACCCTTCAGCGGCCGCTCCCGATGCGTCTCGGCCACATGTGCGGCGCTTAGATAGCCCGCGCCCTCGAGCGATATCTCCACCACTTCGAGGCCCAGAGCGGCCATGACGTTGCGATAGGCCGGATAGCCGGGTGCGGCGATCGCCACCCGGTCGCCGACGTCGAACTGCGTCAGGAAGGCCAGGTTGAAGGCGGCTGAGGAGCCGGTCGTCACTGCGATTCGCCCCGGCGAGACCGCGACCCCGTAGTGATCCGCATAGTGCGTGGCGATCGCCTCTCGCAAGGAGACGCGGCCGAGCGCGTCGGTGTAGCCGATGCGCCCGTCGGCCAGCGCCCGCGCCGCGGCGTCCCTGACGGCTCGCGGCGCCGGGTCCGAAGGCTGGCCGACTGCCATCGAGATCACCCGATGGCCAAGGCTTTTCAGCCTGTTGGCCTCCGCCAGCACGTCCATGGCGTGGAACGGCTCGACGTCGCCGCGTCGCGAAAGCGTATTCGCCATGCCTGTCCTTTCCGGTCTCTCGGGGCGGATGGGCAGCCGACGCCGCCGGCGACGCCGCACAAATGCCCGATTGGTATGGGGATCACAAGGTCATGATCCGCGCCGGGGCCGCTTTTCAACGGTGCCGACCTCCTTTACCAGTGGAGCCGCCATGCCGACAGCCTCGTTCCGCTCCGCTTCTTTGGCCGTCACGTTGCGCGTCGCGCTTGCGGCCGCGGTCGCTTTCCCGATGACCCTCGCCGCACCGACGCTGGCCGCAGCCCAGGGTCGGGTGCCGATCGTCCGCGACGCGGAGATCGAGGCGCTGGTCCGCGACTATGCGCGGCCAATCCTCCAGGCCGCCGGCCTGTCCAAGGCCAACATCGAGATCGTGCTGGTCAATGACAGCCGCTTCAACGCCTTCGTCGCCGGCCGGCGCATCTTCATCAACACCGGCGCGCTGCTCCAGGCCGAAACGCCCAACGAGATCATCGGCGTCCTGGCGCACGAGGCCGGCCACATCGCCGGCGGCCACCAGGAGCGCATGCGCCAGCAGTTGGCCCGCGCCCAGACCATGGCGATCGTGTCGGCCCTGCTGGGCGTCGGAGCGGTGGCCGCCGGCGCCGCGGCCCAGAGCACCCAGCGGGCGCAGGCGGGCGCCGGCCTCGCCGCCCGCGGCGGCGCGTTCGCGCGGCGCGGCCGGCGCGGCGAAAAGCG
>JBEVJK010000118.1:0-11848 GCA_040510195.1 Mesorhizobium sp. | reverse complement strand
TTCAAGTTCAACACCTGATCCGGCAGGGCCTTCTCGGCACCGGTCGACCCGAAACGGCGCCGGCAGCTGGTCGCTGAAGCCGTCGAAGGCGGGTTGACCAGCCGGACTCTTCGGCGCTAAGCCGCTGGCGGGCCACCGCAGACCGGTGTCGGCCCCCGCCTCGCATCGGCCCGATGCGGCGCCGAAGCCAGGGAGTGCGGCCATGCTCCGATCCTTCGTGGTGGACAAGGACCTTCTGCGGCCGGTCGACAGCCTGTCGTCAGCCCCGGACGACGTCGTCTGGGTCGACGTCCTCAACCCCACTCCGGAAGAGGAAGGCCAGGTCGAGGCGTGGCTCGGCGTCGACATCCCGACGCGCGAAGACATGGAGGAGATCGAAATTTCCAGCCGCCTCTACGTGGAGAACGGCACCTATTTCATGACGGCAACGCTGCCCTCGCAGACCGACACCGACAAGCCGGTGATGTCGCCGGTCAGCTTTGTCCTGTCGGGCCATCGCCTGGTCACCGTCCGCTACCACGAGCCGCAAGTTTTCAAAGGCTTCCCCTTGCGGGCCGAGAAGGTGCCGCTCGGCTGCACCTCGGGCGAGACGATCCTCATCACCTTGCTGGAAGCGATCGTCGACCGCCTGGCCGACGTGTTGGAGCGGGTGGCACACGAGGTCCTCGACGTGTCGCAGGCGGTGTTCCATCCCGCCCAGCACAACGCTTCGCAGCGCGGGCGCGATTTCCAGCTCATCCTGCGCAAGATCGGCCGCAAGGAGGAGCTGATCTCCAACATGCATGACAGCCTGGTCACCCTGCAGCGTCTCGCCGGCTTCTTCGGCAACGCGACGCTGCGCGAGGACAAGGCGAGCGGCCTCAGGGGGCGGATCAAGACGCTGTCGCGAGACGTCGCCTCGCTGAGCGACTATGCGAGCTTCCTGTCGCAAAAGGTGACCTTCCTGCTCGATGCCACGCTCGGCATGATCAACATCGAGCAGAACGGAATCATCAAGATCTTCTCGGTAGCCGCCGTCGTCTTCCTGCCACCGACGCTCGTCGCCTCCATCTATGGCATGAACTTCGAGGTGATGCCGGAATTGAGATGGATCCTGGGCTACCCGTTCGCACTGGTCCTGATGGTGATCTCGGCGGTGCTCCCCTTCCTCTACTTCAAGCGCCGGGGCTGGCTCTAGGAGCCCGCGGGAAAGGACGACACGCAATGACGAAGACCTGGGCTTTCGAGGACCTCGAGGAGGGGCGCGTCATCCCGCTCGGCTCCAAGACCGTCGACGCCGACGAGATCGTCAGCTTCGCTGCCGAGTTCGATCCCCAGCCGATGCATCTCGACGAGGCGGCCGGGCGGGCCAGCCTGCTCGGCGGCCTGGCCGCCTCCGGATGGCACACCTGCGCGATGTTCATGCGCCTCCTTTGCGACGGCTTCCTGCTCGATTCCACCTCGCAGGGGTCGCCCGGCCTCGACTATGTGCGCTGGAAGCGTCCGGTCCTGGCCGGCGACACGCTGAGCGCCCGCTGCATCGTCCAGCGCAGCCGCCTCTCCCGCTCGCGTCCCACCCTCGGCCTCGTCACCATCCTCAGCGAGATGGAGAACCAGCGGGGCGAAATCGTGCTCGAGCTGGAGAACACCGGCATGTTCCTGACCCGCGAGGCGGCTGCATGACGCTCGACGAGTTCTTCTGCATTGGCGTCACCATGGACCTCGGATCGCACCGCTTCGAGGCCGACGAGATCAAGGCATTCGCCCGCAAATACGACCCGCAACCCTTCCATGTCGACGAGGAAGCGGCCCGCAAGAGCGTCTTCGGCGCGCTCTGCGCCTCCGGCTGGCACACGGCAGCCATGTGGATGCGCCACAACCTGGCCACGCCCCTGGTCCGCGAGGACCGGCGCTGGACCGGCCCTGGTCCGGTTCCCGAATTCGGCCCCTCGCCCGGCTTCCGCAACCTCAAATGGCCGAAGCCGGTCTTTGCCGGCGAGACGGTCGCCTTCACCCGCCGCAGTCTCGCCCACCGGCAGGTCGCCTCCCGGCCTGGCTGGCGCCTGCTGACGCTGGCTTCGGAAGCCTTCGATTCCAAGGGCGACAAGGTTCTGGAATTCGAAAGCGCGGTGCTCGTGAAGACCGACGATCGTCCCGCGATGCCGGGCTGAGCAGGCGCCGATCGGAGGCCGTCAGTGGCCGGGGAAGGCGATCAGTGTGCGCACCCTCACGCCGAGCGATTCGAGCTTCGCCCGCCCGCCGAGGTCCGGCAAGTCGATGACGAAGCATGCCGCCACGATCTCGGCGCCCATCTGCGTGAGCAGCGTGACAGCCGCCTCGGCGGTGCCGCCGGTGGCGATCAGATCGTCGATCAGGATCACCTTTTCGCCGGGCGACACGGCATCCTTGTGCATTTCCATCTCGTCGAGGCCATATTCGAGGCTGTAGGCGACGCGCACGGTCTCGTGCGGCAGCTTTCCCTTCTTGCGGATCGGGATGAACCCCGACGACAGCTGGTGCGCCACCGCTCCGCCGAGAATGAAGCCGCGCGCCTCGATGCCGGCGATCTTGTCGATCTTGCTGCCCGCATAGGGATGGACAAGCTCGTCTATGGCCCGCCGGAACGCGCCGGCATTGCCCAGCAGCGTGGTGATGTCGCGGAACAGGATCCCCGGTCGGGGATAGTCGGGGATCGTGCGGATGGCGGAAAGCAGAGTGTCTTCGAGAGACGGCTTCATCGGTTCATCCTTGACCTCCAACCGCAGCGCGGCTCAGTGGAGGCTCGACCAGATCTTCCGCTTCGTCAGATAGACCAGCCCGCCGAACAGAATGAGGAACATGACCACCGCGAAGCCCATCTGCTTGCGTGCCTCCATATGCGGCTCGGCTGCCCACATCAGGAACGCGGCGACGTCGCGCGAATATTGGTCCACCGTCTGCGGCGAGCCGTCGTCATAGGTCACCTGGTCGTCGGACAGCGGCTTCGCCATGGCCAGCGACTTGCCGGAGATGAAATAGGGGTTGTAGTGGGTGCCTTCGGCGATCTCCATGCCGGGCGGCGGCTCCTGGTCGTAGCCGGTGAGCAGCGAATGGATATAGTCCGGGCCGCCCGCGGCATATTGGGTGAAGATGTCGATCAGGAACTGGGGAAAGCCGCGCTCGACGCCGCGCGCCTTGGCGATCAGCGAGAAGTCCGGCGGCGGCGCGCCGTTGTTGGCGGCGGCTGCCGCCTCCTTGTTCGGGAACGGCGGCGGGAAGTGGTCGGACGGGATCCCGGGCCGCTCGAACATTTCGCCCTCGGTGTTGGGGCCGTCGGGGATGGTGTACTCGGCCGCCAGCGCTTTCACCTGGGCTTCGGAATAGCCGAGATCCTCGAGCGTGCGGAAGGCGACCAGGTTCATCGAGTGGCAGGCCGAGCAGACCTCCTTGTAGACCTTCAGCCCGCGCTGCAGCTGCGCTCTGTCGTATTTGCCGAAGGGACCGGCGAACGACCAGTCCATCTCGACCGGCTTGTGGATCGGGAAATGGGTCGGCTCGGCCTCGCTGTGACCCTCCTCCTGCGCCAAGGCGGCCCCGCCGGCTGCGCTGACGATGCCGGCCGCAAGGAGCAGGCGGACGAGAATCTTTCTCATGAAACGGGTCCTTCCTGGATTCTCGTGGGTCTCAGGCCTTCGCGTCGGGCGCCGCGGTGGCACGCGCCGGATGCGCCACGCCGGCCCCGCCCTTCTTTTCGAGCACCGCCTCGGTGATGGAATTGGGCACCTTGCGCGGCGTTTCGATCAGTCCGAGCAGCGGCATGATCACCAGGAAGAAGGCGAAGTAGTAGAGCGTCGCCACCTGCGCCATGATCACGTAGGTGCCTTCCGCAGGGCGCGACCCGAGCCAGCCGAGAAAGATGGCGTTGGCCGCGAACAGCCAGTAAAAGATGCGGTAGGACGGCCGGTAGGTGGCCGAGCGCACCTTCGACGTATCGAGCCAGGGCACCACGAACAGCACCGCGATCGCCCCGAACATGGCGAGCACGCCGCCAAGCTTTGAATTGATCGGCCCGATGTTGAAGGTGATGGCGCGCAGGATCGCGTAGAACGGCAGGAAGTACCACTCCGGCACGATGTGAG
This sequence comes from Mesorhizobium sp., assembly GCA_040510195.1. Classification (GTDB taxonomy): domain Bacteria; phylum Pseudomonadota; class Alphaproteobacteria; order Rhizobiales; family Rhizobiaceae; genus JBEVJK01. The sequence goes on along the minus strand of JBEVJK010000118.1, from coordinate 7,751 downwards.
CCGGCGTCTTCAACGAATCGAACTCGGTGTAGTTGTCGGGGTGACCGAGGTAGTTCGGGATGTAGAAGACGAAATAGGCGAAGAGAGCGATGTACAGGATCATCGCAAAGCTGTCCTTCACCGTCGCGTAGGGGGTGAAAGCCACGGTATCGGTCGTCGACGTCACCTCGATGCCGGTCGGATTCGTCTGGCCGACGACGTGCAGCGCCCACACATGCAGCACCACCACGCCGGCGATCATGAAGGGCAGCAGGTAATGAAGGGCGAAGAAGCGGTTGAGCGTCGGATTGGCGACCGAGAAGCCGCCGAGGAGCAACTGCTGGACCCAATCGCCCACCAGTGGAATGGCCGTGAAGAAGCTGGTGATCACGGTGGCGCCCCACCCGCTCATCTGGCCCCACGGCAATACGTAGCCCATGAAGCCGGTCGCCATCATCAGAAGGTAGATGATGCAGCCCAGAATCCACAGGAGCTCGCGCGGCGCCTTGTAGGAACCGTAGTAGAGGCCGCGAAAGATGTGGATGTAGACGGCGATGAAGAACATCGACGCGCCGTTGGCGTGCAGATAGCGCAGCAGCCACCCCGAATTGACGTCGCGCATGATCGACTCGACCGAACGGAAGGCGAGCGAGGTGTCCGAGACGTAGTGCATGGCGAGCACGACGCCTGTCATGATCTGCGCCACCAGCATGAAAGCCAGGATGCCACCGAAGGTATAGGCGTAGTTGAGGTTGCGCGGCACCGGGTAGGCGATGAAGGAGTCGTAGACCAGGCGCGGCAGCGGCATGCGCGCGTCGATCCAGCGGCCGAGGCCCGTCTTGGGCGTGTAGGTCGAGTGTCCACCGCTCATGGGATTTTGCCCCCTCTGCCTTGCCTCAGCCGATGCGGATCTTGGTATCGGAGATGAACTGGTAGTTCGGTACGGCGAGGTTCTCCGGCGCCGGCCCCTTGCGAATGCGCCCAGCCGTGTCGTAGTGCGATCCGTGGCAAGGGCAGAACCAGCCGCCGTAATCGCCTTGCTGGGCTAGCGGCACGCAGCCCAGATGCGTGCAGACGCCGACCATGACCAGCCAGTTCTCCTTGCCCTCCCCGGCAGAGCGGTCCACGTCGGTGGCCGGCGCGTCGCTTGCCAGGTTGGCGTTGCGGGCGATCGGGTCCTTGAGCTCGGACATCGGCACCTCTTGCGCGGCCTTGATCTCATCGGGCGCACGGTTGCGGATGAACACCGGCTTGCCCCGCCATTTGACGGTGAGCGCCATGCCCTCGGTGACCGAGGCGACATCGACTTCGATGGACGACGCCGCGAGCGTCGAGGCATCCGGCCGCATCTGGTCGATGAACGGCCATGCCGCCGCTGCGACGCCGACGGCGCCGGCCATTCCGGTTGCGATGTAGAGGAAGTCGCGGCGATTGTGGTCGATCGTTTCGTTTGCGCTCACGGGAACCCCGAATTCTTTCGCCTCAGCTTCGCCGGCGAAGGAGCTCGCTTCGCTGTCAGCCCGGTCCACTTCGCGCATGCACAACGGACCGGCGGGCTCCCCGGCAATCGACAGGTGGTTTATGCGTGAACCCCGGCCTTGTCCAGACCGCGCAAGGCACGATGGCAGATTGTCGCAAGGTCCCGCAGGCCGGTGTTTCCTGCGGTTTTGGCTGGTCAGCGGGCGCCGAGCCTTGCCAGCACGGCCCGGGGAATGCGGTAGATGCGGATCACCTCGTCGTGGCGGCGGAATCCGGCGAGCTCGCGCTGTATGAAATAGGCGTAGACCGCATCGGCCGCGTCGCGCAGCAGCGCCGCGCGATCGGCGGCCGCGGACCCCGCCTGGTCGAGCCGTGCCAGGCTCGCTTCGACGCGCGCGCCCGCCCGGCCGAGCGAGGCCGCCTTCTCCGCCATGATCTCGTAGCCCAGCGCCTCGAACGCCCCGTCGCGAAGCGAAGCGGCCGACAAATTGCTGAGCGGCTTCAGTGTCATTCCGCAGCCAGCGAATTGGCCAGGAAGCCGCCAGACTGCCGCTTCCACAGCTGCGCATAAAGCCCGCCGCGCGCGATGAGGGCTTCGTGCGTGCCCTCTTCGACGATGCGGCCCTCGTCGACGACGATGAGCCGGTCGAGCGCGGCGATCGTCGACAGGCGGTGGGCGATCGCCACCACGGTCTTGCCTTCCATCAGCCGGTAGAGGTTCTCCTGGATCGCCGCCTCGACCTCAGAGTCGAGCGCCGAGGTCGCCTCGTCCAGGATCAGGATCGGCGCATCCTTCAGCATCATGCGGGCGATCGCCACCCTCTGCCGCTGCCCGCCCGAAAGCTTGACGCCGCGCTCTCCGACCTCCGCATCGTAGCCGCGTCGCCCGCGCGGGTCGGCCATGTCGACGATGAAGCCGTGGGCTGCCGCCCGCTTCGCCGCATCGACGATTTCCGTTTCGCTGGCGCCCTCGCGGCCATAGCCGATATTGTCGCGGATCGAGCGGTGCATCAGCATCGCTTCCTGGCTGACGACCCCGAACTGTTCCCTGAGCGAGGCCTGGGTGAGGCTGCGGATATCCTGGCCGTCGATCAGGATGCGCCCCTCCTCGACATCGAACAGCCGCAGCATCAGGTTGACGATCGTCGTCTTGCCGGCACCCGACGGCCCCACCAGCGCCACGCGCTCGCCCGGCCGGATGTGAAAGGTCAGGTCCTCGATCACCCCGCCCTCCTTGCCGTAGTGGAAGGACACGTTCTCGAAGCGGATATCGCCGCGCGCCCGCGGCAGCGCGATCGCGTTCTCGGCATCGCGGATCGACGGCATCACCGAGATGGTACGCGTGGCGTCCTGGACCGTCGCGTAGTTGCGCACCAACCCGTTGATGTTGAACATCATCCAGCCCGACATCTGGTTGAGCCGGAACACCAGCCCCAGCGCCGCCGCCACCGCACCGGTGGTGATCGCGCCGGAGGTCCAGCTGACAACCGCGATGGCCCCTATGGCGCTCATCATGACGCCGTTGAGGATCGCCACCGAGGAGCGGACCGTCGTCACCGCCCGCGTCAGCCGGATCACCGCGGTCAGGAAGCCTTCGAGGCCGTCGCGGATATAGGCGTGCTCCCGCCGGCCGCTGTCGAAAAGCTTCACTGCCACGATGTTGGTGAAGGCGTCGACCAGCCGGCCGTTGAAGATCGAGCGCTGGTCGGCCGTTTCCCGCCCCGCCTTTCGCATCTCCGGCAGCAGGAAGGTGACGATCCCCGCATAGCCGGCGAACCATAGCGTGACGACGAGCCCCATCAGCGGGTCGAGGGACACCAGGATGGTGATCGACAACACCACGAAGGTGAGGAACGACCACATCGTCTGCAGCACGTTGACGATGAAATCCCCGACCGCCTCCCCGCCCTGCATGATCTTCGTCGCGATGCGGCCTGCGAAATCGTTCTGGTAGAAGCCGTAGGGCTGCTGGATCACGCGTCGGAACGCCTGCCAGCGCACCATCGAGTAGAAGCCCGGAACGATGATCTGCTGCTCGATGATCGCCGAGCCGACCATCACCGCCGAGCGCACCACCAAAATCAGCAGGAGAAGGCCGAGCAGGCTTCGCCAATGGTCGGTGATCAGCGACGCCGGCGAGGAATTGTCGAGCAGGTCGATCAGCCAGCCGACCGACCAGTACATCGCGGCATCGACCGCGCCCGCCAGGCCTCCGGCGATCAGCAGGAGCACGAAGGCGCCCTTCGCCTGGTTGGCGAAATAGAGGATGAAGTGCCAGGCATCCTCGGGCAGCACCTCCCGATCGGTGTCCTGGAACGGATCGATGGAGCCTTCTACCGTGCGAAAGAGCCGGTCGCGCAGGCCGTCGCCCCCTGCGCTGCGCTCTGACGGGCCGTTCTCATGGCGGGGCTGGGTCAAATGCTCGAACTGCTCCTCGTCTCGTCGCGGCCGCCGGCGGCGGCCGTCAAGCCTTCAATATAGGAAGCCCCAGCAGGAATTCCTGTTACCTTTTCGTAACATGGCCAGTCCGATCACTCTGCCGCGAGGTCGGTCGTCTCGGCGTCCTCGGCGATCAGGAACCCGCCGGACTGGCGCTGCCACAGCTGCGCATAGAGGCCACCCTTGGCGACCAGCGCCTCGTGCGAGCCCTCTTCGACGATCCGCCCGCGATCCATGACGATGAGCCGGTCCATCGCCGCGATGGTCGACAGGCGATGCGCGATGGCGATCACCGTCTTGCCCTCCATCAGGCGGTAGAGGTTCTCCTGGATCGCCGCCTCGGCCTCCGAATCCAGCGCTGAGGTCGCTTCGTCGAGGATCAGGATCGGCGCATCCTTCAGCATCACCCGGGCGATTGCGATCCGTTGCCTTTGGCCACCCGAGAGCTTGACGCCGCGTTCGCCGACATGCGCGTCGAAGCCCTTGCGACCCTTGGGATCGGAGAGAGGTGCGATGAAATCCAGCGCCTCGGCGCGGTCGGCCGCCTCGACGAGCATGGCCTCGTCGGCGTCCGGCCGGCCGTAGAGGATGTTCTCGCGCACCGATCGATGCAGCAGCGACGTGTCCTGGGTGACCACGCCGATGGCGGCGCGCAGGCTGTCCTGGGTCACCGAGCTGATGTCGCGGCCGTCGATCAGGATGCGGCCGCCTTCGAGGTCGTAGAAGCGCAGCAGGAGGTTGACCAGCGTCGACTTCCCCGCCCCCGACCGTCCGACCAGCCCCACCTTCTCGCCTGGGCGGACCGTCAAGGTCAGCTCGTCGATGACCGACCCCTGCCGACCGTAGTGGAACCGCACCTTGTCGAAGCCGATCTCGCCTCGCGGCACTTCGAGTGTGGCGGCGTCCGGCTTGTCCTCCACCAGGCGGGGCATCGAGATCGACTGGATGCCGTCCTGCACCGTCCCGATGTTCTCGAACAGCGCCGACACTTCCCACATGATCCACTGCGACATTCCCCAGAACCGCAGCACGAGGCCGATCACTACCGCCACGGCGCCGATCGACACCGATTCGTTCAGCCACAGCCAGATCGACAACGCGCTGACGGAGACCAGCAGCGTCGAGTTGAGCACGTACAGGAACGCGTAGAGAAGCGTCACCAGGCGCATCGAGCGGTAGACGGTGTCGAGGAAGGCCGCCATGCCCTCTCGCGCGTAGGAGGCCTCGCGCCGGGCGTGGGAGAACAGCTTCACCGTCTGGATGTTGGTCTAGCTGTCGACGATCCGTCCGGTCATCGACGAGCGCTCGTCGGCCTGTTCTTCCGAGACCTTGCCGAGCCGCGGGATGAAGACCCGAAGCAGGATCATGTAGCCGACGAGCCAGACGCCGAGCGGCGCCGCCAACCGCCAGTCGGCCGAAGCGACGATCGCCACCGCGCCGAGAAAATAGACGATCACGTAGTTGAGGACGTCGATCAGCTTCATCACGCATTCGCGCACGGCGAGCGCCGTCTGCATCAGCTTGGTGGCGACGCGCCCGGCGAACTCGTCCTGATAGAAGGACATCGACTGTTTGAGCAGGTAGCGGTGCACCTGCCACCGAATTCGCATCGGATAGTTTCCCATCAGCGTCTGCTGATGCAGCATGGAGCTGATGAACACCGCCCCCGGCAACGCCACCATGACCACGAAGGCCATGCCGGCAAGCTTCCAGGACTCCGTCTGCAGGAAGGTCTCGCGGTTCTGCGCCGACAGCCAGTCCACGATGCGGCCCAGAAAGGCGAACATGCCGACTTCCGCCAGCGCGATAAGCGTGTTGAACACCGCCGCTATGGCGATGTACGGCCAGGCGCCGCGGCTGTAGTGCAGGCAGAACGCCAGCAGCGTCTTGGGAGGCTCCACCGGCTCTTCGGCAGGGAAGGGATTGAGGCGTGTCTCGAACCAGCGGAACATGAAAGTCTCGTCTAGAGTGGGCGGATGCTCCGCGCCGCCGTCAGGCGGCGCGGAACTGGTCGACCACGATCGGACGTCCGCTCGCGGCAAGTCCGTCGCGGCCGGGATCGTTGTCCGCCGCATCAATGTAGGCGATCGCGGCAGATTTGCCGACTGTGCCGGCGTCGAATGCTGACAACCCGGCCGGGCCGGCCGACACCGCCGCCTTCGCAGTGGTCGCGTTTCGCTGCCGGAACGCCGTCTTCAGGCGCGCCAGCAGCGAGCGGCGGGGCGCGGCTTCGGCGACGACAGGGTCCCAATCGGGCAGCATCGCCCGATGCGAGCACGTGCTGCGGTCGGGCCGATCGGCCGCCGCAGCGATTTCGCCGACGAACAAGGCCCACGCGGCGAGCTTGCGCTCGTGCAGGCTCGTGCGGCCGGGCGCATGGATATGGTCAAACATGCTTTCCTCCCGAAAAGACAAGATCATGAGAACCGACGACGGCGAGTTGGGCGCGCCGAGGCAAGCGCGGCGGCGACGAAGGCGGGTCGGCGGTGGCTTTGGGCGCGGCCATGAGGACGCGCGGCGCGGACGAAGACATCGAACGATTCCTTTGGGGACCGGGTGCGAATGCCGGCGGGAATCGAATCGATGGTGCTTCAGGTAACCGGGAAGTGCGTCGAACCGAAAACCGCCGTCAGGCTGGGAGCCCGCCAGTTCGGAGGGCGTAAAGTGCGTGCAAGGAAACTGCCATGCCATCCTCCGTCGGTTCGAGTTGAAGAGGAGCGCTCTATAGCCGGATTCGCCGCCGATGGCTACCGTTGGGGAACAGATTTTTTTGCCGCCGACCGAAATTGTTGCCGTCTGGACACAGTGGAGATGAGCACCATGCCGCCAAGCGAGCTCCGCATCGCGCTCTACCAGCCCGACATCCCGGGCAACGCCGGCACGATCCTGCGCCTGGCCGCCTGCCTCGGCCTTGTCGTCGACATCGTCGGGCAGGCCGGCTTCGACCTCGCCGACCGGGCGCTCAGGCGCGCCGGGATGGACTACCTGGAGATGGCCGCGCTTGCCCGTCATGTCGACTTCGCGGCCTTCGAGGCCGCCGTTCTGCCCGGCCGCCGGCTGGTTCTGCTGACCACCCGTGCCGATCTGCCCTACACGGATTTTGCGTTCGCCCCGACCGACGTCCTGCTTTTCGGCCGCGAATCGGCCGGCGTTCCGGAAATCGTCCACCAACGCGCCGAGGCGCGGCTGCTGATCCCCATGCCGGGAGGCGGCCGCAGCCTGAACGTGGCGCTCGCCGTGGCGATGGCCGTCGGCGAGGCGCTGCGCCAATGCGGGCGCCAGGCGTAGGACAAACGTTGGCATGGTCAAAACTCCGGTCTGCGAAACCGGCCACAGGTTTAGAAGTTCAAGTAAACTTGAAGTCAAGGCCGCTTGCCTGCCTTGCCGGCCCATTCGGCGGACGACGTCTCCGCCACTTGTTTTTGTATGTTCTTGAATTAGTTAATCTATTTTGGCCGATGTGTCGCGTTCCTAACTTTGTCCCAAACTTGTATCGCTCTCAGACGGAAGCCGGATGCTTCAAGAATCGGACAAGCTGCACCCCGTGGACTGTCGAGACTCGTGTCTTACCTGCCCTAACCTGGCACTAGGTAATGACATCGGCGTATTTGCTGAGCAGCCATCTCGGAATGGGGCGCAGCCCTTGCGGAAACCCGCCTTGATAGGTGCAGGTCTCCCCACCCGCAATGGAGGCGATCTGCAGGGCGCGGTCAGGTTCGAGGCCCTCGATGCAAAATGCCGTTGTGAACGCCGCGATGAAGCTGTCTCCGGCTCCGCAAGTATCCACCACCCGGACAGACATGGCCTTGACGTGGTGGAGGCCGGCTTCATCTTGAAAGAATGAGCCCCGGCTG
>JBEVJK010000117.1:0-18274 GCA_040510195.1 Mesorhizobium sp. | reverse complement strand
GACCGGGCGTCATCACCAAAGTCGGGTTGGAGACCTTCGTCGATCCCGATCGCCAGGGCTGCGCGATGAACGACGCGGCGGCGAAGACGCCGGTCGTCGAGAAGATCAGTTTCGCGGGCGAGGAATGGCTCTATTTCAAGGCGATCGCCCCGCAGGTCGCCATTATCCGCGCCACCACAGCCGACGAGCGAGGAAACCTTACCTATGAGCACGAGGGCGCTTATCTGGGCGGCCTCGACCAGGCGCTCGCCGCCCGCAACAATGGCGGCATCGTCATCGCCCAGGTCAAGCGCGTCGCCCGCGAAGGGTCGCTCAAGCCCCATGACGTGCGGGTGCCCGGCACGCTGGTCGACTACGTCGTGCTCGACCCGGATCAGAAGCAGACCACCCAGACCTCCTACGATCCTGCCATTTCGGGCGAGATCTTCCGGCCGCTGGCCAGCTTCCGCGTGCCGGAGTTCAACATCCAGAAGGTCATCGCCCGTCGCGTCGCGCAGGAGCTGCAGGCCGGCAGCGCCGTAAACCTCGGCTTCGGCATCTCCGCCAATGTGCCGCGCATCCTGATGGAGGAGGGCCTGCACGGCGCCGTCACCTGGGTCATCGAGCAAGGCGCGGTCGGCGGCGTGCCGCTGCTCGACTTCGCGTTTGGCTGCGCCTCCAATGCCGACGCCTACATGCCGTCGCCCTACCAGTTCACCTATTTCCAGGGCGGCGGCTTCGACGCTTCGCTCCTCTCCTTCCTGGAGATCGGCCGCGACGGCTCGGTCAACGTGTCGAAGCTCGCCTTCCGCCCTCATGTGACGGCCGGCGCCGGCGGCTTCGTCGACATTACGGCGCGCGCCCGCAAGGTGGTCTTTTCCGGCATGTACAATGCCGGCGCCAAGGTCGCCGTCGCCGACGGCAGGCTGGTCATCGAGAAGGAAGGCAGGCTGAGGAAGCTGGTCGAGGAGGTCGAGCACGTCACCTTCTCGGGGCGGCGCGCCATCGCCCAGGGCCAGGACATCACCTATGTAACCGAGCGCTGCGTCATGAAGCTCGAGCCGCGCGGCGTGGTCGTCACCGAGATCGCGCCCGGCGCCGACCTCGAACGGGACGTTCTCGCCCAGTCGGAATTCCCGCTCATCGTCTCGGAGGAGCTGAAGACCATGGACGCAGGCTTGTTTGCCGACGCGCCGATGGGCCTCGCCCTGCCGGCGCTGGCGCCGCGGACGCTCGCAGGGGCACGCGCCGATGCCTGAGCCGCGGATCAGGGTCGAGGCCGAGGCCGACGTGGCGACGCTCATTGTGTCGCGGCCGGAGCGCCTCAACGCCTTCGACATCCCGATGCTCCAGGATCTCGCCGCGGCCTGCGACCGCATCGAGGCCGACGCCGCCATGCGCGTGCTGATCCTGACCGGCGAGGGCAAGGCCTTCTCGGCCGGTGGCGACATCAAGGCCTGGGCAGGCATGGCGCCCAACGCCTTCGGCCACGGCTGGGTGCGCTTTGGCCACCGCGTCTTCGAACGCCTGGCCACCTTGCGAATGCCTGTGATCGCCGCCCTCAACGGACACGCGCTGGGCGGCGGGCTCGAGCTTGCCGCCGCCGCCGACATCCGCATCGCCGAGACCCAGATCAGGATCGGCCTGCCCGAGACCTCGCTCGGCATGGTTCCGGGCTGGTCCGGCACCCAGCGGCTGGTGCGACGCTTCGGCAGCCAGATCGTCCGCCGCATGGTGCTGGGCGGCGAGGTCTTCGGCGCCGAGGAGGCGCGCCAGAACGGATTGGTCGATCTCGTCGTCGAGACGGGTGGCGCGCTCGCGGCCGCCAGGGAGTATGCTCGACGGGTCGCCGCGCGCGGCCCGGCCGCCCTGGAGATCTCCAAGCTCATGCTGGCCGTGGGGAGCGGTGAAGACACCGGCGCGGCGGTGGAGGCCCTCGGCTCCATCCTCGTCGCCAAGACGGGTGACCTCGAGGAGGGCGTGGCCGCCTTTACCGGCAAGCGCGCTGCCGATTTCAAGGGATCATGGTGATGACGGTTCTGGTTACTCCCTCGGCCCTCCGCGACCGCAAGGTCCGCGAGTTCGAGATGCTGATCGACGGCAGGCCGAGCAAGGGCGCGGAAGGCCGCACGCTGGAGCGCATCGCTCCCGGCCACGGCATTGCGGTGAGCCGCTACCAGGCCGCGGATGGGCGCGACGCCGAGCGCGCCATCGCCGCCGCCCGCAAAGCCTTCGACGACGGTCCATGGCCGCGCATGACCGCCGCCGAGCGCTCGCGCATCCTGTTGACCGTCGCCGCAATGATCGATGCCCGAGCCGACGAGCTCGCCGAGCTCGACGCCGTGGAGGCCGGCAAGCCCATCACCCAGGTCAAGGGCGAGATCGCCGGAGCGGCCGATATCTGGCGCTACGCCGCGGCATTGGCGCGCGACCTGCACGGCGAGAGCTACAACACGCTGGGCGACGGCACGCTCGGCGTGGTGCTGCGCGAGGCCGTCGGCGTCGTCTCGATCATCACGCCATGGAACTTCCCCTTCTTGATCGTCAGCCAGAAGCTGCCCTTCGCGCTCGCCGCCGGCTGCACCACGGTCGTCAAGCCGTCGGAGCTGACGTCCGGCTCGACGCTCCTCCTGGGCGAGATGATGAGCGAGGCCGGTGTGCCGGCGGGGGTCGTCAACATCCTCGTCGGCACCGGACCCGAGGTCGGCTCCGTGCTCACCTCGCATCCGGCCGTCGACATGGTATCCTTCACCGGATCGACCGGCGTCGGTAGGCTCACCATGTCCAGCGCTGCCAAGACCCTGAAGAAGGTGTCCCTCGAGCTCGGGGGCAAGAACCCGCAGATCGTCTTCCCCGACGCCGACATGGACGCCTTTGTCGATGCGGCGGTGTTCGGCGCCTATTTCAACGCCGGCGAGTGCTGCAATGCCGGCTCGCGCCTCATCCTCCATGAGAGCATCGCCGAAGCCGCAGTGGAGCGCATCGGACGGCTCTCTGCCGACGTCAAGGTGGGCGATCCCCTGGACCCGGCGACGCAGGTCGGCGCCATCATCACGCCCGAGCATCTGTCGAAGATCGCAGCCTATGTCGACGCCGCGGCCGGCGGCGGCGCGACGATCGCCCACGGAGGCACGCCGCTCGACCTTGGAATGGGGCAGTACATGGCGCCGACGATCCTCTCCGGTGTGTCGCCCGATATGGCCGTCGCCCGGGAAGAGGTGTTCGGCCCGGTCCTTTCGGTGCTCACCTTCAGGACGCCGGAAGAGGCTATCGCCATTGCCAACGCGGTCGACTACGGTCTGTCGGCGGCCGTCTGGAGCCGCGACTTCGATACCTGCCTTAGCGTCGGGCGCCGGGTGCGCGCCGGCACGATCTGGATGAACACCTTCATGGACGGCGCCTCGGAGCTGCCGTTCGGCGGCACCAAGCAGTCCGGCCTCGGCCGCGAGCTTGGTCGCCACGCGGTGGAGGACTATACGGAGACGAAGACGCTGAATATGCATATCGGCGGGCGAACCGCATGGTGGATGCCGCCGAACCAACGGCCGGCCGCGGGCTGAGCCCAACCGATCCGCCTCCCCCGACGGGGAGCGCGGGAATTCGAGGCGAGAATGGTTTTCGCCCCGCTACTAGCTCCATGGGAGGATTTACGTGCTCAAGTTCCTGACGACAACCGCAATAGCCCTGGCGTTGATGGGCGGCGCGGCACGCGCCGCCGAAAACGTCGAAGTGCTTCACTGGTGGACCTCCGGTGGCGAGGCGGCCGCCCTCGACGTGCTCAAGAAGGACCTCGAAAGCAAAGGCATCTCCTGGACCGACATGCCCGTCGCCGGTGGCGGCGGCACGGAGGCCATGACCGTCCTGCGCGCCCGGGTCACCTCCGGCAACGCCCCGACGGCAGTCCAGATGCTCGGCTTCGACATCCTGGACTGGGCCAAGGAAGGCTCGCTCGGCAATCTCGACGAGATCGCCGCCAAGGAGAACTGGGACAAGGTCGTGCCGACGGCGCTCCAGCAGTTCTCGAAATATGACGGGCACTGGATCGCTGCGCCCGTCAACGTCCACTCCACCAACTGGATGTGGATCAACAAGGCGGCCCTCGACAAGGCCGGCGGCAAGGAACCGCAGAACTGGGATGAGCTGATCGTGCTGCTCGACAACTTCAAGGAGCAGGGCATCACCCCGGTCGCCCATGGCGGACAGCCCTGGCAGGACGCCACCATCTTCGACGCCGTGGTGCTTTCGCTCGGCGACGACTTCTACAAGGCGGCCTTCATCGACCTCGATCCGGAGGCGTTGGGCGGCGACAAGATGAAGGAGGCGTTCACGCGCCTGCAGAAGTTGCGCGGCTATGTCGACGACAACTTCTCCGGCCGCGACTGGAACCTCGCCTCCGCCATGGTGATCGAGAACAAGGCCGGACTGCAGTTCATGGGCGATTGGGCCAAGGGCGAATTCGTCAAGGCCGGCAAGGTCCCCGGCAAGGACTTCGTCTGCATGCGATTCCCTGGCACCCAGGGCGCCGTGACCTTCAACTCCGACCAGTTCGCCATGTTCAAGGTCGCCGAAGACAAGGTCCCAGCCCAGCTGCAGATGGCGTCCGCGATCGAGAACCCGACCTTCCAGTCGGCCTTCAACGTCGTCAAGGGATCGGCACCGGCCCGCACCGACGTGCCGGACACGGCATTCGACGACTGCGGCAAGAAGGCGATCAAGGATCTCGCCGACGCCAATGCGTCGGGCCGGCTCTATGGTTCCATGGCGCATGGCCACGCCAACCCAGCGGCGGTGAAGAATGCCATATACGACGTCGTAACCCGCGCCTTCAACGGCGAGCTGACGCCGGAGGACGCCACCAAGGAGCTGCCCAACGCGGTGGCGGCCGCCCAGTAGGCCCGGCAGGGCCGCCCAAGGGCGGCCCCGCCTCGCTTCATGCTCCATCGCCCCGGCCAAGCGGCCGGGGCCCCAGGACCTCGTGACGGTGCACCGCCATGGAAAGCCGCAGCAAACTTCAAGAGCTCCTGCCTAAGATCGTCCTGGCCCCGAGCTTCTTGATCATCCTCGTCTTCGTCTACGGCTTCATCGTCTATACGGTGGTGTTGTCGCTGACGGACAGCAAGATGCTGCCCTCCTACAATTTCGTGGGACTGCTCAACTATTCGCGGCTCTGGGCCTTGCCGCACTGGTGGCGCGCCATCTCCAACCTGGCGATCTTCGCCTCGCTCTACATCGTGATCTGCTCGGTGATCGGCCTCTTCCTGGCCATCCTGCTCGACCAGAAGATCCGCGGCGAAGGATTCCTGCGCCCCATCTACCTTTATCCGATGGCGCTGTCCTTCATCGTCACCGGCACCGCTTGGAAATGGTTTCTCGATCCCGGCATCGGGCTGGAGAACACCATGCATCTATGGGGATGGGAGAGCTTTTCCTTCACGTGGATCAAGGATCGCAACTACGCGATCTATTGCCTGGTGATCGCCGCGGTGTGGCAGTCTTCCGGCTTCGTCATGGCGATGTTCCTGGCCGGGCTGAGGGGCGTCGACAACGAGGTCATCAAGGCCGCGCAGATCGACGGCGCCACTACCCTCACAATCTACCGTCGCATCATCATCCCGCTGATGCGCCCCGTGTTCCTGTCGGCGTTCGTCGTGCTGGCTCACCTCGCCATCAAGGCGTACGACCTGGTGATCGCGCTGACCGGCGGCGGACCTGGGCAGTCCACCGAGCTGCCGGCGACCTTCATGTACTCCTACACCTTCACCCGCAACCAGATGGGCATCGGTGCCTCGTCGGCGGTCATCATGCTGATCATGATCTTCTCGATCATCATCCCCTACCTCTATTCCGAGATGCGCGGAGGAAAGCGCTGATGGGCAATCCCGCCGCCTCCCAAAACGTCATCTCTCACGGCAGCCTCGTCCGTGCGGTGATCTATGCAGCGCTGGTCCTGTTCGCCATCTACTATCTGCTGCCGCTCTACGTGATGCTGGTGAACTCGCTGAAGCCGCTCGACGAGATCCGCCAGGGCGGGATGCTGAACCTGCCGCAGCAATTGACCCTCGATCCCTGGATCTCGGCATGGTCGACGGCGCAGGTCGGCGTTCAGCCGACGGGGCTGCGGCCATTCTTCATCAACTCGATCCTGATGGTCGTGCCGGCGGTCGCCATCTCGACCATCGTCGGCGCGCTCAACGGCTACGTGCTCACCAAATGGCGGTTTCCGGGCGCCGACGTGTTCTTCGGCCTGCTTCTGCTCTCCTGCTTCATCCCATTCCAGATCGTGCTGATCCCGATGGCGCGCATCCTGGGTTGGCTCGGCCTGGCCGGGTCGATCCCCGGCCTGGTGCTCGTCCACGTCGTCTACGGCCTCGGCTTCACCACGCTGTTCTTCCGCAACTACTACGAGGCGTTCCCGACCGAGCTCGTGCGCGCGGCGCAGATCGACGGCGCGAGCTTCTTCCAGATCTTCAACCGGATCCTGTTGCCGTCGTCGGGGCCGATCATCGTCGTCTCGGTCATCTGGCAGTTCACCAACATCTGGAACGACTTCCTGTTCGGCGCGTCGTTCTCGGGCGCCTCCTCCACGCCGATGACGGTCGCCCTCAACAACCTCGTCTCCTCCTCGACGGGCGTGAAGGAATACAACGTCCACTTCGCGGGCGCGATCCTCGCCGCCCTGCCGACCCTCATCGTCTACATCGTGTCCGGACGCTATTTCGTGCGCGGCCTCATGGCCGGAGCGGTCAAAGGATAAATCAAATGTCGTTTCTCAAGATCGCCGACCTGCGCAAGGCCTATGGCTCGACCGAGGTGCTCAAGGACATCAACATCGAGATCGACAAGGGCGGGTTCCTGGTGCTCGTCGGTCCCTCGGGCTGCGGCAAGTCCACTCTGCTCAACACCATCGCCGGGTTGGAGCCGATCACCTCGGGCGAGATCTCCATCAATGGTCGTTCGGTGGCCGGCTTGCCGCCGTCCAAGCGCGACATCGCCATGGTGTTCCAGTCCTACGCGCTCTACCCCAACATGACGGTTGCCGGGAACATCGCCTTCGGCATGGAGATCCGCGGCGTTCCCAAGCCGGAGCGCGAGAAGGCGATCCGCGAGGTCGCCGACATGCTGCAGATCGGCCATTTGCTGGAGCGCAAGCCGAGCCAGCTTTCGGGCGGCCAGCGGCAGCGCGTCGCCATGGGCCGGGCGCTGGTGCGCCACCCGCAGGTGTTCCTCTTCGACGAACCGCTCTCCAACCTCGACGCCAAGCTCAGGGTGGACATGCGCACCGAGATCAAGCGGCTTCACCAGCGGATGAAGACGACGATCGTCTACGTCACCCACGACCAGATCGAAGCGATGACGCTCGCCACCAAGATCGCGGTGCTCAAGGACGGCGTCCTCCAGCAGTTCGGCACGCCGGCCGAGATCTACAACAATCCGGCCAACATGTTCGTCGCCGATTTCATGGGATCGCCGGCCATGAACCTGCTCACCGGGACGATCCTGAAGAATGGCAACGGCCTCGAGGTCGCCCTGTCGCGGCCGAACGGCGAGGCGCTGCGGCTGCCGATCGTCGGCCGCGACGGCCTGGCCGGCCATGCCGGGCGCGAGGTGATCTTCGGCATCCGTCCGGAGGCGCTGACCGACCCGGACGGCGCCGACCGCAACGCCAGGAGCCTCGCCGACGGCGAGTGCATCATCGAAGTGGTGGAACCGGCGGGGTCCGATACCTTTGCCGTCACACGCCTCGGCGGCAAGGAGGTGGTAGCACGGCTGCGCGCCGATGCGCGCATCCAGCCCGGCCAGCCGACCCGCCTGACCTTCAACCTGGACAAGGCGGTGTTCTTCGATCCCCAGAGCCAGGTGCGTCTCGCGTGACGCAGCCGGACGTCGTCATCGTCGGGTCGGGGATCGGCGGCGCCACGTTGGCGGCCGGGCTCGCCGGGACGGGCGCCGACATCCTGGTGCTGGAGGCCGGCGAGCGTCTGGCCGACCGGCCGGAGAACCGCGACCAGCGGGCGATCTTCCAACGTGGCTTCTTCCGCCCCAAGGAGACCTGGTACGAGGCCGCCGGCACCCCTTTCAACCCCGGCAACTACTATAATGTCGGCGGCAACTCCAAGTTCTACGGGGCGGTTCTCGCCCGCTACCGGCGCGAGGACTTCGGCGTGATCCGCCACGCCGAGGGCGTCTCGCCGGCCTGGCCCTTTCCCTATGAGGAGCTCGAGCCGTGGTATGGCGCGGCCGAGGACATGTACCAGGTGCGCGGCCGGCTGGGGGAGGATCCGACCGAGCCGCCCCATTCGCGCCCCTACCCACAGCCGCCGGTGCCCGACGAGCCGCCGGTCGCCGACGTGCGCTCCCGCCTGTCGCGGCTCGGCCTCCACCCCTATTCGCTGCCGCTCGGCCTCGATCTCGACCGCTGGCTCTCCAAGGGACGCACCCCGTGGGACGCCCATCCGCACGCCGACGACGGCAAGATGGACGCCGAGACAGTGGCGCTCGCCCAGGCGCTCCGCCACCCCAACGTGCAGCTGAAGACCGGCGCCCGCGCGACGCGGCTCGTCCCTGCCGGCAAGGGCAAAGCCATCGCTTCCGTCGTCTACATGGAGAACGGCGAGGAGCGCTCCGTCAGCCCCGGGCTCGTGGTGCTCTCGGCCGGTGCCGTGCAGTCGGCCGTGCTGCTCCTGCGCTCGACGACGGACCGCTACCCCAAGGGCCTCGCCAACGCATCCGACCAGGTCGGCCGCAACTTCATGAACCACAACTGCTCGGCGGTGCTCGCGGTGTCGCCCTCCTATCGCAACACCTCGGTCTATCAGAAGACCTTCGGCTTCAACGATTACTATCTCGGCGACGGCAATGGCGGTCCGCCGCTCGGCAACGTCCAGCTGCTGGGACGCATCTCGGGCGCCATCCTGAAGGCCAGCCTGCCGCTGGCACCCGAATGGCTCCTCGACCGACTGTCCTTGCATGCCATCGACTTCTACGCCATGAGCGAGGACGTGCCGAACCCCGAGAGCCGCGTGACGGTCGACGGCGAGCGCATCGTCCTTCAGTGGAAGCGCACCAACTGGGACGCTCATCTGAAGCTGGTGGCCAAGCTGAAGTCGGTGCTCAAGGCCGCCGGCTTCCCGCTGGTGCTCTCCCGCGCCTTCGACAAGCGCACGCCCTCGCACCAGTGCGGAACGGTGCGGATGGGCGCGGATGCGGCGTCCGCGCCGCTGGATACCTACTGCCGCGCCTGGGACCACCCCAACCTGTTCGTGGTCGATGCCGGTTTCCTGCCGACCTCCGCCGCCGTCAACCCGGCGCTGACCATCGCCAGCCAGGCGCTCCGGGTCGCCGACCACATCGCAGCCGAGGATCTACGCTCATGACCCCCTCCAGGCCCGTGGCGCTGGTGACCGGCGCCCGGCGCGGCATCGGCTTTGCCATCGCATCGGCGCTCGCCGAGGACGGGTTCGACCTTGCCATCACCGACCTCGCCGAGCCGCAGGAGGTCGCCGCCGAGCTCAGCCCGCTGGAGGCCGGCGGCGCCCGGGTCGCCTATGTCAGGTCGGACCTCGCCGACACGGCGGGCCATGCAACGGCCGTCGACGCCGTCATGGCGCGGTTCGGTCGCATCGACTGCCTGGTCAACAATGCCGGCAGGGGTTCCGTCGCCAGGGGCGATTTCCTGTCGCTCACGCCCGACAATTTCGACACCGTGCTGTCGACGAACCTGCGGGGCACGATCTTCTTCACGCAGGCGGTGGTGAAAGCCATGCTGGGCGCCCCGGCGGACGGGCCGCGCACCGTCGTCAACGTCACCTCGGTGTCGGCCGAGCTCGCCTCGCCAGAACGCCTCGACTACTGCATCAGCAAGGCCGGCCTCGCCGCCTTCAGCCGTGGGCTGGCGCTGCGCCTTGCCGAGGCGGGCATCGGCGTGTTCGAGGTGCGGCCCGGCATCATTCGCACGGACATGACCGCTGCAGTCTCCGAAAAATACGACCGCCTCATCGACGAGGGGTTGGTGCCGATGAGGCGGTGGGGCGAGCCGGCCGACGTCGGAGCCATCTGCGCCGGCCTGGCGCGAGGCGGCTTCGCCTTCGCCACCGGCTCCGTCATCCATGCCGACGGCGGCCTCTCGATCGCCCGGCTCTAGGCCCATGGAGCAGCGCATGAGCTACGACTACATCATCACCGGAGCGGGGCCGGCAGGCTGCGTGCTCGCCAACCGCCTCACCGAGGACCCGGACCTGCGCGTCCTCCTCCTCGAGGCGGGAGGCGGGGACTGGCATCCGCTGTTCCACATGCCGGCCGGCTTCGCCAAGATGACCAAGGGCGTCGCCAGCTGGGGCTGGGAGACCGTGCCGCAGAAGCACATGAAGGACCGGGTGCTGCGCTACACCCAGGCTAAGGTCATCGGCGGCGGCTCCTCCATCAATGCCCAGCTCTATACGCGCGGCAACGCCGCCGATTACGACCTGTGGGCAGCGGAGGAAGGCTGCGAGGGGTGGGAGTACCGCTCGGTACTCCCTTATTTCAAGCGGGCCGAGGACAATCAGCGCTTTGCCGACGACTACCATGCCTATGGCGGTCCGCTCGGCGTCTCGATGCCGGTCTCGGCACTGCCGATCTGCGACGCCTATATACGCGCCGGGCAGGAACTCGGCATCCCCTACAACCCCGACTTCAACGGCCGCCAGCAGGCCGGCGTCGGCTTCTACCAGCTCACCCAGCGCGATCGGCGGCGCTCCTCGGCGTCGATGGCCTATCTCGCGCCGATCCGCGACCGCCGGAACCTCGAAGTGCGCACCGGAGCCCGCGTTGCGCGCATCCTCGTCGAGAAGAACCGCGCCGTCGGGGTCGAGGTCGCCGGAAGCGGCGGCCCCGAGACGATCCGTGCCGAGCGCGAGGTGCTGGTCTCGTCCGGCGCCATCGGCTCGCCCAAGCTTCTGCTGCAGTCAGGCATCGGCCCGGCGGACCACCTTCGTTCGGTCGGCGTCGCGGTGCGGCACGATTTGCCCGGGGTCGGCGCCAATCTGCAGGACCATCTCGACCTCTTCGTCATCTGCGAATGCACCGGCGACCACACCTATGACGGAGTGACCAGCCTCCATCGCACGCTGTGGGCGGGAATCCAGTATGTGCTGTTCCGCACCGGCCCGGTCGCCTCGTCGCTCTTCGAGACCGGCGGGTTCTGGTACGCCGACCCTGGCGCGCGCTCGCCCGACATTCAGTTCCATTTGGGGCTCGGCTCCGGCATCGAGGCCGGCGTGGCCCGGCTGAAGAACGCCGGCGTGACGCTGAACTCCGCCTATCTGCACCCGCGCTCGCGCGGCACCGTAAGGCTGGCCACGGCCGATCCGGCCGACGCGCCGCTGATTGATCCGAACTACTGGGCCGACCCGCATGACCTCGAGATGTCGATCGAAGGCCTCAGGATCGCCCGTGAGATCATGCAGCAACCGGCGCTCCGCTCCTATGTGCTGGCGGAGCGGCTGCCCGGCCCGGACGTACGCTCCGATGCCGATCTGTTCGACTATGCCTGCGCCAATGCCAAGACTGACCACCACCCGGTCGGAACCTGCCGCATGGGGCTCGATCGCGACGCGGTGGTCGGGCTGGACCTGAAGGTGCATGGCATGGAGGGGCTGCGCGTCTGCGATTCCTCCGTGATGCCGCGCGTCCCCTCCTGCAACACCAACGCACCGACCATCATGGTCGGCGAGAAGGGCGCCGACATCGTTCGCGGATTGCCGCCGCTCGCGCCGGCCATCTTCGCCAGCGAGCGAAACGACCAGCGGCCGCGCGCCCGCGCCGACATTCGATAGCATGGCGCGCCGCGCGCGATCGTGCCAATTTGGGTCCGTCGACCCTCCGAACGTGGCATGGGCGATGAAAGGAGGAGACGGATGGACGAGCCTTCCGACTGGCGCCACATGTCGATCGCTCCCCGCGACGGCAGCCGCATCCTGGTGACGGTGCGCTCCTCGGAGCAGGGCCCGGCCGAGGTCGACGTGGCCTATTGGGCCAGGGCAGACCAGTTCGGCAGCGAAGGCTGGCGCGCCGCCGATTCGCATCCCGGCCAGATCGTCGGCTATGCGGAGCCGGAGCTGAAATGCTGGATGCCGTTGCCCAAGGCCAATCTCAGCCGGGCCGACGCCGAAATGCCCGCCGCCTGGCAGGGCGACGACACCGAGGAGCTCTACGGCTCCGGCATATGAGGCCCTGGCAACGAACGCCGGAGCGGCCCGTTGACCTCCGGAGGTTGGCGGTTCCAGCGAGCATTTTGGCGGAACCGGCGAGTGACGGCGCGGTCGCTCGGCTCGATTATCCGCACTCCCCACGAAAGGATTCCCTATGAAGACGACTGCACTCGCCTTGACCTTGCTTTGCGCCGCCGGCGCCATGCCTTCTCTCGCCCAGGCCCAGGAGGCCGGCGCTACCGCCACGCTCAGCGACAAGGACGGCAACTCGCTGGGCACGGTCACCTTCAAGGAGACCCCGTCCGGCTTCGTGCAGGTCATGGTCGAGCTTGCCGGCGTGCCGGCCGGCGCGCACGGCTTCCACATCCACGAGAAGGGCAGCTGCGACCCTGCTGAAGGCTTCAAGTCGGCAGGCGGGCACTATTCGGGTGGCATGAAGCACGGCATCCTGACCGAAGGCGGCCCGCATGCCGGCGACCTGCCCAACCTCAATGCCGGGCCGGACGGGGTGGTCAAGGTCGAGGTCTTCACCGACCTCATCTCGCTCGATCCGGCCGGCAAAAACCCGCTCAAGGATGCCGATGGCTCGGCCGTGGTGCTGCACGCCAATCCCGACGATCTCGCCAGCCAGCCGGCCGGCGAGGCAGGCGGGCGCATCGCTTGCGGCGTCGTGGAGTGAGGCGGCGTCAGCCTTCCCAGAACTGGTCGAGCCATAGATTGAGGTGCGTGAAGCCAGTGGCGCTCACCGCGTAGAAGCGCTTGGTTCCCTCGGCGCGCGCGCTGACCAGCCCCGCGTCGAGCAGCACCTTCAGGTGCTGGGACACCGCCGGCCGCGACACCGGCAGGCCGGCGGCCAGCTGGGTCACCGTCTTCTCGCCCCGCCGCAGCTCTTCGAGCAGATGGCGACGGTTGGCGTCGGCGATGGCGATGAAGGCGTCTCCCTCGTTCATGCCTCCTTTTTGGGACAAGCCAGGGCGATTCTCAACCGGCTTGTTCGGCCTCGCCGCGCGGGTCGAGCCGCAGCGCCTCCGGCGTGACGGCGCGGTCGGCCGGCAGGGCGTTGAACGCCTCGCGGTCCTCGACCGGCACCGGGGCTCGCTTGCTGACGCGCAGTGCGGCGTAGCCGGCGAGCAAGGCATGCGCCAGCGCCGTCGCCAGGAACAGGCTCTCCGGCCGCATGACCCCCATCAGGACCGCTCCCGCCAGTGGCCCGATCATTGTCCCGAACCCGTAGAGCAGCAACAAGCCGCCCGAGACCTTCACGAAATCCTCGGCGCTGGCGTGGTCGTTGGCATGCGCGACAGCCAGCGAATAGAGCGTGTAGGCCAACGCGCCATAGAGCGCAGTCATGGTGATGACGATCGCCGCGTCTCGCGGCGTGGCGAAGAACACCAGCAGCGCGAAGATCGCCGAGCCGAGCGATGCGCCGGCCAGCACGTAGCGGCGGTCGGTGCGGTCCGAGAGGCGGCCGACCGGCATCTGCATGGCCGCGCCGGCCACCACGACAAGGCTCATCATCAAGGCGATCTCGGCCGTGGTGATGCCAATGCGGGCGCCGTAGACGGCGCCGAGCGTTCCCCAGGCGCCGTTCGCCACCCCGATCAGCAGGCAGCCGACGAAAGACACCGGCGAGTTGGCGAACAGCCCCTTGAGGTCCAGCGACACGTCCTGCAGCGGTTTGGGGCTCGCCGCCGACGACACCGCCGTCGGGATGAGCGAGCAGCAGAAGAAGATGCCCGTCACCATGAACAGCGCGTCGTTCCTCACGTCGCCCGCCGCGACGATCATCTGCCCGGCCATGATCGAGCCATAGGTGACCATCATGTAGAGACCGAACACAGTGCCTCTGTTTTCGTTGGTGGCGCGTTCGTTCAGCCAGCTCTCGATCACCATGAAGGCGCCGGCCATGGTGAAGCCGGTGCCTGCCCTGAGCAGGATCCAGGTCGGCCCGTTGATGACCAGACCGGTGGCCAGCGCGATGATGGCGCCCGAGGCGGCGAAGGCGCCGAAGGCGCGCACGTGACCGACCCGGCGCACCAGCCGCGGCGCCAACAGGCACCCGCCGATGAAGCCGCCCGCCCAGGCGGTGCCGAGCAGCCCCAGCGTCGCCGTCGTGAAGCCTTCCTCCTGGCCGCGCAGCGGCATCAGAAGGCCGAGCAGGCCCGACGCGGTAAGCAGGAACGCGGTGCCGCGCAGCAAGGAAAGGATCGGACGGTAGGCTGCGAACATTTTGGGGAGAGCTCCTGGGAAAGAGGGCGGCGGTCGATCACAGCAGCAGTGTCGCACGCTGCCCGCCCCCCGTGGATCAAGTTCGGCGAAATAGCGCCTCTGCCGCCGTGCGGGTGCTGTCCTTGGCCTTGAGCTCGACCTCCAGCCGCTCGATCTCGGCAGCCAGGATGGCGATCCTCGCCTCCAGCTCGCCGACGGAAAGCAGCGAAAGGTCCTGACCGATCTCGTGGGCGCGCGCCGGCTTCTTGGGTTCGTCGTCGAAGATTGCCATGGCTTTCTCCCGATGATTTGCGGAGAATACATAGGAGGCGAGGCCCGAGGCAAATCGGAGGCGACAAGCGATGCACGAGGGTGCGGCCGTTCCGGCCATGATGACGGCCATCGCGATCACCCATCCCGGCGGCCCGCTTGTGCTCAAGCCGGAACGCCGCGACGTGCCGCGAGCCGGTCCCGGCCAGATCCTGATCCGCGTGCGGGCGGCCGGCATCAACCGGCCCGACGTGCTGCAGCGGCGCGGCCTCTACCAGCCGCCGCGCGGCGCCTCCGACCTGCCGGGGCTGGAGGTCGCCGGCGAGGTGGCAGCCGTCGGCCCCGGCGACAATCGCTGGCAGGTGGGAGACGCCGTCTGCGCGCTGACGCCGGGCGGCGGCTATGCCGAGTACTGCCTGGTGCATGGCAGCAACGCGCTTCCCTTGCCCCAGGGTTTCACCTTCACCGAGGCGGCCGCAGTGCCGGAGACCTTCTTCACGGTCTGGCACAACGTGTTCCAGCGCGGCGGGCTGCAGCCGGGCGAGACCCTCCTGGTGCATGGCGGGGCGTCGGGCATCGGGACCACGGCGATCCAGCTCGCCGTTGCCTTCGGCGCTGCGGTGATCGCCACCGTCGGCTCGGAGGAGAAGTGCGCCGCCTGCCGTCGCCTGGGCGCCGCCCGCGCCGTCAACTACCACCGCGAGGATTTCGTCGCGGCGGTCAAGGAGGCGACCGGCGGCAACGGCGTCGAGCTCGTGCTCGACATGGTCGGCGGCGACTACGTCCTGCGCAACTACGAAGCCGCCGCGGTCGACGGCCGGATCGTCCAGATCGCCACCCAGAAGGGGCCCGTGGCTTCGACCGATTTCGCCAAGCTGATGGTCAAGCGGCTGACCCATACCGGCTCGACGCTCCGCCCGCGCACCGTGGAATTCAAGGCCGAGGTCGCGGCAGCCCTCGAATCGGAGGTCTGGCCGCTGCTCGCCACCCGGCGCGTCGCCCCGGTGATGGACATGATCTTTCCCTTGCGCGAGGCCTGGCGGGCGCATGAGCGCATGGAGGAAGGCAGCCACATCGGCAAGATCGTCCTCGACGTGGCGTAAGGCAGGCCGCATCCGGCCAGCGCCTGGGGTGGCGCTGCGGAACTTCCTTGCCCCTGTCGGGGAAGATCGCTATATAGCGGTCGATTCCCCATTTCGGTGGCACTGACCACCGTCCGCGCAAGGGACGCGGGCGAGCAAGAGGATTTTATCTGATGGCCAACACGCTCCTGATGCCCAAGGCGACTGCCGTCTGGCTGGTCGACAACACGGCGCTGTCCTTCGATCAGATCGCCCAGTTCTGCACGCTCCACCCGCTCGAGGTGAAGGCGATCGCCGACGGCGAATCCGCTCAGGGCATCAAGGGCATGGACCCGGTGATCACCGGCCAGCTGACGCGCGAGGAGATCGCTCGCGGCGAGGCCGACCCCAACCACCGGCTCAAGCTCTCCGATCCCAAGGTCCGCGTACCCGAGTCCAAGCGCAAGGGACCACGCTACACGCCGTTGTCCAAGCGCCAGGACCGTCCGAACGCCATTCTGTGGCTGGTCCGCAACCATCCCGAGCTCAAGGACGCACAGATTTCGCGTCTCGTCGGCACCACCAAGTCGACCATCGAGCAGATTCGCGAGCGGCGTCACTGGAATTCGGCCAATCTGGTGCCCATGGATCCGGTCACGCTCGGCCTCTGCTCGCAGATCGACCTCGATCTCGAAGTGCAGCGTGCCTCCCGCGGCCAGCAGCCCGCAGCGCCCGTCGGCGACACGCTGCTGCCGGCCTCCGTCACCGAGCGCCTGCCGGCCGAGACGGAGGGCCAGCGCGACGAGGAGAAGGAGCTCGACGCCGATGCGGTCTTCGCCAAGCTCTCCTCGCTGAAGGCCAAGGAGCCGCAGCCCGACGACGAGTGAGCGCGGGCCGAAACCGGCTGCCAAGCATGAAGCGCGCCCCAGGCGCGCTTCATTCTGCCCGCAGGCGGCGCGGCTCAGCCGGTGCGCTTGGCCTCGCCGGAGGGATAAGCGTTCGACGCGCCCGTCACCTCGTTCATCTCCGCGCGCCGGTAGAAATCGGCGAGTTGCTTGCCCCGTTCCGGCTTGAAGGTTCGGCCGGCCGTCGCCACCGAGGCGATGCGGTCGATGCGGAAGGCGCGGAAATCCTCGCGCAGCTCGCACCAGGCGACGAGCGTCCAAACCTTACCCCAGAACCACAGCCCCAGCGGGCGCGCTTCGCGCATGGTGCTGCGCCCGGCCTCGTCCCGGTAGTCCAACTTGAGCACGCTTCGCTTCTCGACGGCCCGCTCGATGAGGTCGATCGCCTCGCGGTCGGCGTTCGACACGACGTACATGGGCGCGTGAATCTCGGTGCGCGCGATGCGGTCCTTCTCGCTGTCGGGCAGCACCGCGCCGATCTTCACCAGCGCCTCCTCGGCCGCGCGGGCCATTGCGGCGCCGCCGAAGGCACGCACCATGCGGGCCCCGGCCACCAGCGCGACGATCTCGTCACGCGTGAACATCAGCGGCGGCAGGTCGAAGCCTTCCCGCATCATGTAGCCGACGCCGGCCTCGCCATCGATCGGCACGCCGGTCGACTGCAGGTCGGCGATATCGCGATAGATGGTCCGCTCCGAGACCTCGAGCCATGTGCCGAGCTTCTGGGCGGTGACCAGCCGGCCTCCCCGCAGGTGCTGGACGATCTGGAAGAGACGGTCGGCGCGGCGCATGAGGCAGCTCCCAAGTGGCGACGTCTAGACTATCATGTCATGCCCCTCCTGACAGCATTCTGTCAGGAGGATGTCAGTTGGCGGCAGCATGCTCCCGAGCAAGCAGCGCCGTCATCTCAGCGAAGTGCTCGGCCCGCTCGGGATAGAGCGCCTGCAGGAACGCAACCGCGAACGTGCCCGGCGCCGAGCCGGGTGCGGTGACGATGCCCCGGTCGGCGACGGCGTGCGGCACGTCGCGATATCGGTCGGCGCCGCGGTAGTCCGGGACATGCCCGAGGATCCAGTCGCGGCCGTTGCTGGTGTGGTCCCGACCTTCCAGGAGGCCGGCCCTGGCGAGTGGCAGCGTGCCGGCGCAGATTCCGCCGACCAGCCCGCCTCGTGCCGCGACGGCGCGCACCAGCGGCTCGATATCCGGCGGGGAGGGCTCGCCCCAGCCATCGGAGCCGATGACCGCGATGGCATCGAGATCGTCATTCTCCGCCACACCGGCGCTTCGTTGCGGGGTCAGCAGAAAGCCGCTGATTCCCTTGACAGGCCGGGCGCCGGGCGTCAGCGAGACCGCTTCGGCGCCGAACCACTCGACGGCGGAGGCGGCGAGCGTGCCATACTCCCAGTCGGCAAATCCGGGAATGAACACGAAGCCGATCTTCTTGCGGGGTCCGGCCATGGGTCTCGCCTTTCCGTGCTTCGCCTGAAGGGTGTCGCCCTCCGCGTGGGGGGTCGCGGAGGGCGCGCGGTCTGGATCGGGGCGGGGAAACGAGGGGAACGCCCCGATCCGGAGGGCTTCGGCGGCCGTCAGCCGCTGTTCCGCAGCCGCCGCTCGGGATAGCTGTCGGGCCAACCGATATCCTTGCGCAGGCTGGCGGGAAGCT
>JBEVJK010000116.1:0-5259 GCA_040510195.1 Mesorhizobium sp. | reverse complement strand
GGCTTGCCGGGCGACCGCATCCAGATGCGGCAGGGCCAACTCTTCATCAACGACCAGGCGGCGACCTTGAAGCCGGACGGCATCGGCGAGGCGGAGGACGACAACGGCCGCACCGAGCCCGCCTATCGCTACGTCGAGACCTTGCCGAACGGCATCTCCCACATGATCCTGAAGCTGCGCGATAATGGCCGGCTCGACAACACGACGGAAGTGACGGTGCCGCCAGGCAAGCTGTTCGTGCTCGGCGACAACCGCGACAATTCCGCCGACAGCCGGGTGTCGGTGCGCGACGGCGGCGTTGGCCTCCTGCCGATCGACAATCTGGTCGGACGCGCCGATGCGGTGGTCGGCTCCTGGGATCTCGGCATCCGCAGCCAGCCGGTGTGGGCCTGGCTCTCCGGCTTCCGGCTCAACCGGTTCTTCACCGCGGTGAGGTGAGCGGACAGGGCTCAAAGTCTCTCAGCCCTGTTGGCGCGCTCCTAAGTTGTCCTTGTCATTCCGGGACGGTCCGCAGGACCAGCCCGGAATCTCGATATTCCGGAAACTCCGTTACCGCAGCACGCCCGACGTATAGCCGGCGCGGCGACGGGGGGGCTTGATCTCCTTCTTCAGGAAGCAATGCGCTTCCTTGCCCGCGTAGCCGGGCCGTGCGAAGGTCCAGGCCCGGCATTTGTTGTCGTCGCTGCAGGCCGCCTTGCAAAGCTCCTCGGCATCCTCTGCTTTCGCGATTTTTTCGGCGCGCTTTTCAGAGCTCTTGTCCTTGTCCCCGGCCTTCGGATCGCCGTCCTTGATGTCGAAGTTGCGATAGTCGCCGCCGGGCCGGTCGATCGCGGTCTCTACGGTACCGTTGCGGATCTCGACCACGCCGGCGCCGCGCACACCGGAGACACAGCAATTGTCGGGCACGCGTGACGGCACGCTGCCCTTGAGCCAGCACACCGCGCTGCTTTCGATCACGGTCGGATAGTTGAAACTCCAGGCCCGGCAACGACGGTCGCGCTCGCACAGCAGGGCGCAATCGGCCGGATCTCCCGAGGAGATCGGGGCGCTCGTGTAGTCACCGCCCGGGCGGTCGAAATTGGCTTGTGCTGCGGCCGGCTGCACGAAACCCACGGCCACCAGACATGCCAAGGCCGACAAACATGCCCCCAGGAAACATCTGATCACCATACGCGATTGCTTCCGAGCCATTGGCTGCGCTTGAGTTTTTCCCCACTGCCATTTGATCGCCACGAACCTGTATGGCCGATGAACGGGCCTGACACGTTTAGACACAGGGGGGTGTCCCTGTTCCCGTTCGCCACGGGGAGGAGGTCGAGGGGCAGATGCCGGATCGGTACGAGTAACCAGAGCTTTACGCCCTCACCCGGATTACATCTGACGATGCAATCCGACCTCCCCCGACAGGCGGGAGAGGTGAAGGCCGACCAGCTTCAGAACGCGTATTCGCGATAGGCCGGATCGACCGAGCCGCCCCAGGGACCGTGATATTTCGCCAGCATCTCCTCGGCCGGGGTGTGGCCGGCTTCGACAATGCGATCGAGCGGCTCCAGATGACGCGTCTCGTCGCGGCCGAGATGATCGACGCGGCCGCGGCGGCGCAGGCCGTGATGCGCCAAAGCCAGGCATTGCTTGGCGACCTCGAACACGTAACGGTCGCGGATGCGGGCCTTGAAGCCAAGCCGCGGCACGTCGTCACGCAGCGACTGTCGCTCGAACGCGGTCCAGTCCTTGACCAGGTCCCAGGCCGCATCGAGGCTGACATCGTCATAGAGCAGGCCGACCCAGAACGCCGGAAGCGCCGGCAGCCGGCCCCACGGCACGCCGTCAGCGCCACGCATTTCCAGATAACGTTTCAGCCTCACCTCGGGGAAGATGGTCGAGAGGTGGTTGGCCCAGTCCGACAGGGTCGGACGCTCGCCCGGCATCGCCGGATTTTTCCCAGCGAAGAAGTCGCGGAACGAGGTGCCGGAGACGTCGATATAGGTCTCCTCGCGCTTGACGAAATACATGGGAACGTCGAGCGCATAATCGACCCAGCGCTCGAATCCCATGCCGTCCTCGAACGCCCAGGGGATCATGCCCGAGCGCGCGTTATCCGTGTCTCGCCAGATCTCCGAGCGGAATGACAGAAAGCCGTTCGGCTTGCCTTCGGTGAAGGGCGAATTGGCGAACAATGCGGTGGCGATCGGCTGCAGCGCCACCGAGACGCGCAGCTTCTTGACCATGTCGGCTTCCGAGGAGAAGTCGAGATTGGTCTGCACCGTGCAGGTCCGGTACATCATGTCGAGGCCGTAGCGGCCGACCTTTGGCATGTAGTCGGTCATGATCTTGTAGCGGCCCTTCGGCATCACCGGGATGTCCGAACGCGACCAGGACGGCGTCATGCCGAGCCCGAGGAAGCCGATGCCGAGCGGGGTGGCCACCTCGCGCACCTGCGCCAGATGCGCCATCAGCTCGGCCTGGGTCTGATGCACGGTCTCGACCGGCGCACCGGACAGTTCGAACTGCCCGCCAGGCTCCAGCGAGATCGCGCCGCCGCCGGTGACGTCGTAGAGCCCGATGATGTTGCCGCACTCCATGATCGGCTCCCAGCCGAGCAGAAGCTTCATGCCCTCGAGCAATGCACCGATGCCACGCGCACCCTCGTAGGGAACGGGACGCCGGCCGTCGAGCGTGAACGGCGTCTTCTCGTGCTCGGTGCCGATCCGGAACGCGGACGGGGGTTTCACGCCTGCCTCGAGCCAGGCGACGAGCTCGTCGCGCGACTCCAGCGGGGTCATATCGATCTGGTCACGCGCCATGCGAGTCCCGGTTCAAGAGCGCATCAATGTTCGCGCGCGGTGACAGGAATGTCCGCGCGCCCAAGGCGGTCGCGGACGTCGAAAACAAAGAGGCAATCATCGCAGTGCCGCACCTTCTCCGGCCGCCGGCGGCGAAGCCTCGCCGCCGCAGGAACAACCGAGACGGTCGAGCAGCGCGCAGAGCTTGGCGGCGTCCACGTCCGACAATTTCGAGCCGACATGCTTCTCGATGGCAGCCGAATAGGCCGCCCACATCCGCTTCTGCAGTTCGCGGCCAGCGTCGGTAATCTCGACGAACTGGCCGCGCTTGTCGTTCTTGCATTCGCGGCGGAGGGCGAGCCGCTCATCGACCAGCCGGTCGATCAGCCGCGAGGTGGAATATTGCGGCAGCAGCATCTGCCGCTCCAGTTCCACCGGTCGCAGCTCGCCCGACGGCGCCCGCGACAGCTCCAGCAGCGCGTCATACCAGGCGAGCGGCGGGAAGCCGGCTTTCTTCAGCTCCTGCTCGACCGCATCCAGCACCCGGCTCTGGACCCGCATCAGGCGGATCCAGGCGGCGGTCGCCTCGGTCGATGGTTTGCGTTTCATGAGCCGGCTCGTATCCTTCCCGATTACTGTAGCGCATTCGATGCACCTGCATCAATCTTGACTATTCCATGCAATTGCATTTACTCGATCGTCTTGTCCTACGCATCCCGGTTCTAAGCAAGAGTTCATAACAAAGGAAACGTCCGATGAAGCTGTATTATTCTCCCGGCGCCTGCTCGCTCTCCCCCCATATCGCGCTGCTTGAGGCCGGCCTGGCTTACGAACTGGTCAAGGTCGATCTTCGCGCCAAGAAGCTCGAGAACGGCGACGATTATTACAGGATCAATCCGAAGGGTCAGGTGCCGGCGCTGGGGCTCGACAGCGGCGAGATGGTCACCGAAGGACCGGTCATCGTGCAGATGATCGCCGACCAGGCCGCCACGCGAGGCCTGGCGCCGGCCCGCGACAGCGCCGAGCGCTACAAGCTGCTGGAGTGGCTGAACTTCATCACGTCAGAGCTGCACAAGAATTTCAGCCCGATGTTCCAGCCCGCCTTCAACGACGAGGTGAAAGGCTTCTTCAAGGACCGGCTGATGAGCAAGTTCAAATACATCGATGCCCAGCTCGCGGATCGCGACTATCTGCTCGGCAAGGAATTTTCCGTCGCCGACGGCTACCTGTTCACGATGCTGTGCTGGGCCGAGCGCATGCGGTTCGACCTCTCCGGCCTGCCCAACCTGACCGCCTACAAGGCCCGCGTTGCTGCGCGGCCGAAGGTCCAGGAAGCACTGGCCAAGGAAGGGCTGCTGAAGGCCGCGTGAGCGCTGCTTTTCTCTTGGTGTAGGAAAGCCGTCTCGGCATACTAGATGCCGCCCCAACGAACGCCGGGACCCATAATCCGCGGTCCTGATTGGGAAGCGAACTGACCGTTATCTCGGTCCTCGCGCCCAACGACGGCCGCGGCATATGCGTCTCGGGTCGGCCCCCGACAACGCTGGCGGATTGCCGGACTTACCCGGGACGACAGCGCGTTCAGGCGACGAAGGAGAGGACGAATACCGGCCGTCGTGTATCAAGGCGTCCGGCTTTGCCATATTTTCGGGTTGCGGCTCATATGAAAAACCGCGACGACATAGATAGCAAAGCGTGTCTCCCGGAAGATGATGAGATACGGAAAACGACGGAGCAGCGCCCGGCGGGTCTGATAGGGTGAAACCGGAAACTGCTTGGGATTGTCGCCGATCCTAGCAATCGTGGCGCGGATGGCGGCCCGAAGCGGCGGCACCATCTCTGGAGCACGCGTTCCATACCAACTCAACGCGTCGTCAAGATCAGCACGCGCGGCAGCCGTGAAGAACACGCGCGGCATACATCACGACCGCTTATCAAGTTCGGTCTCGATATTTTCCCACGGGACGGCGCTTTCCACGTCGGCGTCGAAGGTCGCCATGCGGCGGCCCAGCTCGGACTCCTGAGCGGGAGTCAGACGCACGTCTTCGGGCGCAATGCTGTCCCAAAGCTCGCCAATGAGATCGAGCCGTTCTTTCGTGGTCAGCTTGGTAATGTCAAACGTATCAGCCATGGCTCCAATATAGTCCCATTGGCCGGGAAAGACGACAGGAAGAGGAGGCCCATGCCATCAGCGAACGTCCGGCTCAAGGCCGCGACGACACCGAGACTAGGCCGCTTCCTTTGCCTTCTTCGGCGGGAAGCGGCCGTAGAAGGTCTCGCCCTTCGCGGCCATCTCTTCCAGCAGCTTCGGCGGCGTGAACCGCGGGCCGTATTTGGCTGCGAGCTTGTGGCAGAGCTCGACGAAGGTCTTCGTGCCCATGAAGTCGATATAGGACAGCGTGCCGCCGGTGAACGGCGCGAAGCCAAAGCCCAGGATCGAGCCGACGTCCGCCTCACGCACGTCGGTGATGACGTG
>JBEVJK010000115.1:0-81301 GCA_040510195.1 Mesorhizobium sp. | reverse complement strand
TCGCGGTGGCCGCCGATCTTGAGACTCATCGCCGTAACCTTCGCCGGTGTCGATTTGCCTGGAGACCGCCACCTCAGGAAGCGGTCAGGATCATCGTTATAGGCGAACGCCGGGATCGCTTTGTCGTCAACGTGACTATGCTCCGCGGATTTAGCCTGACCCGGCTACTGTGGCGCCAGCTCGGCGGCCGGGGCGGCGGCCTCCTCGCAAGGCGCGGCGCCGGCGGCGTCGCCGGCGATGCGGGCCTCGACGGCCCGCGCCGCGGCCTGCAGGTCGCGCGGAAGGCCCGCGGCGCGCTCGACGGCGGCGGCGACGAGGTCCGGCGCGATCCAGTCCGGCTTGTGGCCGAGATTCCTCACCCAGACCAGCTCGGCGCCCGGGATGTCGCGCGCCAGGCCGATCGAGTGGATCTCCTCGTAGACGACCGCGTCGCTGTCGCCGGAGACGACGACCGTGGGAACGGCGATCTGGCTGTAGCGCGAGGCGGCCTCGCGCACATAGCGGTAGAGACCGGCGACGTCGACGGCGTTGGCGCGGAAGGCAGCGGGCCGCAGGACCAACGGGATCGAAGCCCGCTCGCCATAGTCGGCCGGCACCGGGTTGGGGTGGAACACGCAGCGCGTGGCCTCCGCCATGCGCCAGCGGCCGGCCGGATAGGTGAGCGTCTCGACGAAGAGCTGCCCGGCGAGCGGCATCGCGGCCAGATCGTAGTACCAGGAGGTGTTGCCGCCGGGCCAGGGGTGGCTGGCCGCCGACAGGAAGACGAGGCCGCGCGTCCGCTGCGGCTGCTCGACCGCGAAGGCGGCGGCGACCGCGGCGCCGAAGGAGTGGCCGACCAGGATCGCCTCGCTGATGCCCAGCCGCTGCATAAGAGCGGCGATCGTCGCCGCCTGGCCGGAGGGCGTCTCGTTGCCGCGGCCGCGGGACGACCAGCCATGGCCGGGCCGGTCGACGAAGAGCATCTCGGCGCGGCCTTCGAAGACCGGCCTCAGCGGCACCATCTGGTCCTTCAGATTGGCGGTGGCGCCGTGGAAGAACACCAGCGGCGGCAGTTCGGGCCGTCCCGGAGCTGGCACATGGACGTAGTGCAGTCGCGTGCCGTCGATGTCCGCGAAGCTGCCTTCAGGCGGGTAACGGCGTTCGATCAGCCAGGCACCGAGCCGTGTCGCCGCGACGAGAGCGAGGACAAGCGAGAGCAGGAAGGCGAGAGCGGCGGCAAGAAGGTTCATGCGGGGATCGGCTCAGATCCCTTCGCCCGCCAGCTCCTCGGAGAGCGTGGCCAACTCGTTCTGGGCGTTGCGCATCATGGGGTAGATGTCGAGCACCCGGTGATAGGCGTCGAGCGCCATCTGCTTGCGCCCGGTCTCCTTGAGGATCTCGGCCATGCCCGACAGCGCGCCGAAATGGCGCGGCTCGAGCTCCAGCGTCCGCTCGATGTCGGACATCGACTTGCCGAAGCTGTGCATCATGTAGTGGACGGTGGCACGGCGGTTCCAGCCTTCCGCGTAGTCGGGCGACAGCACCGTGATCTGGTCGAGGAAATCCAGCGCCACGTCATACTTCTTTGCCTCGATGGCGTCGGTCGACCATTTCATCATCAGGTCGATGGTGGGGCTGCCGGACTCGAACCAGGCATGCCAGATGCGGCCGGCGATGCGCTCGGCCGCCTTCTCGTTGCGCTGGCGCTTGAGCTCGGCAAACAGCTTGTCGAGCTCGGCGCGCCGGTCGGGCGCGGCGGCGTCGGGCAGCGGCTCGGCCGCCTCCGGCCGCGCCGGCTGGGCGCCCAAGGGGGCGGGGCCGCCGATGGCGAGGAGCGCCGATAGGAAGGCAAGGGACAAAGAACTGCGCATGCCCGGGAATCTATTCCCGTGCCGCGCAACGTCAAACTGAAAATCGCGTGAGGCCTGGGCTGCCTCAGCCCTGGCGGGCCTTGTAGCGGGGCGCCGTCTTGTTGATGACGTAAATGCGGCCCTTGCGGCGAACCATCCGGTTGTCGCGGTGCCGGCCCTTCAGCGCCTTGAGCGAATTCTTGATCTTCATCGGTCTAGTCCGTCGCACCGGCCCGCAGCCGGGCCCAACTCGAAGGGCGCGCCCGAAGACGCGCCCTTCCTTTGCGAAGGCTCATAAACGAGGTGGCCCGCCGGTGTCAACCGCCCGGGAAGGGGTGGGACGGGCCTTCGCCATTGTGCGACGGCGCGCGGGCTGGAATGATCCCGTTCGTCGTTCCGCGACCGAGAGAACCGCCATGCACCGCGCCGCCCTCGCCTTCATGCTCGCCGTCGCCGTCGTCCCGGCCGCCGCCGCCCAGGAATGCGACCGCGCCGACGAAAGCCAGACCGGGATGAACATCTGCGCCGGTTCCGACTTCAAGGAGGCGGACGACAAGCTCAACCGCACCTATTCGGCCATTCTCAAGCGGCTCGGCGACGATGCCGAGGGCAAGAAGCGGCTGCAGGCGGCCCAGCGGTCGTGGATCGCCTTCCGCGACGGCGAATGCGCCTTCGCCAACGGCGACAGCCGTGACGGCTCGATCTACCCGATGCTGATGGCGCAATGCCTGGAGGGGCTGACCACCAGCCGCGACGAGCAGCTGGAACGCTATCTCTCCTGCGAGGAGGGCGATCTGAGCTGCCCGGTGCCGGCGCAGTGAGCGGCGTGCCGGTCAGGAGGGCAGCAGCCGGGTGAAGTGACCCATCTTGCGCCCCGGCCGGATCTCGGCCTTTCCGTAGAGCTGGAGCACCACGTCCGGATCGGCGAGCAGCGATGTGGCGCGCAGGACCTCGTCGCCGATCAGGTTCTCCATCACGCAGTCGCAAAGCCGCGCAGGCTCGCCCAGCGGCAGGCCGGCGATCGCCCGGATGTGCTGCTCGAACTGCGACACGGCGCAGGCCGCCTCGGTCCAGTGTCCGGAATTGTGAACGCGCGGTGCGATCTCGTTCACCGCCAGGCTGCCGTCGGCCAGCACGAAGAGCTCGACCCCGACGACGCCGACATACTCCAGCGCGTCGAGAATGACGAAAGCGGCGTCCCGGGCAGCCTCGGCGGTCGGCGGCGACACCGCCGCCGGCACGCTGGACTGCCTGAGGATGCCGTCGCGATGGAGGTTCTCCGCCGGGTCGTAGGCGGCCCGCGACCCGTCCAGCCCGCGCGCTGCGACGATGGAGATCTCGCGCTCGAAGGGCACCAGCGCCTCCAGGATCAGCGGCACGCCGCCCATCGCCGCGCAGCAGCCGGCGAGGCCGCCGCGGTGGTCGCGGAAGAGGCGCTGACCCTTGCCGTCGTAGCCCAGGCGTCGCGTCTTCAGCACGCCGGAGCCGCCGCACGCGGCGAGCGCGTCGACCAGCGAGGCGTCGTCGTCGACGGCATGGAACGCCGCGGTGGCCAGGCCGATGCCGTTCAGGAACCGCTTCTCGACCAGCCTGTCCTGGGAGACTTCAAGGGCGCGGGGCGGTGGAAAGACGGGCACGTCGGCGGCAAGCGCCTCGGCCGAGTGCACGGGGACGTTCTCGAACTCGTAGGTGACCACGTGGCACTCGTCGGCCAGCCGGGCCAGCCCGTAGGCGTCGTCGTAGGCCGCGACGATCTGGCGGTTGGCGACCTGCGCGGCCGGGCAGTCGCCCACCGGCTCCAGCACCATGGTGCGGTAGCCGAGCCTGGCGGCCGCCATGGCCAGCATGCGGCCGAGCTGGCCGCCGCCGATGATGCCGACGGTGGAGCCGGGCGGCAGCGGGCCGCTCATGGCTCGTCCACGGGCGCCTCGGCCACGGCGGCCGTCTGCGACGCCCGCCAGGCATCCAGCCGGTCGGCCAGGCCGGGGTCGGAAAGCGCCAGCACCGCGGCCGCCAGAAGAGCGGCGTTGACGGCGCCCGGCTTGCCGATGGCGAGCGTACCGACCGGTACGCCTCCCGGCATCTGGACGATGGAGAGCAGCGAATCGCGGCCGGAGAGCGCCTTGGACTCGATCGGCACGCCGAACACCGGCAGCGGCGTCAGCGCGGCGGTCATGCCGGGCAGGTGCGCTGCGCCGCCGGCACCGGCGACGATCACCTTGAGGCCGTTTTCCCTGGCGCCGCGGGCGAAGGCATAGAGCCGCTCCGGCGTCCGGTGAGCGGAAACGATGCGCGTCTCGTAGGCCACGCCGAGCGCGGCCAGGGTGTCGGCGGCATGGCGCATGGTCGCCCAGTCGGACTGGCTGCCCATGATGATCGCCACTTCGGCGCGCTGGCTGGCCAAGGGGTCGTGCTCCGGCGTCTTCAAGGAAAGCGCCGATTAACCCAGTTCAGGCCGCCCCGCAAGGATGCGGTCCGCAAGGCCGGGCAGCGGTCAGGCGATGATGTCGGGGATGATGCGGTCTTCCAGGTTCTTCAGCCGGTCCTTCAGGGCCAGCTTCTTCTTCTTCATGCGCTGGACCTGCAAGGGATCGCACCCTGCCGCGATCATGGCGTCGATCGCCGCGTCGAAATCCGCATGTTCCTGTTTCAATCGCGCAAACTCGAGACGTATCTCGGCCTGTTCCTGTTCCGACATGTCACCCGTCTGCGAGTCTCCCGGCGCCCCGGGCGCGTCCTCGGAGCGGGTCCGGAAAGCTCCCCATTCCGGCGCGCCGCTCATACCACATTTCGTGATGACAGGAAATGCTACTACGGCGAAATCGACTTCCGCACGAGTTGATGGCAAACTCGACTCAATCGTCACGCTGGCGTTTCCGCGGCGGGCGCGCCCCCGTGACGGTTGCCTTCGAGGAAACCATGAAAGGGAGAACCAATGTCTCTTGCCGCCCATCTTGATGAGCTGAAGCGTAAGCACGGTGACATCGAGCGCGAAATCGACGAGGCCCTGATGCATCCGTCGGTCGACGATCTCGAAATCGTGAAGCTGAAGCGTCGCAAGTTGGCAATCAAGGACGAGATTGAGAAACTGAAGACCCAACCCACCACGCACTAGAAGAACCGACCCGTCCCGCCGGATCAGGGGTCCGGCACCCGTTTGCCGCGTTTGGCGCGGCCTTCCGTCGGCGGCTTCAGCCGCCGACCATGAGGGTTTGGGACGAATCCGCAGCTGTTTCGAGAGCAATCCGCTTTTCTTTTTTGGGGTGCCTAGCGCTGCGCGACTGGCATTGCTGCCGGGCGTGTGATCAACCGCCGCTTGCGCCTGCGACGATGCAGTCAACCTCCGATATGGTGGCGGGTCGCGTCGTACGTGTCGGGATGGCTCCGCCGCAGCGGCGCAGCGCGCCTGCCAGATGCGGGCGCCCCTCTCCCGACCCATTGTCAGGAGTCACGGGTCGATGAAAATTTGTGACTGTATCAGTTCGACACTTTAAGGTAGAACCCGCCGTCTCGCGCCTCGCGCGCGGGCCACAACGATTTGAAGCCGTGGCGGGGCGCACCCATATCGAGGTTGCGAGGCACGGCGGGGACGGTCCCTCCCGGACCGACAGGATGATTGTCATGCCGAAAGTCAGGTTCCACAAGCTGGCGGCCCTCGTCGTGCTTGTCGGATTCGCGGCCTGGATGGGGACGGGCAAGTTCTCCACCGTCGGGTCGGCCACCGCCGAGGCGGAGACGGCCAAGCCGACGGGCGAGGCGCCGAAGCCGCCGGTGCGCACGGTGGCCGTCATCACGGCTCCGCGCGTCAGCCATGCGCGCGCCATCCGCATGTCCGGGCAGACCGAGGCCAACCAGCGCGCCACGCTCGCCGTCCGCAACAACGGCGTGATCGACCGCATCTATGTCGAGGAGGGGGACCGGGTGAAGGCCGGCGACATCATCATGGCGCTGGCGGCCGAGGAGAAGACCGCTGCCGTGGCGATGGCCCGCCAGGTGCTGGTGCAGCGCGAGGCCGAGTATGCGGCGGCCGAGAAGCTAGCCGTCACCGGCAACATCCCCAAGCTGCAGGCCGACAACGCCCGCTCCGGGCTGGCCACGGCCCGCTCGCTGCTGGAAGCGGCCGAGGCGGAGATGACGCGCAACGAGGTCAAGGCGCCGTTCGACGGCATCGTCGACCGGGTGCCGGTCGAGCCAGGAAGCTCGGTGATGCAGGGCGGCGAGGTGGCGACCGTGCTGAACCTCGACCCGGTGCTCGCCGTCGGCGAGGTGTCGGAGCGCGACCTCGGCTATCTCAAGATCGGCGACGAGGCGGACATCCGGCTGATCAGCGGCCAGACCGTCAAGGGCAAGGTGCGCTACATCAGCCGCGACGCCTCGGCGCAGACGCGGACGTTCCGTATCGAGGTGGCGATCCCCAACGGCGACGGCAGCGTGCCGGCCGGCATGACCGCCGAGATCACGCTGCGTGCGGCGCCCACCGACGCCGTCGTGCTGCCGCGCTCGGTGGCGACGCTCAGCACCACCGGCGACCTCGGCATCCGCGCCGTCGACAAGAACGACAAGGTGACCTTCCATCCGATCGACCTGGTCGACGACACGCCGCGCGGCCTCATTCTCGGCGGCATCCCGGCCGACGCGCGCATCATCGTCGCCGGCCAGGACCTGGTGAAAGAGGGCGACGTGGTCAAGCCGGTCGAAGCCGACGCCGAGACGGTGAAGCGCCTGGCCGGCGCCGCCGGCGAGACGCAGTAGGGGCGCCTCGATGGGCATCGTCGACTACGCGATCCGCAATGCGCGGCTCACGCTCTCGATCATGGTCTTCTTCCTGATTGCGGGGGCGCTCGCCTATCAGGCGATCCCCAAGGAAGCCGAGCCGGACATCCAGATCCCCATCATCTATGTGAGCCTCGCCTATCAGGGCATATCGCCCGAGGATTCCGAGCGGCTGCTGCTGCGACCGGTCGAGACGCGCATGAAGAGTCTCTCCAACGTCAAGGAGATGCGCGCGGCGGCCTACCAGGGCGGCGGCTACGTGCTGGTCGAGTTCAACGCCGGCGCCGACCTGGCGACGGCACTGGAGGACGTGCGCGCCAAGGTCTCGGATGCCAAGCGCGACCTGCCGCAGGGCTCCGAGGAGCCGACGATCAACGAGGTGAACCTCTCCGAATTCCCGGTGCTGGTGGTGACTCTGGCCGGCGACGTGCCCGAGCGCAGCCTGACGGCGGCGGCGCGCGAGCTGCGCGACCGCATCGAGGAGGTGCCGGGCGTGCTGGAGGCGGTGCTGCAGGGCGCCCGGGAGGACCTCGTGGAGGTCATCATCGATCCGGTGCGCCTGTCGTCCTACGGGCTGCAGCTCGACCAGCTGATCCAGGCCGTCGGCGCCTCCAACAGCCTGGTCGCGGCAGGCAACATCGAGGGCTCGGAAGGCAAATACGCGGTCAAGGTGCCATCCCTCATCGAGACGGCGGAGGACGTCGCCGACCTGCCGATCGTCGCCGGCCCGAACGCGGTGGTGCGAGCGCAGGACCTGGCGACCATCCGCTCGACCTACAAGGACGCCGAGACGGTGACGCGGCTGGACGGCAAGCCGGCGATCGCCATCGAGGTCAAGAAGCGCACGGGCGCCAACCTGGTGGAGACCGTCGACGAGGTTAAGGCGGTCGCCGACGCCTTCATCAAGCGGCTCCCGGAGGGCTCGGTCGTCTCCTACAGCCAGGACAAGTCGACGTCGATCCGGCAGCTGCTCGGCGACCTGCAGAACCATGTGATGATCGCCGTCATCCTGGTCTTCATCGTCATTCTCTATTCGCTGTCGGGCCGCGCCTCGCTGCTGATCGGGCTGGCGATCCCGACCTCCTTCCTGCTCGGTATCCTGTTGCTTTCGCTGGCTGGGCTCACCGTCAACATCGTCGTGCTGTTCAGCCTCATTCTGGCGGTGGGCATGCTGGTCGACGATGCCATCATCGTCACCGAGTTCGCCGAGCGGCGCATGGCGGAGGGCATGGACCGCAAGGACGCCTACGCGCTGGCCGCCCGCCGCATGTCCGGGCCGGTCATCGCCGCCACGATGACGCGCGTCGCCGCCTTCTCGCCGCTGCTTTTCTGGCCGGGGATCGTAGGCGAGTTCATGAAGTACCTGCCGATCACGCTGATCGTCACGCTCAGCGCCTCGATGCTCTACGCGCTGGTGTTCACGCCGACGCTCGGGGCGATCTTCGGCAAGGCCCACCATGAGCCCGAGCACAAGGACGGGCTCTACATGAAGACCGTCAAGCTCGCGGTGAAGCATCCGGCGGTCACCCTGCTGCTCGCCGCCGCGCTCCTGGTGGCGGTGCCGTGGGTCTATTCGCTGAAGGGCAAGGGGGTCGAGTTCTTCCCCAATGTCGAGCCGGAGTACGGGCTGCTCTACGTCCATGCGCGCGGCAACCTGTCGCTCGACGAGATGGACCGCGCCACCGCCGAGGCCGAGCGCCGCATCCTCGGCTGGCCGGGCGTGAAGTCGGTCTATACGCGCGCCGGCAAGTCGCGCGGCGGCGGCAACAATGTCGACGAGGACGTGGTCGGCGTCATCCAGTACGAGTTCGTCGACTGGCGCCAGCGCAAGCCGGCGCATGATGTGCTCGACGAGCTGCGCGTCGCGATGGCGGGAATTCCGGGCGTCGACGTCGAGGTCCAGGTGCCGGAGGCGGGCCCGCCGACGGGCAAGGCCATTCAGGTCCGGCTGTCGGCCGCCGATCCCGCAGGGCTCAACGACAAGGCGCGCGAGGTCGCGGCCATGCTGAAGACCATTCCGGGCGTGATCGACATCTCCGACGGCCTGCCGCCGCCCGGCGTCGACTGGGCGCTCAAGGTCGATCGCTCCAAGGCGGCCCAGTACGGCATCAGCCCGGCCTCGGTCGGCACGGTCGTCCAGCTCGTCACCACCGGGCTCAAGCTTTCGGAGTACCGGCCGGCCGGAGTCGACGACGCGGTCGACATCCGGCTCAGGCTGCCGGAGGACCGCCGCACCCTGGCGACGCTCGACCAGCTGCGGGTGGTGACGCCCAACGGCTCGGTGCCGATCTCCAATTTCGTCAGCCGCGAGGCCGAGCCGACCGTCGGCATACTCAACCGCATCGACGGCGAGCGGACCATCGTCGTGCAGGCCAACGTCGCCAGCGGGGTCCAGCCGGCCGTGGCGCAGGCCGAAGTGGCGGCGGCGATGGAGAAGATGAACCTCGACGGCATCCGCTGGAAGCTGGCCGGCGAGGACGAGGAGTCCAAGAACGCCCAGGCCTTCCTCAGCAAGGCCTTCGGCGCCGCGATCTTCCTCATTTTCATCGTGCTCCTGGCACAGTTCAACAAGTTCATCAGCGTCGCGATGGTGCTGGCGACGGTGGTGATGTCGACCATCGGGGTGTTCCTGGGGCTGCTCATCATGCAGCAGCCCTTCGGCATCGTGATGTCCGGGATCGGCGTGATCGCGCTGGCCGGCGTGGTGGTCAACAACAACATCGTGCTGATCGACACCTATGACAGGCTGCGCGGCGAGGGTTGGGACAAGATGGAGGCGGTGCTGCAGACCTGCCGCGAGCGTGCCCGACCGGTGGTGCTGACGGCGCTTTCGGCCATTCTCGGCGTGCTGCCCATCGCCTTCGGCCTCGGGCTGGAGATTTTCCACCACGAGACGACGATCAATGCGCCCTCGACCCAATGGTGGATATCGCTGTCCAGCGCCATCGTGTTCGGCCTCGCCTTCGCGACCGCGCTCACGCTGATCGTGACGCCGGCGGCCCTGATGATTTTCTCGCGCAGCAACGACAGCCGGCTCTACGCCTGGCTCGGCAGCTGGTGGGCCCGCCTGCCCCGTCCGCGTATGCCGTGGCGGCGCGACACGCCCCAAGCCGCGTCGAAGGACGACGAGGCTGACGCTCCCGCGGTTTCTTTCCAGAAAGCGGCGGAATAGCGCCTTCCGTCGGCGAGCGCCGGGCCGCAATGGGCTCGACGAGCGAGCCGGCAATCGATGGAATGCCCGGCGCCCGGGAACTTTCGCCGGGCTTCGCGCATTCTGTGGCTATTCTATCTGCTGCGAGGGACTTCGATGACGCTTGGCACCATTCTGATCATCATCCTCATCCTCATCCTGCTTGGCGCCATTCCGGCCTGGCCCTATTCGAGCGGCTGGGGCTACGGTCCCTCCGGCATCGTCGGGGTGATCCTGATCGTGATCCTCGTCCTGGCCTTGATGGGACGCATCTGATCGTACGCGTGCGGCCAGGGGCACCGGCAGGCCGGGGCCTCTGCGCCCGATCGACAGGCAAAGCCTTCAGTCGCCGGGGCGGTGGTCGAATTCGGCCGCCTCGGCCAAGCGGCTCATCAGGCAAACCACCACCAGAAGAAAAGCGACGGCGATGAAAACCGGCGAGAAGCCGACGCGTCCGCCGACGAAGCCGATCGCCGAGGGCGCGACCAGGATGCCCGAATAGCCCATCAGCGTCACCACGCTCATGCCCGCTCCCGGCGTCGTGCCGGGCTGGTTGCCGGCCGCCGAGAAGAGGATCGGTACGACGTTGGCGATGCCGAGCCCACACAGCGAGAATGCCGCGATGGCGACCCAGGGCGACGGCGCGAGGCCGGCCAGGAGCATCCCCGCGGCCGCGACGAGCGTCGAGATGCGCAGGGTGGTCACCGCGCCGAAACGGTTGCGGACGCCGTCGCCGAAGAAGCGCAGGAGGGCCATGGCTCCGGCAAAGCCGGCAAAGGCGAAGCCGGCCATGGCTATGTCGGCGCCCAGTTCCTGGCGGAGGTAGAGTGCCGCCCAGTCCAGCACCGCGCCTTCCGAATTCATGGCCAGCAGAGCCATCAGCCCGAGCACATAGACCGCCGGGTGGCGCGGGAGCACGAATTTGCGGTGCTCCTTCTCGACGGCGTGGTCGTCGTGGACGAGGTGGCGGAGCGCCAGCATCGCGACGCAGAGCGTCACGAGGGTCACCATGGCAGCATGCGCCAGATGGCCATATTGCTGGATCACGATGCCACCCAGCGCCCCCCCGGCGAAGCCGCCGAGGCTCCAGAAGCCGTGGGACGAAGACATGATGGCGCGCGACAGCTTCTTCTCGACGGTCACCGCATTGGCGTTCATGGCGACGTCCATGCCGCCGATCATGCCGCCGAAGAGGTAGAGGGTCACCGCGGCGACCGGCACATTGGGCGCCAGCGCCACCAGCAGGAGACCGAAGACGCCGGTCCAGGCGAACAGCCTGATCGTCCATTCGGAACCATGGCGGGCGATCAGGTGCCCGGCCCAGGCCATGGCGCTGACGGCGCCGGCGCCGAACAGCAGGATCAGCAGGCCGAGCGTGAACTCCGAGATGCCGAGCCGGGTCAGGAAGACGGGGATCTGCGGGGCCCAGCTGCCGATCAGGAAACCGTTCATGGTGAAAATGGCGGCAATCGCCCAGCGGCCGCGGACGGCAGCGGCGAAGGTCGTCGAGGCATCCACGGGCGACAGGCTCCTCTCGCGAAAAGGGTCGGCGCCGCTTCGCGCGGCGGCCGGTCATGCGGAGCCGGGGCTGTAGCACAGGGTGCCGGTCCTGACGACCGGGAAAGACGCCTGGCCTTATCAGTCGATGAACGGCTCGACCACGGCCCGCTTGCCCAGCATGAACGCATCGGCGACGTGCTTGAGCGGCGCCAGGTCGACATCCGAACGGCCGGCCCGCACCAGCTCGGCGAAACGCCGGTAGAGGAGCGGGTACTCCGCCTCGGGCCCCTCCTCGACCGTCCGGCCGTCGACGGAGAGCTTGGCGCCGCCAGCCGAAAGCAGCATCTGCCCCGCTTCCGTGTCGGCGGCGATGTCCCAGCTCTGCGGACCGGTCTGGCGCCAGTCGAAGTCGGCGGTCAGCCTGGCGCCCCCCGCGGCGGCGAAGGCGAGGCGCGCGGCGATGGGGGCGTCGCGGTTCTCGGGAAAGTCGAGCGTGGCCTCGGTCACGAAGAGAGCGGGAAAGATGTGCGTGGCAATCGACAGGGCGTTGATGCCCGGGTCGAAGACGCCGAAGCCGCCCGGCTGCCAGATCCAGGACTGGTTCGGATGCCAGCGCCGCACGTCCTCCTTCCAGGTGATCGCCGCGTCGCGCAGCCGCGTCGCAGCCAGAAAGGCGCGCGCCGCCTCGACGGCGGGGGCGTAACGCGAATGCCAGCTGGCGAAGAGGGTGACCTTCTTGACCGCCGCCAGGGACGCCAGCTGCTCGACCTCGCTGACGGTGGCGCCCGGCGGCTTCTCAAGGAACACGTGCTTGCCCGCTTCGAGCGCCGCGCGGGCGGCGGCGAAGCGGACCTGCGGCGGCATGCAGAGCGCCACGGCCGTGAGGTCAGGCACGCCTTCGAGCATCGCCTCGAGGCTTTCGAAGTTGGCGATGCCGTCGATGCGGGCGTGGCGGCTGGCGGCTGCCACGAGCCGGAAGGCGTCGTCGCCAGCCAGCGCCGGAATGTGCTGGTCGCGCACGATCTTGCCGACGCCGACAATGCCGATGCGAATGGGTCGGGCGCTTTCGGCCATGGAATCCTCCCTCCGGAACTGCCTAGCTGAAGACCACCAGCAGG
This sequence comes from Mesorhizobium sp., assembly GCA_040510195.1. Taxonomy (GTDB): domain Bacteria; phylum Pseudomonadota; class Alphaproteobacteria; order Rhizobiales; family Rhizobiaceae; genus JBEVJK01. Next base: position 68,891 of record JBEVJK010000115.1, on the reverse strand, counting down.
TCCTTGGCGTCGATCTGGTCGCCGGCGGCGACCAGCACGTCGGCCACGGTGCCGTCGCGCTCGGCGTGCAGCGCCGTCTCCATCTTCATCGCCTCGATCGACAAAAGCACGTCCCCGGCCTTGACCGCCTGGCCGGAGACGACACCGAGCGTCGAGACGACGCCGGGCATGGGCGCGCCGACGTGGCGTTCGTTGCCCGGCTCGGCCTTGCGTCGCGCCTTGGCGGAGGCGCCGCCGCGCAGGCGGTCCGGCACCTTCACCCGGCGAGGTTGGCCGTTGAGCTCGAAGAACACGGTGACCATGCCCTTGTCGTCGATCTCGCCCACCGCAAAGCAGCGGATCACCAGCGTCTTGCCGCGCTCGAGATCGACGAAGATCTCGTCCTGCGGCTTCATGCCATAGAAATAGACCGGGGTCGGCAGCACGCTGACCGGACCGTAGACCTCCTGGGCGGCCGCGAATTCGGCGAACACCTTGGGGTACATCAGCCAGGAGGCGAACTCGAACTCGGAAAGCTTACGCTCGAGCTTGGCCTCGATTTCGGCCCGGCTCTTCGCCAGGTCCGCCTCCTTCAGCAGCGAACCCGGCCGAGCGGTGATCGGCTTCTCGCCCTTCAGCGCCTTCTTCTGCAGCGCCGGCGGCCAGCCGCCGGGCGGCTGGCCGAGGTCGCCGCGCAGCATCGACACAACCGAATCCGGGAAGGCGATGTCCCTGTCGGGGTTCTCGACGTCGGCCACCGCGAGGTCCTGGCTCACCATCATCAGGGCCATGTCGCCCACCACCTTGGACGAGGGGGTGACCTTGACGATGTCGCCGAACATCCGGTTGACGTCGTGATAGGCTTGGGCCACCTCATGCCAGCGCGTCTCCAGGCCGAGCGACCGCGCCTGCTCCTTGAGGTTGGTGAACTGGCCGCCCGGCATCTCGTGCAGGTAGACCTCGGAGGCCGGGCCCTTGAGGTCGCTCTCGAAGGCGGCATATTGGCTGCGCACCGCTTCCCAATAGAAGGAGACGCGGCGGATCCATTGCGGATCGAGCCCGGGGTCGCGCGGGCCGCCGGCCAGCGCCTCGACGAGCGAGCCGAGGCACGGCTGCGAGGTGTTGCCGGAGAAGCTGTCCATCGCCGCATCGACCACGTCGACCCCGCTTTCCACGGCGGCGAGCACCGAGGCGGCCGAGATGCCCGACGTGTCGTGGGTGTGGAAGTGCAGCGGCAGGTCGGTGGCCTCGCGCAACGCCTTGAACAGCACCCGCGCGGCGGCGGGCTTGAGCAGGCCGGCCATATCCTTGAGGGCGATCATGTGGGCGCCCGCCGCCTCCAGCTCGCGCGTCAGTCCCACATAGTAGGCGAGGTCGTACTTGGCCCGATCCGGGTCGAGGATGTTGCCCGTGTAGCAGATCGCCGCTTCGCAAAGCTTGCCCTGCTCGACCACCGCGTCCATGGCGACGCGCATGTTCTCGACCCAGTTGAGGCAGTCGAAGACCCGGAAAAGGTCGATGCCGGCGGCCGCCGCCTGGGCGACGAAGTGACGGACCACATTGTCGGGATAGTTGGTGTAACCGACGCCGTTGGCGCCGCGCAGGAGCATCTGCAAGAGGATGTTGGGGGCTTCCTTGCGGACCAGCGCCAGCCGCTCCCACGGGTCTTCCGTCAGGAAGCGCATGGCGACGTCGAAGGTGGCGCCGCCCCAACATTCGAGCGAGAACAGCTCGGGCAGGGAGCGCGCATAGGTGCCGGCGATGCGGCGGATGTCTTGGGTGCGCATGCGCGTGGCGAGCAGCGACTGGTGGCCGTCGCGCATGGTGGTGTCGGTGACCAGCACGCGCTCTTCGGCGCGCACCCATTGGGCGAAGCGCTTCGGGCCGAGGTCGTCGAGCTTCTGCTTGGTGCCGGGCGGCACCACGCCGCCCACGAAGGGCACCTGCGGCGCCGCCGCATCGGCCTTGGGCTGCGGCCGGCCGCGTGTCTCTGGATGGCCGTTGACGGTGACGTCGGCGAGGTAGTTGAGCAGCTTGGTGGCGCGATCCTGGCGCTTCACCTGGGCGAACAGCTCCGGCGTCGAGTCGATGAAGCGCGTGGTGTAGCTGTTGTCGCGGAAGGCCTTGTGGCTGATGATCGCCTCGAGGAAGGTGAGGTTGGTCGCCACGCCGCGGATGCGGAACTCGCGCAGCGCCCGGTGCATGCGGGCAATGGCCTCGGGGGCGTTGGGCGCCCAGGCGGTGACCTTTTCCAGCAGCGGATCGTAGTAACGGGTGATCACCGCGCCGGAATAGGCGGTGCCGCCATCGAGCCGGATGCCGAAGCCGGTGGCGCCGCGGTAGGCGGTGATGCGGCCATAGTCGGGAATGAAGTTCTGCTCGGGATCCTCGGTGGTGATGCGGCATTGCAGCGCATGGCCGTTGAGGCGAATGTCCTCCTGAGCAGGCACGCCGGAGGCGGCGGTGCCGATCGCCTCGCCTTCGAGGATGTGGATCTGGGCCTTGACGATGTCGATGCCGGTCACCTGCTCGGTCACCGTGTGCTCGACCTGGATGCGCGGATTGACCTCGATGAAGTAGAAGGCACCGCTGTCGGCATCCATCAGGAACTCGACGGTGCCGGCCCCGACATAGTCGGTGGCGCGGGCGATCTTCAACGCGTAGCCGCAGAGTTCGGCGCGCTGCGCGTCGTCGAGATAGGGCGCCGGTGCGCGTTCCACCACCTTCTGGTTGCGGCGCTGGATGGAGCAGTCGCGCTCGAAGAGATGCACGACATTGCCGTGCTGGTCGCCGAGCACCTGCACCTCGACGTGGCGGGCGCGCTCGACCAGCTTCTCCAGATAGACCTCGTCCTTGCCGAAGGAGGCCTTCGCCTCGCGCTTCGCCTCCGTCACCTCGCGCGCCAGATCGGCCTCGGAGCGGATCACCCGCATGCCGCGCCCACCGCCGCCCCAGGAGGCCTTGAGCATGACCGGGAAGCCGACGGCGGCGGCCATGGCGCGCACCTCTTCGGGCGCGTCCGGCAAGGGTGCGGTCGCCGGAACGACCGGCACGCCGACCTCCTCGGCGAGGTTGCGGGCGGCCACCTTGTTGCCCAGGCGGCGCATCGTCTCGGGCGAGGGGCCGATGAAGACGATGCCGTTCTCGGCGCAGGCCTCGGCGAATTCGGGGCTCTCAGACAGCAGCCCGTAGCCGGGGTGAATGGCGTCGGCGCCGGCCTGCCGGGCGACGCGGATCACCTCGTCGATCGACAGGTAGCTCTCGATCGGCCCCAGGTCGCGCGCCAGATGCGGGCCGCGGCCGACCTGGTAGGACTCGTCCGCCTTGAAGCGGTGGAGCGAGTATTTGTCCTCCTCGGCCCAGATCGCCACCGTCTTGATGCCAAGCTCGTTGGCGGCGCGGAAGACGCGGATCGCGATCTCCGAGCGGTTGGCGACGAGAAGCTTGCTGATCGGCACTGGCGGGCTCCGTGGCAAAGTAGGCAGGACAGGCGCCGTCCGACTGCTTAGCCCCGAAAATGTTGCAGTGCAAACATCATTGCGGCAGGAAGGGCGGCCGCGCAATAAAAATGCCCGGCGCGGGAGACGCGCCGGGCACGATGTCGAAGCAGCGTCTACTGCTGGACGTAGGTGTACTTGCCGTCGTCGCCCTTCTTCCACTCGTACATGACGTAGCCGGGAAGCTTGGGGTCGCCCTTCTCGTCGTAGGACATGTCGCCGAGCACGGTCTTGAACGGACCCTTCTCCTTGAGCGCCTTGGCCACTTCCTGCGGATCGGTCGACCCGGCCGCCTTGGCCGCATCGGCGATCGCCTGCATGGCGGCGTAGGAGTAGAGCGTGTAGGCCTCGGGTTCGAAGCCCTGCGCGCGGAACTTCTCGACCAGCTCCTTGTTGGCCGGGTTCAGGCGCGGATCGGGACCGAAGGTGTTCAGCGTGCCGGCCACCGCGTCGCCGGCGATCGAGGCGAGCTCGTTGGAGACGATGCCGTCACCGGAGACGAGCGTCGCCTTGAGGCCCTGATCGGCCAGCTGGCGGATGATCAGGCCGGCCTCGGTGTGCAGGCCGCCCCAATAGACGATCGTCACGCCCGCGTCCTTCATCTTGGCGATGAGGGCCGAGAAGTCCTTGTCGCCGACATTGACGCCCTCATAGAGGACCTCGGTGACGCCGGCGGCGTTCATTGCCTTCTTGGTCTCGTCGGCAAGGCCCTGGCCATAGGTCGTCTTGTCGTGGACGATGGCGATCTTGGCATCCTTGAACTTGTCGGCGAGATAGGCGCCGGCGATGCCGCCCTGCTGGTCGTCGCGGCCGCAGGTGCGGAAGGTGTTCCACAGGCCACGCTCGGTGAAGGTCGGGTTGGTCGCCGCCGGGGTGATCTCGAGGATGCCGTTCTCGGCATAGACTTCCGAGGCCGGGATCGAGACGCCCGAGTTGAAGTGACCAACGACGAACTTGACGCCGTCAGCGACGAACTTGTTGGCAACCGAGATGCCCTGCTTCGGGTCGGAGACGTCGTCGCCGACCGTAACCTTGATCTGCTCGCCATTGATGCCGCCCGCCGCGTTGATGTCGGCGGCAGCCTGTTCCGCTCCCTTCTGGAGCTGGGCGCCGAAGGCCGCGTTGGGACCGGTGATCGGTCCGGCGACGCCGACGATGACATCTGCCCATGCGCTGCCGCTGAACGCGACCAGCGCGGACAGCGCAACGGCGGACAAGAGTGATTTCCTCATAGATAGTAACTCCCATTAGACAGGGTAAAAACAGGGTGAGCTTTGATTGAATCCCGTTTTTTGCGAACCCACCCATATCGCAGACGGGATAGATGGCCGATTTCCCGGCACTTGTCACGCCGATTTGTCCTTGAAACCGGCGCGAAGGTGAACGCGGCGCCCCAGGCCGCGACGAAGCAGGTTCCTCCTAGCTCTTCGGCTTCCAGGAGAGCAGCGACGAGCGCTCATAGAGCCAGTTGTACTGGGTCACCATCTGGTTGGCCCGCGTGTACCGGTAGCCGATCGTGCCGACGATGATGAGCACGATCGTGTCGACCACATAGTAATGCAGGGTGAACATCGTGCCGTTGAACAACGCATGGTGGATGAAGCGCACCGCGACGCCGAGCAGGATCATGTAGGCGATCAGCTGGCCGTAGGTGCGCCAGGTCTGCGCGCAGGCGCGGCCGGTCATCCAGGCCGCCCATCCGCCCAGCAGGCAGGTGACGAAGAAGAACTGCCAGATCGACGGCTCTTCGTAGATGATGCCCTGCATCGTTCTTCCTCCCCGGCGCCGGACGTTCAGTGCCGCCCGCCCTCGAGATACGCGGCGCGCACCTCGGGGTCGGCGAGCAGCTCCCGTCCGGTGCCGCTCATGGTGACGTTGCCGTTGACCATCACATAACCACGGTTGGCGAGCTTCAGCGCGCCGAAGGCGTTCTGCTCGACCAGGAACACGGTCAGGCCCTGGGTGCGGTTCAGCTCGCGGATGGCGTCGAAGATCTGCTTGACGATCAGCGGAGCCAGGCCGAGCGAGGGCTCGTCGAGCAGCAGCAGCTTGGGCCGCGCCATTAGCGCGCGGGCGATCGACAGCATCTGCTGCTCGCCGCCGGAAAGCGTGCCGCCGCGCTGCGCGATGCGCTCCTTGAGGCGCGGAAACAAGGTGAACACCTTTTCGACGTCCTCGTCGAAATATTGCAGATTGTCCAGGTTGGCTCCCATCTGCAGGTTCTCGCGCACCGTCATGCGCGGGAAGATGCGCCGCCCTTCCGGCGACTGGGCGATGCGCATCCGCGCGATCTCGTGCGTCGGCAACTGTGTGATGTCGGTGCCGGCGAAGGTGATCTTGCCCGAGCGGGCCCGCGGCGCGCCGAAGATGGTCATCATCAGCGTCGACTTGCCGGCACCGTTGGCGCCGATCAGGGCGACGATCTCGCCCTCGTCGACGGCGACGTTGACGCCGTTGAGCGCTCGGATGTTGCCGTAGTAGGTTTCGACGCCGTCGACCTGCAGCAGGGCCTTGGACGCCATCACTTCTTCTCCCCGCGCTTGCCGGGCTTGGCAGCGCCGGCGGGCTTGCGCGGCTTTGCCGCCTTGGGCGCACCCGCCTTGGCACGCGGCGGCTTGGCGGCGGCTCCGGCGGCTGCGATACCGGCTGCCGCCGCCGCGGCGCGGGCGGCGCGGCGGTCGACCTGCTCGGCCTTGGAGGCGCCGCGGGAAACGGTCACCCGCTCGCCATACTCGTCGCTGTGGGCAATGGTGTCCGACACGGCGCCGGCCATCATCGAGGACGAATCCTCCGGGCCGTGCGCGCGGTCCGGCTCGGCGTCGAGCTCTTCGATGACCTGCTCGTCGCCGACCTCCACCAGCACCTCCTCGACCTCCTCGTCGTCGACGCCCAGATAGGCGGCGATGACGCGCGGGTCGCTCTTCACCGAGGTCGGGTCGCCGTCGGAGATCTTGCGGCCGTATTCCAGCACCACCACGTGGTCGGAGATCTGCATCACCACCGACATGTCGTGCTCGATCAGCAGGATCGAGGTGCCGCTGTTGTCCTTGATGTCGTTGAGCAGCGCATTGAGACCGGCGGACTCGCGCGGGTTGAGACCGGCGGCGGGCTCGTCGAGGCACAAGAGCTCGGGCCCCGTGCACATGGCGCGGGCAATCTCGAGCCGCCGCTGCGCGCCGTAGGGCAGGTCGCCGGCGGGGTCGTCGGCGCGCTTCAGGAGATCGATCTTGTCCAGCCAGTGGCGGGCAAGCTCGATCGATTCGGCAGAGGCGGCGCGATAGCCGCCGAGGCCCAGCAAGCCGAGCACGGTGTAGCCGGACGCAAGCATCAGCTTGTTGTGCTGGGCGACCAGCAGGTTCTCCAGCAGCGTCATGCCGGAGAACAGCCGGATGTTCTGGAAGGTGCGCGCCACCTTCGCCTTGTCGGTGATGCGAAAGTCGGGCAGGCGCTCGAGCAGCAGCTGCTCGCCGTTCTGCCGGGTGAGGGTGATCATGCCCTCGGTCGGCTTGTAGAAGCCGGTGATGCAGTTGAAAACCGTCGTCTTGCCGGCGCCGTTGGGGCCGATCAGCGCGGTGATTTCGCCCCGGCGGGCCTGGAAGGACAGGTCGCCGATGGCGACCAGGCCACCGAACTTCATCGACAGATGCTCGACCTTGAGGATCGGCTCCGCCAGGCCTGCGCTCGTGTCCGCCATCAGCCGTGCCCCTCCTTGGTGAAGGCGCTGGACACCGCCTTGCGCTGGTACAGATAGGCCGTGGGCTCGCGGCTGCCGGCAAAGCCGCGCGGCTTCCACACCATGACGACGACCATGGCGAGGCCGAAGAGCAGCATGCGGTAGAGCTCCGGCGTGAAGCCGGGGCCGAACACCATCTTCAGGAACTGCATCTCGCGCAGGATCTCGGTGCCGCCGATCATCACCGCGGCGGCGATGGCGATGCCGGTGAGCGAGCCCATGCCGCCCAGCACGACGATGGCCAGGATGACCGCCGATTCCAGGAAGATGAAGGATTCGGGGCTGACGAAGCCTTGCCGCGCGGCGAAGAAGGAGCCGGCGAAGCCGCCGAACATGGCGCCGATGGCGAAGGCCGTGAGCTTGGTGTTGGTGGTGTTGATGCCGAGCGAGCGGCAGGCGATCTCGTCTTCGCGCAGCGCCTCCCAGGCGCGGCCGACCGGCATGCGGCGGAGCCGGATGGTCACGAAGGCGGTGAGCAGGGCCAGCGCCAGGATGAGATAATAGAGGAAGATCTTGTAGTAGACCCCGGACGGCGCCAGGCCGAGCATCTTGGCGAAGTTGTTGGGGGCGGAGACATCAAAGGAGAGCAGGCCGAAGAAGGTGACCTTGGGAATGCCGGAGATGCCGGCGACGCCGTTGGTCACCTCGCGCCAGTTTATGAGCACGAGGCGGATGATCTCGCCGAAGGCGAGGGTGACGATCGCCAGGTAGTCGCCGCGCAGCCTGAGGACCGGAAAGCCGAGGATCAGGCCCCACATGGCGGCCATGGCGCCGGCGGCCGGCAGCAGGAACCAGAACGACCAGCCGAACTCGGTGGCCAGCAGCGCATAGGCGTAGGCGCCGACGGCATAGAAGGCGACGTAGCCCAGATCGAGCAGGCCGGCGAGGCCGACGACGATGTTGAGCCCCCAGGCGAGCATCACGTAGATGAGGATCTGGATGCCGAAATTGTCGATCCATTTGAGCGAGCCCTGGAGGCCGGACAGCGCCACGACCACGGGCGGGAACAACAGCAGGAAGGCGAGCCCGATGGAGTTGACGTTCTTCTTGAGGAAGCTCTCCTCGGCGGGCTGGACCGCCGGCCCGGCCGCCGCCCGCACGGCATTGCGGCGCTCGATCTCGGGCCACACGAAGGCCGTATAGAGAAAGCGGCCGACGCCGACGATCACCACCATCAGGGCGAGCAGCCCCCAGCGCTGGACGATGACCAGCTCGTTGCGGATGTTCTGATCGGTCTTCAGCCCGACGAGCAGCACGAACAGCCCGAAGGCGATGAGCGCGGCGTAGAGGCCTTCCTTGACGGCGGTGGCGTAGACGTTGCTGGCAGCAGCCTTGCCGGCTTCGGCGGTGGTGACGGCCATCGGGTCAGACCTTTTCGACTTCCGGGCGGCCCATCAGGCCGGAGGGCAGGAAGATCAGCACGATCGCGAGGATCGAGAAGGCGGCGACGTCCTTGTAGTCGATGGAGAAATAGGCCGACCACATGCTCTCGATGAAGCCGATCAGAAGCCCGCCGAGCACGGCGCCGGGGATCGAGCCGATGCCGCCAAGGACCGCTGCGGTGAAGGCCTTGACCCCCGGAACGAAGCCGTCGGAAAACACCACCACGCCGTAGTACATGAGGAAAAGGGTGCCGGCGACCGCGGCAAGCGCGGCGCCCATGATGAAGGTGATGGAGATGGTGCGGTCGACGTCGACGCCGAGCAGCGCGGCCATCTTGCGGTCCTGCTCGCAGGCGCGCTGGGCGCGGCCGAGCGCGGTGCGGTTGACGAGATACCAGAAGATGGTGAGCAGCGCTGCCGTGACGACCACGATGATGATCTGCTTCAGGGAGATGGAGATGCCGGCGATGTTGTAGACTTGCGAGACCATCGGCGGGATCGGCTTGTTGCGCGGGCCCTGGGTGACCTGCACGAAGTTGGAGAGCGCGATCGACATGCCGATGGCGGTGATCAGCGGCGCCAACCGGAACGAGCCGCGCAGGGGACGATAGGCCACTTTCTCGATCGTCCAGTTGTAGAGGCTGGTCAACAGCATGGCGACGACCATCATGATCAGCAGCGCGACGGCGACCGGCAGCGAATAGAAGACGCCGAGTAGCACCAGGAATGTAATGAGAGCGCCGAAGGCACCGACCATGAAGATATCGCCGTGGGCGAAGTTGATCATGCCGATGATGCCGTAGACCATCGTATAGCCGATGGCGATGAGACCGTAGATTGAACCCAGCGTCAGCCCGTTGACCAGCTGCTGGACAAAATACTGCATTGGAACACAGCTCCCCTGGAGCGTTACCTCATCGGGTACGCTCCTTCCTTGTTTCCCCTAGTCCTAGAGCTTCGAGCCCGGATTGCAACCGCATTCTTGCCGGCCTCCGCAGCCGCCTGCAAGACGGTGCGGAAGGGGTTGCTCTTGCCAAGACCGTGCCCTTGGACCACGCGGAAGCTAGCATTGGCACAACGCAATGTCTTTGCCTAAAAGCCCGCTTTTTCGTCCCAGAAGCGAAAAAATCTGCGTGATTGACCCTCGGGACGAGGCATTCTTGCAGCATCTCGCGCATTTCGGCGACGAAACTGTCAGCCGGCAGGTGCTCAGAGGACCACGAAACCGTGCGCGAAGGGGTCGCGATCGTCGATGAAGATGGTGTTGTAGCCGGTCGTCCGCGCCCAGCCGCCGATCGACGGCACGATCGCCGGGCGTCCCGCGACTTCGGTTTCGGCCTCCACCCTGCCGGAGAACAGCGAGCCGATGATCGATTCATGCACAAAGGCGTCGCCGGCCCGCAGCATTCCCTTGGCATGGAGCTGCGCCATGCGCGCCGAAGTGCCGGTGCCGCAAGGCGATCGATCGATGGCCTTGTCGCCGTAGAAGACGGCATTGCGGGCGTCTGCGGCCTCGTCGCGCGGCGCTCCCGTCCACAGAACGTGCGAGACGCGGTCGATCTCGGGCTTTTCGGGGTGGGCGAAGCGGTACGCCTCGTTGAGCCGGCTGCGCACCACCGGGCTCCAGGCGATGAGATCGCCGGCGCTGTGGTCGGCCATGTCGCGAAAGTTCTCCTGCGGGTCGACGATGGCGTAGAAGTTGCCGCCATAGGCGACGTCCACCTCGATTTGGCCGAGACCGGGGCAGTCGACGGCCAGCCCCTCGGCGTAAAGGAAGGACGGCACGTTGGTGATGCGCACCTCCTCGACATTCCCACCTTCGAGGCGGTACTCGGCGACGACGCGGCCGGCCGGCGTGTCGAGATTCAGCGTGCCGGGCGTCTTCGGCCTGACCAGCCCATGCTCGACGGCCATGGTCACCGTGCCGATGGTGCCGTGGCCGCACATCGGCAGGCAGCCCGACGTCTCGATGAACAGGATGCCGATGTCGCAGTCGGGACGGGTCGGCGGATAGAGGATGGAGCCCGACATCATGTCGTGGCCGCGCGGCTCGAACATCAGGCCGGTGCGGATCCAGTCGTATTCGGCGAGGAAGTGGGCGCGCCGCTCCATCATCGTCGCGCCTTCGAGCAAGGGACCGCCGCCGGCGACGAGGCGCACCGGGTTGCCGCAGGTGTGACCGTCGATGCAATCGAAGGAGTGACGGGCCATCGAGGCGGCTCCTCTCAGAAGCGGCGGGGCGAGAACGGTGCAAGGTCGATCGACGGAGATTGGCCGAGGATCGCCTCCGAGATCAAGCGGCCGGTGGCGGCGGCCTGGGTGAGGCCGAGATGGCCGTGCCCGAAGGCGTAGAGCACCTGCGGGTGGCGCGAGGCCGTTCCGATCACCGGCAGCGAGTCGGGCAGCGACGGGCGGTAGCCCATCCATTGGCGCCCTCCCGCGACCTTCAGGCCGGGCAGGAAGCGGGCGGCCTTGTCGAGCATCGCGCTGGCACGGGCAAAGTTGGGCGGTCGGCTGAGCCCGCCCAGCTCGACGGCGCCGCCGACCCTCAGCCCGGTCGAGAGAGGGGTGACGACGAAGCCGTGGCGCGAGAAGATGAGCTGGCGGCGGACGTCGAAGGCGCCGCTCGGCAGCGTCGTGTTGTAGCCGCGCTCGGTCTCCAGCGGGATGGCGTCGCCGAGCTGGCGGGCAAGCCGGTGCGACCAGGCGCCGGCGGCGACCACCACGTGCCGGGCGCGCAGCGTGACGCCCTCCTTCAGCTGGACCACGACGGCGTCGCCGGCGGGCTGGAGGAGGCCGACGTCGCCGCGGCGGAAGGCGGCGCCCAGCGCCTCGGCGTGGCGCCAGACCGCCTTGGCGAAATCCTTGGGATCGCTCACCGTTCTCCAGCCCGGCACGAAGGTGGCGGCCGTGAAGCGCTCGGAGAGGCCGGGCTGCAAGGCCGCCATAGCGTCGCCCTCGACGTGGCGGTAGGCGATGCCGTAGCGGTCGCGCAGGGCCCAGCCGGGCAGCGAGGCGCGAAACTCCGCATCGCTCTCGTAGAGCTCCAGCGAGCCGTCCTCGTTGAGCATGGCGCGCAGGCCGGCGCGGTCGATGAGGGCCAGCCATTCGCGTTCGGCGAGCTGCATCAGCGCCGCCTGGGCGGCCACGCTCGCCTCGAAGTGGCGCGGGCTGCCCGCCCGCCAGAAGCGCCACAGCCAAGGCAGGAGCTGCGGCAAGTAGGCGGGTGGGATGGCGAGCGGCCCGAGCGGGTCGGCGAGCCAGCGCGGGATCTCCTTCAGCATGCCCTTGTGGGCCAGCGGCAGGATCTCCGAGAAGGCGAGTGCGGCGGCGTTGCCGGCGCTGGTCTCTTCGGCGATGCCGGTGCGGTCGACCACGGTGACGGCACGACCTGCCTCGACGAGCAGTGTCGCGGCGGCGATGCCGACGATGCCGCCGCCGACGATCAGGATGTCGAGGAGGCCGTCCGAGGCGGCAGGCATCGGAGCGGACCCGTCAGAGCACGGGCAGGCGGGGCCGTTCGGCCAGTGCCTTGACGATGACCGCCTCGACGGCGGCGCGGCGCTCGCCCGAGAGCGGCAGGCGCGGCATGCGCACCCGATCGTTGCTGCCGATCGCATGGACCTCGGCGAGCTTGATGTTCTGGACCAGGTAGGTCGAGACGTCGAGGTCGAGCAGCGGCCGGAACCAGCGGTAGATCGCCAGCGCCTCCTCGCGGCGGCCCTGCTTCATCAGCCGGTAGATGGCGACGGTCTCGTGCGGGAAGGCGGTGACGAGGCCGGCGACCCAGCCGACCGCGCCGACGGCCAGGGCCTCGAAGGCCAGATTGTCGACCCCGGTGAACAAGTCGTAGCGGTCGCCCAGCCGATTGACGATCTCGGTCGAACGGCGAATGTCGTCGGAGGATTCCTTGATGGCCACGAAAAGCGGGTTGCCGGCGAGCCGCTCCATGATGTCGACCGTCACGTCGACCCGATAGGCAAGCCGGTTGGAATAGATCATCACCGGCAGCTCGCCGGCGTCGGCCACGGCCTTCAGCGTGGCCACTGTCTCGTCGGGGTCGGTGTGGTAGATGGGGCTCGGAACGACCATCAGACCGTCGGCGCCGGCCCTGGCCGCCTGCCGCGCCAGCGCGGCGCCGTCGCGGGTGGCCGGCTCGTTGATGGTGAGCAGCACGGGTCGGCCGTGCGCCACGCCCTGCGCGGTTTTCAGGACGGCCAGTTTCTCCTCGGCCGACAGCATGGGGCCTTCGCCCAGGGAGCCGCAAACGATCAGGCCATCGCAGCCGGCCTCCATCAGGAGCGCGAAGCAGCGCTCCATTTCTGCATGATCAAGCTCGTCGCCCTTGGTGAACTTGGTCGTGACCGCCGGAAAAACGCCGCTCCACATAGTCGATCTCCTCTTGATATATTAATTTTGATAAGGCAATCATGTCGCCGTGTCAACTCGCTCTTCGCCAAGATACATCTATCATCGCTAATATAGGGCTGACTAAGATATGCTTGGTTTCCTACAGGACGACGAGCCGCATGCGCTGCGTGCCTATCGGGCGCTGGAGCGCATGGTCGTGACCCTCGACCTCTTGCCCGGCGCCGTCACGACGGAAGGGGCGCTGATCGAGCGCGTCGGCCTCGGCCGAACGCCGGTCCGGGAGGCGATCCAGCGGCTTGCCTGGGAGGGCCTGCTGGAGATCCGCCCCAGGGCAGGCGTGGCGGTGGCGCCGCTGCATCCCGGCGACTGGCTGCGCATCCTGGAGGTGCGGCGGGGCGTCGAAGTGATCCTGGCGCGCTCGGCGGCCCGCTTTCCGACGGCCGTGGTGGAGCAGCGGCTTCGTGGCGCCGGCAACCTGATGAACGCCGCGTCCATGAACCTCGACGTGCTCGCCTTCCTGGAGGCCGACAAGGTGCTCGACGAGGCCCTGGCGATGGCGTCCGACAATCCCTATGCGGCGCGGCTCGCTGCCCCGCTGCAGACGCACAGCCGGCGGTTCTGGTTCCGGTACCAGGGGATCCACGGGCTCGGCGAGGCGGCCGCCCGCCACCAGGAGCTGATCGAGGCCATCCTGGCCGGCAACGAGACGGCCGCCGAGGGCCGGGCGGCGACGCTGATGGCGCTGCTTACGCGCAACGCCGAGGCCATCCTGCGCTAGGCGTGCGCATCGGACGTCCGGCAGGCCTCGGAAACGCGGACTGCCGTTGACTTCGGGCGCCTAGTGGGGTAAGCAGCGCCGGAAATCCGGCGTGGAGGGCTGCCTCCGCGCCGGTTCACGTTTGAACCCCGAACGACTGACAAAAAGACGGCCGGATCGCCCACGGCGATTCAAAAAGGCCGACCGAACAGCGAAAGGCAAGAAATGTTCGCAGTCATCAAAACGGGCGGCAAGCAGTATCGCGTGGCCGCCGCCGACCTGCTCAAGGTCGAGAAGGTCTCCGGCAATGCCGGCGACATGATCGAGTTCGCCGAGGTCCTCGCCGTCGGCGAAGGCGAGAACGCGACGATCGGCGCGCCCTTCGTCGAGGGGGCGCTGGTGACGGCGGAAGTGGTGGTGCAGGGTCGCGCCAAGACCGTCATCGCCTTCAAGAAGCGGCGCCGGCAGAATTCGCGGCGCACGCGCGGCCATCGCCAGATGCTGACGACGGTGCGGATCTCCGAGATCCTGACCGGTGGCGCCAAGCCGTCCAAGAAGGCGGCGGCGAAGAAGGAAGAAGCGAAGGGCCAGGAGGCGAAAGCCGAGGCCGTGACGGCCGAAGAGGCGAAGGCGCCCAAGGCGGAGGCCGCGCCGGCCAAGGCGGAGGCCAAGCCAGCCAAGGGGGCTGCCAAGCCAGCCAAGGCTGAGGCAGCCGACAAGGCCGAGAAGAAGCCAGCCCGCAAGGCCGCGCCGAAAAAGGCTGCAGCCAAGTCGGAAAAAGAGTAAGCGTCAGGACGAAGGAGCTCGAACAATGGCACACAAGAAGGCAGGCGGTTCGTCCCGCAACGGTCGCGACTCGGAATCCAAGCGCCTCGGCGTGAAGAAGTTCGGCGGCGAGAAGGTGATTGCCGGCAACATCCTCGTGCGCCAGCGCGGCACCAAGTGGCATCCCGGTACCAATGTCGGCATCGGCAAGGACCATACGCTGTTCGCCCTGCAAACGGGCGCCGTGATGTTCCAGAAGAAAGCCAACGGCCGAACCACCGTATCGGTCGACCCGATCGTCGAAGCAGCGGAGTAGCCGGATCCGCACCAAACCACCGGCGCCCCATCTCGGGACCCGGTGTCTGGCAAGGCCAGAGAAGGATCAGAGGGAGATGGGTCGCCATCTCCCTTTTTTCATGCTCTGGAGGTAGCCATGGTTGTCGAAAAGGAAGCCCTCGCGGATGACTGTCCGGCGATAGACTGTCCGGTGCTGGTCACCGAGCGGCTGGTGCTCAGGCCGCCCCACGACGACGACCTGCCCGAACTGGTCGAACTCGCCAACAACCGGCGGATCGCAGAGATGCTGGCGCGGATGCCGCATCCCTACGGCGAGGCCGAGGCCAAGGCGTTCCTGACGATGACGCGGCGGAAGCCGGCGACCGACACCGTCTACGCGATCAGCCTCGCCGACAGCGGCGCCTTCATCGGCTGTGCCGGTCTCAACCCGGCGGAGCTCGGGCTGGAGCTCGGCTACTGGGTCGGCGCGCCCTATTGGGGACGGGGCTACGCCACCGAGGCGGCGCATGCGCTGGTCGACCTCGCCTTCCGGGCGACCAACGTCGAGGCGCTTCATGTCTCGTGCCGGGTCACCAATCCGGCGTCGCGCCGCGTCATCCACAAATGCGGCTTCCAATATGCAGGCCAGGGGATGGTGCGGTCGCTGGCCGCCGGCCAGATGGCGGTGGAGCGCTACCGGCTCGACCGCAAGACCTGGGTCAGCCTGAGGACATGGGCGCGCGGCTGACGCCCGGACGGGCCTTCACGATCCGGCCGACCGGTGCGGCCGGATCAGCTGAGCTCGAGCCAGACCGGCTGATGGTCGGAGCCCTCCGCCTCGCCGTCGACGCGGCATCGCACGACCCGCTCGGCGAGGCTCGCATGGACGAAGGCATAGTCGATCAGCCGGCCCCGGCCGCCGCCCGCCGCATCGATCCAAGAGACGGCGCCGGCCGGCGCCGCTTCGCCGAGGCCGTAGGCGTCGACCGGGTGGTGAAAGACCAGCGACAGGCCCTCCTGCGGATCGGGCTCGCCGACCATGGCGCGGTATTCAGGCGAGCCCTGCACCATGTTGAAGTCGCCGAGCAGAACGAACGCTTCCGGCGCCGGCGGCTCGGCGAAGCCGAATTCGGCCGCGCCGCTGAGCGCACCGCCCTCCAGCGGAACGGCCAGCACGCGCTCCTTGAGATGCAGGATCTGCGCTGCGCGCTCCTCGGCGCTGATGTGGTCGAGATGCACCGAGTAGACCCGGAGAGCCTCTTGCGGCGCCATCACCAGCGCCTCGAGCGCGGCGCGCTGGAGATTGCCGCGGCTCAGGCGACGGCTGCGCGGCAGGAGAAGGTTGCGGGCGCCGGCGATCGGCCAGCGCGAGAGGACCATGTTGCCGAATTCGAGCCGCCGGTTGAGCGGGCGCCCGGCGGCGTCGCGCTGGCCGAGGTCGACGTCCATGGCCGGCGCGAAGACGAAGAAGTGCTCCGGCAAAAGGTCGGCGAGACCGGCCACCATGTCGGCGCCGTCGTTGCGCTTGAAGTTGCGGGTCACCTCCTGCAGCGCGATGATTTCGGCGCCGCGCACGGCGTCGGCTATCCGTACGAGGTCGAAGCGGCCGTCGCGGCCGATGCCGTACTGGACATTGTAGGAGACCAGTTTCATCGTGTCGCGAACTCCTCGGTCGACGGCCCATCCCTCTCGCACTCCGGCGGGCTTTGCGCTAGAGGGAGGCGCGTCCTGCCAGCCCAATCGTCGTTGACCGCATGAAATTCCTCGACCAGGCGAAAGTCTATATCCGCTCCGGCGACGGAGGCGCCGGCGCCGTGTCGTTCCGGCGGGAGAAATTCATCGAGTTCGGCGGCCCGGACGGCGGCGACGGCGGACGCGGCGGCGACGTCTGGGCAGAGGCCGTCGACGGGCTGAACACGCTCATCGACTATCGCTATCAGCAGCATTTCCGCGCCAAGACCGGCACGCACGGCATGGGCCGCAACCGGACCGGCGGCAAGGGAGCCGACGTGACGCTCAGAGTACCGGCCGGTACGCAGATCTACGAGGAGGACAATGAGACGCTGATCTGCGACCTGACCACAGTCGGGGAGCGCTTCCGGCTGGCCGCCGGCGGCAATGGCGGCTTCGGGAACCAGCACTTCAAATCGTCGACCAACCAGGCTCCGCGGCGCGCCAATCCGGGCCTGCCGGGCGAGGAGCTGACACTCTGGCTGCGGCTGAAACTGATCGCCGACGCCGGGCTGGTCGGGCTGCCAAACGCCGGGAAATCCACCTTTCTTGCGGCGGTGACCGCCGCCAAGCCGAAGATCGCCGGCTATCCGTTCACCACGCTCCATCCCAATCTGGGGGTCGCACGCGTCGACGGGCGCGAGCTGGTGCTGGCCGACATACCCGGGCTGATCGAGGGCGCGCACGAGGGCGTCGGCATCGGCGATCGCTTTCTCGGCCATGTCGAGCGCACGCGCGTGCTCCTCCATCTGGTTTCCGGCCTGGAAGAGGATCCGGCAAAGGCGTACCGAACGGTACGCCAGGAGCTCGCGGCCTACGGTCACGGGCTCGCGGAGAAGCCGGAGGTCGTGGCGCTCAGCCAGGCCGACACGCTCGATGCGGTGGCGCGCAAGGCCAAGGCAGCCGCCCTGAGGCGGGCGGCGGGACGGGCGCCGCTGGTGCTTTCCGCGGCCACCGGCGAGGGGGTCGAGGCGGCGCTGCGGGCGCTCGCCGCGGAGGTCGAAGCGGCGCGGCAGGAGGCGGGGTCGTGACGCCGCTCCGCAGCTATCGGCGCATCACCGTCAAGATCGGTTCCGCGCTGCTGGTCGACAGGGCAAGCGGGCTGAAGCGCGCGTGGCTCGCCTCGCTCGCCGATGACGTCGCTCGGCTCGCCCAGGGCGGCGCCGACGTCCTGGTGGTCTCGTCGGGCGCGATCGCGCTCGGCCGCACCATCCTCGGCCTCGGCAAGCGGGTTCTGAAGCTGGAGGAGAGCCAGGCCGCCGCCGCCGTCGGGCAGATCGCGCTGGCCGGCGCGTGGGCGGAGGAGCTGGCCCGCAACGGCCTCATTTCGGGGCAGGTGCTGGTGACGCTCGGCGACACCGAGGAGCGCCGCCGCTATCTCAACGCGCGCGCCACGATCTCGACGCTGATCAAGATGAAGGCGGTGCCGGTCATCAACGAGAACGACACCGTCGCCACCACCGAGATCCGCTACGGCGACAACGACCGGCTGGCGGCGCGGGTGGCAACGATGATGGGGGCAGACCTCCTGGTGCTGCTTTCCGACATCGACGGCCTCTATTCGGCGCCGCCGGCGCTCGATCCGAGGGCGCGCTTCATCCCCGTGGTGGAGCGCATCACGCCGGAGATCGAGGCGATGGCCGGTGCCGCAGCCTCGGAGCTGTCGCGCGGCGGCATGCGCACGAAGCTCGACGCCGGCAAGATCGCCACCACTGCCGGGACGGCGATGATCATCACCGCCGGGACGCGCCTCAACCCGCTGTCGGCGATCGACCGCGGCGAGCGGGCGACCTTCTTCCGACCCAGCGCGCAGCCGGTGCGCGGCTACAAGAGCTGGATCGCCGGGCAGCTGGAGCCGGCGGGGCGGCTGTTGATCGACGCCGGTGCGGTCGGCGCGCTGGCGGCCGGCAAGTCGCTGCTGCCGGCCGGGGTGCGCCGCGTCGCCGGCGCCTTTTCCCGGGGCGACACGGTGGCGATCCTGTCGCCCGACGGCGTCGAGATCGCCCGCGGCCTGGTTGCCTACGACGCCGCCGATGCCGTAAGGATCGCCGGGTTGAAGAGCACCGAGATCGCCGGTGTGCTCGGCTATGCGGCGCGATCCGCCATGGTGCATCGCGACGACCTGGTAATGACCGGCGCTGCGGTTCCGGGCGAGACGCTGCCGGCAGGAGGGTAGCCATGCTGACGACTTTGGAAAGCGACGGCACGACGCGGCTCATGGAAGACCTGGGACTGCGTGCCCGGGCGGCCCAGCGGCCGCTCGCCATCGCCGGGACGGAGCGCAAGAACGCGGCGCTCGCCGCGATGGCCGCGGCGCTCGAAAGCCGCGCCGAGGCGATCCTGGCCGCCAACGCCAAGGACCTCGACAATGGCAAGAAGGCCGGGCTCACGGCGGCCCAGATGGACCGGCTGGCCCTCGATGGGCCGCGCCTCGCCGGCATGGCGGACGGCATCCGTGCCATCGCGGCGCTGGCCGACCCGGTGGGCGAGGTGACGGCGGCCTGGGGGAGGCCCAACGGCCTCAAGATCGAGCGCGTGCGCACGCCGCTCGGCGTCGTCGGCGTGATCTACGAGAGCCGTCCGAACGTCACCGCCGATGCCGGCGCGCTCTGCCTCAAAGCCGGCAACCCGGCGATCCTGAGGGGCGGTTCCGATTCCCGTCATTCGTCGGCGGCTATCCATGCCTGCCTGGTCGAGGGCCTGCGGGCCGCCGGCCTGCCGGAGGATGGCATCCAACTGGTGCCGACGAGCGACCGCGCGGCGGTGGGTGCCATGCTGGCCGGGCTCGACGGCAGGCTCGACGTCATCATTCCGCGCGGCGGGCGCAGCCTGGTCGAGCGGGTGCAGAACGAGGCGCGGGTGCCGGTCTTCGCCCACCTCGAGGGGCTATGCCACGTCTATGTCGACCGCTCCGCCGAGCTCGGCATGGCGGTCGCGATCGTCGTCAACGCCAAGATGCGGCGGACCGGCATCTGCGGCGCGGCGGAGACGCTGCTCGTCGACCGTGCGGCGGCCGACACGCATCTGGTGCCGATCCTCGAGGCACTCGCCAAGGCCGGCTGCGAGATCCGCGGCGATGCCGATGTGGTTCGCGCCTTCGCCGCCGCAGTGCCGGCGACCGCGGAAGACTGGGCGACCGAATACCTCGACGCCATCGTCGCGGCGAGGCTGGTCGACGGGATCGACGGCGCGATCGAGCACATCGAGACGCACTCCTCGCATCACACAGAGGCGATCGTGGCCGAGGACCCGGCGGCGGTTGAGCGATTCTTCGACGAGATCGACTCGGCCATCCTGCTGCACAACGCCTCGACCCAGTTCGCCGATGGCGGCGAGTTCGGGATGGGCGCGGAGATCGGCATCGCCACCGGCAAGATGCATGCGCGCGGGCCGGTGGGCGTGGAGCAGCTGACCTCGTTCAAGTACCGCGTCCGCGGCTCGGGGCAGGTGCGCCCATGAGGGCGGGCGCCGGCGCGGCGTGAGCGATCGGCCACCCGGAGGCGTCGTCGAGACGGTGCCGCGCCGCTACCTGCGCATGCCGCATGTCGAGAAGGGCATGCAGGTCGGGCTGTTCGGCGGCTCCTTCAACCCGCCGCATGCCGGCCATGCGCTGGTCGCCGAGATCGCGCTCAGGCGGCTGTCGCTCGACCAGCTCTGGTGGATCGTCACTCCCGGCAACCCGCTGAAGAGCAAAGGCGGGCTGGCGCCTCTTAGCGAGCGCATCCGGCTCTCGGAGGCGCTGGTCGAAGACCCGAGGGTCAAGGTGACGGCCTTCGAGGCGCGGCACCAAGTGCGCTATACCGCCGACACGCTCGCCCTGGTCAAGGCACGCAACCCCGGAGTCGACTTCGTGTGGGTCATGGGGGCCGACAATCTCAGGGATTTCCATCGCTGGCAGCGTTGGCGCCGGATCGTCATGACGATGCCCATCGCGGTGATCGACCGGCCCGGCTCGACGCTCGCCTTCCTGTCCTCGGCGGTCGCCAAGACCTTCGGCCATGCGCGGGTCGACGAAGCGGACGCGCCGCTGCTGTCGCGCATGCGGCCGCCGGCCTGGACCTTCATTCACGGACCGCGCTCGTCGCTGTCGTCGTCGGCGCTGCGCCGGCTTGCGGGAAAGCATTGATCCAGGGCCGGGGCGCCGCGCCGATGTCGCTTTTCAAGCTTCGCCGGGCGCGGCGGACGGGCAGTGTGCGCGGCATGACGACCGAAGCCGCCCTTCGCCCGCGCGCCGATCCGGCGAACCCGGCTCCGACGCCGGCGATCGCCATCGTCAGCGTGGTGCTGTCGATGGCGCTGGTGGCGGTCGGCAACGGGCTGATGTTCGCCTATATCCCGGTGCGGCTCGGGGCGTCGGGCTTCCCGCCGGTGTGGTCGGGGCTGATCATCACGGGGCTGTCGGCCGGCGGAATCGCCGGCTGCATCCTTACCGGCCCGCTGGTCAGGCGTGTCGGCCATGCGCGCGCCTTCATGGTGCTGTCGGCGCTGATCGCACTCTCCAACGCGGCGGTCGGGGCCGGCACCTACCCGCTGCTGTGGCTGGCCGCGCGCACCCTCTACGGGCTGGCGATCTGCGGCCTCTTCGTGGTGGCGCAGAGCTGGCTCAACGACGTGGTGGCAAACCAGGTGCGCGGCCGCGTCATGGCGGTGTTTTACGTCTGCTACATCGCCGGCCTGGGAGTCGGCTACTACACGCTGGCGCTGATCGATCTCTCCGGAGCGGCGGCGCCGCTGATCGGCATCTCCTTCACGGCGCTGTCGATCCTGCCGGTCGGGCTGACGCGCCTAAGGCAGCCGCCGGTGCCGCAGGCCGCCACGGTGGCGCTGGCGGAGGCCTGGCGCATCTCGCCGGTGGGCCTTGCCGGCATGCTGGCGGTGGGCGGCCTGTCGATGACCATCACCGGCTTTGCGCCGATCCACGCCACCGCCAGCGGCTACAGCCAGCAGGACGTGGCGCTGCTGCTGTCGGTGATGCCGCTGGGCACGCTGCTGCTGCAAGTGCCGTTCGGCTGGATCTCCGACCGCACCGACCGCCGGGTGGTGCTGATCGCGGCGTCGCTGCTCGCCGCGGCCTCCGGCGTGGCGGCAGTCGGCTTCGACGGCGGGGCGCTCGGCGTGCTTCTGGTCATCTACATCCTGTGGGACGGAGCGAGCGAATCGATCTATTCGCTGGCCAGCGCGCATGCGAGCGACCGCGCGAGCAAGGACCAGCTGGTGGCGCTGTCGTCCTCTCTGCTCTTCGCCTGGTCGCTTTCCGGCTTCGTGATGCCCGGCATCGTGACGCTGCTGACGGCGTTCTTCGGCACCTGGGTGTTCATGCCGGTGGCGATCGCGATCGCCTCGGCCTATGCGGTTTTCGTGGCCTGGCGCGTCGTCAAGGCCCGGCCGGTGCCGGCCGAGGAGACGGGAAGCTTCTCGCCGATGACCGCCCAGGCGCCGCTGCCGGTGGAGCTGGCCTTCGCGGCCGACGAGGAAAGCGGCGGCCGGCGCGGCTGATCCCCTCGTCCTATTTGGCGAAGGGGATGGCGATGCCCTCGTGGTCGAAGGTCAGCTTGGCGCGCTTGGTCAGTTCCAGCTTGGCGTTGAAGAAGTCCGAGGCGGAGGTCCAATAGCGCAAGGTCAAGCTGACGGCGCTGTCCCCGAGCCCGGCGACGAAGGCGACCGGGGCCGGCTCCTTGCGGACGCGCGGATCTGACCTGGCGAGGTCCAGCAGGGTGCGCTGGGCGCCTTCGATGTCGTCCTCCAGGCCGATGCCGACCGTGATGTCGTTGCGGCGCACGCCGTTGCGGGTGAAGTTGCGCACCGGCTGGTTCCACAGCGTGGAGTTGGGGGCCAGGATGTAGATGCCGTCGACGGTGCGCAAGGTCGAGGCGAACAGGCCTATCTCCTCGACGGTGCCGGCCACCGGGCCAATTTCGACATACTCGCCGACACGGAACGGCCGCAGCACCAGCAGCATGATGCCGGCAGCGATGTTCTGCAGCGTGCCCTGGAGAGCCAGGCCGACGGCGAGGCCGATGGCGCCGATGGCGGCGATGATGGACGCCGTCTGGACGCCGAACTGGCCGAGCACCATGACGACCACCATGGCCAGGATGGCATAGCGCGCCATCTTGGAGAAGAACTGGCAGAGCGTCAGGTCGAAGCCGCGGATGTGCTTGAGGCCGGTGAAGATCGAGCGCTCGGCGAAGCCGGCGGCCATGTAGCCCAGGATGAGCAGGATCACGGCGCCGATCGCCGAAAAGGCATAGGAGACGATCAGCGTGCTGAGCTGAGCGAGTCCTGCCTGGACGGTCAGGATGGCGTTCTGCGGATCGAGTTCCATCGTCGTTCTCTTCTCCTTCTTGTCGCAGCGGGCCGCACGAGGCGGCCGGGCCGTTTCAACAGATCAGTGTGTCCTTGTTTGGTCGGTCATCTTACTCCGGATGGGGTGCTACCTTTGGTTACCATGCGGCCAGTCTTGAAACTGTTACCGATCTCTGCCTATCTAATGGTATCGCCTGATTTGCAGGCGAAAGCTTGTTCCTGCTCTGAAAGGAAAGACACTGCGAACAGCACTCCAGAAGAAGGCATCCTTCATGCCTTCGCCGGCCGGGGTAGACCGCAACGACGATTTGGCCCGCGCTATCAGGACAGTCCTTGCCAGTCTGGAAGACTCCAAGGCAGAAAACATCGTCTCCATCGACATCCAGGGAAAATCGAGCCTCGGCGACTATATGGTCGTGGCCTCGGGCCGTTCGCACCGCCATGTCTCGGCGGTGGCCGACCATCTGCTCAAGGCGCTGAAGGATGCCGGTCTCGGCCAAGCGCGGGTCGAGGGGCTGGCCAGCGCCGACTGGGTGCTCGTGGATGCCGGCGACATCATCGTGCACGTCTTCCGCCCGGAAGTTCGGGAGTTCTATAACCTCGAGAAGATGTGGCAGGCTCCCGACCTCGAGGATGAGACGGTCCATTAGCCGTCGCTGAAGGACGAATGCGGGTCGCCGTTCATGCCGTGGGCCGGATGAAGTCCGGCCCCGAAAAGGAGCTGGCGGACCGCTTCTTCGACCGCTTCGGCAAGAGCGGAGCGCCGCTCGGGCTCGATTTTGCCGGTGTCACCGAGATTTCCGAAAGCCGTGCCGCAACGGCGTCCGAGCGGCGGCGCGAGGAGGCGATGCGTCTTTCTGCCGCGCTGCCGGCGGGTGCTGCGCTGGTGCTCCTGGACGAGCGCGGGCGGGACCTGGGGTCGGAGGCGTTCGCCCGGTTCCTCGCCGAACAGCGCGACGGCGGGCGACGGGCGACCTGGCTGGCGATCGGCGGGCCGGACGGCCACGATCGCGACGCGGCGCCCAAGGCCGATCTCGTGCTTTGCTTCGGCAAGGCCACCTGGCCGCACCAGCTGGTGCGGGTCATGCTGGCCGAGCAGCTCTACCGGGCGGCGACGATTCTCGCCGGCCATCCTTATCACCGGGCCTGAGCCGCCGCACTTGCCACGCCTGCGGCAGATGGTTGATGGTTCGTTAACGTCCCGCTCCTTATTGTCGGGCACGGAGACCTAGAACCTGAAATGAAAGCCACTCTCCAAGCGGCGATCCTTCTCACCGGGGCCTGTTGCCTGGCGCTCGCCCCCGGCGCCTGGCCGGCGCATGCCGAGACGGCGGCCGAGATCGAGGCCCGCCAAGCGGAGAGCCGCGCCGAATACGACCGGCTGACGCACGAGATGAGCCTGACGGACGAGCGGCTGGAGCAGCTCAACGCCGACATCGCGGCGGTGAAGAAGGACCATGCGACGCTGACCGCAGCGCTGATCCAGGCCGCCAAGACGGAGCAGAAGCTCGGTCACGACATCGAGGAGATCGCCGACGGGCTGGCGCGGCTGAAGGATGAAAGCCGCGAGATCCAGGCCTCGCTGACCGCCCGGAGGGGGGTGCTGGCCGAGGTGCTCGGGGCGCTCGAGCGGATGGGGCTCAATCCGCCGCCGGCGCTGCTGGTCAAGCCGGAGGACGCGCTGTCCTCGGTGCGCAGCGCCATCCTGCTCGGCGCCGTGGTGCCCGAGCTGAGGTCGGAAACGGAGGTCCTGCTCGGCGACCTTGCCGAGCGCAACCGCGTCGCCGCCTCGATCGAGGCCGAGCGGGCGCGGCTGGCGTCGACGGTCGGGGAACAGGTGGCCGAGCAACGCCGGCTCACTTTGCTGCTCGCCGAGAAGGAGCACATGAAGAGCGACGCCGAGGCGGCGCTCGCCGACGAGACGCAGCGCTCGGAGGAGCTGGCGGCCAAGGCCGGCAACCTCAAGGATTTGATCGCCGGCCTGGAGAAGGAGATCATTGGCGCGCGCTCGGTGGAAGAGAAGGCTCGGCGGGCGGAGGAGGCGCAGAAGAAGCGCGAGGCGGCGCTGGCGGCGATGCCGGTGCCGGACGCCAACCAGCTCGCCAAGGCGGTGCCGTTCTCGCGCCTGCAGGGCAAGCTTACGCTACCGGTGGCCGGCCGCGTCGCCCGGCGTTTCGGGGCCGACGACAATATTGGCGGCGTCATGCAGGGCGACATGGTTGCGACACAATCCAGCGCCATCGTCACCGCGCCTGCCGACGGAAGCGTTCTCTATGCGGGGCCGTTCAGGTCTTACGGGCAACTCTTGATCCTTGACGCCGGCGACGGCTATCATGTCGTGCTGGCCGGCATGGGTCGAATCAACGTGACCATCGGCCAGTCCGTGCTGTCGGGCGAGCCAGTCGGCGCGATGGGAGACACGAGGACGGCGAGCGCCGCGACCTCGGCGGATGAAATGAAAGGACCGGAGCTCTATATAGAGTTTCGAAAGAGCGGAAAGCCCGTTGATCCTGCCCCCTGGTGGGCGGTGCGTGTGTCTGGAAGGACTGGAAATGATTCGTAAACTGTCGCTCCTTGCTGCCGGCGCGCTGATGGGCGCCTCTGCCATGAGCCTGGTCTATGGCGCGCCGAGCTCGACGGCAAATGCGGCGGGCTCCGAGACCTATCGCCAGCTGGCGATCTTCGGCGACATCTTCGAGCGGGTGCGCGGGCAGTATGTGACGCCGCCGGACGAGAAGGCGCTGGTCGAAAGCGCCATCAACGGCATGCTGACCTCGCTCGACCCCCATTCGTCCTACCTGAACCCGGAAGCCGCCAAGGACATGCGGGTGCAGACCAAGGGCGAGTTCGGCGGCCTCGGCATCGAGGTCACGATGGAGAACGAGCTGGTCAAGGTCATCACGCCGATCGACGACACGCCGGCGGCGCGGGCCGGGGTGCGTGCCGGCGACTACATCTCCGAGATCGACGGCGAGGAAGTGCGCGGCCTGACCCTCAACGACGCGGTCGAGAAGATGCGCGGCCTGGTCAACACGCCGATCGAGCTCACCATCCTGCGCGAGGGCAGCGACAAGCCTCTCAAGCTCACCATCGTGCGCGACATCATCAAGGTGAAGGCGGTCAAGTACCGGGTCGAGGACGACATCGGCTACATGAAGATCACCTCGTTCACCGAGAAGACCTTCGACGACCTGCAGGCGGCCATCGACGACATCAAGGCGAAGGTCCCCGCCGACAAGCTCAAGGGCTATGTGCTCGACCTGCGGCTCAACCCGGGCGGCCTGCTCGACCAGGCGGTCAGCGTTTCCGACGCCTTCCTCGACCGCGGCGAGATCGTCTCGACGCGCGGCCGTGACCCCAAAGACATCTCGCGCTTCGACGCCCGCTCGGGCGACCTGGTCGACGGCAAGCCGTTGATCGTGCTCGTCAATGGCGGTTCGGCGAGTGCCTCGGAAATCGTGGCGGGCGCGCTGCAGGACCATCGCCGGGCAACCGTGGTCGGCACTCAGTCCTTCGGCAAGGGTTCGGTGCAGACGATCATCCCGCTGGCCGAGAACGGCGCGCTTCGGTTGACGACGGCGCTCTACTACACGCCGGCCGGCAAATCGATCCAGGGCAAGGGCATCACGCCGGACATCAAGGTGGACCAGCCGCTGCCGGAGGACCTGCAGGGCCGCGACATCACGCGCGGCGAGTCGGACCTCAAGGGCCACATCAAGGGCGCCGAGGAGAGCGACGAAGGGTCGGGCTCCGCCGCCTACGTGCCGCCGGACCCGAAGGACGACATCCAGCTGAACCGTGCCTACGAGCTGTTGCGCGGCACCAAGACCGACCCGGCCTTCCCGCCCAACCCGCAGAAGGCCGTCCTCAACCAGTAAGCGTTCTTGGCGGCCGGGGAACGGGCTCCCGCCGCAGCGTAGGCAGTGCGAACCGCCGGACCGGGTCTCCCGGTCCGCGGCGCTGCCAGAGGCACCCGCAATGAGGATGCGGGCGTGACGCTACCGCTGAAGGACATCGACCGGCCGCTGGGCCTCACCGACACTGCCGGGCGCCCAAGACGCCGCCTTCCGCGATGGCCGAGCCGCAAGTCCGCCGGCACGGCATTCGCTCTGCTGGCGCTGATCGGGGCGTCGGCGGCGATCGCGCTTCGGGACCGCCCGTTCGAGCGGCCGCCGCCCGCGGTGGCCGAGGCGCCGGCCGCCGCCAAGCCCAAGGCCGACCCCCAAACGCCCAAGGCTGCCGCCGTTGCGCCGCAAGCCAAGGACAGCGCGTCGATCGTCCACCTCGGTTCGGGCGGCGAAGGCGCGGGCAACTCCGTGCTGGTGATCCACGACCCGGCGGCGGTCGGCCAGAACCTGCGCGTCGCGCATTTGCCGGACCGGGCGCTGGTCGAGGACGGGCCGGACGGATTGCTGCCGGTGCGTGCGGCCGACGGCCGGCGGCCCTTCGACGTCTACGCGCGGCCCTGGTCGGGCGCCCGAGGCGCCCGCGTCGCCCTGGTGATCGGCGGGCTCGCCGTGTCGCAGACGGGCACCCAGGACGCCATCCGCAAGCTGCCGGCCGAGGTGACGCTCGGCTTTGCGCCGCAGGGCAACAGCATCACCCGCTGGATGCAGGAAGCGCGGCGGAAGGGTCACGAGATCGTGCTGCAGCTGCCGCTCGAGCCGTTCGACTATCCCACCGTCGATCCCGGCCGCAACACGCTGACGGTCGAGGCAAGCCCGGAGGAGAATATCGACCGGCTGCACTGGGTGCTGTCGCGGACCACCAACTACACGGGCGTGATGAACTACATGGGTGCCCGCTTCTCCGGCGATGCCGAGGCGCTGGCGCCGGTGATGAGCGACCTCGGCAAGCGCGGGCTGCTCTATCTCGACGACGGGAGCTCGGGGCGCAGCCAGGCGGAGGCGCAGGCGCTGAAGAACGGCGTGCCCTTCGCCGCGGCGGACACCGCCATCGACGGCGTGCGCGAGCGCGGCGAGATCCTGAAGAAGCTGGACGAACTGGAGCGGACGGCGCGCGCCAAGGGCTTCGCGCTGGGCACCGGCTCGGCCTTCGACGTCACCATCGACGCGGTGACAGGCTGGGTCAACGAGGCCAAGAAGCGCGGCGTCGAGATCGTGCCCGTCTCGGCGCTGGCCAACGATCCGGAACGCGGCTGAGCGATGGCCAAGAAGCACGCCGACCCCCGCTCGCTGCCCTACCGCCCCTGCGTAGGCATGATGGTGCTGAACGGCGCCGGACTGGTGTGGGTGGGGCACCGCATCGCCAAGCCCGGCAACGAGACGGCCGGCTCGGAGCAGCTTTGGCAGATGCCGCAGGGTGGGATCGACGAAGGGGAGGAGCCGATCGCAACCGCGAAGCGCGAGCTCTACGAGGAGACCGGCATGGAGAGTCTGAAGCTGCTTGCCGAAGCGCCCGGATGGATCGACTACGATCTGCCTCCCGAGCTCGTGGGAACGGTGTGGAAGGGGCGCTACCGGGGTCAGACGCAAAAGTGGTTTGCCTTCCGCTTCCACGGCGACGAGCGGGAGATCCGCGTCAACCCGCCGCCTGAAGGTCACAAGGCGGAGTTCGACCGCTGGTCGTGGAAGCCGATGGGCGACCTGCCCGGGCTGATCGTGCCGTTCAAGCGCGGCATCTACGACAAGGTCATCGCCGCGTTCGGCCATCTCGCGGCCTGAGGTCCGCGCCTCGGCGAAAGCGCTGGCCAGACGGCAGGCGGCACCCTATATTCGGTTTGCGGTCTGTGCTTCCCGGCAGGAGAGACATATCCCCGGGGCCTTATCGATCTCGAGGGAGCTGTTCCTGGGGAGGCCCGTGGGCTTCTTCATACGGCGCCCACCTACTTTGTAGGTTCCCGGGATCGACTTCTCCACCGGTCGTCATGGATCGCACCCTTCCTCAGCCCGTCAGCATGGCCGATCACCGCACGCTCAAACGCCAGCTTCGCCAGCAAGCGCTCGCCCGCCGCGACGCGCTCGACCCGTTCTGGCGGGTCGAGGCCGCGCTGGAGATGGCCGAGACGGCCGAGCGGGAAATCGACTTCGTGCCCGGCCAGGTGATCTCGGGCTTCTGGCCGCTGCGCTCGGAGGTCGACGTCAGGCCGCTGATGTTCGCGCTGCGCGAAAAGGGCGCCCGTCTCTGCCTGCCGGCCATCCTCGACAAGGCGACGATCGTGTTCCGCGAGCTGGTGCGCGGCGCGGCGCTGGTGGAGATGGGGTTCGGCACCGCCGGCCCCGGCGAGGAGGCGGCCATGCTCGACCCCGACATCATGCTGGTGCCGCTCGCCGCCTTCGACGCGCGCGGCCACCGCATCGGCTACGGCGCCGGCTATTACGACCGGGCGATCTCCCGGCTGCAGGAGAAGGGGCGGGCGCCGCGGCTGATCGGCGTCGCGTTCGGCTGCCAGCAGGTCGAGGAGGTGCCGGACGAGCCGCACGACGTCCTGCTGCCGGAGCTGCTGTCGGAGCGCGGCCTCGACCGCTTTCCGCTGGACGGCTAGCGGCGCATCGCGCGGCGCCGGATGGCCGGCTTGACCGGGCTGCCGCCGCCGGGGAACATGGCACTCCTCAGAGGCAACGGCGCATGCGACTTCTTTTCCTGGGCGACATGGTGGGCAGGACCGGGCGGACGGCAGTGTGGGAACGGTTGCCGGGGCTGATTGCCGAGCTCAAGCTCGACTTCGCCATCGTCAACGGCGAGAACGCGGCGGGCGGCTTCGGCATCACGGAAGAGATCCTGCGCGAGACGCTCGCCGCCGGCGCCGACGTGGTGACCACGGGCAACCATGTGTGGGACCAGCGCGAGGCGCTGGATTTCGCGCCGCGGGAGCCGCGCTTCCTGAGGCCGGCGAACTTTCCGGCCGGCACGCCGGGGCGCGGCGCCGGCGTCTACCTGGCGCGCAACGGCGCCCGCGTGCTGGTCGCCAACATCATGGGCCGCGTCTTCATGCATCCGGAGCTCGACGACCCGTTCCAGGCGGGCGAGCGAGAGCTGGCGGCCTGTCCGCTCGGCGAGCAGGCCGACGCGGCGGTCATCGACTTCCACGCCGAGGCGACCAGCGAGAAGGTGTGCTTCGCGCATTTCGTCGACGGGCGAGCCAGCCTGGTGGTGGGGACCCACACCCACCAGCCGACGGCCGATCACCAGATCCTCAACGGCGGCACCGCCTACATCACCGACGCCGGCATGTGCGGCGACTATGATTCGTCGCTCGGCATGGACAAGGAGGAGCCGCTCAACCGCTTCCTGTCCAAGGTGCCGAAGGGACGGTTCGAGGCGGCGGCAGGGCCTGCGACAATCTGCGGCGTGGGTGTCGACATCTCCGACCGAACCGGCCTTGCCGAGCGGATCGCGCCGCTCAGACTGGGGCCGCGGCTGGAGGAGACGGTGCCCGCTTTCTGGCGCTGACATTGACGGTTCCACTGCGGCAACCTAACTCTGGCGTTCCCTGACGAGGCAAGGAGCGTGAACTGATCGATGGTCGAGGTACTGGCCCCCCATTTCTCCTTCGTCTCTGACCCCACCGCCTGGGTAGCGCTGCTGACGCTCGTCGTGCTCGAGGTGGTGCTCGGCATCGACAATCTGATCTTCATCTCGATCCTCACCAACAAACTGCCCAAGGAGCAGCAATCGCGGGCCCGCAGGCTCGGCATCGGCGCGGCGCTGATCATGCGGCTGGCGCTGCTCGCCACCATTTCCATCATCGTCCAGCTCACCACGCCGATCTTCACGCTGTTTGGCCACGGCTTCTCGTGGCGCGACCTGATCCTGATCGCCGGCGGCCTGTTCCTGGTCTGGAAGGCCACCAAGGAGATCCACCACACCGTCGACCCGGAGGATCACAAGGACACGCTGGTCGGCCAGGCGGCGCAGCTCACGCTGGGCGCGGCGATCTTCCAGATCCTGCTGCTCGACCTGGTCTTCTCGATCGATTCCATCATCACGGCCGTCGGCATGACGGATGAGATCGCCATCATGTACATCGCCGTCATCGTCGCCGTCAGTGCGATGATGCTGGCGGCCAATCCGCTCGCCAACTTCATCGAGAGGAACCCGACCATCGTCATGCTGGCGCTGGGCTTCCTGCTGATGATCGGCATGACGCTGATCGCCGACGGCATGGGCTACCACGTGCCCAAGGGCTATATCTACGCGGCGATGGGCTTCTCTGCGCTGGTCGAGGGGCTGAACATGCTGGCCCGCCGGCGCAAGGTGGCGCGGGGACAGGGCAGCGACGTCCACTGACCGGGTGAGGCTCAGACCCCGTCGAGCACGACGATGGTCGGGCGGGACGGCAGCGTCTTCAGCGACACCGTCATCGACCGGCCCTCGCGAAACTCGACCGCGAAGGCATCGCCCATCTGGCCGGTGAACTCGCCGATCTGCGTGGCGTGCCGGTGCATCGGCAGGACGATCGAGGACCGCAGGCGCGACGCAATCTCCGACATGGCGGGCAGCGACAGCGTCATGCCGCCGTCGATCGGCACCATGACGACGTCCAGCCGGCCGATGGAGGCGTAGTGCGCATCCTCCAGATGATGATGCAGATGACCGAGATGGCCGATGCAAAGGCCGGCGACCTCGAAGATGAAGATGGAATTGCCGTCGCGCTCCATCTGGCCGAAATGGCGGATGTCGGTCGGCACGTTGCGGATATAGACATCGTCGACCGTCAAGGCGTGCCGGGCCGGGCCACCCGCCGGGTTCCAGCCGCGCAGCACATATTCGATGCCCGGGTCGGGCAGTTCGGTGTAGTGCGTGCGGTGGGCCTTGTTCATGGTGACGACGCGCGGCAGCGGGTCGCTGCCATAGACGCCGCTGTAATCGGTGGCGATGCGCACCCCGGCGGGCGTCTCGATGACGTAGGTCGAGTGGCCGGCATAGGCGATGCGGACCTCGTCGCCCTCCGCGGTGGTGGCGACGGGCTCGGCGGCGACGTAGGTCACGTCGGGCAGGCTCTCGGCGACCGCCAGGCAGCGGCTCGCCACCGGATCGTCCTGGGCAAGCGCGGCGCCTCCCGCCAGGAGCAGGGCGGCGGCGGCAAGAACGAGGCGGAAGGCGGCACGCATCGACATTCCTCCGGCGTGGAGTTGCAATGCGAAGTATGGCGGCGGCGCCGGCGCCCGAGGGGTCACGTTTTCGCGAGCGCCCCGTCCGGCTGGACGTTTGCCGGCGATTTATCTATATAGCCCGCCATTCTGGACAGCAGGATCTTTCGCGCGAAGGGGTGCCATGGCCGGCCATTCTCAGTTCAAGAACATCATGCACCGCAAGGGCCGCCAGGACGCGGTGCGCTCCAAGGTCTTCTCCAAGCTGGCGCGCGAGATCACCGTGGCCGCCAAGCAAGGCATGCCCGATCCGGCAATGAATCCGCGGCTGAGGCTGGCGGTGCAGAACGCCAGGGCCGAGTCGATGCCGAAGGACAACATCCAGCGCGCCATCAACAAGGCGACGGGCGGCGATGCCGAGAATTACGAGGAGGTGCGTTACGAAGGCTACGGGCCGGGTGGCGTGGCGGTGATCGTCGAGGCGCTGACCGACAACCGCAACCGTACGGCGTCCAACGTCAGGGCGGCCTTCACGAAGGCCGGCGGAGCGATGGGCGAGACGGGCTCGGTGTCCTTCCTGTGGGACAGGGTCGGCGAGATCCTCTACCCGGCAAAGGCCGGCAGCGCGGACACGGTGATGGATGCGGCGATCGAGGCCGGCGCCGACGACGTCGATTCGGACGAGGAGAGCCATGTCATCACCTGCGCCTTCGAGTCGATCGGCGAGGTCTCCAAGGCGCTCGAATCGGCGCTCGGCGAGGCGGAGTCCGTCAAGGTCATCTGGCGCCCGCAGACGAATGTCCCGGTCGACGAGGAGCGCGCGCAGTCGCTGATGAAGCTGGTCGCCACCCTCGAGGATGACGACGACGTGCAGACCGTCTACGCCAATTTCGAGGTCGACGACGAGACGATGGCGAAGCTGAGCGCCGCCTGAGCCGCCATGGACGAGGCCGGAAAGCCGTCGATCCGCATCACCTATTGCACCCAGTGCCATTGGTTGCTGCGCGCCGCCTGGATGGCCCAGGAGCTCTTGTCGACCTTCGGGACCGAGCTTGGCGAGGTAACGCTCGTGCCGGGCACCGGCGGCGTCTTCACCATTGCCTGCGACGGCGAGACGGTGTGGGACCGCAAGCGCGACGGCGGCTTTCCCGACGCCGCCGCGCTCAAGCAGCGGGTGCGCGACGTGGTCGATCCGGGGCGCAGCCTCGGCCACGCCGACCGGAAGAAGGACTGAGCGGCGGTTCTGCCGGTCAGGCCCTAGTGTCGCCCCCGCTTTGCAATCCATTCGAAATTCGTCCGGCTCCGGAAGCCCGGCACCAGGACCTCCATAAGGTCCTCGATCGCGTCCAGCAACGCGTGCTCGTGATCGAGAGGCCGGGCGGAACTCCGGGCAAACAGGATGGCGGCCTGGAGCTTTTCCAGCGCTGAGCTCCAATGCTCGAGCACTGTTTCGTCCGGCGGGCCGATCCACTGGGCGACGAATTCCGGGATGTCGGGATCGAGACCCCCCAACCCAACCGCATAGGCAACCAGCGCCATTGCATCCGCTCCCGTCCGGGGCGGTGCCGGATACGCATCGAAGCCGATGCCGGGAACGGAAGGCCAGTCGCTGGAGAAGAAGGCCGGCAGAACCTCTTCGGGGATGATCCCGGCGATCATCAATGCGCGCAGGACGAGGCGCATGCTGTTTTGCATCGGCGAAATGTCCGCGTGCTCCGTGGAGGCTTTGGGTGGCGGGGCCAAATACGCCTGGTTGACGCGCTCGACCGCGCCTTCGAGCTGTCCGATGTGATGGAGCAGGTCGAAGCCCGCCAGGAGCGGGTCGGCCGCCACCGCGACGATGTCGATGCCGGAAAGCATGTGGTCGAGATAGGTGACCGCCTTCGAGACGTTGCCCTCGGCAAGGGCGCCTTTGCTCTTCACCAAGCGGAGGGTGTCGCCGAGCAATTGCGCCACCGCCTTCGAATCGGTCCGCTTTGCCTTGACGCGGAGGAGTTCGTCCCAATGGCCTTGCGAAGGCGGCGCAGGGGAACCGAGGATATCGTCCCAGCTGATGAAACCGATTTCCGCGAGTTCAAGTGCAAGCTTCTGTTGGCAGCGAGCGGCTTCGATCTCGGAGCCGGTGGCCAATGTCCGCTCGATCTCGAACGCCCACTTGCCGATGGAATTGGCCTTGTCGCCGAGCTTTATCCCGAGCTCGGCGCAGCTGCCCGGCTCGAGGAACCGCTGGGCGATGCGTCGGAGCCTCGGGTTGTCGCGGTCCTGGCTCGCTGCGAGCCGGAACAGCAGGTCCGCGAACCGGGCGCCGTCCGCATCGTTTGGGAGGGCTGGCGTCGTCGTCGCCGCGGCCGGCGGGGTGCCGCCGGCCGTGCCGAGCGCCGTTGCCAGGCCCTGCATCGCCGTTTCGATGGCGTCCCAGTGATCCTCGACCCATGTCACGTCGAGCCGGTCGTCCCAGACGCGCCCGGTCGTTCCCACCAGGGTCAGAAAGTGGAGAATTTCGGGTCGGACGTCGATCTTGTCGGCGAGGTCCTGGCCGAGCTCGAAGAGATCGAATTCCTGAAGGTCGCGGCGAAGCTTGATGAATGCTTCGAAGTTGCCCTTCTCGTCCTTCACCTGAAGGGCCTTGTCGAGGATGGTCTGCATGCCTTCGATGCCGTGGCGGACGGGCAAGGGCAAGGTGTCGCTGGCCGGCACCTCGATGACGCTGCGGCTGGTCACCATCCAGGAGGCCTCGGTGTCGGCCGCCAGGCTTGCCGTCATCACGTCGGCGATCGAAGAGAGCACGGCCTCCAGTTGGCCTTGCAGGCCGGGCGACGCCTCCTGGAGCGCCGCCGAGACCGCGTCGGTCAGCTCGGCGGTCGTCGGCTCCGGCAAAGACAGCGCCGCGCGAGCATCGTTCAGCACGACGCCAAAGGAAGCCAGCGCATCCTTCAGCTGGTTCAAGGCGAGGCGGTCGACGTCGCCTCTCATGGCAACCAGCGTAGCCAACTGATGGATCACCCGCTGCAGATCGAGCCCCTGAAATGCGCTCAAGAGGGCCTGGGCGAACTCCGCCTGGCCGACGCTCCCCGCGGGCGGGGCGCGGTCGAGGACGTCCTTGACGGCGCTCAGCCCGTCGAAGACGCGCTCCAGGAGCTTGTAATGGGCGCGGCGCGGCCCCGGCTCAGCCGCGTCCACGGCGTCGACGAGGGACATCGCGCCGAACGCAACCGCTGAGGCGCCGTGCAGGGGCGGCGGAGCCGGTGGGTGGGTGGTGGTCCCGCGCCCGGTGAGTGCGTTCGGTCCGCTGAGCGGCGCCGCCGCGGCAGGGCTGTTGCCCTTCCTGTTCAGAAACATGCTTTTCTCCCTCACTTCTCGATCACGACGGGGCGCCGCTGCGGGGCAGGTCGGTTTCGATCCCGCGTGTCAACAGCGCGCCCAATTCGGCCCGGCCTCCAATGGCCAGCACCAGGCCTTCGATCGCCGTAAGCAAGGCTTTCCGGTGCTCGCGCGGCCGAGCGGCATGCCGAGCCAGAAGGACGGCGCCTTGCAGCGCTTCAAATTGCGGGCTCAAACGCGCCAGGTAGGCTTCGTCCGGAATGTCCAGGAGCGAGGCGTCGAAAACGTGAAGGATAGCCGTGTCCAGACCGCCGATCCTCACGGCGTCGCCGACCAGTGCCCCCGCCGCCGCCTTCGTCCTGGGCAGGGATGGGAGCGGATCGAAAGCGATGCCTGGAACCGAAGGCCAATCGGCGGAAAGGAAGGCGGGCTGGACTTCCTCGGGCACCACGCCGGCGACCACCAAAGCCCGTAGGACCAGTCGGAGTTGCTCTCTTACAGTGTTCCGGTTGACGCTGAAGTTCCGCGATTGCGTGGCTCCTCCCTCGACCCGAGGAACCGCCTTCCCAAGCAGCCCGATGTGCTTCAGCAAGTGGAAGTCGGCCAGGCGAGGGTCGCTCGCCAACTTGCTAAGATCGACGCCGTCCAGCTGGTTCGCGAGATAGGTGACCATCTTCGAGACGTTGGCTTCTCCCAGTCCGCCCTTTTCCTTGGTGGCTCGAAGGGCATCGCCCAAGAGAGACGCCAGTGCCTTCGGTTCTATGTGCTGGGGCTTTTCATTCCGGAGCCTCGTCAGCGCCCACTCGTCCAGGTCCGGCGGGACGTAGAAGGCCATGGCCTCGCTCCACCCGATGAAGCCAAAGTTCACGAGTTGCTGCGCGAAAGAGAACAGGAACTGCTGGGCATCACTCTTGCTGTTTCTGACCAGCAGTCTTTGGAAATCGCTGTCCCAGGTGGGCGGCCAATCGTCGGGGCCGAGGTTCCGACAAATGTCGCTCCAGGCGCCTGGGCGTGAAAGCCGGTCGGCGAGGCGTTGGAGAGAAGGGCTGTCGACGTCAAATCGATTGCCGAGCTCGCGAAGCAGGGTCGCCAGCCGGCCGCCGCGCTCGTCGACGCCGTCGCGAGGCTCGGAGGCGAAGGTGACTTGCGGCACTTGGGCGCCGGCCGTCGGCAGCGCCTTCGCCAGCTTGCCGATCGCCGCTTCGATGGGTGCCCAGCGCTCTTCGACCAACGCCCGGCTGAGAGAGCCGTCCCAGCCGCCTCGGGCGATTTCGACGGCGGTGAGAAGATCGAGGATCTCGGGCTCTACGTCTTTCACCTGCGCCAGGTCCTGGCCGAGCCTGAAGAGATCGAACTCCTGCAGGTCGCGACGGAGGCGCATGAAGGCTTCGAACTTGCCCTCGGCTGCCTCGACTGCCAGGGCCTTGTCGAGGATCGTCCGCAGGCCTTCGATGCCATGGTGAAGGGTTCGGGAAAGGCTCCCGCCGGCCGGCACCTCGATGCCGCTGCGGCTCGTCGCCATCCACGTGTCCTCGGTCTCGGCCGCGAGGCTGGCCATCATCCTGTCCTCGAGCGAGGCAAGCGCGTCCGCCAACTGGCCCCGGAGCCCGGCGGCCGCGTCGCCTAGCGCTACGATCGCCGGTTCTGGCCCTGACAGCGCCGTTCGAGCATCGTTCATCTTGGCGCTGAAGGCGGCCAGCTGCTTTTCCAGCCGGGACAATGCGAGGCGATCGACGTCGCCGCGCAGGCCGACCAGCTTGCGCAGCTGGGCAATCACCCGCGCCAGATCGAGCTCCTGAAACGAGCTGCACAGGGTCTGGACGAACTCGGCGTCGCCGACGCTTGCGGCAGGAGGCAGGCGGTCGATCGCGTCCTTGACGGCGCTCAACCCGTCGAAGACACGATCCAGGAGCTCATACCGGGACCCGCGGGGCCCCATCTCCACCGCGTCCACCGCGTCGGCGAGCGACGGAGCCATCGCGCCGAAGCTCACCGGCGAGGCGCCATGCCCGGACGGGGGCGCCGGTGCATTGACGGGCGTCCGCGTCCCGGCAGGGCGCTCTCCCTGCTTCGGCGCCGCGGACACCGTTCCGGAAACACCATTGCCCTTCCTGTTCGGGCTCAGGAACATGCTCTCCTCCTCTCCTCTAGACGCTCGAAAGCTCGAGGCGTCGGACGCAAGGATGGCGGATCGGCGGATCGGGAGAGTGCCGGTCGTTACAATCTATGAGGGAATCTGTTCAAAACTCGTGTAAAAAGAGCGCTCGGGCTTCGCGCTCGCGCAAAAGAAAAGGCCCGGCATGTGCCGGGCCTGTTGATTGTCGACAGTCGACTGAAGCGGATCGGCCTAGATGCCGAGACCCTCATAGCGCTTCTTGAACCTCGACAGCCTGCCGCCGCGGTCGATCAGCTGCTGCGAGCCGCCTGTCCAGGCCGGGTGCGTGGTCGGATCGATGTCGAGGTTTAGGGTGTCGCCCTCCTTGCCCCAGGTGGAGCGCGTCTCGTATTCGGTCCCGTCGGTCATGACGACCTTGATGGTATGGTAGTCCGGGTGGATATCGGCTTTCATCGTCGTGTCCTGAAAACTGGCTGCGAGATCGGGCGAGCCGCCCTGCGGCGATGTCACCCACTCTCAAAACTTGAAGCCGCGCCTTGACGAAGGTACGGCTTCAAAATCGATCGGCTGGCCTATACATCAGCCGCGTTCGATAGACAAGGCCGCCGCGGCCCGTCGAGCGGCGCCGCAGGGGAACCCAGGAATGGCGCGAGCCGGGCCAGTGAGAGACGAACGACGTCGCCCGTCGCTGGGGCCGCTCGGAACGCTCATCCCCTATGTGAGGCGCTATCGCGGCAAGGTGGCGATGGCGCTGCTCTTCCTGGCGGTGGCGGCGGCGACGACGCTCACCTTGCCGCTTGCGGTGCGGCGGATGATCGATCACGGCTTCAGCTCCGCCGACTCGACCTTCATCGCCAATTATTTCTCCATGCTGGTGGCGATCGCGGTGCTGTTGGCGCTGGCTTCGGCCGGCCGCTACTATTTCGTCGTGACGCTCGGCGAGCGGGTCGTCGCCGATCTGAGGCGCGATGTGTTCGACCATGTGGTGCACCTGTCGCCTGCCTTCTTCGACAGGGCGCATTCCGGCGAGATCGTCTCCCGGCTAAGCGTCGACACGACCCAGATCAAGTCGGCGGTCGGCTCGACGGCGTCGGTGGCCCTGCGCAACGTCATCCTCGGGCTCGGGGCCGTCGCCATGATGGTGGTGACCAGCCCCAAGCTTTCCGGCCTCGTGCTGGTGGCGATCCCGGCCATCGTGCTGCCGCTGGTGGCGTTCGGGCGGGCGGTGCGCCGGCGCTCGCGGATGGCGCAGGACACGATGGCGGATGCCACCGCCTATGCCAGCGAGACGGTCGGTGCGGTGCGCACGGTGCAGGCCTTCACCAACGAGAAGGCCGTCGCCGGCCGGTACGGCGCAGCGGTCGACAGCGCCTTCGAGGCGGCCAGGGGTTCGACGCTGGCGCGCGCCTTCCTCACCTTCTTCGCCATCTTCGCGGTGTTCAGCTCGGTGGTCGGCGTGCTGTGGTTCGGCTCCCGCGACGTGCTGTCGGGCGTCATGTCGCCGGGCACGCTCGGTCAGTTCCTGCTTTATTCGGTGTTTGCGGCAGGGGCGCTGGGCGCGCTGTCGGAGGTGTGGGGGGAGCTTTCCCAGGCGGCGGGGGCGGCCGAGCGGCTCGCCGAGCTTTTGGCGGCGCGGCCTGCGGTCGCCGAGCCCGCCCATCCCGCGCCGCTGCCGGTTCCGCCGATCGGTTCGGTGGAGTTCCGCGACGTCTCCTTCACCTATCCGGAGCGGCCGGATTGGGCGGCCGTCCACCGCTTGAGCTTTGCGGTGCGGCCCGGCGAGACGGTGGCGATCGTCGGGCCCTCCGGCGCCGGCAAGAGCACCATCTTCTCCCTGCTCCTGCGCTTCTACGACCCCGACGAAGGGAGCGTGCTCGTCGACGGCGTGCCGCTCGCCTCGGCCGACCTCGAGGCGGCGCGGCGGCGGCTCGCCATCGTGCCGCAGGACGTCACGGTGTTTTCGGCGACGGTGCGGGAGAACATCGCCTTCGGCTGCTCGGAGGCCGCCGACGCGGAGATCGAAGCAGCGGCCCGGGCGGCGCTGGCCGACGAGTTCATTGCAAGCCTGCCGGCCGGCTACGACACGCAAGTGGGCGAGCGCGGCGTCATGCTGTCGGGCGGCCAGCGGCAGCGGCTGGCGATTGCGCGCGCCATCCTGCGCGATGCGCCGGTGCTGCTGCTCGACGAGGCCACGTCGGCGCTGGATGCCGAGAGCGAAACGCTCGTTCAGGCGGGGCTCGAGCATCTGATGCAAGGCCGCACCACGCTGGTGATCGCGCATCGCCTGGCCACGGTGCTCAAGGCCGACCGCATCCTGGTCATGGAAGAGGGCCGGATCGTCGAGGAAGGCACCCATCGCAGCCTGGTGACCAAGGGCGGCACCTACGCCCGGCTGGCCAAGCTGCAGTTCGAGGCCGGCGCCCGGGCTTTTCCCGGAGCCGCGGAATAGGCGCCGGTCAGGCGGCGCCGTAGCGCGCCTCAAGATGCGCGGTGAAGTGGGCGGCGTCGAGCCGCTCGCCAGTGGCGCGCTCCATGATCTCGGGCGTCGAGCGGAACGAGGCGACGGACCAGATGTTTTCGCGCCGCCAGTCGTTCACCGCGTCGAACCGGCCTTCCCGCAGGTCGTCGTCGACCGAAGGGTGGGCGCGGGCCAGCGCCGACCATTGCTGTGCGGCCATCATGGCGCCCAGCGTGTAGGACGGGAAATAGCCGAATGTGCCGCTCGGCCAATGGACGTCCTGCATGGGGCCATCCTTGGGGAGGTCGATGGTGGAGAGACCGAGCGTCTCCTGCATGGCGGCGTCCCATGCCTCCGGGATGTCGGCCGGCGCCAGGCGGCCGGCAACCAGCGCCCGCTCCAGCTCGAAGCGCAGGATGACATGCAGCGGATAGGTCACCTCGTCGGCGTCGACGCGGATCAGACCGCGCTCGACATGGTGGACGTGCGGCAGGATCTCGTCGACCGTCCAGCTCTCGCCGAGCGTCCGCTCCACCATCGGCAGCGCCCAATTCCAGAAGGCCGGGTTGCGGCCGAGCTGCTTCTCGACGAACAGACTCTGGCTCTCGTGCATGGCCATGCCGCGCGCCTTGCCGAGTGGCCAGTGCGACCACGCTGCGGGCAGGTTCTGCTCGTAGAGCGCGTGGCCGGTTTCATGCAGCACGCCCATCAGCGACGAGAGGAAGTCCGTGGTGCGATAGCGCGTGGTGATGCGCACGTCGGTCGGCACGCCGCCGCAGAACGGGTGGTGCGAGATCGACAGGCTGCCGCGGGTGAAGTCGAAGCCGACAGCGCCCATCATGGCGAGGCCGAGCTCGCGCTGCCGGTCGATCGGATAGACGCCCGAGAGGGGCCTGAGCGCGGCCTTGGCCAGCCGCTTCTCCTGCGCGGCCAGCGCCACCGGCACGAAGCCGACAAGGAACGCCTTCAGCTCGGCAAACAGCGGCGCGATGTCGGCGGCCCGGTGGCCGGGGTCGTACTGCTCCATCAGCGCGTCATAGGGGTCGAGGCCGAGCGCCTCGGCGCGCATGGCCGCCTCCTCGCGCACCAAGGCGATCACGCCCTCCAGCGAGGGCAGGAAGCCGGCCCAGTCGTTCTTGGGACGAAGATCGCGCCAGAGCTGCTCGCAGCGCAAGTGCGCCCGCGTCGTCCGCTCGACGAAATCGGAGGGGAGGCAGGTGAGGTTGGTGTAGCTGCGGCGCAGTTCGCGCAAGGCGGCCTGCTGCTCCTCGTTCAGCGCTTCGCGCTCCGCCGCCTCGATCCATTCGGCGACCGCCGGGTCGGTCGCCTGCCGGTGGTGGATGCCGGCCAGCGCCGACATCGCCTCGGCCCGCTTCTCGCCGCCGCCGACGGCCATGTGCGTGGCTTCGTCGGCACCGAGCACCGCCAGTGCGTGCTCCAGCGCCTCGAGCTTGCGGCAATGTTCGTCGAGCCTGGCGAAGGACATGGCGGTCTCCGGCGAGGGGTTGGCGGGGCCGGCGGCTTCGCGGTGCCGCTCAGCGCTCGGTGAGCTTGAGTTCGATGCGGCGGTTCTTGTCCCGCGCGTCCGGCGTGTCCGCCGAATCGAGCGGCTGGAACTCGCTGAAGCCGGCCGCGACCAGGCGGTTGGCGGGTACGCCGTTCTCGATCAGGAACTTCACCACCGAGGTGGCGCGGGCGGAGGAAAGCTCCCAGTTGTCGGCAAAGCGGCCGGAGCCCGACAGCGGCACGTTGTCGGTGTGGCCGTCGACGCGCAGCACCCAGTTGATCTCCGGCGGGATCTCCTTCTGCAGCTCGATAAGCGCGCCGGCGAGCTTCTTCATCTCGTCCTGGCCGGCGGTGTTGATCACCTCCGAGCCTACCGGGAACAGCACCTCCGACTGGAAGACGAAGCGGTCGCCGACGATGCGGATATTCTCGCGGTCGGAGAGGATCTCGCGCAGCCGTCCGAAGAAATCCGAGCGATAGCGGTTGAGCTCCTGGACACGCTGGGCCAGCGCCACGTTGAGGCGGCGGCCGAGATCGGCAATCTTGGTGTTGGACTCGCGGTCGCGCACCTCGGCGACGTCGAGCGCGTCCTCGAGGGCGCCGATCTGCTTGCGCAGCGCGGCGATCTGCTGGTTGAGCAATTCGACCTGCGATGCGGCCCGCTGCGAAATCTGGCGTTCCTTGTCCAGCTCGCCGCTCAGGCTGCCGATGCGGGCGGTCGCCTGCGCGTCGGCTCCGGCGCCCTGGGCGAGGAGCTGCTCGAGCCGCGACTTCTCGGTCTGGGCAGCCGACAGCGACGCCTGCATGTTGGCCAGCGAGTCCTCCATGTCCTGATTGTTGGAGCGCTCCAGCGACAGCAGTTGCGTCAGCTCGTTGATCTGCGAGTTCAGCCGGTTCAGCACCTCGTCCTTGCCGCTCACCTCGCGGCTGAGCAGGTACTGGGCGATGACGAAGACCGACAGCAGGAACATGATGGAGAGCAGCAAGGTCGACAGGGCGTCGACGAAACCCGGCCAGTAGTCGATCCGGCGGTCGGTTCGCCGCCCGCGGGCCAGCGCCATCAGCTGGGCTCCCGACTCTTCAGGGCGTGGGCGATCTTCTCCAGCGTGTTGCGCATCGCCTTCTGCTCGTCGGACTGCGCCTCGACCCAGTCCCGCATCATCTGCTGCTCGCTGCGCATGTTCTTGACCAGCCCGGAGATGCCGTCGGCGAGGTTGGCCATGGCGTTGGCGACCCGCTGGTTGGAGCCGCCGCTTTCCTGCATGCCGCGCAGCCGCTCCGACAAAGCGCGCAGCTCGTCGGCGGTGCCGGCCTTGTCCGGATCGACGACGGGCATGTCGGAGGACAGGTCGGTGACTGAGGACAGCCAATTCTCGAGCTCGGTATAGAAACGGGTCTGGGCGCGGCCGGCCTGCAAGTCGAGGAAGCCGAGGACGAGCGACCCGGAAAGGCCGAAGAGCGACGAGGAAAAGGCGGTGCCCATGCCTTCGAGCGGCGCCGACAGGCCGGACTTCAGCGAATCCAGCACGTCGTTGGCGTCGCCCGTGCCGGGGTCCAGCGTGCGGATCGTGTCGCCAATCGAGCCGATCGTGTGCAAAAGGCCCCAAAAGGTGCCGAGCAGGCCGAGGAAGACCAACAGTCCGATGAGGTAGCGGGAGATGTCGCGGCTCTCGTCGAGGCGGGTGGCGATCGAGTCGAGGATGGTGCGCATGGAAAGCGTCGACAGCGCCATGGCGGAGGAGCGGCTGAGCAGCGCCTTCATCGGGGCGAGCAGCACCGGGTCGTTCTCTTCCGAGCCAGCGCGAAAGGAGTTGACCCAGCGGACCTCCCGAAAAAGCCGCGTGACCTGGCTGAAGGCGAGCAGGATGCCGACCGCAAGAACGCCCAGGATAAGGCCGTTGAGGCCCGGATTGGTGACGAAGGCGCTCGAGATCTGGCGGTAGAGGATCGCCGCGATGAAGCCGACGATGGCGAGGAACACCAGCATGGACAGGAGAAAGACCTGCGGGCTGGAGAGACGATGCGGGTCGAAGTCCGCGTTCTTCAACACGTCCGACCCGTAAGATTTGAAGAAAGCCATCCGCCGAAAGCCCTGGTGTTGCGCCGCCCAATCTGGGTGTGCGAGTCTAAACGGAAAAGTGACGAAATTGGAAGCTCGACGCTCGACTATTGGGCGCATTCGAGGCGCTCTTTCGGCGACTTCGAAGCAGCGAGTGCCTAAGCCCAAAGGTTGAGAAGGCCCGCAGCCCTCGCGCAGAGGGTCAGAAGCCGGTCGCCGGCTCGGCCGGCTGGGCCATGGCGCGGAACTCGCTGGGCGTCAGCGCGAAGCGCCGCTTGAAGGCGCGGACGAAGTTCTTCTCGGTCAGGTAGCCGCTCTGCTCGGCGATGTCGGCGATGCTGGCGCGCGTCGCGGCAAGCTTGTGGCGCGCCAGCTGCAGCCGAAGGTCGGCGAGAAAGGCGATCGGTGCGATGTTGGCCACCCGCTGGAAGGCGCGAACCAGGCTGGCGCGCGAGGAGGCCGCCGTCGAGGCAAGGTCGTCGAGCGTCCAGTCGTGACCGGGGTTGCCGAGCATGGCGCTGACGGCGCGGGCGGTCTGCGGGTTCCTGAGCAAAGCCAGGAGGCCCGCCTGCGGGGGCTGCTCCTCGAAATAGCTGCGGGTGACCATGGAGAAGAAGGCGCTCGCCAGATCGTTGGCGATCGCCGTGGCGCCAGGGCGGGAGGTCTCGAGCTCCATCTTCATCAGGTCGACAAGGTGCTGCAGGCGGGCCGAATCGGCTGCTCGCTCGGCGGGCACGTGGATCGCTTCGGGCAACGCGACGACGATCAGATTGTGCTCGCCCGATTCGAACCACAGCCTGCCGCAGATCAGCTTGGTCTGCGGATCGGCGTCGCCGTCGGCGGTGAACTTGACAGGTAAGGACGCGCCGTCGCTGCGGGTGCCGATCGGCGGCAGGTCGGGATCGAGCGGGTCGGTGGTCACGCTGCGCACGACGTGCGGGCTGCCATGCGGCAGGAGCAGGGCGTCGCCGCTGTTCAAAGGAATGCTCCGGCCGACGCCGATCAGGTCGACCTGGCAGCTGCCATGGGTGACGAGGTGAAAGGGCGCCCAGCCGCGCGGCTCGAATGCGTCGTGGCGGGAGGCCCATTGGGCTCCGAACCGGCACAATTGCTGCAGCTCCGGCTGGACGCGCATAAGCGGTGCGAGGCCACTCAAGGCGTCAGGCGTCGAGTTGCGCATGGATGGAGCCCAATCTGATCCGCGTAGGCCCGGATTCGAGCCTCTCGGATGTTACATTTGTCGCCCGATTATCTTACAAAAGGATCATCGCAGCAACCATCGGCTGCGCGCCTGGAGGGTTCCACGGGAAAAAACAACCTGTGAGCGATCCGTCGGATCGACAGGCGCAGCGCACAAGAGGAGGCGAGCATGATGGACGCCAGCTTTGCCAGCACCGCCAAGGCCGAGACCCTGGAGGCAACGATGCATGGTGCAGAACCCGATTGGATGACGGCAGGCGCTTCGGTGGACGAGGTCGAGCCCGCCATGGAAATGGTGACGTCGCGCCCGGCGGCACCGCGCGCGGCCGGTCTTCCGGCCGCCCAACGAGAGGAAGAGAGCTTGAATCGCATGGGGCGAAGCCATGGCAGCAGGGGGCTCGTCGCGCATGCCCCGTCCATCGAGCCCGACATAGGCCCTGCCGCATCCGCAATGGTC
This sequence comes from Mesorhizobium sp., assembly GCA_040510195.1. Classification (GTDB taxonomy): domain Bacteria; phylum Pseudomonadota; class Alphaproteobacteria; order Rhizobiales; family Rhizobiaceae; genus JBEVJK01. Next base: position 23,924 of record JBEVJK010000115.1, on the reverse strand, counting down.
CTGACGCCACCGGGCACCCCTATCGACCTGGATCCGGTTCGGCATGCCCACGCAAAGCCGGCCTGTGCCACCCCGTGCACGAGGACGGCGACAAACGGCAAGGCGCTGTCTGCGCTCGTCGTGCCGTTCTCCGGCAATTTCCTCGATGCGCTGCAGGCGGGCGGCATCGACGTCGCCGGCGCGGCCCGGGATGTCGGGGTGACGCTGGCGGAGCTTGAGGCGGGGGTCTCCGCCGCGACGGCCGACGCCTTCACCGCCAAGACATTCGAGGGCATCGACGACCCTGCCTTCGGCCTGCTGACCGGCCAGCGTATGGACCCCGAGCGGTTCGGCATCGTCGGCTTCCTGGCGATGACCAGCGCAACGCTGGGCGAGGCGTTCCACCAGCTCTGCCGCTTCAGCCGACTGAACTGGTGGGACGTCTGCCACATGACCGAGCACGAGGAGACGGTGACGATCCACCTCTACCCGGTGATGGCGGGGCGTCCCTACACGCATGCCAAGCTGGAGATGGGCCTCGCGGGCCTGGTAGCGTTCGCCCAGCGCTTTACCAGACACCCGATCGAGCCGCTCTCGGCGCGCGTCAGCCGGCCGCGGCCGGCCTGTTCGGCGCTCTACGAGGAGATCCTGCGCTGCCCGGTCAAGTTCTGCGACGAGGACAGCATCACCTTCCGACGGGCCGACATGTCGCGGCGGCTAGTCAGCGCCAATCCGCCGCTCTCGGCCGTGCTGGAGCAGCAGGCCGACGCCACCTTCACGCGCATGGTCGGCACCGGCTTTCTCGACAAGGTGCGGGTCGTCGTGCAACGAATCATGCGCGCCCAGGATCCATCGGTCTCCGCGGTGGCGGGCGAACTGGCGATGAGCATCCGCACCCTGCAACGCAGGCTCGCCGATGAAGGCGTCCGCTTCAACGACCTGGTCGACGACATCCGTCGCGAGGCCGCGGACCGCTATCTGAGCGCTGGCAAGATCAGCATGATCGAGGTGGCCTTCCTGCTCGGCTTTGCCGATCCGAACTCCTTCTACCGCGCCTTCAAACGCTGGACCGGAACGACGCCGATGGCCTACCGCCAGACCGCCCAGCAGGGACGAAGGCCCAGTTGAACGGGTGCAGATGCCAACCTCTGAAGAGAGGTCATAAGCGAAATGAAGTAAAGTTGACTCAAACATGCCGGTCTGACAAATGTTATTGATGAGAAATACAAATGTCATGCCAAACGGCGATTTCAGTCAGGCGCAGGCGGAGCGTATCCAGTTCCTCGCCGACCTCGCGGAGGCCTTCTACCTCGACGAACTGACGCAGATGGAGGTCGCCGACAGGTTTCAGCTGGCCCGGCCGACCGTGTCGCGGCTTCTGGCTGAGGCGCGTCAGAAGGGTGTGATCGAGTTCAAGATCAACAGAGCCTTTCAGAGGGATACGACCATCGCGCAACGCATCGTCGAGGCGTTCGGCGTCGGGCGCGTTGACGTGGTGGTCCTGCCGGAGCGCAAGACCGAGAAGCCTTACCAGGCCTTCGGCCGCTTTGCGGCCGAGGTGGTGCACGGGCTGCTGGCGCCGCAATCGGTGTTCGGGATTACGCTCGGCCGGGCCGTCGCGGCGACCGTCGACGGGCTGTCGCTGCTGTCGCCACTGCCGATCAAGGTCGTCCAGCTCTGCGGTTCGGTCGGCGCCGACGATCCCACGCTCGACGCGCACGCCATCGTCAGAAAGCTCGCCCAGGCCTACGGTTGCGAAGGGGCGCATCTGTTCGCGCCCTTCATCGTCGAAACGGCCGAGGTTCGCGACAGCCTGCGGAAGAATCCGACCAACCGGAACTGCCTCGACCTGGCGCGCAAGGCCGACTTGGCGCTGGTCGGCATCGGCAGCGTCGACACCATCCATTCGGCTCTCTATCGCGGCGGACACGTGTCCGAGGCCGAGATCCGCCGGCTCCAGCAGCGCGGCGCCATCGGCGACGTCGGCGGCTTCAGCATCGATGCCGAGGGCCAGGTGGTGGACGAGGGCGGCGCCTTCTTCATCTCAGGCATTGCGCTGGCCGACTTCCTGCGCATCGGCCGCCGGGTCGCGACGGCGACGGGCGCTCAGAAGGCTGCGCAGATCGCAGCGGCTCTGAGAGGCAGGATGGTCACTCATCTGATCACCGACCAGGCGACGGCCCGGGCCCTGCTCGAACAGGGCTGAGCGCGGACGCCAGCCTGCCGGGCAACCTCGAAGACGACTTTGACCAAAATCCCGGCCGCTCGACCGCGACCACGCATGGCGGTCGAGCCCGCCAGGCGCTAGGGTCGACAGTCGATGGCGCCGGACGGGCCGGCGGCGAGCGGGGTCGACGATGCCTTCCCTCAGCCTGCGAATCAATCTGGACCCGGAGGGGCGGATCGGCCCGGGCAAGATCGAGCTTTTGGAGCAGATCGCCGCCTTCGGCTCCATTTCGGCCGGGGCACGGCGGATGAGCATGTCGTACAAGCGGGCATGGGAGCTGGTGGAAGAGATGAACCGGCTGTTCGGCAAGCCGGTGGTGGCGGCGAAGGTGGGCGGGCGCAAGGGCGGCGGCGCCGAGCTGACCGCCGTCGGGCTGGCCGTCGTCAGTCGCTTCCGGGCGATCGAGCGCGCCGCCGGCTCGGCCGCCGAGCCGCACATTCGGGCGCTGCAAGCAGAAATCGAGGCTGCCTGACGTCGGATCTGCGGTCAGGCGAGGCGGGCGATGACCAGGAGGTCGGAGACGGCCGCCAGGTGCAGGCTCGCGCCGGTGACGACGAAGCCATGCCACAAAGCGGACTGAAAGCGCAGGTTCTGCCACATGAAGAAGACGACGCCCGCCGAGTAGACGAGGCCACCGGCGACGGCGAGCCACAGGGTCGAAGCCGGCAACACCTCAAGGAGCGAACCGGCCACGGCGACGCCGCTCCAGCCGATCGCCAGGTAGAAGACCACCGACAACCGGTCCAGCCGACCGGGCAGCAGCAGCTTGATCGCCATGCCGGCGGTCGCGGCGCCCCAGACCAACCCGATCATCCCCCAGGCGAGCCGCGGATCGTCGAGCTGGGTCAGGAAAGGCGTGTAGGTGCCGGCGATCAGCAGGTAGATCGCCGCGTGGTCGAAGCGCCGCAGGATCCATTTCGCGGGCGACAGCGGCCACAGGTTGTAGACGCACGAAACCGACAGCACGGTGAGCAAGGCGACCACATAGAACACGGCAGCGGCGTACTCGCCCGGCCCGGCATGGAAGGGCGCCAGCGCGAGCAGCGTCGAGCCGGCCGCAACCGCGAGCACGATCCCGACCGCGTGAACGACGGCATCGGCGATGCGCTCCGCGCGGCTATAGGCGAAGCGTCCCGCAAACGGGACCGCGAAATCGCCGGCGTTGACGTCACTCTCGGTCATCGACTCCCCTCTTTGCGCCGCCGGATTTGACGGTTCGAAACCACCATATGGGGCGAGGCGGCGCTATTTCGAGGGGCACTATGTCGGGGGAAGCGGCTTGCGGAGGGTCTTCAGCAGCGCGCGGTGGATCGTCTCGTTGCCGGCCACGATCGAGCCCTGCTCGAGCATGTCCTGGCCGCCGGAGAGGTCGGTGACGAAGCCGCCGGCCTCGCGGATCATCAGGATGCCGGCTGCGAGGTCCCAGGGGCTGAGCCAGCTCTCCCAGAAGCCGTCCATGCGACCCGCCGCCACATAAGCGAGGTCGAGCGCCACCGAGCCAAGGCGGCGGATGCCGGACACCTCGCCCATCACATTGCGCAGCTCGATCAGATAGTTGCCGTGGTGGCCGCGGCCGAGATGCGGCACGCCGGTGCCGACGACCGCGTCGGCGAGCTTGCCGCGGGCGGCGACCCGCAGTCGGCGGTCGTTGAGAAAGGCGCCGCCGCCACGCTCGGCCGTGTAGAGCTCGTCCATTGCGGGGTTGTAGATCACGCCGGCGACGAGCTGACCCTGCCGCTCGAGCGCGATGGAGATCGAGAACACCGGGATGCCGTGGAGGAAGTTTGTGGTGCCGTCCAGCGGGTCGACGATCCAGCGGTGCTGGGCATCCTCGCCGGGCACCTCGCCGCGCTCCTCCATGAGGAAGGCGTAGCCGGGGCGGGCCCGCGACAGCTCGGCGTGGATGATCTCCTCCGCCTTGCGATCGGCCTGGCTGACATAGTCGCCCGGCCCCTTCAGGGACACTTGAAGGTTCTGCACCTCGCCGAAGTCGCGCGACAGGGCCCGGCCGGCCTTGTTGGCCGCCTGAACCATGACGTTGATGATGGCTGAGCGCGCCATCGGCTCTAATCGGCGCGGCGGATGTAGGTGATCTCGTTCGTGTCGACGATGATCCGCTCGCCGGCAGAGATGAAGGGCGGCACCAGCACGCGGATGCCGTTTTCCAGCACCGCCGGCTTGTAGGACGAGGCCGCCGTCTGGCCCTTCACCACCGGATCGGCCTCGGTGATGGTCAAGGTGACCTGGTCGGGGAGCGAGATGCCGATCGGGCGCTCCTCGTAGAGCTCGACGGTGACCATCATGCCGTCCTGCAGGAACGCCGCACGCTCGCCAACGAAGTCCTTGACGAGCTCGAGTTGCTCGTAGCTTTCGGTGTCCATGAAGACCAGCGAGTCGCCCTGTTCGTAGAGAAACGAGTAGTCCTTCTGCTCCAAACGGACGCGCTCCACCGTCTCGGCCGAGCGGAAGCGCTCGTTGAGCTTGGAGCCGTTGAGGAGGTTCTTGAGCTCGACCTGGTTGTAGGCGCCGCCCTTGCCGGGCTTCACCGCGTTGGTCTTGACCGCCACCCAGAGGCTGCCGTCATGCTCGATGACGTTGCCGGGACGGATTTCGTTGCCGTTGATCTTGGCCATGGTGCTTCTTTCGGACGGAATCTCGGGGACGGCCTGACCGGCGTCGGCGCCTCCATGATCACAAAATGCCTTGTGAGGCAAGAGAGGCAGGCGGTGGGCGGCGGCTCAGCGAAGCTTGTTGGCGCGGCCGGTGGCAAGCTTCACCTCGTCGTCGGTGAGCCCGTTCATGAAGTCGTCCATCATCGGGTCGGCGAGGCCGGCGCGATGAGCAAGGATGTACCAGGCGGCGGCGAAGATGGCGTCGGGCTCGGTGCCGATGCCCTGCATGTAGAGCTTGGCGAGACGGTTCTGCGCGGCAACGTTGCCACCCTCGGCGGCGCGCTTCAGCCAGGCGAAGCCGCCCTTCTCGTCGCGCGGCCCACCGCGGCCGTTGATCATCCAGGTGCCGAGATCGAGCTGCGCCGTGTCGAAGTTGTTTTGCGCGGCGCGCTGCAGCCACTGCCTGGCGCCCGGCTCGTCGACAGGGCGGCCGCCGGCCCCGCTCGTCAGCAGCTGCGCCATCGCATATTGCGCGTCCGGCAGATCGGCCTTGGCCGCCTTCTCGAAGTAAGGAAAGGCCGCCGAGATGCCTTTCTGACCCGGGTCACGCTCGACGAGCATCTGGGCATAGTTGAACTGGGCGAAGCGGTTGCCGGCATCGGCCGCGGCCTCCATCAGGGCGAAGGCCGCCTGCTTGTCCCGCTTGACGAAGCGCCCGTCGATCAGGAGCAGGGCGTACTGGAACTGGGCCTCGGGCAGGTCCTGCTCGGCCGCTGCCTGGTACCATTTGGCAGCCGCGGCCTCGTCGCGCTTCCTGCCCAGGCCGCGCGCCAGGATCTCCGCGACCAGCACCTGCGCGGCCTTGTCGCCCTTTTCGGCCAGCGGCAAGGCCAGATCGAAGGCGGTCTTGTAGTAGCCGCGCTGATAGGCGCCGTAAGCGGGGTCCTCGTGCTTGCCGCCGAACCGGTTGGGGTTGACGGACTCGGCGGTCGCACCCGGCCGGTCGCCGTCTGCCGCTCCGGCGCCGGGCGGCAGGGCGATGACGGTCGCGAGCAGCAGAAGGGGGCCGAAGCGGGTGGTGCGCACGCGACAGCTCTAAGCTCCGAAACGCGGCGCTTTTTGGTCGAGCAGGGCGTTGGCCTCCGCGACCTGCCGGCGCGGATCGAGGCCTTCACCGAAAATGGCGGCGGACAAGGCGACGAACTCGGCGCCGGTCGCGGCCGCCTCCTCGACGGAGGCCAGCGAGGCGCCGCCGAGCAGCACGCAAGGGATCTCGACCATCGAGGCCCACCACGCCGCGAGTCCGAGATTGCGCGCGTGCGGCTCGGGCTTGTTGTCATAGCCGAAGCGCCCGAAGAAGACGTAGTCGGGCCGCAACTCGCCGAGCTCGAGGGCATCGTCACGCGTCTTGATGCCGCCGGCGCCCACCAGCATCTTCGGTTGCAACCGGGCGATGGCATCGGCGATCTCCGCCTTCGCAGCCTCGAGATGGACGCCGTCGGCGCCGACGCGACCGGCGATGCGCGAGTCGCCGGCGACCACCGCCGCGGCGCCCGCCTGCTGGGCGACTGGAACCAGCGCCTCGGCCGCGTCCTGGAAGGCGGCTTCGCCGAGGCCATGGGCCGGCAGGATGAGCGAGGCGACGTCGCCGCCGGCCAAGGCGTCGGCGAGGCGGGCAGCGTCGAGCGACGGCGGTGCGATCAGCACCAGGCGGCAGCGGTTCGGTGGTGGCAGATCCGACATTTTCCTCGTCCCGTGGCAGGCGACAGCTGCGCTGGCAGCCGCCGACGCGACATAGAACAGGCGGCTGCGGTTGAGAAGGGGCAAGGCGCCCAAGCTGCTCTGGGACCGAGCGTCCAATGTTTTTCGCTTGAACAAATCGTGACCCACTTTTCATCTGGCTGTCATCATTCCGCGGGCGTTCGTGCGTTAAGCGCTGACCTTTCGATGAGACGGATTCGCGACCGATATCAATGGCAGCCCAACATTCCTCGCAGCGGGATACCCGCATCGACGTTTTTCGCGCCCTCGCCCTCCTGACGATCTTCGTCAACCACGTGCCGGGGACGCTGTTCGAGCACCTCACCCACAAGAATCTCGGGTTCTCGGACTCCGCGGAAGCCTTCGTGCTGATCTCAGGCATCGCCTTCGGGCTGGCCTATGGCGGCAAGTTCGAGCCGGGGAACCGGCTCCTGATGACGCTCAAGGCATGGCGGCGGGCCGGCGTCCTCTACATCACCCACATCCTGACCACGGTGGCGACGCTCGCCATCTTCTCGGCTGCGGCGCTGGCCTTCGCGCGGCCCGACCTGCTCAAGCTGATCAACATCGAGCTGATCATCAACGACACGCCGGAGGCGCTGGTGGGCATCGCCACGCTCGGGCATCAGGTCGGCTACAACAACATCCTGTCGATGTATGCGGTCGTGTTGATGACGATGCCCTTCTTCCTGCTGATCGGCAGCGTCAGCCTGAGGTTGATGGTGATCGTCTCCGGCGCGGTCTGGCTTGGCGCCGGCGTGCTGCAGATCGCGCCGCACAACTTTCCCGGCGAAGGGGTCTGGTTCCTCAATCCGCTCTCCTGGCAGTTCCTGTTCGTCATCGGGATGGCGGGGATGATGCATGTGCGGCGCGGCGGCGAGATCCGGCCGAACCGCGTGATGGCCGCCGGCGCGGTCTTCTATCTGGTCGGTGCGCTGTTGTGGGTTCGCATTCCGCTTTGGGGCATCGAGACCGCATCGGGCCTGCCCACGGTGGTGACCGGGTTCGACAAGACGTTCCTGTCCGCCTCGCGCCTGCTCCATATCCTCGCGATCGCCTATCTTGTGGTGAGCGTGCCATGGCTTTCCAACCTGGCGCGCACCCGGCCCGACAACCCGCTCGCGGTGCTCGGCAAGCATTCGCTGCCGGTGTTCGTCGCCGGCACCTTGCTGGCGATGGTCGCGCAGGTGATGAAGGTGGTGCACCCCGGCGGGGTGTCCTACGACGCGGCGCTGATCGCCAGCGGCATCGCGCTGCAGTTCGCCTTCGCCTACTATCTGGACTGGCTGCCGCGCATCGGCTGGGGCGGCAAGCCCAAGGCGGTGACGAGCCCGAGGCCGAGCGCCGCGCTGCCAGCGCCCGGCTGAGGCCCAACAAGCCAGATGACGCCTTCGATCGGCGCGGCTAGTATCCGCCGCGCCAGTCGAAAGGGAGCAGGCCTTGCCGAGCATCTATGACAGCGGTCTCGAGCAGACCGTCGCCAATCATCAGCCGCTCACGCCGATCACCCTGCTCGAACGCGCGGCGAAGACCTATCCGGACCATCTGGCGATCGTGCATGGCCGGCAGCACATCGACTACCGCACATTCTGGCAGAGGTCGCTGCGGCTCGCCTCGGCGCTCGCCCGCCGCGGCATCGGCAAAGGCGACACGGTGACGGTGATGCTGTCCAACACGCCGCCCATGCTGGAGGCCCATTTCGGAGTGCCGATGGTCAAGGCGGTGCTGCATTCGCTGAACACGCGCCTCGACGCCGCGGTGATCGCCTTCCAGCTGGACCATGCCGAGAGCAAGGTGGTCATCGTCGACCGCGAGTTCTCGGGCGTCGTCAAGGAGGCGCTGGCCGGCGCGGCCGTGAAGCCGCTGGTCATCGACTTCGACGATCCGGAGTATGGCGACGACGCGCCCTATCCCAAGGGCGAGCGCATCGGCACCGTCGACTACGAGGCGTTGCTGGCCGAGGGCGATGCCGATTTCGCCTGGTCGATGCCGGACGACGAGTGGGATGCGCTATCGCTCAACTATACGTCCGGGACCACCGGCAACCCCAAGGGCGTCGTCTACCACCATCGCGGCGCCGCCCTCATGGCCTATGCGAACACCATCCATGCCAGCATGGCAAAGCATGCGGTCTATCTGTGGACCCTGCCGATGTTCCATTGCAACGGCTGGTGCTTCCCGTGGACGCTGGCGCTGCAGGCCGGCACCCATGTCTGCCTGCGCTGGGTGCGGGCAAAGGCAATATACGACGCCATCGCCGAGCATCGCGTCACCCATCTTTGCGGGGCGCCGATCGTCATGGCGACGCTCATCAACGCCAAGGAGGACGAGAAGCGGAGCTTTCCGCAGACCGTCACCTTCAACACGGCTGCGGCGCCGCCGCCCGAGGCGGTGCTTACGGGAATGGCCGATGCGGGCTTTGCCGTAACCCATCTCTACGGGCTGACGGAGACCTACGGCCCGGCCGTCGTCAACGAATGGCACGACGACTGGGATGCCCTGGACAAGGCCGGGCGAGCGTCGAAGAAGGCGCGCCAGGGGGTCCGCTACGCGGCGCTGGAGGGTCTTTCGGTGCTCGATCCGCAGACGATGCAGCCGACGCCCGCCGATGGCGAGACGATCGGCGAGGTGATGTTTCGCGGCAACATCGTGATGAAGGGCTATCTGAAGAATCGCGCTGCCACCGAGGAAGCCTTCGCCGGCGGCTGGTTCCATTCGGGCGATCTCGGCGTCATGCATCCCGACGGCTATCTTCAGCTCAAGGACCGCTCGAAGGACATCATCATCTCGGGTGGGGAGAACATCTCCTCGATCGAGGTGGAGGACGCGCTCTACAAGCATCCGGCGGTCGCCTTCTGCGGCGTGGTCGCCAAGCCGGACGAGAGGTGGGGCGAGACGCCGATGGCCTTTGTGGAGCTGAAGCCCGGCCGCAGCGCGACCGAGGCGGAGCTGATCGAGCATTGCCGCCAGTTGCTGGCGCGGTTCAAGTGCCCCAAGGGCGTGGTTTTCGCAGAGATACCGAAGACCTCGACCGGCAAGATCCAGAAATTTCGACTGCGCGAAATGGTCCAGGAACTCAAGGACTAGCGTCCGCGGTCAAAAAACGTGCAAAATCAACGGTTGTCACATCCGAAGCTGTGCCGTTTCAGGTCAGTCGTCTCGATGTTGAGGCAAAGATTGTGATGGGGGTTAACCCTTCATTAAGCTTTACGGGTGTTTACTGTGTTCATCCAGTGATCTGGATTCATACCGAGTGGTTGGAGCCACTCCGTTTGACGCCTCCCTGTTTAACTCCCGAGAGCCGCCAACCAGCGGCTCTTTTTTTTCCTGGTCGCCCGTCAAGGCGCCCTTTCGCATTAACCCTTCGTTAAACATAGACTTGCCTTGCGGTGCACATCGGAGCATTTTCTGGGCTCCGGCGTTTGCGGGTGCGGGGTTCCCAAGAACAATTCTCCAGCCGGCGGGCAGAATCAGTACGAGAAGTGCAGGGGCGTCTTTCCATGACCGAGGCCGAGTCCGCGAATACCATCATGCTGGCCGAACGCCGGGTATTCTCCGCTTCGTTCAAGCCGCTATACAATGAAGGAATGCGCCTGGTCGAACAGGCGGCGGAGTATCTCGACGGCGAGGGCCGCGCCGAGGCCAAGACGCTGTCGCGCCATGCCGCGACGCTCTATGCGGCCGAATCCATGCGGCTGACGACGCGCCTGATGCAGGTGGCCTCCTGGCTGCTCCTGCAGCGCGCCGCCAATTCGGGCGAGATGACCCGCGACCAGGTGGCGTCCGAGAAGGCGAAGGTCAGGCTCGACACCAGCTCGGCGCGCGACAATGCGGCCGCCTGGCTCGAACTGCCCGAGGCCTTTCGCGAGCTGGTCGGCCGATCGCTGACCCTGCAAGGCGTCGTCCGGCGCATGGACGAGCAGATCTATGGGGGAATGCCCTTCTCGGCAGCGGCCTCGTCGCGGCGGAGCAACCCGGTGTCCGATCAGATCCTGCTGCTCAACACGGCGTTCGCCCGCAACTGACGTGCTTCGCCACTTCCGGAAGCAGGCGGCGCGGCGCTAGAGTGCCGCCATGCAGCAGGCGATTCGCATCATCGGCATCGATCCGGGCTTGCGGCGGACCGGCTGGGGCGTCGTCGAGAGCCGCGGCAACGCGCTGAGCTTCGTGGCCGCCGGGACTGTGCGCTCGGACGACAAGGGAACGCTCGCGGCGCGGCTTTGCGAGATCTTCGACGGGCTCCATGCGATCCTGGCCGAGCACGCGCCGCAGGAGGCGGCCGTGGAGCAGACATTCGTCAACAAGGATGCCGCTGCGACCCTCAAGCTCGGCCAGGCGCGCGGCATCGCCATGCTGGTGCCGGCGCGCGCAGGTCTCAGCGTGGCCGAGTACGCGCCGAACGCGGTCAAGAAGGCGGTGATCGGCGTCGGCCATGGCGACAAGCGGCAGATCCATCTCATGGTCAAGGTGCTGCTGCCCAAAGCGACCGTCGAGAGCGACGATGCCGCCGATGCCCTGGCCATCGCGATCTGCCATGCCCACCACCGCCAGAGCACGGCGCGCCGCCTGGCTTTGCTTGCCAGCGGTTGATAAGCGCGACTTCGTTCTTGACTTGTTCCGTTTGGTAGAGGAAGGCTGGAACGCGCGCGCCGGGCGGCGGTACGCGCAAGGTGGGGACAGGGTGGCGGCATGATCGGCAAGCTGAAGGGCGTCGTCGAGGAGGTCGACGAGGACAGCGTGATCGTCGACGTCCACGGGGTGGGCTACGTGGCCTATTGCTCGTCGCGGACGCTGGCCGGCCTGCCCGGCGCGGGCGAGGCGGTGGCGCTGTTCATCGAGACCTATGTGCGCGAGGACATGATCCGCCTCTACGGCTTCCAGTCGGCGCTCGAGCGCGAGTGGTTCCGTCTGCTGGTGAACAACGTCCAGGGCGTTGGCGCCAAGGTGGCGCTGGCGGTGCTGTCGACGCTGTCGCCGCCTGACCTTGCCAATGCAATCGCGCTGCGCGACATCGCCACCGTGTCGCGGGCCCCGGGTGTCGGCAAGAAGGTGGCGGAGCGGATCGTCACCGAGCTGAAGAACAAGGCTCCGGCCTTTGCCGGCCCGGCAACGGGCACGATCGGCCTGAAGCAGGCCCTCGGCGAGGGCGCCGCGCCAGTTCCGGTCGCCGACGCCGTATCGGCGCTGACCAATCTCGGCTATTCGCGCGACATCGCGGCCAATGCGGTGGCAGCCGCCATGAAAGCGGCCGGCGAAGGCGCCGACTCGGCCAAGCTCATCCGGCTGGGGCTAAAGGAGCTGGCGAGGTAAGGAGGTCTAGCTTCACCTTGATTTTTTGTTGGCCTTACTATTGTCTGATGTAAGGATTGAGGAGAAAGGAATGGGTGCACGGGCGACATTGACGTCGAAGGGCCAGATCACCATCCCCAAGGAAGTGCGCGTGCGGTTCAACCTGGGGCCGGGTGATACGGTCGAGTTCGTCGAGGAGGGTGGCCGGACCTGGCTGAGGCCGCGAACTGGCCGTATATCCGACTTGTTCGGGATGCTGGGGCCGCCTCCGGGCGGGGAGCGGCTGACGATCGAAGACATGGACGATGCGGTGAAGCAGGCCGTCGCGGATGACGACGAGCGCATCAGACGGCAATGGCACGAAGGTTCTCGATGATCGGCGTGGACACCAACGTCCTGGTCAGGCTCCTGACCCAGGACGATGCCGACCAGAATGCACGGGCTCGGGCGTTCTTCGCCGAACGAAACGCCCGAGACCCGGCCTATGTCAGCGCCATCGTGCTCGCGAAAGCGCTGTGGCTCCTGCGCAAGCGGATGATGTACCCGCCAGAGGTCGTGGAGCTGGCCCTGCGCGGCATGCTCTCCAGCAACGATATTCGACTCGAGCACGCCGAAAGGCTCGGCGAGCTGCTCGACACGCCCGGCAGCAAGCAGGTCGAACTGACGGACTGTCTGGTCGCCTGGTCGGCCGCCGAAGCGGGGTGCAGCCATACGGTGACGTTCGATCGTCGAGCGGCGACGGCCGTGCAAGGCATGGAGCTCATCCCATGAGCCTTGCGCCGCGGCTCATCTCCGGCGAGCAGCGCGGCGAGGATGCCGACGGGACGCTCCGGCCGCAATCGCTCGACGAGTTCGTCGGGCAGGCGGCGGCGCGGGCCAATCTCAAGGTGTTCGTCGAGGCTGCCAAGCAAAGGGGCGAGGCCCTCGACCACGTCCTCTTCGTGGGCCCCCCGGGGCTCGGCAAGACGACGCTGGCGCAGATCATGGCGCGCGAGCTGGGGGTGAACTTCCGCTCCACCTCCGGCCCGGTCATCGCCAAGGCGGGCGACCTGGCCGCGCTGCTCACCAATCTCGAGGAGCGCGACGTGCTCTTCATCGACGAGATCCACCGGCTGAACCCGGCCGTCGAGGAGATCCTCTATCCGGCCATGGAGGACTACCAGCTCGACCTGATCATCGGGGAGGGACCGGCGGCGCGCTCGGTGAAGATCGACCTCGCCAAGTTCACGCTGGTGGCGGCAACGACGCGGCTCGGCCTGATCACCAATCCGCTGCGCGACCGGTTCGGCATTCCCGTGCGGCTCAATTTCTACAGCGTCGCGGAGCTGGAGCAGATCGTGCGCCGCGGCGCCCGCATCCTTGGCATGCCGCTCAGCGACGAAGGCGCGCTGGAGATCGCGCGGCGGGCACGCGGCACGCCGCGCATCGCCGGGCGGCTGCTCAGGCGGGTGCGCGATTTCGCGGCGGTGGCGGGGGCCGGCGAGGTGTCGCGCCGCATCGCCGACGAGGCGCTGTCCCGCCTGGAAGTCGACGCACTGGGGCTCGACCAGCTCGACCGCCGCTACCTGACCATGATCGCCGAGAGTTTCGGCGGCGGGCCGGTCGGCGTGGAGACCATCGCTGCGGGCCTGTCGGAGCCGCGCGACGCCATCGAGGACATCATCGAGCCCTACCTGATCCAGCAAGGCTTCCTACAGCGCACGCCTCGCGGCCGGGTGCTGACGGCGAACGCCTGGCGCCATCTCGGGCTGGAACCGCCGCGCGACCTCTCGCAGCTGCAGATCACCCTGTTCCAGGAAGGCGAATAGCCCGTCTATCAGCGCTTGGGCTTGGCCGCCGGCGGCAGCGCGCGGATCATGTCGAGGACCGCCGGCTCGGCCGGCTCGCCTTCGAACGCCTCGACGATGCCGAAAGCGCCGCCATAGGACCACAGCGCCCAGGGAAAGCCGTGCGCCTCGGCCCGGCGGATCATGTCGGCATAGTAGGCGGCGCGCGAGGCGGGCGGCGTCACGAAGGCGTTTCCGTATTCCTGCCTGATCATGCCGAACTCGCCGAGCAGGATGTCCGACGAAGGCACGCCATGCGCCTTGGCCCACGCGGCGACCGCGTCGAAAGGCGCCGCCATCTCCGCGTCGAGCTTGGCCGGGGTGTCGATCTCGGCAAGCTGCTCGTCGAGATAGGCGCGCATGCCGGCGCGCCGGCCGGGCGGCGCCTCGGCGTCGATCGTGTCGCGGATGCGGCGGAGCGCGGCGTCCAGAGCTTCAGCCGGCATGGCGTAGGGCGGAAAGGCGAGCCCGGTGACATAGCGCACGAAATCGCCGGCCCAGGTGGCGCCCTGATGCGTGAGGACGAAGGGACGGTAGGAGTGGAACGTCCACAGCAGGTTGTGGTCGTCGAAGTCTGAGGGGTCGAGGCGGGCAAGCGCGTCGGCATCGGCATAGCAGGCGCCGCTGAGCACCAGGGTCAACCGCGGCGCTTTCTCGCGCGCCGCCGCATGGAGGCGCGCAAGGCGGGGCGGCCAGAGCGTCGTCGCGTCCTCCGGACAGTCGAGCACAGGCTCGTTCATCAACTCCAGGGACACGGCCTTCGGGTCCTCGCGGGCGAGCGTCTCGGCCATGCGACCGGTGAAGCGGAGGTAACGGTCGAACATCGCCGGATCCTCCATCACCAGCTCCATGCCCGGCCCGCGCTCGTCGCCTCCCGGGATGAGATGCAGGTCGACCACCACCTTCAGACCGGCGCGGCGGACGAGCCGCACCGAATCGAGCACGGAGGCGAAAAGCCGGTCGCGGAAGGGCGCCGTGGCGTCCGACAGGAACGGTGCCGGATCGACCGGCATGCGCACGAAATCGAAGCCGTCGCGCTTTAAGGCGCCGAGGTCGGCCGGGGTGACATGGCGGCGCCATTCGGGATAGGGCAGCAGCGTGTCGGGATCGCTCCAGCGGCTCGCCGCGGGCCAGGTGACCCAAATGTCGAGATTGATGCCGCGTCGGGCCGTGAAGGTTGCCGCGTCGGCGGTCGCCATGGTCGCTGCGAGAAGGACGAGCGCCAGCAGAGAGCTCTTGATCGGCGTCGTCATCAGTGCCATCGGGAATCGAGAAGGAGCCGAGCGACCTCTGTCAGGTCCTCGGGCGAAAGGGAAGACCCATGGCGCATTATGGTGAACGCGACTTTCCGGCTGCCGGCCTGTCGGGCGAGCTCACCCCGACCGGCCATCGCCTGCTGGCGCGGGTCTACTACGCCGACACGGACTTTTCCGGGGTGGTCTACCACGCGCGCTACCTCGAATTCTTCGAGCGCGGCCGCTCCGACTTCCTGCGGCTCGCCGGCGTCCACCACACCGAGCTCGCCGAGGGCAAGCACGGCGAACGCATCGTCTGGGTGGTGCGCCGCATGGAGATCGTCTTTCATGCGCCGGCGCGGATCGACGACATCCTGACCATCGAGACGCGAACCGAGACGATCTCCGGCGCGCGGATCTTCATGGCGCAGGCGCTGAAGCGCGAGGACGCGCTGCTGGTGGAAGCCCGCGTCGAAGCGGCGATCATCGGCGAAGGCGGGCGGCCGCGGCGGTTTCCGCGCGAATGGGTGGCGGCCTTCATGCCGGCACGCTGAGCGGCCTAACACATCCTTAACCTTAACGGTCCATGAAGAAGCGGTATGAACGAAGGCGGTCGTCCGGGCGCCTTTGTTTGACCAAATTTAACCCTAAAAAGGCCGCGGTACGGCGCATTTTTGGGGTGCAAGGGCCGCTGTCGGCCAGCATCGCAAATGGGGATCGAAGCAGCCGCAACGCACGCCGCAAACGCACATGGCGCCTTCTATCGAAGCAGGGAATTCAAGGCATTGGGCTAGCCGCGAGCCTACGCCCGGCATCTTCAAGGACGGTTCAAGATGGAAAACATAGCTCTCGCCGAACCGGGCGTCCAACTCTCGGTCTGGGCGCTGTTCTGGCAGGCCGGCTGGGTGGTCAAGCTGGTGATGGTCGGGCTGTTGGCCGCGTCGATCTGGACCTGGGCGATCATCGTCGACAAGATGATTGCCTTCAGCCGCATGCGCATGGCACTCAACCGTTTCGAGCAGGTCTTCTGGTCGGGGCAGTCGCTAGAGGAGCTCTACCGGACGCTGTCGGACCGCAAGACGGCCGGAATGGGCTCGATCTTCGTCGCCGCCATGCGCGAGTGGAAAAAGAGCTTCGAGAAGGGCGCGAAGAGCCCGCTGGCGCTACAGACGCGCATCGACAAGGCCATGGACCTCGCGCTGACCCGCGAGATGGAGCGCCTGGAGGGCCGACTGGGTTTCCTGGCGACGATCGGGTCGGCGGGGCCGTTCATCGGCCTGTTCGGCACCGTGATCGGCATCATGACCTCGTTCCAGGCGATCGCCGGGTCGAAATCGACCAATCTGGCGGTGGTGGCGCCGGGCATCGCCGAGGCCCTGTTGGCGACGGCCATCGGCCTGCTCGCCGCCATTCCGGCGGTCATCGCCTACAACAAGCTGTCGTCGGACGCCGGCAAGCTGGCGGTTCGCATGGAGGGCTTCGCGGACGAGTTCTCCGCCATACTGTCGCGCCAAATCGATGAAAAGGTCGTCGCCCAGAAGGCGGCGTAAGGGACTACGGCGATGGGAATGTCAGCCTTGCAGACCGGCGGCCGCGGTGGCCGCGGCCACCGGCGCCGCGGCCGTCATCACCGCCTGATGTCGGAGATCAACGTCACCCCCTTCGTGGACGTGATGCTGGTGCTGCTCATCATCTTCATGGTGGCGGCGCCGCTGCTCACCGTCGGCGTGCCGATCGAGTTGCCGGAGACGCAGGCCAAGGCGCTCAACTCGGAGACCCAGCCGATCACCGTCTCGGTCAACCAGGGGGGCCAGGTCTACCTCCAGGAGACCGAGATCCCGATCGACGAAGTGGTGCCGAAGCTGCAGGCGATCGCCCAGGCTGGCTACGAGGAGCGCATCTATGTGCGCGGCGACAAGACGGCCGACTACGGGACCGTGATGCGGGTGATGGCGCGGATTTCCGCGGCCGGCTATCGCAATCTCGGCCTGGTCACCTTGCAGGAACAGGACGACTAGCCCGATCATGAAGACCGGCCTCACCACATCGGTGATCGCCCATGCGGTGCTGCTCGGCTTCGGGCTGCTGTCGCTGTCGGCGCCGAAGGCGTTCGACGTCGCCGACGTGGAGGCGCTGCCGGTCGAGATCGTGTCCATCACCCAGCTGCAGCAGGGCGAGAAGAAGGCCACGCTCAGCGAAAAGCCGGCGCCGACGCCGACGAACAAGCCGGACATCGTGCCCGAAGCGAAGCGGATCGGCGAAAACAGCAAGGATACCGAGAAGCCTGCGACGCCCGAGGCCACGCCGCGCGAGGTGCAGACTTCGGCAATTCCGAAGCCGTCGCCGGAGCCCACGCCGCGGCCGGTCGACAAGCCGCAGCCCGAACCCGTCAAGCAGGCCGAACCCAAGCCGGCCCCGGTGCCGGCGACCGAGGTGACGGAAACGCCGCAGCCCAAGCAGGAGGTCAAGCCGGACCCGGTCGCCGAGACCATCATCGCCGAGAACGCCGAGGCGGAGGCGGTCAAGCTGCCGGCCAACGCGCCCTCGCCGGACGCGCGGCCCCAGCCGCCCAAGGCCGAGACGGCGAAGACGCCGGAGCGCAAGGAGGCCGAGAAGCCGGTCAAACAAGCGAGCCAGCCGAAGTCCGAGGAGAAGGAGTTCGATGCCGACCAGGTGGCGGCCCTTCTCAACAAGGAGAAGGCTTCCGGTGGCGGGGCCAAGCGGTCGACCGAACAGGCGGCGCTGGGCAGCGAGAAGCCGAGCAACGCTTCCAAGCTGACGCAAAGCGAGGAAGATTCGCTGCGCAGCCAGGTGCAGCGCTGCTGGAACATTCCGGCCGGCGCCATGGACGCCGAGAACCTCAGGGTCTCCGTGCGTTTCACCCTGGATCCGTCGGGCGCGCTGCAGGGCAGCCCGGAGATCATCGCGGGCGGCGGCTCGGGCGGCGTCGAGCGCGCCGCGGCCGAATCGGCGCGCCGCGCCGTGGCACGCTGCGCGCCCTACAACCTTCCGTCCGACAAATACGACGCCTGGGCGGAAGTGATCGTCAACTTCGATCCCAGCGAGATGTTCTGACGCGTCGCTGGCTGGACTGATGAGGCAAGACCGGATGAAGAAACTTTTGAAGACGATCCTTCTCGTCGGCGCGATGGTCGCGGCGATGAGCACGGCGGTGACCCTGCCGGCGCGCGCGCTGGTGGAGATCGACGTGAACAAGGGCAATGTCGAGCCCTTGCCGATCGCCATCACCGATTTCCTCGCGGGCGATGCCCTGGGGGCCGAGATCGCCAACGTGGTGGCGGCCGATCTCAAGCGGTCCGGGCTGTTCGCGCCGATCGACAAGGGGGCCTTCATCGAGAAGATCTCCAACCCCGACGTGGCGCCGCGCTTCGAGGACTGGAAGGTGATCAACGCCCAGGCGCTGGTGACCGGGCGCGTGACCCAGGAGGCCGACGGGCGCGTGCGCGCCGAGTTCCGCCTTTGGGACACCTTCGCGGGTCAGCAGCTGGTCGGCGAGCAGTTCTTCGCCACCAAAGCCAATTGGCGGCGCGTCGCCCACATCATCGCCGACGCCATCTACGAGAGGCTGACCGGCGAAAAGGGCTATTTCGATACCCGCATCGTCTTCGTCGACGAATCGGGCGGCAAGGCCCAGCGCAAGAAGCGGCTGGCGATCATGGACCAGGACGGTGCCGACCAGCGCTATCTGTCCGACGGATCGTCGATCGTGCTCACGCCCCGGTTCTCGCCGAGCCGGCAGGAAATCACCTACATGTCCTACGAGAGCGGGCAGCCGCAGGTCTACCTGCTGCAGATCGAGACCGGCCAGCGCGAGCTGGTCGGCAACTTCCCCGGCATGACGTTCGCACCGCGGTTCTCGCCCGACGGCCAGCAGGTGATCATGAGCCTGCTGCGCGACGACGGCAATTCCAACATCTTCGCCATGGACCTGAGGAGCCGGACGACCACCCGGCTCACCAACTCCAACTCGATCGACACCTCGCCTTCCTACTCGCCGGACGGCAGCCAGATCGTGTTCACCTCGGACCGCGGCGGCCGCGCCCAGATCTACGTGATGAACCGCGACGGCTCGGGACAGAACCGCATCTCCTTCGGGGACGGCGTCTACTCCACGCCCGTCTGGTCGCCGCGCGGCGACCTCGTCGCCTTCACCAAGCAGACGGGCGGCGAGTTCCAGATCGGCGTCATGCGCACCGACGGCTCGGGCGAGCGCATCCTGTCCACCGGTTTCGCGCAGGAGGGCCCGACCTGGGCGCCGAACGGCCGGGTGCTGATGTTCTTCCGCGAGGCGGCCGGCTCGGGCGGGCCGCGGCTCTATTCCATCGACCTCACGGGCCGCAACGAGCAGGCGATCCCTACCGCAAACTTCGCCTCGGACCCGGCCTGGTCGCCGCTGCTCGAGTAAGAGGAACGGGCCCGGTGAGGGAAAATTAACCCTGTTCCTTTGGCGGCGGTTAACCTCAACGTGGTTACTGACCGATCAACGAAATCATTCGACTGTAAAGGAGAGGGCGGGCATGGGCCGCATCGCGAAACTCACAACCAACCCCGTCATGCTGGCGTTGGTCGCCGGGCTGGCGATCGCCGGCTGTGCCAACAAGAAGACGCCGAACAGCGCTGCCGATCTTGGCCTTGGCGGCGCCGGAGCGTCGACCCCCGGCTCGGCGCAGGATTTCACCGTGAATGTCGGCGACCGCATCTTCTTCGACACCGATTCCTCGGCGATCCGCGCCGATGCGCAAGCGACGCTGGCCAAGCAGGCCCAGTGGCTGAACAAATACGGCAACTATCGGATCACCATCGAGGGCCATGCCGACGAGCGCGGCACGCGCGAGTACAATCTGGCGCTCGGCGCGCGGCGTGCCGCCGCCACGCGCGACTACCTCATCTCGCGCGGCGTGGCCGCGAATCGGCTGAAGACGATCTCCTACGGCAAAGAGCGGCCGGTTGCGGTGTGCGACAACATCTCCTGCTGGAGCCAGAACCGCCGCGCGGTCACCGTGCTCAACGGTGCGGCCGGCAGCTGAGGCCGCGGCGCCACAGTCGAACGAGTAAGGCGGCCGTCGGGCCGCCTTTTCGTTTCGTTCAGGCACGGCAACAAAATTTGGCCGAAGTCTCGTTTACCTGTAGAAGACCGGCGTTTCCGGTGATTTCCAAAGCGAGAGGCTGATGAAGTTCCGTACCATCCTGAGCGGCATCGTCGCGATGCCGTTGCTGACGGCAGGCGCAGGCGCCACCGAGCGCAATGCGCAGCCGGGCATCGAAGTGCTGCCCGGCATCACCATGCCGCTGCCCAAGGGCTGGCTCGGCGGCGGCAACCGCCGCCAGGAGGCCGAGAGGGAGCGGCTGGCTCAGGCGGGCGACCCGCGCGTCACCGCTCTCGAGGAGCAGATCCGACAGCTCAGCGGAACCATCGAGGAGCTCAACTTCCAGATCCTGCAGATGCAGGAGCAGATGCGGAAGATGCAGGAAGACAACGAATTCCGCTTCCAGGAACTCGAGGGCAAGCGCTCGGAAGCCGGCGGCAAGCCCAAGCATTCGTCGGCCTCGCCGCCCGCGAGCAAGCCGGCGACGGCGGCGACCGAGTCCGGTTCCGCCGACGGCCAGCCAATGGAGCAGCCTGCAGCGACAGGGCCGCTCGTCGAGGCCCCGGCCGCGTCGGCGGAGGGCAACGCCCCGCCGCCCGGCGTGGATCCGTCGCTGACGCCGAAGCAGTTCGGCACGATCACCTTCGACCAGAATGGCAACGTGACCGGCGGCAGCGTCGGCGACCAGGCCATGGTGGGCGGCACCGCGCCGTTGCCGGATGCCGCGCCGGCAGACCCGGCGGCGCAAGGCGCCGACAACACGGTGGTTGCAGCCCTGCCTTCGACCAACGATCCGGAGGAGCTCTACAGGAACTCCTATCAGTTCATCCTGTCGGGCGACTACGGGACGGCTGAAGCCGGGTTCCGCGACCATATCGCGCGCTTTCCGGAGGACGCCAAGGCGCCCGACGCGCATTTCTGGCTCGGCGAGGCGTTGCTCGGGCAGAAGAAGTACCGGGACGCCGCCGAAGTGTTCCTCGCCGCCAACAAGGACTACCCGAAGTCGAAGAAGGCGCCCGAGATGCTGTTCAAGCTTGGTGTGTCGCTAGCCGGGCTGAACCAGCGCGAGGTGGCGTGCGCGACCTTCAGCGAGGTCGGCAAGCGCTATCCCCAGACCTCTGCCGCGCTCCAGGAGCGCGTCAAGCAGGAGCAGTCGCTTGCCGGGTGCTGACACCCGCGACCGTGACCCTACGACCCGCCAAGACGCGCAGTTCCGCGCCGACGCCGAGCCGATCTTCTCCCGTCTCAGCCTTGTGTCCTGCCCGGCGATCGTCGTCGCGGTGTCGGGCGGCAGCGATTCGACCGCCCTGCTTCTTCTTTCCCATGCGTGGTTTTCAACGCCGCGTTGCGCGACGCGGCTGATCGTCGCGACCGTGGACCACGGGCTGCGGGCCGACTCGGCGGCGGAGGCGGCTGCCGTGGCGGCCCTCGCCGGAGACCTCGGGTTGGAGCACCGGCTGCTCCGCTGGGAGGGGGCCAAGCCGTCCAGCGGGATCGCGGCGGCAGCCCGGCTGGCGCGCTATCGCCTGCTGGCAGAGGCGGCTAGAGAGGCCGGGACCGACCTGCTGCTCACCGGCCACACGCTGGACGACCAGTTGGAGACGGTCGCCATGCGCGCCGAGCGCGGCCCAGGGCGCGGCCTTTCCGGCATGGCGCCCGCGACGCTTTTTCAAGGCCGGACCTGGATCGTGAGACCGCTGCTGGAGATCCGCCGCGAGGCGCTGCGCGCCATGCTCCGGCGCGCCGGCATTGGCTGGATCGAGGACCCGAGCAACCGCGATCCGCGCTACGAGCGGGCACGGCTGCGCGCGTCAGGCGGCGGCGCGCCTGCGCATGCCGGCTTTGCCGAGGCACAGCGCGACCGCGCCGACCTTTCGCGCCGGGCAGCTGGGCTGGTCGCGCGCTACGGGCAGCCGTCGCCGGCGCAGGCCGGGTTCGCGCTCGATGCGGCGCTGCTCGACGCGCCCGACGGGCAGGCGATGCGGCTGGCGCTGCGCGCGCTGCTGGCGGTCGCCGGCGAGGCGGAGCAACTGCCCGCCGAGGCGGCCCTGTCCGCACTGCTCGCCGAACTCGGTGCCGGCCCGGCTCGCGCCACATTGTCGCGGTGCCTGGTCGAGCACCGCGGCGGCACGCTGCGAATCGTCCGCGAAGGGCCGCGCAAGGGCGCCGGCGCGGCCTCGCCGACGGGCGGGGGGCCGTGGTCGACTTTCCTGCCCAGCTTCGACCTGGAGCTCGCTCGCGCGGTGGCGGCGCTTGCCGGCCAGCCGGCGCCGCCGGACCTGCCATTCGGGAGCCACAATGAAGGCTAATGCTTAACCCAGTCGGGGGGATGAGCTTGGCAAGGACAAGCGTCCTCCCTATGTTACGGGCAACACCTCTATGTGGCGGGTCCCGTTGGGGACGTCGACGGGACACTTCATGAATCCGAACTATCGCAATCTTGCGTTGTGGGCGATCATCGCCGTCCTTCTGATTGCCCTCTTCAACCTGTTCCAGGCGCCGCAGCAGCGCGGCGCGACGCGCGAAGTGGCCTATTCGGAGTTCCTGCAGGAGCTCTCGGCCGGCCGCGTCAAGGCCGTGACCATCGCCGGCGACCGCATCTCCGGCACCTACATCGACAACTCGGCCGGCTTCCAGACCTATTCGCCCGGCGATT
This sequence comes from Mesorhizobium sp., assembly GCA_040510195.1. Classification (GTDB taxonomy): domain Bacteria; phylum Pseudomonadota; class Alphaproteobacteria; order Rhizobiales; family Rhizobiaceae; genus JBEVJK01. The sequence continues at coordinate 1,231 of JBEVJK010000115.1, read as the reverse complement.
CGACGCTGGTCCAGCGGCTCGAAGACAAGGGCGTGACGATCAATGCGCGGCCCGAGAACGACGGGTCGGGCTCGATCTTCTCGATTCTGCTGTCCTGGCTGCCGATGATCCTCATCCTCGGCGTCTGGATCTTCTTCATGCGCCAGATGCAGTCCGGCTCCGGCCGTGCCATGGGATTCGGCAAGTCCAAGGCCAAGCTGCTCACCGAGGCGCATGGGCGCGTCACCTTCCAGGACGTGGCCGGCGTCGACGAGGCCAAGGAGGATTTGGAGGAGATCGTCGAGTTCCTGCGCGACCCGCAGAAGTTCCAGCGGCTGGGCGGCAAGATCCCGCGCGGCGTGCTGCTCGTCGGCCCGCCCGGAACCGGCAAGACGCTGCTGGCGCGCTCGGTGGCGGGCGAGGCCAACGTGCCGTTCTTCACCATCTCGGGTTCCGACTTTGTCGAGATGTTCGTCGGCGTCGGTGCCAGCCGCGTCCGCGACATGTTCGAGCAAGCCAAGAAGAACGCGCCGTGCATCGTCTTCATCGACGAGATCGACGCGGTCGGCCGCCATCGCGGTGCCGGCCTCGGCAACGGCAATGACGAGCGCGAGCAGACCCTCAACCAGCTGCTCGTCGAGATGGACGGCTTCGAGGCCAATGAGGGCATCATCATCATCGCGGCGACCAACCGCCCCGACGTGCTCGATCCCGCGCTGCTGCGTCCCGGCCGCTTCGATCGCCAGGTCGTCGTGCCGCGCCCGGATATCGAGGGCCGCGTGAAGATCCTCGAAGTCCACATGAAGAAGGTGCCGACCGCACCGGATGTCGATACGCGCACCATCGCGCGCGGCACGCCGGGCTTCTCGGGCGCGGACCTCGCCAACCTCGTCAACGAAGCGGCGCTGCTCGCCGCGCGGCGCAACAAGCGCCTGGTCGCGATGCAGGAATTCGAGGACGCCAAGGACAAGGTCATGATGGGCGCCGAGCGCCGCTCGATGGTCATGACCGACGACGAGAAGAAGATGACCGCCTACCACGAGGCGGGCCACGCGATCGTCTCGGTGCACGAGCCGGCCAGCGACCCGATCCACAAGGCGACGATCATCCCGCGCGGCCGTGCGCTGGGCATGGTCATGCGCCTGCCGGAACGCGACAACTACTCGTATCACCGCGACAAGATGCATGCGAACCTGTCGGTCAGCATGGGTGGCCGCGTCGCCGAAGAGCTGATCTTCGGCCACGACAAGGT
>JBEVJK010000114.1:0-3733 GCA_040510195.1 Mesorhizobium sp. | reverse complement strand
GAGATCGCCAAGGAGTTCCCGGGCGTCCCGGTCAAGCTGATCTGGAGCCGCGAGGAGGACCAGGCGCACGACTTCTTCCGGCCGATCTCGCAATGCAAGATGTCGGCCGGGCTCGATGAGCAGGGCAACTTGGTCGGGCTGCACCTGCGCGTGTCCGGCCAGTCGATCAACGCCACCTTGAATCCGGCGGGCATCGTCGGCGGCAAGGATCGCCGACAGCTGCAGGGGTTCTGGGAAGAGCCGGGCGACGCGCAGCTCGGCTACACCGTGCCGAACCTGCTGATCGAATACGTGATGCGCAACTCTCACGTCCCGGTCGGCCCCTGGCGCGGCGTCAACACCAACCAGAACGGCGTTTACATGGAGTGCTTCATCGAGGAGGTGGCGCGCGCGGCCGGCAAGGATTCGCTCGAGTTCCGCCGCTCCCTCATGAGCAAGCATCCCAAGCATCTCGCCGTGCTCAACGCCGCGGCCGAGAAGGGCGATTGGGGCAAGCCGCTGCCTCCCGGCGTGCATCGCGGCATCGCCCAGTTCATGGGCTACGGCAGCTACTCGGCCGCCGTCGCCGAGGTCTCGGTCAGCCCCGAGGGCAAGGTCAAGGTGCATCGCATGGTGCTGGCGCTCGATTGCGGCCACGCGGTCAATCCCGACCAGATCGCCGCCCAGGTCGAAGGCTCGGTCGCCTATGGGCTGAGCGCCACGCTCTACGGCGAGTGCAAGGTCAAGGACGGCCGCATGGTCGACTTGAACTTCGACACCTACGAGATCATGCGCCTCGCCGAGATGCCCAAGGTCGAGACCGTGATCGTGCCGTCCTATGACTTCTGGGGCGGCGTCGGCGAGCCGACGATCTGCGTGGTGGCGCCCGCGGTGCTCAACGCCATCCATGCGGCGACCGGCAAGCCGGTGCGCAGCCTGCCGCTGAAGAACGTCCGGCTGGTGTAGTCCACCATCCGGCTCGGCTCGACATCGTCGGCGCTCCAAGGTTTCCTTGGAGCGCCAGGCGGTGGCGTTGGGGGCGACGTGCGCCGGGAGGAGCCCGCATGGCATCGGTCGCGATCCGCGACGTGCGAAAAGCCTTCGGCGCCACGGAGGTGATCCATGGCGTCAGCGTGGCGATCGGCGACGGCGAGTTCGTCGTGCTGGTGGGGCCCTCGGGCTGCGGCAAGTCGACCCTGCTGCGGATGATCGCCGGCCTCGAGAACATCACCGCGGGCGAGATCCGCATCGGCGAGCGCGTGGTCAACAACCTGCCGCCGAAGGAACGCGACGTCGCCATGGTGTTCCAGAACTACGCGCTTTATCCGCACATGACGGTCGCCGCCAATATGGGCTTCTCGCTCAAGCTGCGCGGCGCGCCGAGGACCGAGATCGACACCCGCGTCGAGCGCGCCGCCGGCATCCTCGGGCTCTCGCCGCTGCTGGCGCGCTATCCGCGCCAGCTTTCCGGCGGCCAGCGCCAGCGCGTCGCCATGGGGCGCGCCATCGTGCGCGACCCGCAGGTGTTCCTGTTCGACGAGCCGCTGTCGAAACTCGACGCCAAGCTCCGCGTCGCCATGCGCACCGAGATCAAGGAGCTGCACCAGCGGCTCGAGACCACGACCGTCTACGTCACCCACGACCAGATCGAGGCCATGACCATGGCCGACAAGATCGTGGTGATGCACGACGGCCTGGTCGAGCAGATCGGCGCGCCGCTCGAGCTCTACGACCGGCCGGACAACCTGTTCGTCGCCGGCTTCATCGGCTCGCCGGCAATGAATTTCCTCAAAGGCACGATCCGTCACAACGGCCAGGCCGGATTCGACGGGCCGGGCGGCGTCCGCCTGCCGCTCGCGGCCGCGCCCGCCGCTGCCGACGGCCGTCTCGCCATCTACGGCGTGCGGCCCGAGCATTTCGCGATCGCCGACGACGGCGCCGAGACCGAGATCCAGGTGGTCGAACCGACCGGATCGGAGATCCAGGTGGTCGCGCGCCTGGGCGGCGAGGACGTCATCGCGGTGTTTCGCGAACGCCATCAATTCAAGCCGGGCGACAAGATCCGGCTCAAGCCCGATCCGCGGTTCGTGCATCTGTTCGACGAGCCGACCGGAAAACGTCTGTAGCCATGACAGGGAGGAAGCAGCCATGACCAAGTTGACTCGCCGCACCCTCGTGCAGGGCGGCACCGCTTTGGCCGCGACCGGCGCGCTCGCCGGCTCGGGCCTCACCGAATGGGCGAAGGCCTGGGCCCAGGCCGCGCCCTGGAAGCCGGAGCAAAGGGCGCAGCTTTCGCTGCTGCGCTGGAAGTACTTCGTGCAGTCGGAGGACGATTCCTTCGTCGCCCTGCTCGACGCCTTCACCAAGGCGACCGGCGTCAAGGTCAATATCACGCGCGAATCGTTCGAGGATATTCCGCCGAAGGCCTCGGTGGCGGCCAACACCGGCTCGGGGCCGGACCTGTTCTGGGGCCTGTTCTCGCTGCCGCATCTGTTCCCGCAGAAGTGCATCGATGTGACCGACGTCGCCAACTATCTCGGCAAGAAGTACGGCGGCTGGGTCCCGACTGCCGAGACATACGGCAAGAGCGGCAACAAATGGATCGACATCCCGATCTGCTTCGGCGGCAATATGCTCAATTACCGCATCTCGGCGCTGAAGAAGGCGGGCTTCTCCAAGTTTCCTGCCACCACCGACGAGTTCCTGGAGTTCGCCAAGGCGACCAAACGCAACAACGCTCCGGGCGGCATGGCGCTCGGCCACGCGACCGGCGACGGCAATTGCTGGGTGCACTGGTGCCTGTGGGCGTTCGGCGGCAATCTCGTCGACGCCAAGGACAAGGTCATCCTCAACTCGCCGGAGACCGAGAAGGCGCTCAACTACGCCAAGCAGCTCTACGAGAACATGATCCCGGGCACCGCCGCGTGGAACGACGCCTTCAACAACAAGGCGTTCCTGGCCGGCGAGGTTTCCTGGACCAACAACGGCATCTCGATCTACGCCGCCGCCAAGCGCGACGCCACCAAGAAGGAGATCGCCGAGGACATGGACCACGCCTTGTGGCCGGTCGGACCGGTCGGCAAGCCGACCGAATTCCACGTCTGCTTCCCGATCCTGGCGATGACCCACACCAAGTATCCGCAGGCCTGCAAGGCGCTGATCGCCTTCCTGCTGGAGGCGGATCAATACAACAAGTGGCTGGAGGCATCGGTCGGATATCTGACGCACCCTCTCAATGCGTATGACAAGAACCCGGTCTGGACGTCCGATCCCAAGCACACGATCTTTGGTGAGGCGGCCAAGCGCACGCTGACCGCGGGCGGGCTGGGATCGGTCGGCGAGAGGGCGGCGGCGGCGCTCGCCGACTTCATCGTCCTCGACATGTTCGCCAATGTCTGCACCGGCCGCGAGGACGCCAAGGGCGCCATCAAGATCGCCGAGCGGCAGGCGACGCGGCTCTATCGCTGATCGATGCCGCCCGTTGTGGCTTTGCGACGACCGTGCCGCGAGCTCGGTGTGCTCCCTCCTCCTGTAAGGCAGGGCAATCGCGTATGGCCGCCCGTGACCAAGAGCTCGATCATGTCAAAGCATCCTCGGCTGTCATTCCGGCCGAGCGACCCGGGCTTTGCCCGGGGAGCGAGAGCCGGAATCCAGTACGCCGTAGCGGTTCGATGATTCACGTCGGCCTGGGGTTACTGGGTCCCGGCATAGCGCGTCGAAAGACGCGCGTGAACGCGCTTTCCTCGCGAGCCCG
>JBEVJK010000113.1:0-5195 GCA_040510195.1 Mesorhizobium sp. | reverse complement strand
TCGATCGGGTCGGCGATTTTTCGCTGGTTGCTCTCTGCCATTCTCTTTCCCGTACTCGCACCAAGCCCGACGCCCGCGACGTCAATTTCAGGCCGTTACCAGCGCAATGTGGGCAAAAGGTGACAGGAAATTGCCCTGATCTAGCGCATTTCCCTGGGCGCCTCGGCCCCGATCAACGCCAGCCCCGACGTCAAAACGTCCGAGACTGCCTGCACCAGCCCTAGCCTGGCATGGGTCAATTGTGGGTCGTTAACCTTAACAAACCGTAAGTCCTGGTTGTCCGCGCCGCGGTTCCACTGGGCGTGGAAGGCGCTGGCGAGTTCGTAAAGATAAAATGCAAGACGGTGCGGCTCGAATGCAAGCGCCGCAGACTCAACTACCCGGGGATATTCCGCCAGTTTGCGGATCAGCGCAATCTCGCTGGGATCGGACAGCCGGCCGACCTCCGGCCTCAACAGGTCGCGGCCGATCTCGGCAGCGCCAAGCTGTTCGCGCGCCTGCCGGAACACGGAATGGCAGCGCGCGGACGCGTATTGCACGTAGAAGACCGGATTGTCCTTGGACTGTTCGGTCACCTTGGCGAAATCGAAGTCGAGCGGCGCGTCGTTCTTGCGGTAGAGCATCATGAAGCGGATCGGGTCGCGACCCACCTCCTCCACCACGTCGCGCAGAGTGACGAACTCCCCGGCCCGCTTCGACATGCGGACCGGCTCGCCGTCGCGGTACAGTTTGACCAGCTGGCAGAGCAGGATCGTCAGGCTGGCCTCGCCGCCGGACATCGCCCGCGCCAACGCCTCCATGCGCTTCACATAGCCGCCATGGTCGGCCCCGAGGACAAAGATCAGCTCCTCGAAGCCACGGTCGAGCTTGTCCTTCAGATAGGCGACGTCGGCAGCGAAATAGGTGTAGCTGCCGTCGGACTTCACCAGTGGCCGGTCGATGTCGTCGCCGACCTCGGTCGAGCGGAACAAGGTCTGCTCGCGGTCCTCCCAGTCTTCCGGTTTCTGGCCCTTGGGCGGCGGCAGCGTGCCCTTGTAGACGTGGCCGTTGATGGTCAGCGCGTTGATCGCCGCCCGGATCGCCTTGGCGCCGTCGGCATGCAGCCGCCGCTCGGAGAAGAACACCTCGTGATGCACGTTGAGTAGGGCAAGGTCGGCGCGGATCATCGCCATCATGGCGTCGATGGTGCGGTTTCCGACGATGGCGAGCGCCTCGCTCTCCGGCATCTCGAGCAGGCCGCGCCCGAACTCCCCGGCGAGCGCCTGCCCCACCGGCACCAGGTAGTCGCCGGGGTAGAGGCCGGGAGGGATCTCGCCGATCGCCTCGCCGAGCGCCTCCCGATAGCGCAGGAACACCGACCGGGCGACCACCTCGATCTGCGCCCCGGCGTCGTTGATGTAGTACTCCTTGGTGACGTCGAAGCCGGCGAAGGCCAGGATGTTGGCCAGCGCATCGCCCACGACAGCGCCTCTGCAATGGCCGACATGCATCGGTCCGGTCGGGTTGGCCGACACGTATTCGACGTTGACCTTGCGCGCCTTGCCGGCCGTCGAGCGGCCATAGTCGGCGCCGAGCTCCAGCACGACCGCGAGCTGGCGCCTCCAGAAGCCGTCGCCGAGCCTGAGGTTGACGAAGCCCGGGCCAGCCACTGAAACCGCGTCGACGTCGGCGTCGTCGGCAAGCGCTGCGGCGAGGCGCTCGGCCAGCGAACGCGGATTCTCGCCCACGGACTTGGCGAGCACCATGGCCGCATTGGTCGCAAGGTCGCCGTGTGCCGCGTCGCGAGGCGGCTCGACCGAAATCCGCGAAAGGTCGACCGGAGCTCCATCTTTCGATTTCAAATCAAGGCCTTCAACGGCCTTCCTTATCCGCTCATTGAAATCGGCAAAGATGTTCATCGGTTTCGTCCGGAAGGTCGGCGAGCGTCGCCAGCGGGACAGGCGGCGGCCTGTCGGGCTGGCCCTAGCCCAAATCGGGCGTGCGGTCAAACAAGCGCCGATGTTCCTTGAGCGCGTAAGTGTCGGTCATCCCGGCAAGGAAATCGGCCACGTGACGGGCCTTGATCCGGTCCTCGGCCTCGACCAGCACCTCGCGCCAGCCTTCCGGCATGACCGAGGGGTCGGCGAAATAGGCATCGAAAAGGTCGCGGACGACGCCGTCGGCCTCGGCGCGAACCCGCATGACGTCGGGGTGCCGGTAGAGGTTGGCGTAGAGGAAGCCCTTGAGCGCCCGCTCGGCTACCGCCATCGGCTCCGAGAACAGCACGAGCTGTCGCCCGGCGTCGTGCACCGCCTCCACCGAGGCGGGGGCCGCCGCGGAGATCGCCGCAGCCGAGGTGGCGATCACGTCCTCGACCATCGCGGTGATCTGCCGCCGCATCAGTTCGTGGCCGGTGCGCACCGCGTCGAGGCCTGGATAACGCTGGCGCACAGCGCCGAGGATCGGCCCGACCAGGGGCGCCTCGGCCAGCATCTCCAGGGTGAGCAGCCCGGCCCTCAGGCCGTCGTCGATGTCGTGGGCGTCGTAGGCGATGTCGTCGGCAACCGCGGCGCATTGCGCCTCGATGCTCGCGTATCGTCCCAGTTCCAGGTCGTAAAGCGTTGAAAAGTCGAGAACTGATTGGGGAACGGACAGCCCGAGTGGCCGTCCGTCGGCGTCGGTCAGCGGTCCGTTATGCTTGACCAGACCTTCGAGCGTCTCCCAGGTGAGGTTAAGCCCGTCGAATTCCGCATAGCGGCGCTCCAGCCGCGTCACCACCCTCAGCGACTGGGCGTTGTGGTCGAAGCCGCCCCACGCCGCCATCTTGGCGTTGAGCGCTTCTTCTCCGGTATGGCCGAAGGGCGTGTGGCCGAAATCGTGCACCAGCGCCACCGCCTCGGCGAGATCCTCGTCGACGCGCAGCGCCCGCGCCAGCGCCCGGGCGATCTGCGCCACCTCGATCGAATGGGTCAGCCGGGTGCGGTAATGGTCTCCCTCATGGGCCACGAAGACCTGGGTCTTGTGCTTGAGCCGGCGGAAGGCGGTCGAATGGATGATGCGGTCCCGGTCGCGCTGGAAGGCCGTGCGGGTCGGGCTTTCAGGCTCGTCGGCGAACCGGCCGCGCGACTTGAGCGGGTCGGAGGCATAGGCGGCGCGCGGCCGGTAGCCGAAGCCGATATCGCCGAGCTCGTGCGTCTGCATGGCCGCTGCCGCCGGTTGACTTGCCCCGACGCGCTTCATACCTATGGTATCGAGAGCAATGCAAGACGACGCCGAAGGGTCGTGCGATGGGCGCTGACGCCAAGACTGCCATGAGGGTGGATCTCACCGAAGCCGCGGCGCGTCGCATTGCGGCCATCGTCGCGCGCGAACCCGGCAAGACGGCGATCCGCGTCTCGGTCGAGGGGGGCGGCTGCTCTGGCTTCTCCTACAAGTTCGACCTCGTCGGCGAGCGCAACGACGACGACGTGGCGATCGAGAAGGACGGCGCGACGGTTCTCATCGACGAGCTGTCGCTCGTCTACATGGGCGGCTCGGTGATCGACTTCGTCGACGACCTGATGGGCCAGTCCTTCCAGATCCGCAATCCCAACGCGGTCGCTTCCTGCGGCTGCGGCACCAGCTTCTCGATCTAGTCCCGGTCCCGCCCCCTTTTTGCTTCGCCGGGCGCCTCTCGCGAGCGCTTCATGAAAATCGTCACCTGGAACATCAACGGCGTCAGGGCCCGCATCGGCAACCTGACGCACTGGCTCTCCGAAAGCGCGCCGGACATCGTCTGCCTGCAGGAGCTGAAGTCGGTCGACGAGCAGTTCCCCCGCGCCGAGGTCGAGGCGCTCGGCTATCATGTCGAGACGCACGGCCAGAAGGGCTTCAACGGCGTCGCCATCCTGTCCAAGCTGCGCTTCGACGAGGTCAGCCGCGGCCTGCCGGGCGCTGATACCGACGAGCAGGCGCGCTTCATCGAGGGGGTCTTCTCGACGCCCTCAGGGGCGCTGCGGGTGGCCTCGCTCTATCTCCCCAATGGCAATCCCATCGGCACCGACAAGTTCGTCTACAAGCTCGCCTGGATGGAGCGGCTGGAGCGTTGGGCCGCCGACCGCCTGGCCCTGGAGGAGCCGCTGGTGCTCGCCGGAGACTACAACGTGATCCCGGAGCCGATCGACGCCAAGAACCCCGAGGCCTGGGTCACCGACGCGCTGTTCCAGCCGGAGAGCCGGCAGGCGTTCCGCCGCCTGGCCCATATCGGCTTCACCGACGCGATCCGCGCCGTCAGCGACGCCGATGGCATCTACACCTTCTGGGATTATCAGGCAGGCGCCTGGCAGAAGAACAACGGCATCCGCATCGATCACCTGATGCTGTCGCCCGAGGCCGCCGACCGGCTGCGCTCCGCCTCCGTCGAGAAGCATGTCCGCGCCTGGGAGAAGCCGTCGGACCACGTGCCGACGGCCGTCGTGCTCAGTCTCTAACGATCCCAGCGGCTATTTGGGCGCGCCGCCGCCCGACGCCCGGCGCCCGCCCGAGGCGCGCTGCGCCCCGGGCGTCCCGCCGCCACCGTCAGGCCGCGCGGCCCCCGCCGCCGCGCCGTCCGGCGTGTCTCCATTGCCCTTCGAGAGGATGTCCTCGGCAAGCGCGATCGCCGTGCGGCGGTCCGACTCGCCGGCCAGCGAGAAGGCTTCCTCTTGCATCGAGCGGATCCACCCTCGGTCTATCGGATTGGCCCGCTCGAGCGCCGCAGTCATCATCGCCAGCCCGCGCACGATCCGGCCGCTCTGGAACAGCAGATTGCCGAGCGTCGCCTGTGCGCCCGCATGACCCTTCTCGGCGGCCAGCTGGAACCAGCGGCCAGCCTGGCGCACGCTTGCCTTGACGCCTCCGTCCCCGGCCAGGAACATCTTGCCCATCTCGAACTGGGCGACCGGGTTGCGATAGTTGGCTGCGGCGCGCATGTAGTATTCCTGCGCCGCCGCCGGGTTCGGCGACACCGGGCTGCCCGGGATGCCTTGCTTCAGATAGGTCCCCAGCGCCACCAGAGCGTCAGAAACGTAGCTCTCCTCCGGGCTGCCGGGCTCGACGTCCTGCTCGGCGATCTCGTTGAAGAACTTGAACGCCTCGTAGTCGTCGCGGGTCACCCCATCGCCTTCGGCGTACATCCGCGCCAGCTTCCAGGTGGCGCCGATCTGGCCGTTCTCGGCGGCATAACGATAGGCCTCGAC
>JBEVJK010000112.1:0-2563 GCA_040510195.1 Mesorhizobium sp. | reverse complement strand
AGGCCAAGCCCTTCGTCTTCGAGTGCGGCGGGCAGCGCTTCAGCGCGGACTATGAGCCCGGCGAATCCAACACCAATCTGTTCGGCGGCAACTCCAACTGGCGCGGCCCGGTCTGGATGCCGATCAACTACCTGATCAGCGAGGCGCTCTACGAGTTCCAGCGCTTCTAGGGCGATGACTTCGAGGCCGAGTGCCCGACCGGCTCGGGCAAGTTTCTCGGCCTCGTCGGCATTGCCGAGGAGCTGTCGGCGCGCTTGACGCGGCTGTTCCTGCGCGGCGCGGACGGCAAGAGGCCGTTCAACGGCGACAATGCGATGTTGCAGGACGACCCGCATTTCCGCGACCTGATCAGCTTCAACGAATATTTCCACGGCGACACCGGCAAGGGCCTCGGCGCATCGCACCAGACCGGCTGGACCGGCCTCGTCGCGCTCCTCCTGCAACCGCGCCGCCACGCCCTCGATTCGATTCTGCCGGTGGCGAGGGACGACGGGCCGGCGAAACAATGAGGCCGACAAAAACTTCTCCCCGATCTTCGGCATGGTGTGCAGGCTGTTGAAAACCCAGCACAATTTCCTTGCCTGGAGAGTGTTGGCTGGCGGTTCGGCGCAGCACTGTCTAAGTACGCATCATGGTCTTGTCGCTCGAAATCGCCGAGGCGGAAGCAAAGGCGCGGCGCCAGGTCGCCGCGCTGCCGATGCGCATCGTCGCCGGGGCGGTTGAGGTGTGCCTCGTCACCACGCGGCAGACGCGGCGCTGGACCTTGCCCAAGGGCTGGCCGATGCGCGGCAAGAAGGACCACGCCGCCGCGGCCCGGGAGGCGCGCGAGGAAGCGGGGCTCGTCGGGCGGGCGGGGTCGAAACCGATCGGGGCCTATGGCTATTGGAAGCACCGCGGCACGCATCTCGACTGGGTCCGGGTGACGGTCTACCGAATGAGCGTGAAGGCCGCCCTCCAGTCGTGGCGCGAAAAGGCCGAGCGGGAGGTCGTCTGGGTCGACCCCGAAACCGCCGCCGACATGGTGCAGGAGGAAGGCCTCAAGGACCTTCTGCGCGGCTTGCCGAAGCACAAGACGAAGAAGGCCGAGCGCAAGACGTGAGGCGCAGCGGGCGCGAGTCGTGGCCGCCCCCCACCTCTCACTCCTCCCCGCCGCAAGCGGGGGAGGAGTGAGAGGTGGGGGGGACAATGGCATGACCGGACCCTAGCCGGCGCGGCCGGACTTGCCGCGCGTCGCGGCCTGGCGGCTGCGCATGCCGAGGCCGATCTCCTTGGCGAGGCGCGAGCGTTGCTTCGAATAGCTCGGCGCCACCATCGGATAGTCGGCCGGCAGGTTCCATTTGCGGCGGTACTCGTCCGGCGTCAGGCCGTAGACGGCCTTCAGATGCCGGCTCAGCGACTTGAACTGGCGCCCGTCCTCCAGGCAGACGATATGGTCCGGCGTCACCGATTTGCGGATCGGCACCGCCGGCACGAGGGGCTTTGCGGGCGCCTCGACCGCGTCGGTCGAGAGCCGCGCCAACGCCCCGTGCACGGTCTGGATGAGGCCCGCTATCTCACCCGAGCGGACCATGTTGTGGCCGACATAGGCCGCGACGATTCCAGACGCCAGCTCGACGATCTTTTTGTTCATGCATTGATCCTGCCGCAAGCGGACCGTCGAAGGAGACACGGCCAGCACATTCGCCGGCGCATCTGAAATAGTCGTGCGGCATTTGTCTACCAGATACTGAATAAGATTTTATTCTATACTTACGTAAGGTCAGCTCAATTGGCTCATTGTGCCAGGAAACCGCCGTCGACCGGCAGGGTATGGCCGGTAACCATGCCGGCGGCCGGGCTGGCGAGATAGAGGATCGCGGCCGCGACCTCCTCCGGCTCGGCGAGGCGGCGCAGCGGCGTCATGTCCTCGATCCGCTTCACCAGCTCAGGCTGCGCCAGGAGCGGCGCGATGAACGGCGTGCGCACATAGGTCGGCGCCACGGCGTTGACGCGGATCTTGTTCGGCGCCCACTCGACGGCGAGGGCGCGGGTCATGTTGACGATGGCGCCCTTGGTCGTCTGGTAGGAGACGTTCGGGTAGAGGCCGCCGCCCGACAGGCCCATGATCGAGGCCGTGTTGACGATGCTGCCGCCACGGCCGTGCGCGATCATCGCCGCGGCGGCGGTGCGGGCGACGAGGAAAGCGCCCGTCATGTTGACGGCGACGACCTTCTCCCAGGCTTCGAGCGCGAGGTTTACCGCGGCGTCGCGAATGGCGAGGCCGGCATTGTTGACGACGATGTCGATGGAGCCGTGCCGCTCCACCACCGCCGCGACCGCCGCCTTGACATCGGCTTCGCTGGTGACGTCGGCGACGACGGAGGTGGCCGGGACAGCGCCGCCGACCGAGGCGAGAACCTCGGCTGTGGGGTCCGCACGGTCGAGAATCACGACCGTCGCGCCGGCAGCCGCCAAGGCGCGGGCGGTCGCATGGCCGATGCCGCTGGCGCCACCCGTGACCAGGGCGGCGAGGCCGGTGAGGTCGAAGAGACGCGCGGGCGCGAGATCGATCATGCCGCGCCCG
>JBEVJK010000111.1:0-57167 GCA_040510195.1 Mesorhizobium sp. | reverse complement strand
TCGGCATGCGCAACGTCGGCGATGGATTGGGTCGCGAGCAGTTGCCCGGGCGCTGCCGATGCCGTTATTCGCGCCGCGATATTTACGGTCGACCCGAAGATGTCGTCGCCTCTGCGGATGACAGGGCCATGGTTCACTCCGGACCGCGTCAGCGGTATCCGCGGTTCGGCCCGACAAGTTTGAAGCAGCTGACCAAGGGCCCGGATCCCAGCTTCCGGGTTCGGAAAAGCCACCATCGCCTCGTCACCGATCCACTTGATCGGTGGCGCCGAACCCGAAAGCACTCTCGCACCTTGGCCTCAAAGACTTCAAGGACGTCGTGCCTTGCCTGCTGGCGTGCCGGTATCGATTGCCTGATCAAGGACCCTGAGCAGGCGTGACTCCGATTCGTACCTGTACTGCGGCTCCAGGTTGGAGTCCCCCTTTTCAAGGTGACATCGTCAGCGGGCACCCACGCGAGCACAGCAAACGCGCTTCGCACATACCGCAGTGGCAATAGTGCACGCGCGTGATCTGCCTCACCTCATATCGAACCGCCCGCAAAGGCATCCGCCGAGAACGTCTGACATATCCGCCCCTCAGGATCGATCATCGGTCGTTTCCTGGACCGCAATCGATAGGTACACACCTAGATAGCGCACAATTGGGTGTATCCTGAGCGGGAACGAATTTCACTTCAGTGACCTCATCACCCGCACAGAACTGGGTACCGCGCACGAACCGATCATAGAGCCGAAGTTCGGGCGCTCGGGATGACTGATAAGGGATGGTCATCGCACCCGATTCAGCCACGGCAGCCTTCAACGCGTTGCATGACATACTCGACGAACGGACCTGCGAGGCGGCGTCAGCCTGGCCAGTAAATATTGCGATGACGCTTACCGCTGCGAGGTATCTCATTGCCGTTTCCTTTGACCTGGCCCGCTTCTTTTCAAAATAGGAAGCCGAGGCTGACTGGCAATGACACAAGACAAGTATCGTCAAGCGAGGCGATCAAGCACAAAGATAATTGCCGGTAGAACGCCTCATCTATCCGGTCTGCGGCGAGCGGGCGAGCAGGTGTTGACGTTGGACTCTGTGCGGGCACACTGGCGAACAGATGGAGGGTGTCGGCATGCTGAAAGAGGCGAGGGCTATTGTCGGCCGGCTGCGGCGTGTCGCGAAGGCGAGACTTGCGCCTACACCTGCCTTGACCAACACCGAGTACTGGACCTCATACAACGTCACATCGCACCGGCAGTTTGCGTCTCGTGAGGAGTCACTGAACGACCTTCGGTGGCGAAACGCCCAGTATCTCTTCTATGACGAGCTGATGCCGTGCTCCGGTCATGATAGCAAAGTGATCCTGGACTACGGCTGTGGCCCGGGTCACGACCTGGTCGGCTTCTATGAGTTCTCCAATCCGGCTCGGCTTGTAGGGGCGGATATCTCGCCGGCTTCATTGAAGGAGACAAGGGAGCGCCTGCAGCTCCATGGCGGAGACTCTGTCGAGCTCGTGCAGCTTGAGGAAGACAAACCAAGACTACCATTTGAGGACGGAACGTTCGACTATATTCACTCGTCAGGGGTCATCCACCACACGCCAAATCCCTCAGCTATCCTCAAGGAGTTCAGACGCACCCTGAAGCCATCCGGCACGGCCAGGATCATGGTCTACAATTATCATTGCATTTGGCTGCATCTGTTCGTGGCCTACGAGAGGCGGATAGTGAGGAAGATGGACGCTGGCCTGCCGCTGGAGGAGTCCTTCAAGCGCAGCACCGACACGGAGGAGTGCCCTATCTCGCGATGGTATCGGCCGGAGGAATTCCTTCAGCTGTGTTCCGGTTCCGGCTTCACCGGGAAGCTGGCAGGGTGCGCTATCTCAATCAATGAAATGGAAATCTTGCCAAAGCGATACCAGGCTCTACGAGACCTAGCCTTGCCGGACGAGCATCGTGAATTCCTGCACGGGCTGACGTTCGACGGATACGGACGACCACTCTGGAAAAGCCACGTGGCAGGGATCGACGCTGTCTATGAGCTCGGCCCCGCGTAGTTCGGGAACCGGCCCTCCAGAGACGTTTCAGTGGAACAGTCATGTCGAAGGCAAAAGCAAAAGCTTATTCATGTACCTGGCGATGCCATGTTGAAGGCAATCGGATTGGTTGCGATAAAGTGGGCGATCCTTGAACAACGTCTGAACAACAAGCTGTTCTGGGCTACTGACCCAGCCAACAAGCAGGATCAAAGGCTTCTCGCGCGTGGCTCGCTGCGACAGCGTTGATCGTTTCAAAGAGATCCTCCAGCAAGACTTCTCGGGGCACCTCGGAACAAACGAGCTTGTGCGTGTCGTTGACGATGCGATGGCATTGAAGGACAAGCGCGACCGCCTCATCCATGGTGCTGTTGCATCTGCAAGCCCTCAAGATCAGGATCTGCTGCCAATCAACAACTCGGGCAAAGACGGGTGCGAAGAGGCCCCAATCTCTCATCCAGATCTTATCTGGACCGCAAGCGCAATTGACGAACTAGCACTCCGCCTGATGCAGTTGGACATGTCATATGGTGAAAGATTGAGCGCTACGACGATACGTGCGAACGCTTGGCGGCATGCGGCGCGAATGAATGACTAGGAAGATATCCGGTTACAATTCCGACACAGTCAATCGATGAGCCAATGAGCAGTCAGCAGACCTTCAAGGCGTTGCCCGCAGAATTTCTCGACAACCTGTTTGAGGGCTTCGAACCGGGGACATCGCTCTTGGCTGAGGTTAGAGCCTTCTTTGGCGACAAGCTTGCGGAATCGCTCCCGCGCTACAACACAACCCCTAGCCAACACAAGAACGCCTGCGTGAAATCGCCAACGTAGTCGACCACCAAATATTCCTCGACGATTTCCTTGACGCCGAGTTTCTCTCGCCCAAGGACGGACCGACCTCGGCACCACATTGGAAGAAGTCATTCCGGAGCAACGTGGATGGATCTGACGGCAGATTTGGTTGGGCGATTGATAGTTGAGCCGTATTGATGATTTTGGGCGTCCACGATAGTTGGAGACCATATGTGTTGCGCCCAGCCGCGCCACCCGTCTCTGATACCGTCGCTCTTTTGACTCCACTGTACCAGGTGCCGAGCTACAGCAGACCGTAGACCTGTCATGGGCGCGGCGTCTGAGATCGGGCATCCCTCACTCGTGCCGTTCACCATCGGACCTTTACGCCGAGCTTGCCTTCCCAGGCGTCGGCGTCGCCGTCAAAGGCGACGTCATAGTTGACGTTGCCGAAAACGCTCGCGTTGTCGGCAACTTGCATAGCCGCGCCGATACCCAGCGTTGCCCAAGTGTCGCCGGCATCGGCGGTGAAGGGAATGAAGCCAGCGACCGACGAGAACTCGGTGGTCGGGTCGTCGAGGAATTCGTACCAGAGGTCAGCGCGCCCCCAGACGGTGAGTTTGCGCTTCGCATCGCCGCCGACATCCCACTCCTGCGTTGCGCGTGCGCCAATTCGGCCGGCCAACGAATCGGTGTTGGAGTAACGGACATCGGATACACCGTCGTTGAAATCATCGATGTTGAGGGCTTGGTAGACGAGTTGCGCCTGTGGCTCAAGCACCCAGCCGCCGCCAAGTTGGAACGGATATCCACCCTCGATTGAAGCGGCGAGGCCGAAGCCGTTTGTTTCGCCGTCGCGCAGGCCACGCCGGCCTGTCATAGTCATGTCTTCGTACCAGGTACCCTGCAAGACCCCGTCAAGGTACCAGTTGTTGTCGCCGAAGCGCGTCCAGTAACCGCCGACGCTGTAGGCGTCGAAATCATTTTCGCCGCCCTTGAAGGTGCGCCCCAAGAGGTTGTGCTCGACGTCGGCGTTCGCGTGGCCAAACGCAACGTAGATGCCGGCATTGTCACGCTGGCCGTTCGCATGGTCACCTCGATAGAGGTCGAGACCGGCCTGTAGGGCGCCAAAGTCATAGTCGAACGCGGGGCCGCCCCCACCAAGGATGCCAGCCGAATCACCGTCCCGATGGCCCCAATAGCCGATGGCCCTGCCCCAGGCGCCGTCGGGAGCAACACCCTCGTTGGCGGGACCGAGCAATTGAGCATCACCGCCCATCCTTTCGTGCAGCGTGTCGATGAGCTCTCGGCCATAGATACGGGCCATCACCGGCATGGCCGCATAAAGCGAAACCTCCTGTCGGAAGCGCGGCCGTCCCGAAGCGTCGGAGCTGCGCAGGAACCATTCGTTTTCGCTGCCGGCAGTCAAACCGCCGCGCTCAAGCAGATACTCGTACGGGCCAGCCGCTCCAAATCCGGCAAACGCTCCGGGTGCTGTGGTGCCACCGTTTACGGCGTCGATGACGAGGATTCCGTCACCGGTTGTGAGAGCGCCGCCGCCGCCCGTATCTGTTGCGATCACCGTGGTCGTGCCGGTCGCCGTGCCACCGTCGATGACCAACCGGTCAGAGGGCGAGCCGTCGCCAGCGAGGTAGGTGTTGAGACGGATCTGGCCATCCACGCCGACATAATTGGTTGTCGTTAGCGTTTTATAACTGGACAGCAGGGTGGGATCGCCGACCGGGGGCAGGAAGTTGATGACGCTTGGATCGTTGGTGAGATTGGTGACGTTGGAGCTCCCGGTCATGTTCCAGGTGCTGTCGACTAGCGTGAGGTTCGATGTCGATCCGGCGCTGGTCTCAAACACGCCTTGAAACGTCGAGGCATTCTGCAGAACGACATCAGTGTTGGTGGCGTGTATGTCGCCGACGATCGAGCTGGCGTCAAAATTTACGCTGGCCGGGGCCTGTCCACGATGGACCAGATTGCCCGCAATCTGACTATCAGTCACCGACATCTGGTACGTGGCATTCGCTCCGATACCGAGCAAGCCGACGTCGCCCGTAACAGTGCTCCCTGCCAAAGTCAGTGTGCTCTGCGTGCCGAACAGACCGATGGCCAGGTTGCCCACGTTGGATATGTCGACTGGATATCCCGCATTGGCGAGCTCCTGTGCAAAGTCGGCCAGACCGGCGGCGACCTCGCTGCCTGTCGCATCTAGGGTACTGTCGGTCAGCGAAATCGTATTGACGCCAAGGCTAGCCACATAGATGCCGCCTGTGGTGATGGTGCTGGAATCGACGCTGACTGACTGCGCACCGCCCAAGCCGCCGGTGACGATACTGCCGTTCAATCGACTTCCGTTCACCACGTTGATGGTGTGAGTGCCGAGGTCCAGAAGATCCACGAAAATGGCGGAGCCCCGCGTGAAGTCCTTGTTGCCGCCATTGAAAGGATCGTAGATCATACCCGTCTGCGCGCCGTTCAACGTCGAGTTGTCGACAGTGATATTTACATTTGTCACGAGCGCGCCGCCGGCCTCAATCAGATCGACGATGGCGCCGTTTTGGATGTTGATGTTGGCTGTGCCGCCGGTACTGCCATTCACATAATAACCGGTCATGTTGGTACCGGAGACCGTAAGGGTCTGTGTTGGTACCAACAAACCACGCCCGTTCATGTAGATGCTCAGGGCGGTAGAAGGTTGGTTCATAAAGGCTATGGCTTCACCCGGGATGAAATTCCATCCTTCGCCGGGGAACGCGTTCAGTCCGCAAGTACTGGTTGGTGACGAGGATGTACAAGGTAGGGTACTGACGTCCTGCGCCTGGGCCGCTTGCCCATAGCCAAGGGCGGCGATTAGAGCAATTAATGAGATCCCACCTGCGGCACGCGTCATATCCCTCTCCCTCAACAGGATTCGGATGCGCCAATATGCCCTGCGTTGGCCCATACAATCGCTTCAACCTGACATTGCGCAGACCCAAAGGCAACTATGAGGCCAGTAATAGCTCTCAGTGGCGGCACATTACCAACACTATGTTGCACATATGGCACAATCACTGACTGACGCTTTCACCAACCCAGGTTGGGTCACTCGCTCGCCGAGATGACATCCCGCTCAACGCAAAAGTCACAGCGTGGGGAAGTTTGCGAACAACCGAGGGTGGAACATTGGCTTATGGTTTCAGGCCTTCTCGATTTGCCGACTAGTAATCGGTCGATCAGAAGCGATGCGATCTTGGTTAGCCAGTCAGTAGCAAAGCACCTTGTCGGCGTGGGCGGCCAGGTCGACCAGTTCGTTCGGCATTGCAAATGCAGCCTTGTGGCCGGCAAGGATCGACTCTCCCACCCCTCGGGCTTTAGCCGACATTCCCGACAGGTAGAGCCGGGCCTCGGCCGCTGTCCAGCGCCGGCGCCAATGGACATCCAATGGGCCGGCATATGGAAAGGGGACTTCTGCAGAAAGCCCAGGGCTCCGCCGTTTGGGCTCCGCTAAGCCACCGAGGGGGCCGCTGTGCGCCTTCGTGGCCTCGCTCCAGGCTAGGCGTTCAGAGCGCCATGAGCATTCTCTCAACGGTTTTCGCGGCAGGCGGGTGTCCCCACTGCTTGAAAACCTGATAACGGCATTCAACGAAGGTATCGTCCATGCTCTTGGGAGCATCAGCAAAATGCGGAAGGTATTCGTTTCTAATGAAGAAGGCGTTGGCACCCGTTGCCGCAAATAACTGTGTGAGAAAAAGTCGGAAAGCAACTCAGCAAATGCTGCTAGCGAAGCGCCCTGATAGTCCGTCACATCCCATACAGTGTTTACGTCATACTCAATCTTCCATTTTATTGCTGAAGGGAAGTTCGCATTTTATTCCAAAATGAAAAGTTTAGGCTAAATCCCGGCCCTCAGAATTCCCAAACGAGGTAATAGTCGTTTCCGTCTAGATCCAAGCTCAGAACGCCAAGGGTTTGAATGCCAACATCTTCCATGCGGTCGATGAGGACTTCGACGATGCATCAAAAGAGAACAGCATGGAACTTGCTCGTATAGAGCAGTTGTCGCTATTACTGTCAGAGCCCAGGCCACCTCTCTTAGTTCATAAGGCGCGGTCTATTCGTTCATGGATCCAATATATACCCAGGGTGTGAACCGGACCACCAATCTTCCAGAACCTGGAACCGGTTCAGGAGTGCTCAGGGTATGGGACAATTCGATGGAAAAGCGGAGCGGTGTTTGCCGAGGCTGCCCTGGCGGCGCGTCAAGTGGCGCCGAGCACCTCGTCGCCCGGGAGCACCGCAGCGACAAACTTGTAGGACGGGCTGGCCAGGAAGCGCGGGTCGGATTTAACCATGGCCATGAACTCGCGGTGTCCCTTCTTTGTCCGCCCTACCAAGCAGCCGGCGCTGGTGTTGCCAAGGTCGTCCTTCGGCGCGTCGTAGCCCCAATGCTGGTTGATGCCGAATAGGCCGGTTTCGGTCCGGTCGCTAAGCCGCTTGAAATCCTTGTTGAGGTCGCGGTGGACGGTAACCTCGGCCACTTGCACGAGAGCCTCGTGGCCCGAGGCCTTCCCCTTGAGATGAACACCCACGGCCCAAGCCTTGTACTGCCCGAAGGCAATGCGCGCCGCACCGCGGGGACTCATCGGGTTCATCGTCCAGAATATTCCCGGCTCGGTTGTCCCCTCCCAGTCGCTGACTACCGGGGTTCCCGAATCGTCGATCGTAAAGGCCATTCGCAGATCGTTAAAGACGTTGGGCTGGTCCAAGTTCACCGTGCCGTTCGAATCGACACCTTCCAAATAGACGATGTTGACCGCACCCGCGTGCCGGCAGATCCAATAGGCGTGGCGGTTCATGTAAGCGATGACCTTGTCGAACCAGTCGCCGCGCGGCTTGATCTCGGGCAGCACAATGGTCGGGCCAATGAGCGCCCTCGCGATCTCACGCGTGAATCCCATGCCGAGCGAAAGGCCATTGATCCCGCAGAACCGCTCCAGCCCCCAGTTCGATACTGGCCCCCAGCGGCCATCCGGCGGGGGGTCAAGATAGCCCAGCTTGGAAAGGGCCTGCTGAACCTTCTCGACCAGCCGCGCCTGGCCTCCCAACTGGCCGATCGGGATCGCGGCACCGTCGAACGATTCAAGTGGTCTACCATCCAGCACGACCGCGCCGGACGGTCCGTTCCTGCTCCGGAACTTCATAGGCTGAATGTGCTCGTCGATGAAGTCGTTCAACCATTCGCGATAGGCCAGCGCGACGTCGCCGCGGGCGCGCTGCGTGAGCGCGCCGGCGAGCTGGGCCCCGACCTGCTTGACGAATTTGGACCGGTCGCTGCTGTTCTGCTTGCGCAGGAAGGCCCGCGCACCGTTTGCGCCCTCGTGGTGCGCGAGGTACATGTAGCGCGCCTTCTCATCATCGCCGATGCTGTCCGGAAGTAACCCCGCATCTTCGAGCGCGCGCAAGTTCTGAATGCCATATTCGGCAGCCGAGACGATCGACAGCTCCGGGTCGAAGCGAAGAGCCAGCAATTCGGTCTTGCGGCTTGCAACGATGCCGTCCAATGGGGTTACCAAGCCTTTGCGCTTGGCAGTTTTGTTGAGCAAAGTGGCCGCATTGCGCGCATGGTCGAGCCAAGTCCTACTAAGGAACTGGGTCAACCCCGCCGCTCCGGAACCGGCGTTGAAGCTCTCAGGGTCCCACTGGCCCTTGTTGGGCCCGCCGGCAAGCTTTGCCGCCTCCGCGTCGACAAGTGCGGCGAGCGCTGAGGCGTCAATCCCAGTCAGCTCTTCCGCCTTGAGCAGCGCAGCCCGGAACGGCTCGTTGGCGCCGAGGCTCAGCCGATCGCCGCCGCCGCCAACCTCCTCGGGCGGCGGCTGAGGTTCGTTGACGTCCAGGGTCGTGGTATCGACCCATCCGGCGCGGACATCATTGCCCGACGTGACCTTCACCTTTCGCCAGTTGGCGAGCTCGACTAAGGTATCGAGCACACCGGTCACCTCTTCGAACTGCTCTGACAGCGGTTCAGGATGCAGCTGAACCGTTTGGCCGACAATTTCCTTGACGAAGCGTGATGCGATCCAGCCGGTTAGCACATTGCCGGTGTCGTCGGTGCCGTTGATCTTTGACCAATCGCCGAGTTGGACGGAGACCAGAATGCGGTCACCGGGCTTGATCATGCCGACGGATTGGGAACTTAGGTCCGGGTCTGGCCGCACATCAACAGACTCCCGGACAGTGAAATTCGACATGCCGCATTCCCCCTTCGGCCCGGTCGCGACTCCAAATTCAGGCAGTTTGGTTCAGGAGTGATCCTGCAAACCGCTCTCGTCGAGCGCCGACCGCTGCTACTGCCTCTCCGATCGAGATTCTGGCGCTGTGACCCCGCTGTTCGCGACCTTGTCCGCTGGGCCTGCCTCCGCGACCATGGCATCCAAGGCCCTTGTCTCAGCGCCGTTGCCTGCACTTGTCCGGATGTTGTCCGCCGTTGCGGTCGGTGTTGGCGGATCGGTATTGGCCTGGCCGAGCTTGTTCGACCGATAGCTGCGCGAAAAAGCCAGGATGGCGGGCAACGCGAAAAAGGAGACGGCGAAGAAATTGCTGAGGAAGAACGCCGGGTGGGCAGTGTTGTTGGCGTCGAGACCGAGGCAGATGATCTGGATTGTAGCGATCAGGAGGAAGATGCGCAGACAAACGGCGTAGTGGTTTCCCACCTTGCCGGCCCGGGCATCGCGGTCGAAAAGGTCGGCCAAGATGCACGTGCCGATGGCAAACGCGACCGACGAAAAGCCCAGAAAATACCGGAACACCAGGCCTTGCGCGATCTCCCGCGGAGCCAGACTATTGAGCAGCGTCGACTGCCCATCTCCCGTCCAATTGTAGTTGTTTAGCACATAGACCACCATAATGGGCACGAAGGCGCCGAGACTGCACCACAGGATGATGGCGTAGTAGTCGGAGAACGGAAACGTCGCGAAGCCGGTGAAGCCGCGCCACCCGCCTTCCTCGATCCGCACGGAGCGCATAAAGAGGGCGACGACGGAGCACAGCGCAAACCCGACGAAGATGGTGGCGGCGCGCGTCAGCCCGTCGCGGCCGAGTTCGCCGACGAAGGCGACGCCCTTGTAGCCCTCGAAACGGGTGATCACGAGGTCTGCGAGGTAGAAATATGGCACCATCAGAGCCACACAAACAATGAAGCCGACCAGGCAACTGATGATCGCCGAGTTACTCCACGTCTCCTGCTCGGTACGATCTTCGAGGATCTCGATGAAGCGGCGCAACACCGGATCCGGCTTGGTGAGACCGGCCCTCACACTGGCAGATTCCTTGCTGCCCTGACCCTGGTTGAGCAGCGACTGGGTCGTCACCCTGTCGTTCCCGGCGATGATCGAGAGCAGCGCCGACAGTCTCTTCGACGTGGTCGAGCTGTCGTATTCGATCTTGTGCCAGCCGCGGTGAACTTCTTCATATTTGTTGGCGGCGAGAATCTCCGTCTCGGAGGTCGGCGCTTCGGGCATCGCCTGCTTCGCCGCCTCGGCGTCGCGTTCGATGCTGTCCAGCAGTTCGGCCGGCCAAGGCACTCTGAGGTCCTCGACCTTGTTCTTGGCCAGGCATTCCTTGACGATGTCTAGCCGTTCCGTGAGCACAATCATCCGGTCCACGTCGCCTTTCAGCAGCTCCGATTTCGGCTTTAGGACGCTGATGATATCCTTGTACTTGTCGTACTCCTCCTCGCTCCAGATCGAGGAGCCGTCGAGCGTCCACTGGCCGAACACCTCGGCCGATACGCATCTCCTAGCGATCTGGACCGCCTGGTCGCGCGACGTGCCCATCGCAACGAGCAGATTGTGTATCCGCCAAAAGCGCCGCAGGTCTCCCTTATAGTCAGGCGCGTCGTTGGCGAGCGCCTCGATCTCGCTGCGCGAAAGCTTCGTGACGCGACCGAAGAACTGACCGGGGATGCTGGCCGCGCGCTGCGCCAGCCCTCTCAGCATCTGCTCGAGCTGCGCGATCGCCGGCGTAGAGGGCAGCAAACCGACCACGATGAGTGCGGCACCGAGCGGCCAGGCAGCACCTTGGAACACGGCTTGGCTCGGGTTATTAGTGAGCAGTAGAATAAGCGGCTTCGAAGTGCAGACGAAAATGTAGATGATCTCAAGCAGGACTACGTAGAATACGAAGGACTTGAAGAACACGTCGCGTCCTACGATGGTGTCCATTGTCAGCATCTTGGTGAAGTCAAATGCCTCGCCCTTGGGCGGATATGTGAACTCCATAATGCGTTTGCGCGCAAAGAACAGGATTACGACCGCACCGATCAGGAACGAGACCAAGAACGAGTTCTCGCCAGCCAGTAGGCCGGCCGCGCGGTCCACTTCTTGGCCGATTTCGGTAATGGGCCCGTCGTCTGCAGCAGCCTGCGCGAGCTGCACCAAGCCGTTGTTGGTGCTCATGGGAGGATGACCGGCCGGCGAGACCTATCGGCAGCTGCTGACCCGGGGGTCACAGCCGCTTTGCGCATGGGCAACAGACAACGAAGGACCGGTCAAAGCAAGAGTTGCAAACATAACGACCGCGAACACAGCACAAATAGAGTGGGACATGAACCGACCCTTTACTAACGGTAGCGTCAACTAGCTCAACTTAGTTTAGTCGTTTACTGCTCGCACGTCAACCAGAAGTCGCTGTTCTTCTTGGCCGTGCTTGATTCGAGACGAGACTCGAAGAAAAGCGATAGACTTGGCCAGCGCCTCGCTCGCGGCGGCGTTTCCCGGGTTCGTGGACGAAGCCGCCCGTCACGATTCGAAATAGCGTTTCACACGAGGATGTCTGGCCAACACTTTCGGCCGATACGAGGGTGAATAGCTGTCGAAGCGCTTCTCGATATCTACGCACAGCGCATCGATGTCAGCCGACTTTCCCCTAATCGAA
This sequence comes from Mesorhizobium sp., assembly GCA_040510195.1. GTDB lineage: Bacteria > Pseudomonadota > Alphaproteobacteria > Rhizobiales > Rhizobiaceae > JBEVJK01. The sequence goes on along the minus strand of JBEVJK010000111.1, from coordinate 45,433 downwards.
CGTACTATTGGCAGCCAGAAAAAACCGAGGCCGGTGCGCTCGTCGTGCGCCTTGCCAAGCACTTTTCCATCGAGGTTCACCTGGATCGGCAGATGGAGGTCGGCAAGACGGGAGAGGCGGTCCAGCATCCAGCCGAGGCTAAGGTTGGCGAGCGCGTCGTCATCATCATAGCCGCCCCCGACATCGGAGTGAACGCCGGGAAACCAGCATTGCTCGATTATCTGGCTAGGCGCTCTACTATCTCCGTCGGGCTCGTCCCACAACACGGGTGCAAACTCCTTGCGGTTCTCGTCAATGGATAGTGCATGAAGCCCGATCGGCACCCGGATCGAGAGTGCGGTATCGTGAAATTCGTGCTTGTAGGGGTTCACGATGTTCATGACTCCCGGGAGGCCGAGAGCCTTCACCGTGTCGAAGACCCCGATGACGTCCGGCATTACCGGAGCCGCGGCGTACTTCGCCGCGAACGTAGCGCCTGCCTTCTGCCGCGTGCGCTTCTCCTTGATCTTATAGACCGCGACCGCCTCTTCGGCTATCTCCCGTCGCCGCTTCGTGCCTGTGCCCTCTCTGTCCGTGGAGATTGGGGCGCCTTCGTTCATCAAGGCAACGCCGCAGGTCGCCAGGACTCCGCCGAGGCATCGCACCGTGTAGGCGCCACGGCTGAAGCCAAAAAAACCAATTCTCATGCCCGGCTTCCATTCGACTATGAGCGCTTCATAGCAATCGGCGATGTTGGCCGTGATCCCCCAACCGGTCGCCTTGCTCCACAAATTGCGAAAGGTTCGCGACCAGCTCCATTCTCCCTCGTCAGGGGCCCCAAGTCCGGCATCGTAAAATGCCTTGAAGGACGAGAGACCCTCGACGGCCGAATACATCTGGAACACATTCGTGTTCTTGATCTGCTTTCCATTGACGCTCCGGGTGTCGTCTTCTCGTACACCGCGTTGCCCGGTACCATCTGAAAATATCAGAACCCAATTCGGGTCTGGCATTTCCCCCTCCTGATCCTACCTTCTGAGGGTTGTCTGGCTTCATCCGGCCCAGCCGGCGAGGAGGCGATATAGGAGCAGGAGGCTGCGCACTTCCGAACCCCAACTTTTACCAAGCCAGCTAGATTACAGCGGACCTCCGGGAAGTGCGGTCGCATCGATGCTTGTCGTTACTAATTTGTTCACGCCATGATCAAGAGCTTGAGATGGTCTTCGACATTGCGATCCTCATTTGCGAGCATCGCCGCGCGACACACATTGAGCGTTTTGCTGACGTATTCAGTTTTAAGCTGCTCGCCGGTCAACGCTGGTCACCCTTGAAGACAAGTATGCTCGGGTCATCAATTCCAGGGCCCGTTTTGGGATCAACCACGGTGATAGGTGGTGCGGCCATCGGCAACCAGCGGGACTGATGTCAACCGGCCTCAATGACAACTGAACTTGCGGAGCGTTTCGACGTTCCGTGGTAGACAGCTTCGATGTTGTTGCCGTCCGGATCAAGTACGAAAAGCGGCGTAGTAGCCGGGATGATAGGACCTTTCTCCGGGTCGTCCGTTGTCGCGACCGCCCGCGGCCAGCGCGGCTTTGTAGAAGCGCTCGACGGTCGCCCGGTCTTCCACCTGGAAAGCGATGTGGATGCGTGAGGGCTGATCGTCGTCGCCAATCGCGTCGAGCCACAACTCGTCGGCCTGCAAGTGCGTTTGGTCCTCGTTGATTTCTACGCCAGGCCGACACGCTTCTATGGCCGCACGATAAAAGCGCTTGCTAGCATCCAGATCACTGGCACGCAGATGAACGTGATCGAAAAGCCTTCCTCGGTGCAGTCGCATAGTGGAAATCCACGTTGAGCCCCCCGCACAACGAGATACCCCCTACATGAGTTGCCGTTCGCGATTGTCGAGATGCATGGCTAGTGCCTTGCCGCAAGAAATCCTCGAAGGCGAGCAGACCTCATGAACCTCAGGCGAGGGCGCGATAGACCTGCGCCTTGCTGAGGCCTGCCGACGAGCTGTCGACGAACTCAGCGGTTCAGCAGGACAGCATGCCGTCTTACGCGCAGCGCAGAGAGATGCCGAGGATCACCAGCAATCGTTTCCCACGCAGCGCCCACTGAACGAGTTGCCGTTGCTGTCGGACCCGTACCAGGAGCGGTTGGGACCAAACTTTCGCTCCTGCATGTACCAACTGGTTCCGTCGCGATCGCGACCACGCAGGATCGTCGTGTTGCCAATCGATCGGCTCTCTCGGGACCAACGTTCACCGGTGCGGGAGTTCTGCCCGCTCATAAAGGTTGTGCTCCGCCCGTGGCGCTGAACTCTATACGAGTTCCCTTGATAGTCGTTGCAATTGGCATAACGCTTCGTACCGTAGCACCCTGCGTCAGCCTGATGCACCGACAGCAACCCGATGGCGACCGTGAGCAATAGAATCTTCATGTGCGGGCCTCAGACCAGACTCGATAGTGTACCGGACTGGCGCGATGGCGCCCAGCCCGGCCTTGTACCTTGGTAAACGCGATTCTATCTCTGGCTTATCAAGGCGCATACCATCTCAACGATCGAGCCCGACGAAGAATGGCCGGATTTGGTCCTGGTCTCCATGCAAAGACGCTAGTCGGGGATAGTCCGAGTTCAGCGAACCAAGGTCGTCTCGTCGTCTCTAAACTATCTCGCCCCGTTTCCCGAGGCTCAGCGCCTGTACGGGCCGTGCCGAAACAGAACATTTTTACCTGGCACAGAGCTTGCTTCTGATTCCCTGTGCGAGCCTCAGGGCTGTGTGTTCAGGTCCAGTCTTACGAAAGAGCGGGAACGATGGTTGCTTTTGACGAGTGGTCGGCGCGGATCGAAGCCAAGCAGGCCGGGCCGCGATGGCGGCAGGGAGATCGAGCGGTGTACCGGCGCATTGAGGGGCGCCTGTCATGGGTTCGGGTCATGGAGGCGGCGGATGAAGACGGCCGCGTCCTCGTCTGTCTCGAAATGATGCGGCGCGGACGAGGTCGAAGCGTCTACCCGTTTCTCGCTCCGACGGAGCGCCTGTTCGGGACGCTCGACGAGGCGCTGGAAGCGGCTCCCGCGCCGGCGACATGGCCGGCGCCATTCTTGACCGGAGCCGCCCAGGTCTGATCGCACCGCGGAGAGAGTGGCCGAGAGATCGACTGCGACTGGACGAGGGCTATTCCCGTATCCGACGCTCATGCATCTCTTCGCCGACGAAGCAATTGTAGACGGGGCGATAGTCGGCGAGGTGAAGCGAGGGATGGGCGAGGCGGCTCAACGTCAAGCCCGAGATCTCGGTCAGCAGCTTGCGGAAAATGGCTTCGGAGAACTGATCGATATCTGACACCCTTAGCAGGAACGCCCCCTGCCCGCCGATGACGCATTCCTTAAAGTACGCATCAAGGTCGGGGATCGATGCCGAACCGCGATTGAGCATGATTGGAAGACCGTCGATGACGATCCCCTGGGCTACGGTGTTGTTTCGAGCCACGGGAGCCGGGGTTCCCGCGTTGTTGGGGCCATCCCCGGAAATGTCGATCACTCGTCGCCGCCCGGCATAGGGGTTCAGCTGAAACAGCCTTCGTGAAAAGGCCAGCGCGTTCGAGATCGACGTGAAGGAGATCCGCCGCAAGGGCTGTTGGCGCAACTTCTCGGCAAACTTCGCCGAGGTTTCCCGGCCGTCGATGAGCGTCCAGGGCAGGACCTGGACGGCTGTGCCGCCCCATTCGACATAGGTCACGGCAATCCTGCCCCACGGGCCGCTGCGAATAGCCTCGACGATCTCCGGCCGCAGAAACGCTTCGACATAGCCTGTTCGCTGGCTTCTCTGCTCGTCGATCTCCATCGAGTAGGAGACATCGACAGCAAGAACGAGCTCGAGATCCACGGCCAAAGGACGATTCTCTGCCTCCGCCCTCCCACCAAGAAGAGCCAGAGCTGCAACAGCAAGCCCACAGACCGTCTTCATACGCCGATCGACCTCGTCCGCATCCGAAACACTGCGCAGACTGCGGGATCAGAGGATGGCACAAGCTCAAGGCCTGTGCGAACTCGAAGTTGTGACGGGGCGTGGATCGTCCGTCAGTTCAACGAAGCATCGCGCTGTGCTGAGCGGCCGACGGCGCCTGCTGCGCTCGTTGCATGGGGAGCCAGCAGCGGCTGTCATAGTGGCTGTCCGCGCCGAGGTCGCACGCCGGATGGAGGGTCTGGTCGGCTGCAAATTCCCAGCCAGCGCCGATCGTCCCCATGCACTCCTCGAGGAATGGAACGGCGGCGGCTCGGCTCTCATAGCCTTGCTTGAAAGCAAGCGCGATGCAGCTGCGATGCGCTGCACCCGGCTCTTCGGACTGAGCGAAGTCATGAACCAACATGCCGAGCGCGAATACGAGAGAGCCGACGAGGAGCAAATTGCCGGCGAGGTCGAGTTTGCGGATGCGCGGAGCCGCCGGTCTCGCGCTCGCTTCGAACAGAATACCCAGACCCATGAACCTGATCCCCCTGCGACCAGATTCCTAGCAGGGTCCCATGACGGTGCGATGACGCCTTTCTCGCCGGAAGAACCCGTGAGTCAGGCCTCGGAGAGCGGGGTTCGCGCTCCTCGAACGAGGAGGCTACTGCTCGGGCACCAGCTTGGTCGGTTTCTCCAACAGGGCAAAATCCGACTTGTCACAGGTGACATCGGGATTCGTGGGGCTGAACATGCCGAGCGGGTTCGGCTTGAACAGCCAGGCATGCAGATCGTAATGCAGAAACTCAGTGGGGATCAGGGGATAGTGCCCTTCCATGGGGCCCTGGAATTCCTGACCGAAGAGGCTTGGCCGCTTCGTTCCCGGCGCCAAAGGAACCAGCCACTCCGCTGCAACCAGGCGCAACCCTTCATCCGTAGGCTCGTAGATCAGCACGTTGGGGCGCATCGGGTCGGGCGCGCCGGTCACGGTGAGGTTGACGAAGTGAACTCCCATGCCGCCCTTCGGGTAATGCATGTGCCCTTCCATCATCTCGCCGCCATAGTAGACACAGCCGACGGTGGACAGATAAAGGTCCCGCACGGCAGCCTGGTAGTCCTCATACTTCGACAGCGCCTTGCGCAAGGCGTCCAGCTCCGCGGCGTGCGGATCCTCGGCGAGAGCTGATGCGTTGCAGATCGCCAAACCGATGCAGCTGCCCAGAATGGCCAAGATGCGACGCGTGGTCCCTGACGTCCTCATTTTTCCCTCCCAGCTTTGTCCTGAAATCTCCCAGTTCAAAAAAGCGACACTGCTTCCCCATCCGCCCTTCGCGGAACGCGGTGCAGCTCGGGCGAACACGACAAGGCGGGCGGGCCCGCGCCGCGATTTGGCTCGTCAGAGCTTGCACCTCTGATAGGCAAAGGAGATGTCCGGAAATCCAGGGTCGAAGCGCTGGAAGGAATCCGGGCCGGTGACCTTGAACGTCGTCGATACCGTCTGGAACATCAGCGCGTCGGCGCAATTCAGCATCACGGAGTATGTGCCCTTCTCGGCCTCCTCGCGCACTTTCTCCGCCGTGCAGCTCAGATTGGAGCCGAGGATCTTGTCGCCCTTGACCAGAATGCCGGTCGTCAGCGTGGACGTGCGATCCTTGAAGCGGATGTCGGACCCCACCTTTTCGAAGGTATCGTCGCAGCCCGTTCCATCCATCGTCCAAGCGCCCTGCAGCGCCTCGAGCGAGGCGGCGTTCGCGGCGGTGGCGAATCCTCCTGCAACCGCAGCCAAAACCACTGCAACCCTTCGAGTCTTCGTCATCATGTCCATCCCTCAGCTGCTGGCTGCCAAGCCTGACTGCCCTTGCTCTCCGCGGGCCCTGACGCAGCGTAATGTCCCGCCGCGGCCGCGGCAAGCAGGATCGGAACGTCGGCCAGAGGTCGGGGTTGAGGGAGGTCTAAGGAGAACGGCCATGCAAGCCATGAGCAAAGAGATGAAGCAGTGCATCGAGGAATGCCTGAGCTGTTATTCGGTCTGCCTCTCGACAGCGATGGGACATTGCCTGGAAACTGGAGGCGAACACACAGAGAAGCGTCATTTCACGCTGATGATGGCCTGCGCCGAGATCTGCCGGACCTCGGCGCATTTCATGCTCATCGGCTCACCGCATCACAAGCACACCTGCAGGGAATGTGCCGAGATCTGCACGGAATGTGCGGAAGACTGTGAGCGGTTGGGCGGCATGGAGGCTTGCGTCGAGGCCTGTCGCGCCTGCGCTGAAAGCTGCCGGCGGATGGCGGCCTGAGAGCCTTGCTCAGTCCACGCTGGCCAGGACCGAGACAGGGGCCGTCGGCTTCACCGTATGGCCCTCGGCCAGCGCCAGCAGCGCCAAGGCCAGCAATGCGGCCTGTATGGTGGCGAAGAGACGGATCGTCGTCCTCCCGGCCGACGCCCGCCTCTCCACCATACTCACAATGTCACGACTCGAACCTGCACGCTTGGTACGCATCTCGGCACCCCTCCCAGGAAACCGCGAAACCACGCATGAGACGTCGCAAGATGCGTGCCATACGAAATCGTTTCGAAATGGCACAGTTTGAGGCGGGATTTGGGCGTCAGGCGGGAACGGCCCGATTCAGCTGTCCGCGATCGGGATGCTAAGGACGCCGCATTCGGTCTTGATCATCGCGCGTATCACCCCGACCGATCGGTGAGGGAAGCGCTCCGCAAGCTCCTTCGCAAGCGCCAGCGTGTCGACCATCGGTCGCCGTCCCAGCGCACTCTCCTCGATCGATGCGCGCATGGCGGCCACCAGCTCGCGGTCCAGCTCTTCCATGGGTGGGCCTCCTCGTGCGGCCGCCATACTAGCATGGGGCCGGAACCATGGAAGGCGCGAGGCTCCGCTAGTTGTCCGGTGTCATCTCCGCCGGCTGATCGGGCGAGGCGAAAACCAGGGTGAAGACCTGGCCGCCGATCCCTTGTGCCAGATCGGCCGACAGCTCGACCGGCGTGCACTGGATCACCGCATCGATGGCCGCCTCGATGAAGCGCTTGCGGACGTCGGCATCGCCGTTGATGTTGATGGCGGTAGGGCGCGGCTTGCCGATCAGCGAGCCGTCCCGCTTGAGGCTGAAGGCCAAGGTCACCGCCGACTTGGTTATGTCGGCCGGCGGCTTCCAGCATGCCGTGATGGCCTGGCCCACTGCACCCATGGACGATAGTGGAACGGTGGCTTCCGCCATCGCCACCGGAAAAAGCAAGGCCGAAGAGGCCAAACACCAACGAAGTCCCTTCATCACCAATCCCTCCATCGGCTTGTCGCGACGACGCCGTTTCTCACCGCAAGCTTGCCCGTTGCTGGCTGCTTGACCATGCGACGACTCGCTGATCTTCAACATTACGGCGCTTCCTGCAACAGGTCCTTAACCGGTGGGCGCCTAATGCTCGATCACGGACCAAAAATCGGTGCTATCGGATGAAACAGGACGCTTCGCTGGCGAGCGCCATCCTCATCGCGTTCGTCGGCGCGATCGGCGTGACGGCTGCGTTGCTGGCCTTCGGCAACAAGCTGGCCTTGATCGGCGGAGTCACCGCAATCACCGTCACCTTGCCGGCGCTCTGGTTGCTCAGCCGGGCACAGGCGGCAGAAGCGGCGGACGAGGATAGCGGCCCCGTCTGACCGCCGCGCATCTCTCCGACGCTCTGCTAGCCAACTGAGGCGAGGAACTTCGCGAGAACGGCATCGCCCATGGCCGCAGTGCCGACCTCGGCCTTTCCTTCCGACATGATGTCCCGGGTCCTCAACCCTTCGTCGAGAACGGCGGCGATCGCAGCCTCCAGCCTGTCGGCCTCCCCGCTCATGTCGAAGGAATAGCGAAGGCACATGGCGAATGAGGCGATCATGGCGATCGGGTTGGCCCTGCCCGTGCCGGCGATGTCGGGTGCGGAGCCGTGGACCGGCTCGTAAAGCGCCTTGCGAGCGCCGGTGCGCTTGTCGGGCGCGCCAAGCGAGGCCGAGGGCAGCATGCCCAGCGACCCGGTCAGCATGGCCGCGACATCCGAGAGCATGTCGCCGAATAGGTTGTCGGTGACGATGACGTCGAACTGCTTCGGCCAGCGCACCAGCTGCATGCCTCCTGCGTCGGCCAGCATATGGTCGAGCTTGACGTCGGCATAGCGGGCCCTGTGGGTCTCGGTCACCACCTGGTGCCACAGCACGCCCGACTTCATCACGTTGCGCTTCTCCATCGAGGTCACGTGGTTGCGGCGGGTTCGCGCGAGCTCGAAGGCGACGCCGGCGATGCGTTCGATCTCGAAGGTGTCGTAGACCTGGGTGTCGATGCCGCGCTTCTGCCCGTTGCCGAGGTCGACGATCTCCTTGGGTTCGCCGAAATAGACGCCGCCGGTCAATTCGCGCACGATGAGAAGGTCGAGCCCCTCGACCACCTCGGGCTTCAGCGACGACGATGCCGCGAGCGCAGGATAGCAGATGGCAGGGCGTAAATTGGCGAAAAGCGCCAGATCCTTCCGGAGCCGTAACAGTCCTGCTTCCGGCCGCACCTCATAGGGAACGCTGTCCCATTTCGGGCCCCCTACTGCGCCGAACAGCACCGCATCAGCCGCCAAGGCTCTCGCCATGTCCGCTTCCGAGATGGCGGCGCCATGCGCATCATAGGCGATGCCGCCGACCAGCCCCTCCTCGGTCTCGAAGCCGGCACCCAGCTTTTCGTTCAAGGCTGCGACGAGCTTCTTCACCTCGGCCATGGCCTCCGGGCCGATGCCGTCGCCGGGGAGCAGAAAAAGCTTTCGCGTCGCCATGGTGATCCTCGAAAGGGTGAAGTGTCGCCAGCCTTGCTAGCCGCCTCGCCAGGCGTGTGCAAGCGGCAACGCACGCGCTCAACGGCGGCGCAGCGCGGTCACCTCGATCTCGATCTGCATCTCCGGTCGGTTCAGCCCGCAGACGACCATGGTGGCGGCCGGCCGGATGTCGCCGAAAGCCTCGCCGAGAATCGGGAAGACGCGCTCGACGAAAGCCGCGTCGGTCACATAGTAGCGGGCCCGCACGACATCCGAGAGCGCGAAGCCGGCTTCGGCGAGCGCCGCGGCGATCGTGGCCAGGCAGTTGCGGGCCTGCGCCTCGACGCCGTCGGGCATGATCATCGTGGCGTAGTCGTAGCCGGTGGTGCCCGACACGAAGCACCAGTCGCCGTCGGCGACGGCGCGCGAGTAACCAGCCGTCTTCTCGAAGGGCGAGCCGGTGGTGACGAGCTTGCGCATCGGAACGGCCGTCAGGCCCAGGGGCGGGTTTTCGCCAGCCGCTCCTCGAAATTGTCGATGAAGGAGGCCTTCTCGAGGGTGAGCCCGATGTCGTCGAGGCCGTTCAACAGGCAGTGCCGCTTGAACTCGTCAAGGTCGAAGCGGATCATGCCGCCGTCGGGACCACGGATCTCCTTGGCCTCGAGGTCGATGGAGATCGTGGCGTTGGCGCCGCGCGCGGCGTCGTCCATCAGCTTGTCCAGGTCTTCCTGGCTGACAGTGATGGGCAAGATGCCGTTCTTGAAGCAGTTGTTGTAGAAGATGTCGGCAAAGCTGGTCGAGATGACGCAGCGAATGCCGAAGTCGAGCAGCGCCCAGGGGGCGTGCTCGCGCGAGGAGCCGCAGCCGAAATTGTCGCCAGCGACGAGGATCTGCGCCTTGCGGTAGGCTGGCTTGTTGAGCACGAATTCGGGGTTCTCCGAGCCGTCCTCATGGTAGCGCATCTCAGCGAACAGGCCGGTGCCCAGTCCGGTGCGCTTGATGGTCTTCAGATAGTCCTTGGGGATGATCATGTCGGTGTCGACATTGACGATCGGCAAAGGCGCGGCCACGCCGGTCAGCTTGGTGAACTTTTCCATCGAAGGACCCGTCCGTGTGTACGTGCTGTCGCCCCGCTTTACACAGGGGCGTCGGCAATTGCTAGGGCCGCGGTCGTGCCGCGACGGCGGTCATATGACGTTGAGCTCGCGGAAGGCCCTTCCTTCCTGGATTCGCTCATAGCCGAAGGCACTGCAGTCGACGGTGCGGTAGGACCCATGCGCGATCCATTCGGCCAGCGCCTTGCCGACCGCCGGCGCCTGCTGCAGCCCATGGCCGGAGAAGCCGTTGGCGAACAGGAAGTTGGCAAGGCGAGGGTGGGGGCCGATGACGCCATTCTGGTCGAGCGTGTTGTAGTCGTAGTGACCGACCCAGGCGCGACCCGGGCGGATGGCTTCGAAGGCCGGGATGCGGTGGGCCAGCGTCGGCCAGATCACCTCCTCGAACAGCGACCAGTCCGGATCGAAGTCGTCCGGGGCCGCGGCCGCCTCGCCGACCTCGGACTCAGCGCCGCCGGTGATGTAGACGGACCCCTCGGGACGGACATAGACGCCGGACGGATCGACCATCAACGGCATGTCGTCGAAGCGGTCATGCGCCTCGAACACGAACACGTTGCGCTTGCGCGGCTCGACGGGAAGGGCGATGCCGGCCATGGCGGCGACTTCGCCGGCCTGCGGGCCAGCCGCATTGACGGTGAGCCCTGCACCGAGTCGCTCGCCGCTGTCGAGCACGATCCCGCTCACACGATCGCCCGCCACGTCTATGCCGACCGCAGCTGCCGCGACCATGGTCACGTCGCGCGTCTTCAGTGCGGTGCGGAAAAGGGCGAGCAGGGCATGGGCGTCGAACCATCCCTCGCCACTGCGGCCGAATGCCCCGGCGGCGATGCCGTCGGTCGAGAGCCAGGCGAAACGTCGCCTCAGCGCCTCGGCGTCCTCCAGCACGACGTCGGCGCCGGCCGCCTGCTGGGTTGCGTGGTTTGCGGCCAGCACCGGCAGGCCCCGTTCGCTGGCCAGCATCAGGTAGCCCTTCTCGCGGAAGCCGATGTCGGCGCCGGCTCCGAACTCCTCCTCCAGCCGCCGGAACAGCGACAGCGAAAATTGCGAAAGCCTAATGTTCTGGGAAATCGAGAATTGCTGGCGGATCGAGGCGACAGAGAGCGTCGTGGCCGAGCGGGCGAATTGCGGATCGCGTTCGACCAGTGCGATCGACCCGGTGAAGCCTTCCTCCCGCAGATAGTAGGCGACCGCGCTGCCGACGATCGCCCCGCCAATGATGACAATGTCGAAATTCCTCATGAGCCTCGTGCTCCGATCCGCCGGCGGCGCGCTCGGCGGCAGCCGGCAATGCCTCCGCAGCACTTGCACGGCTGGCTGGGGCAAGGCAAGAAGGGCTCATGATGCCACGCCCCGGCGGCCTGCTGCGCTCCGTGCTCTACGTCCCCGCGACAAATCAGCGGGCACGCGCCAAGCTGGCGTCGCTTGCCTGCGATGCGGCGATCATCGACCTGGAGGATGCTGTGGGGCCGGCCGACAAGGCAACGGGTCGGGCGAGCCTCGCCGCGCTGGCCGAAGCGTCCCTGCCGGCGCCGCTGCGGCTCGTTATTCGCGTCAATCCGCTGTCCGGCGAATGGGGTCCCGACGACCTGAAGGCAGCCGCGGCCTGCCGGCCGGAGGCGATCCTGCTGCCCAAGGTGGCGACGGCGCGTGACATCCTCGACGCCGACGAGATGCTCGACGAGCAGGAGGAGGCCGAAGGAATCGCGCTGTGGGCGATGATCGAGACGCCGCGGGCGCTGCTCAACTGCGGTGCCATCGCCGAGCTCGGGCGAGACCCGGCCGCGCGGCTCAGCTGCCTGGTCGCCGGCACCAACGACCTGGTCAAGGAGACGGGCCTTCGGCCTTCGCCGGACCGCAACACCCTGGTGCCATGGCTTCTCCAGCTGGTGCTGGCGGCGCGGGCCGGCGGGCTCGACGTGCTCGACGGCGTCAGCAACGACTATCGCGGCGCGGCGTCGTTCGAAGCCGAATGCGCGCAGGCCGCGGCGCTCGGGTTCGACGGCAAGACGCTGATCCATCCGGACCAGATCGCACCCGCCAATGCGGCGTTCTCGCCGACGGCGGCGGCGCTGGAGGAGGCGCGGGCGGTCATCGCTGCCTTCGCGCTGCCGGAGAACGCCGGCCGCGCCGTCGTCTCGGTGGGTGGCCGCATGGTCGAACGGCTGCACCTCGAGCAGGCCGAGGCGCTGCTTGCCCGGGCAACCGCCGCGACCTCCCGAACGGGCTAGCGCTTTGCGAAAAGAGGGATGCCGAGAATGAAACTCTATCGCTACCTGACCGGTCCCGACGACGCGAGCTTTTGCCACAAGGTCACGGCAGCCATGAACAAGGGCTGGCACCTCTTCGGCTCGCCGGCCTATGCCTATGATGCAAAGACGAAGACGATGCGCTGCGGGCAGGCCGTGGTGAAGGACGTCGAAGGCGTGGACTACGACCCGGCGATCAAGCTCAGCGATTTCTAGGCGCTGCGCCTCAGGCCAAAAAGCCGATGAAGCGCCCGCACAGGAAGGCGGCGAACCAAAAGGCCAGCGAGCCCATGGCCAGAAGGCGCGCCGCGGCGCCTGGGCGCTCATTCTCAGGCGTTCGCCGCTCCAGCCGCAGGAAAAGCAGGAAGTTGGCGCCAGCCAGGGCGATCAGCGCCACCTTGGCCAGAAACACCGGCATTGCGGCATATTCGGTCGCGCGCACGGCAAACAGGCATAAGCCGGTGGCGACGGCGCCAACGAAGCCGATCAGCGCCACGCGACGCATGAGCCGGTGGAAGGGGCGCTCTGGAACCGAGCGGATCGAACCCATCATCGTCAGGTCGATGAGGAGCACGGACGTCAGCAGCGCGCCCACGGCCAGGATATGCGCGGCATTGAGCAACGGGTAGGTCAGGAACGACGCCTTGACGGCGCGCACCAGTCCGGAATGCTCCAGGCCCTGCAGAAGCTCCATGCGCCGAGAGCCCGAGCGGTCAGTTGCTGGGCACGCGGTCGGGGTAGACGTCGTAGGTCTTCCCGCCGACGATGATCCTGACCGCCTTCATGCGCCGCTCCGCCTTGTCCTTCGACCGGTTGCCGATGGCCGTGACCTCGTCCCCGGCCTTCGCCGCGTCCTCCGTGAAGCCGGCTGCGATGGTTCGCGCCGGAGGCGCGAGCTCGACCCGCCAGACGGCGCCGTCCGACTCGACGTCGAGCGTGGCGTGCGGGTTGCCGACATAGATCTCGACGATCTTGCCCTTGAGCTCGAAGGTTTCCTCCTCGGTCCACGACCATCCATGATGGGCAATGGCAGGAAAGCCGAGCACCAGACATGCAATGAGGACAATCCCGCCAAGGAATCCGTCGCTGGGCCAACGCATGGCATCCTCCTTGGGCTTCGCGTGGTGACACTATGCCCTCTGCCAAGCGGGTCAAGTCATGCAGCGGCGCTCTCGTTGACTCTCTGCCCAAACGGCGTAAAAGCTCCCGCCCTCTCCGGGATTCGTCCGGGGACAGGAGTTTTTCAAATGGGTTTCAAGGTTGCGGTCGCGGGCGCTACCGGCAATGTCGGCCGGGAGATGCTCAATATCCTCGAGGAGCGCGGCTTTCCGGCCGACGAGGTCGTCGCGCTGGCCTCCCGCCGCTCGGTCGGCACCGAGGTTTCCTTCGGCGATCGCACGCTGAAAGTGAAGGCGCTCGACACCTACGACTTCTCCGACACCGACTTCTGCTTGATGTCGGCCGGCGGCGCCGTCTCCAAGGAGTGGTCGCCGCGCATCGGCCGCCAGGGCTGCGCGGTCATCGACAACTCGTCGGCCTTTCGCTACGACGCCGACGTTCCGCTGATCGTGCCCGAGGTGAACGCCGACGCGGTGCTCGGCTTCTCGAAGAAGAACATCGTCGCCAACCCGAACTGCTCGACCGCCCAGCTGGTGGTGGCGCTGAAGCCGTTGCACGACCGCGCGACCATCAAGCGCGTTGTGGTCGCGACCTACCAATCGGTGTCGGGAGCGGGAAAAGAAGGCATGGACGAGCTGTTCGAGCAGACGCGGGCGGTCTTCGTGGCCGATCCGATCTCGGCCAAGAAGTTCACCAAGCGGATCGCCTTCAACGTCATCCCGCACATCGACGTCTTCATGGAGGACGGGTTTACAAAGGAAGAGTGGAAGATGGTCGCGGAGACCAAGAAGATCCTGGATCCGCGCATCAAGCTGACCGCGACCTGCGTCCGGGTGCCGGTGTTCATCGGCCATTCGGAGGCGGTGAATTTGGAGTTCGAGCAGCCGATCACTGCCGACGAGGCGCGCGACATCCTGCGCGAAGCGCCGGGCTGCCTGGTCGTCGACAAGCGCGAGGACGGCGGCTACGTCACCCCGCTGGAGTCGGCCGGCGAGGACGCGACCTATATCTCGCGCATCCGCGAGGATTCGACGGTCGACAATGGGCTGTCGATGTGGATCGTCTCCGACAATCTGCGCAAGGGCGCCGCGCTCAATGCGGTGCAGATCGCCGAACTGATGATCGAGCGCGGGCTGGTCCAGCCCAAGCGGCAGGCTGCTTAGGGCCCCTGGCCATACGGCGGTGAGCCGTCTGGCCGGCGGCGCGGCGTTCCGCGTCGCTTTGTTGCTCGCGACCGCTCTTGCCGTCCTCGCGTCGCACGCCATGGCGGCCGACCTGCCGGTGCCCAGCCAGGCGGAATGGGCCGGGGCCAAGAAGACGGTGACGCTCGGCAACGGCGTTACGATTGCCTATGTCGAGACCGGCGACAGCGAGGGCCCGCCGTTGCTGCTGCTCCACGGCCAGGGCGACACCAGCCGCAGCTGGTCGCTGATGGCGCCGTTCCTGCCGAAGCGGCGGCTGATGGCGGTGGACCTGCGCGGCCATGGCAGCTCGAGCGCGCCTGCCTGCTGCTATGGCCTCCAAGATCTCGCCGACGACGCCGGTCTTTTCCTCGAAGCGCTCGGGGTCCTGAAGGTCGACGTGGCGGGACACGGCTTCGGCGCCGTGGCGGCACAGCTCTTGGCGGCGGAGCATCCCGAGAAGGTGGGCGCCCTCGTGCTGGTCAGCGCGACGACTGCCGTCGAGGGCGGGCCTGGGTCGCCGCGCTGGGATGCGGTGATGGGGCTGGCGGAGCCGGTCGATCCCGCCGGCCCGTTCATGAAGGAGCGGGTGGCCGTCCAGAACCCCGTCGACGAAGCCTTCCTGTCGCAGGTGCGGACAGAAGGGGCGGCCGTGCCGCTGGAGGTCTGGCAGGGCATGCAATGGGGCGCCGCGACGGGCGATGTCGGCCCCGTCGCCGGTGCCGTCAAGGCGCCAGTGATGGTCCTGTGGGGCGAGATGGACCAGGTGTTCGACCTCCCACATCAGGAAAAGCTGGAGCGGGCCTATCCGGAAGCGGAATTCCAAGTGTTCGCCAATGCCGGTCACAGGCTGCTCTGGGAATTTCCCGAAAAGAGCGCCAAGCTGATCGACGAGTTTCTCGGCGCCCAGCCCTAGGCGGGACATTCAATAGCGAAACGGCGGGCAAGGCCCGCCGTCGTAGCGCCGCGAAGCCGAGACGCCGCTCAGGAGGCGGTCTCTTCCGCCGGAGCGGCGGCTTCCTCGGCCGGGGCGGCAGCAGCAGCGAGGGCCGCCGCGGCGTCCTCCTGCGCCTTGCGGATGGCCGCGAGACGCTCCTGCGCCTTCTTGCCGGGCTCGGCCTTGGTGGGATTGCTGCGCGCCGGGCGCTTGGAGATGCCTGCCTGATCGAGGAAGCGCAGCACGCGGTCGGTGGGCAGGGCACCATGGGAAAGCCAATGATTGACGCGATCGGCGTCAAGCTTGACCCGCTCGCCGTCCTTGGGAAGCAGCGGATTCCATGAGCCGAGCGCCTCGATGAAGCGGCCGTCGCGAGGCGAGCGCACGTCGGCGACGACAATATGGTAGTAGGGACGCTTCTTGGAGCCCGCTCGGGCCAGTCGGATCTTCAGTGCCATTTCATTCTCCTTGAACTCTGTCGTTTCTTCAGGTCGTTTCGGGACCGGAACGGCCCCTCTGGTCATCGCTGCCGCTTCCTCCGTTGGAAGCGGCGATGGCTTCGTGGTGTCGGATCACTTCCCGGATGATGAAATTCAGGAACTTCTCCGCGAAATCGGGGTCGAGATGCGCGTCGCGCGCCAGCTGCCGGAGGCGGGCGATCTGCTCGGCCTCGCGGGCCGGGTCGGCGGGCGGCAGGCCGTGGGCGGCCTTGAGCACGCCGACCGCCTTGGTGCAGCGAAAGCGCTCGGCGAGCATGTGCACCAGCGCCGCGTCGATGTTGTCGATCGAGGCGCGGTAGCCGGCGAGCAAGGCCTGCGGGGTCGGCTGGTCGATGTCGGCCATGGCGCCTACTTCTTCCTCGGCAGGCCGGGCAGGCCGCCGCCCAGCCCGGGCAGCTTCATGCCGCCAGGCAGCCCCGGCAAGCCGCCGCCCGGCAGGCCCGGCAGCTCGCCCGGCAGGCCCTTGCCCAGACCGCCGGCGGCAGCCTGCTTGCGCAGCGCCTCGAGCTCCTTGGGGTCGATCTTCGACAGATCGGGCATGCCGCCCATGCCCGCCATGCCGCCCAGGCCCATCTTCTGAGCCATACCGCCCATCAGGCCGCGCATCATGCCGCCGCCTTTGCCCTTGCCGCCCATCGCCTTCATCATGTCGGCCATCTGGCGATGCATCTTGAGAAGCTTGTTGATCTCGGCAGCGTCGGTGCCCGAGCCGCCGGCGATGCGCTTCTTGCGGCTGTGCTTCAGAATGTCCGGATTGGCGCGCTCCGCCCTGGTCATCGAGGAGATGATGGCGAGCTGACGGCCGAACATGCGGTCGTCGAGGCCGGCGGCGGACAGCTGCTCCTTCATGCGGCCGATGCCCGGCATCATGCCCATGATGCCACCCATGCCGCCCATCTTCTGCATCTGGCGCAGCTGGTCGGCGAGGTCGTTGAGGTCGAACTTGCCGGACTGCAGCTTCTTGGCCATCTGCGCGGCCTTCTCCGCGTCGATGGTCTCGGCCGCCTTCTCCACCAGCGACACGATGTCGCCCATGCCGAGGATGCGGTCGGCAATGCGGCGCGGATGGAACTCCTCCAGCGCGTCCATCTTCTCGCCGGTGCCGATCAGCTTGACCGGCTTGCCGGTCACGGCCCGCATCGAAAGGGCGGCGCCGCCGCGGCCGTCGCCGTCCATGCGGGTCAGCACGAGGCCGGTGATGCCGACCCGCTCGTCGAAGCTGCGAGCCAGGTTGACGGCATCCTGGCCGGTCAGCGAGTCGGCCACCAGCAGGATCTCATGCGGAGCGGAGGCGCGCTTGATCTCCACCATTTCGGCCATCAGCGGCTCGTCGATATGCGTGCGGCCGGCCGTGTCGAGAATGACCACGTCGTGGCCGCCCAGCCGCGCGGCCTGGACGGCCCGCCTGGCGATCTCGATCGGAGCCTGGCCGGCGACGACCGGAAGGGTGGCCACGCTCACCTGCTCGCCGAGCTGGCGCAGCTGCTCTTGCGCGGCGGGGCGCCGGGTGTCGAGCGACGCCATCAGCACTTTCTTGTTCTGCCGCTCGACGAGCCGACGGGCGATCTTGGCAGTCGTCGTCGTCTTGCCGGAGCCCTGCAAGCCCACCATCATCAACACCACGGGAGCCGGGGCGTTGAGATCGATCCCCTGGCCCTCGGCGCCGAGCATCTCGACGAGCTCGTCGTGGACGATCTTGACCACCATCTGGCCGGGCTTGATCGACTTCAGCACGTCGGCGCCCACCGCCTTGGCGCGCACGCGGTCGGTGAAGGAGCGGACCACCTCGAGCGCTACGTCGGCCTCCAATAGGGCACGACGCACCTCGCGGAGCGCGGCCGAGACGTCGGCCTCGGACAGCGCGCCACGCCCGGTCAGGCCGTTCAGGATGGAGCCAAGGCGCTCCTGTAGGCTCTCGAACATGCATCTTCCTCTGCTCTCGGATCGCGGTCTTCCGAGCGACTCGTCCTTCTCCGCGCCGAGGTCAAGCCTTGCACAAAGCCAAAAAGCACCCGGGGGCGCATCGCGCTGCCGGGTGTTGGCCTCCGGGATCTTCCTACGCCTTGAACCAAGGGTCCCGGTCGGCTGCTCGGAGTGTAACCTCGTCGCGGAATTCGTGGCAGTGTAGACAGGAAATGGGGCGAAGAGTCAAGCAAGGCGCCGGTCTGGGTGGCGAAAGGCAGCACGAGAATTGGTTCCGCTCTCAAGGAGCACATGGCTGCAGAAACCACGAAATTCGCAGGAGCCACTTGATATCGAGCAAGAATGTTTCTATCCGCCAGGGAGACTTGGGGTGGTCGTAAACTTTATCTTAACGATGACAGATCGAGTCGATGTTGGCAAAATCCCGCTCGGGATTTGAATCAGCAACAGTCAAGGAGAACAGCATGGCACGAGCTGCCGCGTGGACGTTTATTGTTGCCGGCGCCGTGGCGGCAACCGGCTGGGCCAGCGGGAGCGCAAGCGCGGCCCAGTGCGGCAACAAGGCGGCCGGCTTCGAGGCCTGGAAGGCTCAGTTCGCGCAGGAGGCGGCGGCCAACGGCATCCGCGGGAACGCGCTCAACGCGCTCGCCGGCACCCGCTATTCGACCAAGACGATCGCCGCCGACCGCAACCAGAAGAGCTTCAAACTGTCCCTCAACCAGTTCATGGCCAAGCGCGGCGGCAAGACCATCGCGTCGCGCGGCAAGAGCCTGAAGAAGCAGAATGCGGCGCTGTTCCAGAGCATCGAGCAGCGCTTCGGCGTGCCCGCCGGGCCGTTGATCGCGATCTGGGGCATGGAAACGGGGTTCGGCGCGTTCATGGGCAACCAGAACACGCTGTCGGCGGTGGCCACGCTGGCCTATGACTGCCGGCGCACGGAGTATTTCACCAACCAGCTCTATGCTGCTCTAAAGCTCATCCAGAACGGCACGCTGTCGCCGGCGGCGGTCGGTGCAGCGCATGGCGAGGTGGGACAGACGCAGTTCCTGCCGGCAAACGTGCTGAAGTATGGCGTCGACGGCGACGGCAACGGCCGCATCGACCTGGCGCGCTCCAAGGCGGATGCGCTAGCCTCCACCGCCAACTTCCTGCGCGGTCATGGCTGGTCGCGGGGCGCCGGCTACCAGCCGGGGCAGGCCAATTTCGGGGCGCTGCAGGGCTGGAACGCCGCCTCCGTCTACCAGCAGGCCATCGCCATCATTGGCGCCGAGATCGACGGCTGAGGGAGCGCCTCAGCGCTGGCGGTCGCGCGCCGCCAGCGTCCTCAGCCGCAGCGCGTTCAGCCGGATGAAGCCGGCCGCATCCTTCTGGTCGTAGGCGCCGCGGTCGTCCTCGAAGGTGACGAGAGCGTCCGAGTAGAGCGATTTCTTCGAGCGGCGGCCGGTGACGATTACATTGCCCTTGTAGAGTTTCAGCCGCACCTCGCCCTCGACATCCTCCTGGCTCCTGTCGATGGCGGCCTGCAACATCTCGCGCTCGGGGGAAAACCAGAAGCCGTTGTAGATCAGCTCGGCATAGCGCGGCATCAGCTCGTCCTTGAGATGCGCGGCACCGCGGTCGAGCGTAATCGATTCGATCGCCCGGTGGGCGGCGATCAGAATGGTGCCGCCGGGCGTCTCGTAGACGCCGCGCGACTTCATGCCCACGAAGCGGTTCTCGACGAGGTCGAGCCGGCCGATGCCGTTGTCGCGGCCGAGGTCGTTGAGCGCCGCAAGCAGTGACGCCGGCGACAGCGGTTTGCCGTCGAGCGCGACAGGGTCACCCTTCTCGAAGGCAAGAACGATCTCGGTGGCGCGATCCGGCGCCTCCATCGGGGAGACGGTACGCTGGTAGACGTATTCCGGCGGCTCCAGCCACGGATCCTCCAGGACTTTACCCTCCGAGGAGGAGTGCAGCAGATTCGCGTCGACCGAGAAGGGCGCCTCGCCCTGCTTGTCCTTCGGCACGGGGATCTGGTGGTCGCGGGCGAAGCTCAGAAGATCGGTGCGCGACTTGAAGGCCCAGTCTCGCCACGGCGCGATCACCTTGATGTCGGGGTTCAAGGCGTAGGCGGAGAGCTCGAAGCGCACCTGGTCGTTGCCCTTGCCGGTGGCACCGTGGGCGATGGCGTCGGCGCCGGTCTCGCGCGCGATGTCCACCAGATGCTTGGAGATCAGAGGCCGGGCGATGGACGTGCCGAGCAGGTAGGTGCCTTCGTAGAGCGCATTGGCGCGGAACATCGGGAACACGAAGTCGCGCACGAACTCCTCGCGGACGTCGACGATGCGGATGTCCTTGATCCCCATCAGCTCGGCCTTCTTGCGGGCCGGCTCGAGCTCGCCGCCCTGGCCGAGATCGGCGGTGAAGGTCACCACTTCCGCACCCAGCTCGGATTGCAGCCATTTCAGGCTGATGGAGGTGTCGAGGCCGCCCGAATAGGCGAGCACGACCTTGTTGACGTCTTTGAGCTTGGACATGGCAGTTTCCAACGGGTGGGAGTGGGCGCGAGGTACCAGTCGCGAAGGCCGACCGCAAGGCCTGGACGCTTCAGCGATTGTTTACGCCGCTGGGAGAGACTCGCGGCTGCGGGAAACGGGAGTGACATGCGCAGCATCCAAGGGTTCCTTGCCGCCTGCGGGCGAGCGCTTCTGGCTGCAGCGGCGGTTTGGGGACCGGCGGCGGCACAGCCTGCCTGGCAAGAGGCGGCGCTCGGCGCGGCGGTGATCCTGCCGCCCCCGGCGCCCGGCGCGGCCGGCATCACCGGCGGCACGCTGTCCTGCGCCGAGCAGCGCTGGCAGCTCCGACTCGCGACCGCGCCGGGGGCGGCCGCTGTTGGCGGCCAGCGACGAACCGCCCTGCTCACCGTCGGCAACGATCGCGTCGAGAGAGAGGCGCGCGTCAGCGGCGGCGCCCTCACCGTCGCGCTGGATGCCGATACGCTCGAGCTGATCAAGGCGGGCAGCCGGCTGACGGTGGCGTTTCCGCAGCCCGGCGGGCCGTTGACGGCGCGCTTCGCGCTCGACGGCTCGCGCCAGGCCATCGACGCGGCGGCGCCGCGCTGCAGCACGGTGGATTTGTCGGCCTTTCGGGCCGTCGCGTTCATCACCGGCGGGCCGGACGCCGGCGAGGCCGAGCGGCTCGTTTCCGAGGAAGTCGGGCTGTTCCAGGCGGCGGTGGGCATGCTGCCCAATGCCGAAACGGCGCGACTCGAACTCGGCCAGGGACGGGCCCTGCTGTTCGTCAAGCTGTGCGGATCGACGCGCTACTACGGCACCTCGGGTTGCAATCTCACGGGATGGGCCAGGCAGTATGGCGGCAGCTGGCGCCAGGTCTACGACACCGATGGAATGATGCTCCTCACCGACCCGCACGCCGGGCACCAGGGCTTTCCCGATCTGGTCACGCTGCCCGCCGGCAGCACCGAAGCCCTCCGATGGCAGTGGAACGGCAGCCTCTACGAGGCCCCCGGGCCGGTGGTCGCCGAGGACGTCCTGTCAGGCGAAGCCGTCGGCCAGATGCGCCAATAGGGCGCTGCGCCAGGCGCTAGGCATGGCGCTCCCCGTGGTCTAGGGTCCTCGCCTTTCCAAGCGGGGCTGCCGATGACCTTCATTCCCGACTGGCCGACGATCGTCCAGTTTGCGCTCGCCACCCTGGTAATCGCGATCACTCCAGGTCCCGACATGACGCTGTTCGTCGGGCGCGCGCTGTCGGCCGGGCGCAGCGCGGGCTTCGCCTGCATGCTGGGTGCGATGACGGGGATCGTCATCCACACCACCCTCGTGGCGATCGGCCTCTCGGCGCTGATCGTCGCCTCGCCCCAAGCGTTCCTGTTGCTGAAGACCGGCGGGGCGCTCTATCTCGTCTGGCTCGCCTATCAGGCGATCCGCTACGGCTCCGCCTTCTCGCCGGAGAAGCGGGCTGCGCAGTCGCCCACCCTGCTGGGCAACTGGGCGACCGGCCTCGGCATCAACCTGCTCAACCCGAAGATCATCCTCTTCTTCATGACCTTCCTGCCGCAGTTCGTCTCGGCCTCGGATCCGCACGCGCCGGGAAAGCTGTTCTTCCTGGGGCTGCTTTTCATCCCGCTGTCGCTCCCCGTCACCGTGCCGATGGTGATCGCGGCCGACCGCGTGGCCGGGCTGCTCAAGCGCAGCCCCAAGGTGACGCGCGTCGTCGATTACATTTTCGCAGGCGTGTTCTCGGCCTTCGCGTTGAAGATCATCACCGCCCAGGCGAAATAGCGGTCGGCCGCCAGCTGCCGGCGAAGCGCCCCGAAACCGCCCAGTAGGCAATGCCGCCGACGAGACCGGCGGCCAGGACGGCCAGCATCGGTCCCGAGCCGCCGCTCATCGCCTCGCCGTCGGCAGCGGGGCCGCGCATCAGGAGCGCGATTAAGGCGACGGCGGCGCCGGCAGCCGCGTGGTAGAGCCAGTCGCGTCGGCGAAGAAACTCGGCAGCGAAGATCGCCACCATGCCGGGAATGAACGCGAAATAGGAGATGAAGAGCGCAGTCAGGGGCACGGAGAACAAAGCACTGCCACCGGCGGCCTGCCGCGACTCCTCGCTGGTGAGGCCGAGCCAGCCGAGAACCAGCACGTTCAGGAAGGCACCGGCGGCCAGGCAGGCGGCGAGATAGCCGAACAGGATGACGCAGAAACGCAAGAAATAGATGAAAAGGCGCTTCACGCTTCGCCGTGCCCGGCGATCATCATCGCCTCCAGGGCCAGCCGTTCGTGCTTTTTCAGCCGCTCCGAGTCGGACTTCAGCTGGCCACAGGCCGCCAGGATGTCTCGGCCGCGCGGCGTGCGAACCGGGGACGCGTAACCGGCCTGGTTCACATAGTCGGCAAACTTCTCGATCGTTTCCCAGTCCGAGCACTGGTAATTGCTGCCGGGCCACGGGTTGAAGGGGATGAGGTTGATCTTGGCAGGGATGCCCCTCAGCAACCGCACGAGCTCCTTGGCATCCGCAAGGCTGTCGTTGACGTCCTTCAGCATCACATATTCGAAGGTGATGCGGCGGGCGTTGGAGAGTCCGGGATAGGCGCGGCAGGTCGCCAGCAGCTCCTCCAGCGGGTATTTCTTGTTGATCGGTACCAGCAAGTCGCGCAGCTCGTCGCGTACGGCGTGCAGCGAGATGGCGAGCATGACGCCGATCTCCTCGCCGGTGCGGGCGATCTCGGGCACGACCCCGGAGGTCGAGAGCGTGATCCGCCGCTTCGAGAGCGCCAGGCCGTCGCCGTCCGAAGCGATCAGCAAGGCCTTCTTGACAGCCTCGAAATTGTAGAGCGGCTCGCCCATGCCCATCATCACGATGTTGGAGACCTTGCGGCCTTCCGAGGGAACGATCGCGCCGTCGGGGGTGTCGCGGTCGGGAAAGTCGCCCAGCCGGTCGCGTGCCGTCAACAGCTGAGCCAGGATCTCCTCGGCGGTCAGGTTGCGCACCAGCTTCTGGGTGCCGGTGTGGCAGAAGGAGCAGGTGAGGGTGCAGCCGACCTGCGAGGAAAGGCACAATGTCCCGCGCCCCTCCTCCGGAATGTAGACCGTCTCGATCTCGACCGGCCTGCCGGCGCCGCGCGGCGGGAAGCGGAACAGCCATTTGCGCGTGCCGTCGGCCGAAACCTGCTCCTCGACGATCTCCGGCCGGGCGATGGTGAACGTCCGGTCGAGCGCCGTACGAAGCTCCTTGGAGATGTTGAACATGTGAGCGAAGTCGGAGACGCCGCGCACATAGAGCCAGTGCCAGAGTTGCTGGGCGCGCATCTTGAGCTGGCGCTCCGGCACGATCCCCGCCGCGTGCAACGCGGCCGCGAGCTCGCTGCGGTCGAGGCCGATCAGCGAGACCTTGGCTTCGGACAATGCGGGCGCCGCGGGCGGGCGCAGGGCATGGTGAGGGGCGAGGTCGAGGGAATGGGCCATGGTCGCTTCAGATAGGGACGACGGGCCGAATATCACAAGGGCGGGGCGGCGTCACCCGCCCGGCGACCTACTTGCAGCTGGCGATGGATTGCAGAGCGGCCGAGATGCCCTTCAGCGAGAAGGCATAGTTGGTCGGATTGCCGCGCCCCGATTTCGCCGAAACCTTCATGTCGGAGCCGGCGCGCATGGCGGCGATGAGCTGCGGCTCCTCTGCGGCGTTCTCCATCCAGGCGGACTTGCCGCGGGTGAACATGGAGAAGGACTTGTTGCCGACGGTCACCGAGACCTTGGAGTTCGTCTGGAAATCGTAGGAGGCGATGAACTGAGGCTCGAAGGAGACGTTCTGGCCGGGCTTCTGGCTGACGAAGAAGAAGATGTCGCCGTGATCCAGACTGGCCGGCTGCTTCTCGGTCGGCACCGTCAGGACGTAACAGACCTTGCCGTTCTGCGCCTGATAGGAATAGGTGCCCCAGGCATTGTGCTGACCGATCTTGGTGGCCGACTGGGCGAGCGCCGGCGAGGCCGCTAAGGCCAGCGCCAGGGCGCTCAGGATGGAAGTCATTCCGCGCATCGTCTTCTTGTTATCCCTGCTCTTGTGCCTTCTGTGGCGGAAGAAGCCCGTTCTCGCGAGGCTCGTTCGCTCGATTTTGACGAAGTCTTGCTTACCAAAGAGTGAACTGCCCGAAAAAGACCGTTCCCGCCCCAACACCGCTCGAGTGCCTGCAAACGGCACCGAAATGCGTCCCTGACGCCATCAATCCCAGCAAAAACGGCAAGAGTTTGACTTCCGTTTCTATGGGAAAGGCGACCTCCGGGCGGTCGGACGCCTCAGTCTCCGCCGGCGAGCGCGCGCCGCGCCGCGGCCCTGTGCGCCGGCTTGAGATGCGCGCCGATGGCGGCGATGGCAGCCGTCAGGACGGCGATGTCGTCGGTGAAACCGAGCCCGAATAGAACGTCGGGAATGGCGTCGGCGGGCAACACGAAGTAGCCGAGGGCGGCGAGCAGAATGCCCTTGGCGCGAAGCGGCGTCCGGTGGTCCAGGGCGCAGTAGTAGGCGGCGACCACGTCCTCCATGAAAGGAACCTGCCGGGCGGCCCGCTTGGCGGTGCGCCAGAACTTGTCGCGCACCTCGCGCTCGTCGCCGTCGCGCGGCCCGAAGGCCGAGAAGTGAAATGTCTTGTTGCGAGCCATGGCAGCCTCCTCGCCCGCTATTTGGGGTGCGCCCGGCCGCGCTGCAAGCGCAGGCGTCAGCGCAACGGGCGCGAGACCTCGCCGCCCGCCGCCGGGGCGGCCTTTTGGTGGCGGGCGTCGGCGCCTTGCAGCGCCCACGCCTCCTCGATGAGGTAGGGTCCTCCGCCGACGGAGTCGCGCGACGACATGAGGACGAAGCGGCCGACCCGGAATGGCAGGGCGGCGAAGTTTCCACGCGCCGACAGGTACAGCGCCAGCTCGCCGGGCGTGGTGTTGCGCAACCGCGCCAGGGTGACGTGGGGCAGGAATTTGCGCGGGTCGGTCGCCATGCCGATGCGCTGGCAGATGCGTTCGATCTCGGCCTGCAGGGCGGAAAGATCAGGCGAGGGGACCGCTCCGGCCCACACGGCATGAGGCTTCCTGGAGCCGAAGGCGCCGACTCCCGAAAGGGTCAGCGAGAAAGCAGGGCGCCGGACACGGTCGAGCGCGTTGGCGATCTCGTCGGCAACGTGGCCTTCGACGTCGCCGATGAAACGCAGGGTGAGATGGTAGTTCTCGACATCGATCCAACGCGCGCCGGGCAGGCCTCCGCGAAGAAGGGAGAGTGACAATGCGGCTTCGCGCGGGATTTCGAGGGCGGTGAAAAGTCGCGGCATGGCTACCTCCCCGAATCGAATTGTCGCCCCTAGCGAATCATCGTTGGCAGACAGGGGCAAGCTGTTTGTTCACGCGGCGCATCCGGCCGGACCGCCGCTCCGTTGTGCCGGGTTGCGGCTTGCGTGGCCGCCGTTCGTCCTCCCGTCAGGTCTTGCCGGCGTCGGCGGCAAGCAGCTTCTCCATGGCCGGCAACAGCCGCTCGACCATGCGGTCGACACCCGCGGCATTGGGATGAATGCCGTCCTCGAGCAGATAGCTCCGCTCGGCGGCGACGCCGTCGAGGAAGAACGGGTAGAGGGCCACGCCGTGCTTGGCGGCGAGCCGCTCATAGATGCCGTTGAACGCCTCGGCATAGTCGGAACCCAAATTGGGGGCTGCCAGCATGCCGACGAGCAGCACGCGCATGCGGCGCTGGCCGAGGCGTGCGAGCATTCGGTCGAGGTTCTCCTCGGTGACGCCCGGCGCCACGCCGCGCAGCATATCGTTGGCGCCGAGCTCCAGGATCACGGCCTGGGTGCCGTCGGGAATCGACCAGTCGAGACGCGCCAGGCCGCCGCTCGTGGTGTCGCCCGAGACGCCGGCATTGACGATCACGACATCGTGACCCTTGCCGCGTAGCGCTGCCTGGAGCTTATCTGGGAATGCTTCGCCGGGGCCGAGGCCGTAGCCGGCCATCAGGCTGTCTCCGAAACCGACGATCCGATAGGGTTCGGCGGCGCCCGGCCCGGAGGCGAGGCACAGGAGCAGGATGGCGACCGCCGCGATGCGGAGAGATTTGAAAGCCATGGAGCGCAACCCATATGACGTCGAGCGTCCGATCCTTTCCCCAATATAGGGCCTCCCATCCGTGACAGAAGCCGTCATCGCGCTGAAAGACGTTTCGCTAACGCTGGGCGACGGGCCATCGCGGGTGCATGTCCTCAAGGAGGTGACGCTCGAGGTTGCGCAGGGCGAGGCGACCGGCATCGTCGGCCCGTCGGGGTCCGGCAAGTCGACGCTGCTGATGGTGATTGCCGGGCTGGAGCGGGTCGATTCGGGAACGGTCCGAATTGCCGGCGAGGCCCTCGAAGGCAAGAGCGAGGACCAGGTGGCGGCGTTTCGCGGGCGCACGATCGGCATCGTTTTCCAATCCTTCCACCTTATCCCGAACATGACCGCGCTGGAGAACGTCGCCGTGCCGCTGGAGCTTGCCGGCCGGCCCGACGCGTTCGCGGCAGCCGAACGCGAGCTCGCCGCGGTCGGGCTGCAGGACCGGCTAACCCACTATCCCGGGGAGTTGTCGGGCGGCGAGCAGCAGCGGGTGGCGATCGCGCGGGCGCTCGCCCCGGAACCCAAGATCCTGATCGCCGACGAACCGACCGGTAACCTCGACCAGGCGACCGGCCGGCAGATCGCCGACCTGCTGTTTTCCAAGGCGCGGGAGCGCGGCATGACGCTGGTGTTGGTGACGCACGATGCGGCGCTGGCCGAGCGATGCCCACGCCAGGTGGCGATGCGATCCGGCCGCATCGAGGCGGCCGCGCCGCAGCTCCGCGCCGTGCCCGCGTGAGGTCGGCGTGACCCTCTGGCGAACCTTGCGGCTGGCGATCCGCTTCTCGCTGCGCGAGATGCGCGGCGGGCTGTCCGGATTTGCCATCTTCATCGCCTGCATCGCGCTCGGGGTGGCGGCGATCGGCGGCGTCAACTCGGTGGCGCGGTCGATCGAGGATGGGGTCGCCGGCGAGGGCCAGGTCCTGCTCGGCGCCGATCTCCGCTTCGAGCTCAACCAGCGCGAGGCCGAACCGGCCGAGCACCGCTTCCTCGCGGGCCTCGGCATGCTCGCCGAGAGCGCTTCGATGCGCTCGATGGCACGGCTCGAGGACGGTTCCGACCAGACGCTCGTCGAGGTGAAGGCGGTGGACGCCGCCTATCCGCTCTACGGAGCGCTGACGACGCAGCCGGCGCTCCCCAGCGACGAGCTGCTCGGCCGCCGGGGTGCGGCGTGGGGGGCGGTGGCCCCCGACCTCTTGTTCGAGCGGCTGGGGCTAGCGCCCGGGGCGCGCATTCGCCTCGGCAATACGGTGCTGGAGCTGCGGGCCCGGCTGGTGGAGGAGCCTGACGCCGTGTCCGAAGGCTTCGGCTTCGCGCCGCGGCTCCTGGTCTCGCTCGATGCACTGCGCGACGCGGGGCTGGTCCAGCCCGGGAGCATGGTGGAGTTCGCCTACAAGATCAGGCTGCCGCAAGGCGCCGGCGAGGCCGAGCTCGCGGCCATCCGCGAGCGTGCCGCCAGCGCGTTCCCACAGGCCGGCTGGAGCATCCGCAGCCGGACCAATGCGGCGCCGGCGCTGTCGTCCAACATCGAGCGCTTCTCGCAGTTCCTCACCCTGGTGGGGCTGACGGCGCTGGTGGTGGGCGGCGTCGGCGTCGCCAATGCCGTCAGGGCCTATCTCGACGGCAAGCGCGCCGTCATCGCCACCTTCAAGAGCCTCGGCGCTTCGGGAGGGTTCGTCTTCGCGGTCTATCTGGTGCAGATCGTCATGATCGCGGCGGTGGGAATTGCCGCCGGCCTGGCGATCGGCGCCCTGATGCCGTTCGCAGCCGGGGCCGCGCTGAGCTCGGTGATCCCGGTGCCGGCCACCGGCGGCGTCTATCCGGAGGCGCTCGGCCTGGCGGCGCTGTTCGGGCTGATGGTCACGCTGGTCTTCGCACTGCTGCCGCTCGGCCGGGCGCGCGACGTGCCGGCCACGGCGCTGTTTCGCGAGGCGGGCTTCGAAAGTCGCGGTTTGCCGCGGCTCGTCTATGTCGCAACGTCGCTCGGGCTGGCGGGCGCGCTCGCCCTGCTTGCCATCGCCGTCGCCGACGAGCGGCGCATCGCCGTCATCTTCGTCGGCGCCACCATCGTCTCCTTCATCGTGCTGCGCATCGTCGGCTGGCTGGTGCAGCAGGCGGCCAGAAGGAGCCCCAGGGTGTCGTCGACGGCGCTCCGGCTGGCCATCGGCAACATCCACCGGCCCGGCGCGCTGACGCCGTCGGTGGTGCTGTCGCTGGGCCTCGGGCTGACACTGCTCGTCACGCTGGCGCTGATCGACGGCAATCTGCGGCGGCAGATCGCCGGCAGCCTGCCGGAGCGGGCGCCCAACTTCTTCTTCGTCGACATCCAGGGCAGCGAGGTCGACGCCTTCTCGGCGCTGATCGCCCGCGAGGCGCCCGCCGGCGAGCTGATGCGCGTGCCGATGCTGCGCGGCCGGGTGACGGCGCTGAACGGGGTCGACGTCCAGAAGATCAGCGTGCCGCCGGAAGGCGCCTGGGTGCTGCGCGGCGACCGCGGCATCACCTATGCCGACCGCCTGCCGGAGAACGCGACGCTTGCCGCCGGCCGCTGGTGGCCGGAGGACTACCGGGGCGAGCCGCTGGTCTCCTTCTCCGCCGAGGAGGCGGGCGAGCTCGGGCTCGCGCTTGGCGACACCGTCACCGTCAACGTGCTCGGCCGCGACATCACTGCCCGCATCGCCAATCTCAGGCAGGTGGAGTGGGAGTCGATGGGCATCAACTTCGTCATGGTGTTTTCCCCCAATGCCTTCGCCGGGGCGCCGCATGCCTGGCTGGCGACACTCACCGATCGCGGCGCCGGACCGGGCGAGGAATCGCGGGTCCTCAATGCCGTGACGCGGGCCTTCCCGGCGGTCACCACCGTGCGCGTCAAGGACGCGCTCGACGTGGTCAACAGGCTCGTCGGCCAGCTCGGCACGGCGATCCGGGCCGCCGCCAGCGTGGCGCTGGTCGCCTCCGTTCTGGTGCTCGCCGGGGCGCTCGCGGCCGGCAATCGCGCCCGCATCCACGACGCCGTCGTGCTGAAGACCCTCGGCGCAACGCGGCGCACGCTGATGGCCGCCTTCTCGCTCGAATATCTGCTGATCGGGCTCGCCACGGCGCTGTTCGCGCTCCTCGCGGGCGGCGTCGCGGCGTGGTTCGTCGTCGCCCATGTCATGCGGCTCTCCTCAAGCTTCATGCCGGAGGTGGCGGTGGCGACGATCCTCGGCGCGCTGGCGTTCACCGTCGGGATCGGCCTGGTCGGCACCTGGCGGGTGCTCGGTCACAAGGCGGCGCCGGTCCTGCGCAACCTCTGATCTTCACGACGCCGGCGGTCGGCGGCGGCGAAAGGCCGCCCCAAATTGGGAAAACCGCCACGATACCGAGGTTTTTGCGCGTTCACGGTCGATTTCGGGCCGTTACAGGCCTTGTCCTCGCCGCAAATAGTCATCATATTCTGGCCAGGCATGCTGGAGTCCCGCCAGCGGCGCCTGGGCTCGTGCGCGAGCCCGACACCCGACGGGGCAGAAGCAACAGAGGTATTCCATGGCTGACCTTCGCAACTATCAGGGACGCGTCGCGACTGCGCCCACCCGCAGCGATGCCGCCGTCGACGAGGGCCTGCGCGCCTACATGCTCAAGGTTTACAACCTGATGGCGCTCGGCCTGGTGATCACCGGCGTCGCCGCGGTGGGGATGATCATGCTGGCCACCACCAGCGATCCGTCCGCGGCCGTCGCCACCCTTCCCAACGGCAAGATGCTCACCGCTCTTGGCGCCGCCGTCTTCGGCTCCCCGCTGCGGTGGGTGGTGATGCTGGCGCCGCTCGCGGTGGTGTTCTTCCTGTCGTTCAGGGTCCACACGATGAGCGTCTCGGCCGCGCAGACCACATTCTGGCTCTATGCGGCTCTGGTCGGCATCTCGCTGTCCTCGGTGTTCCTGGTGTTCACCAGCCAGAGCATCGTGCAGACCTTCTTCGTGACCGCGGCCGCCTTCGGCGCACTGTCGCTCTACGGTTACACGACCAAGCGCGATCTCTCGGCAATGGGCTCGTTCCTCATCATGGGCGTGTTCGGGCTGATCATCGCCATGCTGGTCAACGTCTTCCTGCAGTCGTCGGCCATGCAGTTCGCCATCTCGGCGATCGGCGTGCTGGTCTTCGCCGGCCTCACGGCCTACGACACGCAGAAGATCAAGGAGATGTACTGGGAAGGCGACGACGTTCTGGTCGCAGGGCGGAAGGCCATCATGGGCGCGTTGACGCTCTACCTGGACTTCATCAACCTGTTCACCTTCCTGCTGCAGTTCATGGGCAATCGCGAATAGCATCGTCCGCAACTGGACCAAGCGAAATTCTGCGGGCGGCCTCGGGCCGCCCTTTTCTTTGCGACCGAACTTTGCTCAAATGGCAGGCATAATCGGGAGTTGCCTCAAAGATGAGCACTTCGACCATTCGGCTTGCCGAGGAGGCCGATCTATCGCGGATCACGGAAATCTATGCGGAAGCCGTCCTGAACGGGGCGGCGAGCTACGAACTCGAGCCGCCGACCCTGGAAGAAATGACGGCGCGCTACGCGGCTCTGCGCCAGGAAGGCTATCCCTATCTCGTGGCGGAAGCCGGCGAAGGCGTGCTCGGCTATGCCTATGCCGGGCCGTTCCGGCCGCGCCCGGCCTACCGCTTCATCGTCGAGGATTCGATATACCTGGCGCCGCAGGCGCAGGGGCGGGGGATGGGGCAAGCGCTTCTTTCGGCGCTGGTCGAAGCCTCCCGGGCGCTCGGCTTCAGGCAGATCGTGGCGGTCATCGGCGACGGGCGGCCCGACAGCGCCTCGGTGCGCGTCCACGAGAAGGCTGGCTTCCAGCACTCCGGCGCCTTGATCGGCTCCGGCTACAAGCACGGGCGTTGGCTGGACACCGTGTTCATGCAGCTGGCGCTCAACGGCGGCGCGACACGGCCGCCCGATCCGGACAGCATGGCCGAGCGCGCCTTCAGGGCGCGCGGCGGCAAAGGTTGAAGGCGGTCACGCTTCGACCAGCTTCAGGGTCCTGTCGAAGACACCCAGCACCCGCGCCAGCTCATGTCCACGCTTGAGGATCAGGCCGGTCGCCGCGACCACGGCGAAGGCGCCTTGGCGGCGCGTCAGGCGCGGGTCCTTGACGATCTGGAAGAGCGGCGTCTCGCTGGTGCGGCGGAACACGGAGAACACGGCCCGGTCGGTCAGGTGGTCGATGGCGTAGTCGCGCCATTCGTTGGCGGCCACCATCCGGCCGTAGAGCCGAAAGATCATGTCGAGTTCGTGGCGGTTGAAGCTGACGGGGAAGTCTAGTCGATCCCGCCGTCGCTCCTGCAGCGGGATCAATGTCGCGGAATCGTCGGTGTCCTCCGCGCCGGCACTACGATCGGTCATTCAGCATCGCCCTTTCCATGCCCGAGAGCGCCATCGGGCGCCTGACAATGAGTTTGCCCGTTCGCCGGCGAAATGCAAGCGCGTCCAAGTGTTACGAAATATTACAGTTCATCTCACGAAACGGGACAGTGTGTCGAAATTGGTGATGGGCTTGCCACATTTTAGCCCCAAATAATCCCGGCTTTGGCCTCAATGTCTGACGAGAGTCCACCCGTTGCCTGAGACGGTTCGGTCCGGCACCGGCTCCGTAAACCCCAAGCCCCCCGCCCACGGGGCCACAGCCGGATCGAACCAACCTCGGCTTTCCGCATTTGGAGAGCCGGGTGCGACGATCCCAAAATCCTTGCGACCGGTGTCAGTTCGGCTGGCGCCGGTTTTTCTATGCGCTTCGCCGTTTCTCGTCCCCATCCAGTGCGGCAAGCCGGCCTCCGGCGATCGTATCAGCGCTTTGCCGAGACCGCCGTCTCCGTCATCGCCGGGATGACCGCGGCGCCGATGATCGGGCCGGGAGCGCCATCGCGGCCGGCCGCCTGCAGCAACACGGCGCAATTCTTTCCCAGCTTGGTCATCTCGCTCAGCGGCATCTCGAAGCGCGCCGGCTTGCCGTGCCACATTCCCGCCGTCTGCAGCCCGGTGACGGCGTTGAAATAGGTCACGGTCCTGCCGGCATTCTCGCCGCGCGTGATGGCGATCGGCCTCGCCTCGTCATAGTAGACGAGTACGACATGGGCCTCCCCCAGCGGTTCCGAGGTCGGCTCTGGCTCGATGACGACGCTGTCAGCGGAGCGGGTGACCGTGATGCCGACCTTCAACCCCGTGCCGGCGCTCTGCATGCCGGCGAGCGCCCGGTCGAGCTCCTGGCGGCGCGCCCCGTTCATGTGGGCGCGGCCGTTGACGACCGCCTGCGGGGTATAGACGGAGCGCGTGCCGAAAGCCCGCATATAGTCATATTGCCGCTCGGTTCCCTCGGCGGTGCTCAGCGTGTCGCGCCAGCCGAGATAGTCCCAGTAGTTGACGTGGTAGGCGAGCGCGACGACGGAGCCGTCCTGCGCCAGGTCGCCGAACACCGCGTCGGCCGGCGGGCAGGAGCTGCATCCCTGGCTGGTGAAGAGCTCGACGACGCCGAGCGGCTTCTGCCTCTCGCCCGCCTGGCTCGGGCTGGCGAGCGCCACGAGGGCCAGCGCCAAGGCCAGCCCAGGATGATTGCCCGAAACCATGGTCGTTCCAACGCGTTTGGCCGGCGGACCGGCCTGTTCTGATTGCCGCCAGACTAGCCAGATGCAAGCCTCAACGGGAAGTCACGTTGCGGTGAAAAAATTCGTCCGCGGAATGCCGTGAAAGGCCGGACTAGATGCCGCCCAGCCCGTCGGAGCCGATATAGGCGATCCTCAGCATGTTGGTGGAGCCGGGCGTGCGCAGTGGCACGCCGGCGGTGATGATCACCCGGTCGCCGACCTTGCCGAAGCCCTCGGCGAAGGCGATCTGGCAGGCGCGGTCGACCATGTCGTCCAGGTCGGTGGCGTCGGGCGTGACGACGCAATGCGTACCCCACAGGAGCGACAGGCGGCGCGCTGTCTGCAGCACCGGGGAAAGCGCGATCACCGGCACATGCGGTCGCTCGCGCGCTGCCCTGAGGCCGGTGGTCCCCGAAGCCGTATAGGTGATGATCGCCTGCAGCTTCAAGGTCTCGGCGATCTGGCGAGCGGCGAGCGAGATGGCGTCGGCGCCCGTCGCTTCCGGCTCGGAACGCTGGGCGTTGATGATGCCGGCATAGGTGGGGTCCTGCTCGACCCGCCTGGCGATTCTGTCCATGGTCGCCACGGCCTCGACGGGATACTGGCCGGCGGCCGACTCGGCCGACAACATGATGGCGTCGGCGCCCTCGAACACGGCTGTCGCCACGTCGGACACCTCGGCACGCGTC
This sequence comes from Mesorhizobium sp., assembly GCA_040510195.1. GTDB lineage: Bacteria > Pseudomonadota > Alphaproteobacteria > Rhizobiales > Rhizobiaceae > JBEVJK01. The sequence goes on along the minus strand of JBEVJK010000111.1, from coordinate 11,759 downwards.
GGCACGGGCGCCGAGATCATCGATTCAAGCATCTGCGTGGCCACCACCACCGGCTTGCCGGCGCGGCGGGCCGCCCGGGTGATCTGCTTCTGAATGCCGGGCACCGCCTCGAGCGGCATCTCCACCCCGAGGTCGCCACGCGCCACCATCAACGCGTCGGAAAGCTCGATGATCTCTGCCAGCCGCGCCACCGCCTGCGGCTTCTCGATCTTGGAGAGCAGGGCGGCGCGGCCGCGGGCGATCTTGCGCACCTCGGCGAGATCCTCCGGACGCTGAATGAAGGAGAGCGCGACCCAATCCACGCCGGTTGCCAGAACGGCGTCGAGGTCGCGCCGGTCCTTCTCCGTCAGCGCCCCGACCGGCAGCTCGGTGTCGGGCAGGCTGACGCCCTTGCGGTCGGAGATCTTGGTCCCCGAGACGACGGTGCAGACGACGGCCTTGCCGTCGGTGGAGTCCGCCCGCAGTTGCAGGCGGCCATCGTCGATCAGCAGCCGATGGCCCGGCTCGACCGACTGCAGGATCTCCGGATGCGGCAGGTGGACGCGCGTGGCATCGCCGGGCTCGGGATCGTCGTCCAGCGTGAAGGTCTGCCCGACCGTCAGCGTTTCGCTGCCGCGGAGGAACTTGCCGACCCTCAGCTTGGGGCCTTGCAGGTCCGCGAGGATGCCGATCGGCCGCCCGATGGCGGTCTCTACCGAGCGGATGCGCTCGACCAGGGTGCGCATGGCATCGTGGTCGGTATGGCTCATATTGATGCGGAAGACATCCGCGCCGGCCTCGAAGAGGCGGCGGATCATCGACTCCTCGGACGAAGCGGGACCGAGCGTGGCGAGGATCTTGACCTTGCGGCTGCGTCTCATGGCGTGTTGGTACCCGTCGCCTGAGCGGCGCCTTCGGCTTTCGGTTCGTCGGTCAGCTGAACCATCCAGCTCGCCTGCTCGCCCGTATCGTATTCCTGGAAGCCGGCGCGCTGGAAGCCGCGCGCCAGGCAGTCGTTGACCCCGGAAATCTTGAACTCCTTTTCGGCCACGCACATGTTGACCGGCCCGTCCCAGCGGCCGCCGCGCTCCGCATCCTCGGCATAGAGGTAGTAAAAGCGTGAGGAAAGCGTGCCCTCGATCAAGGTTCGGCAGCTGGAGCCGTTGACGTGCCACCAACCCTCGGTGACCCAGCCGGCCTTGGAGCGATAGCCGATGGCGACGCCGACCAGGTTCTGCGTGGCGTTGCAGACGCGGAAGTCTGCGCGCGCGGGCGTCGCGGCCAGCGCCGACAGCACTGGCCATGCAAGGAGAGCCATGAGAGCGGCCGCCGCGCGAGGCAGGCCGGACCTGCTGGCGATTTCCATCTCCGAGCCCCTTGCGTACGAAAACAGCATTCCTTGGGCTTCCTTTTCGGCAAAGTCCGGGCGCATGTCAACGCGTCCGGACCCGGCCGAGCTAATCGATTAGAGGCCCGAGCAGCAGTTGCCCGCTTGCCATGCGCCGGCCGCCTGCACCCATGTCGCCAAAGATTGTCGACAAAACGGCGTTGCCTGGCCGGCGCGTTCATGGAATGACGGGCCGCCCTGCCGTTCCCTACGATTGCGCCGATGACCCGCACTGCACTTTTCGCACCGTTCGAGCTCGTGGAAGGTGACCGCTCGCGCGGCCTGGTGCTGGTCGCCGACCATGCATACCGCGACCTGCCGGACGACTATGGCGACCTCGGCCTGCCGCCAGCCGAATTCGAGCGCCACATCGCCTACGATATCGGGGTCGAGAGCGTGACGCGCCACCTCGCCGCGCTATGCGGCGCGCCGGCCGTGATGGCGCGGTTCTCGCGACTGCTGATCGACCCGAATCGCGGCGAAGACGACCCGACGCTGATCCGCCAGCTCTATGACGGCACTGTGGTGCCCGGCAATTATCCGCTCAGCGAAGCCGAGCGCGAACGCCGGCTGGAGCGCTTCTACCGGCCCTATCACGACGCCGTCGCGGCACTCGTCGCCTCGGTCGCGGAGAAAAGCGGCAAGGCGCCGTTCATCCTCTCGGTGCATTCGTTCACGCCGGTGATGGGCGGACAGGCGAGACCCTGGCACGCCGGCGTGCTGTGGGACATGGATCATCGCGCTGCCTGGCCGCTGATCGAGATGCTGGCGGCCGATCCCGCACTGGTGGTGGGCGACAACGAGCCCTATGACGGCGCACTGCGCGGCGACACGATGTACCGTCACGCGATCGTCAACGGCTTCGCCCATGCGCTGATCGAGATTCGCCAGGACCTGATCGCCGACCCGGCGTCCGCGGCCGCCTGGGCGGCACGGCTGGCGCCCATCGTTGACGCCATCGACCGCCGTCCCGATATACACAAGGTCAAGCAGTTCGGCTCGCGTACCGGGCCCGTCGGAAGGAGCAAGGCATGACCCGCGATCTAGCCCCGGAGGAAACGCTCGCGTTCGAGGCGGCCGCCTTTCGCAGGCTGCTCAAGCATCTCGGCGAGCGCAGCGACGTGCAGAACATCGACCTGATGAACCTCGCCGGCTTTTGCCGCAACTGCCTTGCAAACTGGTACCGCGAGGCGGCCGAGGAGGCGGGCGTGGCGCTAGACAAGGACGAGGCGCGCGAGATCGTCTACGGCATGCCCTATGCCGAATGGCAGGCCGCGCACCAGACCGAGGCGCCGGCCGACAAGCTCGCCGCCTTCGAGACGCGGCGGCCGAAGGATCATTGAACGAGCGACCGCGCCGATTCAGCGCTTGACCCTCGCCGGCTCCTGAGGCATCGAACCGCCGACCTGCCGCGAAGGAGTCGCGGCGCGAAACGCCGGAGACACTTGATGGCCGACGACATTGCCGCAACCAGCCAGACCGTCGCAGCCGGCCAGCTGCGCGCCTTCATCGAGCGCGTCGAGCGCCTCGAGGAAGAGAAAAAGACCATCTCGGACGATATCAAGGACGTGTTTGCCGAGATGAAGGGCACGGGTTTCGACACCAAGGCGGTGCGTGCCATCATCCGGCTGCGCAAGAAGGACCAGGCTGAACGCCAGGAGGAAGAGGCCATCCTCGACCTCTACAAAGCGGCGCTGGGCATGCAATGAGGCCATGGCCGCGGCCGCGGCAGGCCGCTGAGGAAAGAGCGCTGGCGTGAGCGGAATCGGTACAGGCGAAGCGAGGCCGGGATTCTTCCTGGCCCGCTGGCGCGGCCTGGTGCCCCTCGACCGCCTGTTCTGGCGCGACATGCTGCTGGTCGGAACGTTCATCAGCCTGGCGGCGACCGCGCTGGCGCTTCTGGTGCTTGGCGCCAAGGGCTCGGCCGGTGCCGCGCTGCTCATCCATCTCGCGCCGACCCCCTACAATCTGTTCCTGTTCCTAGCCGTGTGGCGGACTGCCGCCGCCCAGCCAGGGCTGCTCGCCGGTATCGCGCAGATCGTGGCGGCGCTGTGGCTGCTCGCCGCCACGTTGGTCTAGACTAGACAGTTAGAGCATGCGGAAAACGAAAGCCTTCACCTTGGCCTCCGGCTCGGCGATCGCGTAGCAGGAAAACCATGGGCTCTCCTCGACCTTCTCCCAGCGGCCCGCCTCGACAAGGGCGGCGAACACCGCCGCGAAGCCGCCGCTTTCGAACACCCGGTCGCGCACGGTGAAAATGGCGTGGCCGCCCTTGCGGGTGATGCGGACGAGCTCCTCCAGCCCCGACGCCGGGGCATGCCCCATGGTGAAGACGCCGGCCGAGAAAAAAGCGCGGAAATGGCCGTCCGGCCAGGGCAGCGGCCCGCCGAGCCGCGCCTGCGCGAGCCGGCCGTAGGCATTTCGTCCTTCGGCGATCTGCAGCATTTCCTCCGACAGGTCGAGGCCTTCTACGTCGGGGTAGCCGAGCGCCTGCAGCGACGGTCCGGAAAGGCCGGTGCCGCAGCCGGCGTCGAGAAGCGGACCCTCACCCTTGGGCACGTGGCGGGCGACCCAGGCGCCGATCAGGAACGGCAGCAGATAGCCGAGCTCGGCCGTTTCCCGGTCGTAGCTCGCGGCCCAGGCGGCGTAGGCCTCGCCGAGCTCCTCCGGCGAGCCCGCCGTATAGACCGCGTCGAGCGCCTGGTTGACCTTCTCGATGCTCATGACCCCTCTCCAAGTGCGCCTCGCCAGGGTGGCGCCCGGCCGCGGTGGCGTCAACCGCGGGCTCGCCTGAGCCGCCGCTCCAGCGCGCGCAGCGCCAGCGAGAGGCCGACGGTGATGATCAGATAGACATAGGCGACGATGGAATAGGTCTCGAAGAAGCGGAACGAGCCCGAGGCGTAGATCTTGCCCATCTGCGTGATGTCGGCCACGCCGAGCACCGAGACCAGCGAGGAGTCCTTCACCATGGCGATGAAGTCGTTGCCGTAGGGCGGCAGGATGATGCGGAACGCCTGCGGCCAGACGATGTGCCGGAAGCGCCGGTAGCGCGACAGGCCGAGCGCCTTGGCCGCCTCGATCTGCCCGGGATCGACCGCCTGGATGCCGGCCCGGAAGATTTCGGCGATGAAGGCCGAGTAGCCGACGGTGAGCGCGATGATGGCCCGCCACATCAGAGAGAAGTCGCGCACTTGCATCGGTTCAAGGAGTCCCGCCGCCTGCAGCGGCGCCGTCACCAGGTTCCACAGCGCCACCAGCGCCGGCGCTCCGACGAAGGCGATCCAGAACAAGAGCACCAGGATCGGCACGCCGCGGATGATCTCGACGTAGAAGCGCGCCGCCTGGCGCAGGAGCAGCGAGTCCGACAGCCCGCCCAGCGCCACCAGGAGCCCGAGCGCCGAGGCGAGCGCATAGCCCACCAGCGTCACGAAGAGGGTGATTTGGACCCCCTTGGCGACGACCGCGAAGACCTGGGAATAGAGATCGCTGGCGGCCACGAATGCCGCCACTGCCAGCGCCAGCGCGACCGCTGCGACCAGCCACCACGGGAAGTCGCGACCGCCCCGCGCCGCGCCGCGCGGGGCGGCGGCGGTCGACGCGTCCTGGACGGTCAAGCGCCCCTCACTGCCCCATCTTGTAGTCGAGGAACCATTTCTTGTTGAGCGCGTCGAGCGTGCCGTCCGCCTTCAACGCGGCGATCGCCTGATTGACCGGTGCCACCAGGTCGGAGCCCTTCTGGAAGATGAAGCCGAAATCCTCGGTGCCGAGCGGCCCGCCGACCAGTTTGAGCGCCCCGCCCGAGGCGTCTACATAGCCCTTGCCCGCGGTGCCGTCGGTCAGGACGACGTCGACGTCGCCGCTCTTCAACGCCTGCACCGAGGCGCCGAAGGTCTCGAACAGCTTGATGCGCGGGTTCTGCTCGTTGCCGTCGAGCACGTTGTAGACGGCCACGTAGAAGGGTGTCGTGCCTGCCTGCGCGCCGACCAGCCCTTCCTTGAGGCCGGCGAAGCTCTTGGCGTCGGTGAAGCGGCTCTCGTCGCCGCGCACCAGCATGAACATCTCGGAACGCATGTAGGGGTCGGAGAAATCGACCTTCTCCTTGCGGTCGTCCTTGATGGTGATGCCGGTCATGCCGATCTGGTACTGGCCGTCGGACACCGCCTGGATCATCGCATCCCAGCTGGTGTTCTGGTACTCGACCTGGAAGTTGAGACGCCTGGCGATCTCGTTCATCGCATCGTATTCCCAGCCGATCTGCTTGCCGGTCTTGGGATCGACGAACTGCAGCGGCGGATAGGCGTTCTCGGTCACCACCACGACCTTGCGGCCGCCGAGGTCGGGCAGCGCCGCCTGGGCCAGCGCGACCGCGGGCAGGACGAGCACGGCGACGAGGCCGGCCAGCAGGGTTTTCCAGTTCCTCATGACGCTCCCTCCGACGAATTCGCGGGAGACTCTAGCCGTCCGTCCAGCGCTTGCAAGGGCGGCAAAGAAAAAGGCGGCCAGAGCCGCCCGTTCCTTCCTGCCTGCCGGCCGATGCCTATTCGGCGGCGGTCTCGGTCTCGGCCGCAGCGGCCTTGGCCTTGGCTTCCGCCTCGGCGGCCGCCTTGGCTTCGGCGGCATCTTGCGCGGCCTTCTCGGCGGCCAGCGCCTCGGCGGCGGCTACCTTCTCGGCCTCCAGCCGCTGCCGCTCGGCGACAAGCGCGTCGCGCTCGGCGTCGTTCAGCTTGCGGGCGCGCACGCCGGTGTTCTCGGTGATGCGCGCCGACTTGCCGCGGCGGTCGCGCAGGTAATAGAGCTTGGCGCGGCGCACCTTGCCGCGGCGGACGATCTCGACGCCCTCGACCATCGGCGAATAGACCGGGAACACGCGCTCCACGCCCTCGCCATAGGAGATCTTGCGGACCGTGAAGTTCTCCTGGAAGCCAGAGCCGGAGCGCGCGATGACCACGCCCTCATAGGCCTGGACGCGGGTGCGGGTGCCCTCGGTCACGCGCACCTGCACGCGCACCGTGTCGCCGGGCTGGAATTCGGGGAGCTTGCGCTTGGCTTCGATTTTTGCGGCCTGATCGGCCTCGATCTGACGGATGATGTCCATCGTGACGAACCTCTTCTTGCTTCTCGACAGCCAGAGCGCCCATCGCTCGCCTGCAGTCTCGACCGCGCGGCTATGCCTTCACGAGGCAGGGGCGAGTGAACCGTCCTTATGGGCGGTCGCCGGGGAAAATCCCGGTTTCGGGCGGGCACATACACGGTTCGGCGGCGTTTGTCACGCCTCGTCGCCGGCTTTTTTGGCGCCGACGAGGTCCGGCCGCCGCGCCGCCGTCAGCCGTTCGGCCTCGGCCTTGCGCCACGCTGCGATGCGCGCATGGTTGCCGGAGGTCAGCACCTCCGGGATCGGCCGCCCCTCGAACAGCGCCGGACGCGTGTAGTGCGGATGCTCGAGCAGGCCGGCCTCGAAGCTCTCCTCGCTGCCAGAGGCAGCGTTGCCCATGACGCCCGGCAGCAGCCGCACCACCGCGTCGAGCAGCACATGCGCGGCGATCTCGCCGCCCGACAGCACGTAGTCGCCGACCGACACTTCCTCGAGGTCGCGCGCCTCGATCACCCGCTGGTCGACGCCCTCGAAGCGGCCGCAGACGATCACCGCCCCCGGGCCTGCGGCCAGCATGCGCACCCTCGCCTGGTCCAGCGGCCGGCCGCGCGGGCTCATCAGGAGCCGCGGCCGCGAATCGCCGGGCGGAGCGGCGTCGTCGATCGCCGTCGCCAGCACGTCCGCCCGCATGACCATGCCGGCACCGCCGCCGGCCGGCGTGTCGTCGACGCTGCGGTGGCGGTCGGCAGCGAAGTCGCGGATCTGGACGGTTTCCAGCAACCAGGTCCCCGATGCGAGCGCACGGCCGGCGAGCGCCATGCCGAGCGGCCCGGGAAACATCTCCGGATAGAGCGTCAGCACGGTGGCGGCGAAGCTCACCGGTTGCCCCCGGCGTCGCTCGGGCCGCGCGCTCGCCGCGAGGGGTCGAACCGCCCGTCCTGGCCGGCGTCGTCTTCGGCAGCCAGTCCGGCCGCTGCGGGATCGATGCGGATCAGGCCGGCGCCGACAGCCACTTGCGGCACCGCCGCCGCCGTGAACGGAATAAGCGCGCTGCCGCCCGCCGCGAGCGCGATCTCCAGGATGTCGCCGCTGCCGAAATTGTGGACCGCCGCGACCTTGCCGAGCGTCGACCCCGCAAGGTCGAGCGCCGAAAGGCCGACCAGGTCCGTATGATAGAACTCGTCCTCCTCCAGCCCGCCGGGCAGCGCCGAGCGGTCGACGAAGAGCGCCGTGCCGGTCAGCGCTTCGGCGGCATTGCGATCGGCGATGCCCTTGAAGGTCGCGACGACCCCGCTGCCTTGCGGCCTCGCCTCGGCCACCTCGAAGCGTCGCCCGGCGCTGTCCGACAGCGGCCCGTAGCGGCCGATCGCCAGCGGGTCCTCGGTGAAGGTCTTGACCTTCACTGCCCCCTTGATGCCGTGTGCGGCGCCGATCACGGCCAGCCGGACGGGGTTCTTGAGCGGGTTCATGCAGTGGCGATTAGCCAATCGCGGGCCGTCCGACAAGCGCCGGCATGGCTGGAGCGTGTCAGGAGACGCGCGGCCGCAACCTCCCGGCCGGCCGGCGAAGCTGCTAAGAGGCCGCCATGAACGACAGCCCTTCCCCGTCGAGCGCCGGCCTGCCGAACGCGATCGCGGCGCGCGGCCTGGTCAAGCGCTTCGGCGACGTGATCGCCGTAGACGGCATCGATCTCGATGTTCCGCAAGGCATGATCTTTGCGCTGCTCGGCCCCAACGGGGCCGGCAAGACCACGCTGATGCGCATGCTGGCGACGCTGTCCCGCCCCGACGGCGGCACCGCCAGTGTGATGGGCCACGACATCGTCGCTTCGGCTCGCGACGTTCGCGCCTCGATCGCCATGACCGGCCAGTTCGCCTCGCTCGACGAGGACCTGACCGGCCGCGAGAACCTGGTCCTGCTGGCCCGGCTGTGGGGTTTCCGCGGCCAGGAGGCGCGGCGCCGCGCCGACGACCTCCTGCAGGCCTTCGACCTTACGGAGGCCGCCGCCAAGCAGGTCAAGGACTATTCCGGCGGCATGCGCCGCCGCCTCGACATCGCCGCTTCGCTGGTCGTCACTCCTGGCGTGCTGTTCCTCGACGAGCCGACCACCGGCCTCGATCCCAAGGCGCGCACGGACGTCTGGGCGATGATCCGCGGCCTCGCCGATTCCGGCGTGACGATCCTGCTCACCACCCAATATCTGGAGGAAGCGGACCAGCTCGCCTCCCGCATCGCCGTGATCGACCATGGCCGGAAGATCGCCGAGGGCACCAGCCGCGAGCTCAAGGCGGCCACCGGCTCCGGCTTCCTGCACGTGTCGCTCGTCGATCCCGCCCGCCTCGACGAGGCGGCGACCCTCCTCGAAAGGAGCCTTGGCCGGCCCGCCCAGCGCAGCGCCGAGGGCGCCGGGCTGTCGATGCTGGCCGGCGACGCGGCGGCTGCCGGCGAGGCGCTCTCCGCGCTTGCCGCGGCGGGGATAGAGCTCAGCGACTTCGCCATGGGCCAGCCCAGCCTCGACGAGGTGTTCTTCGCCCTCACCGGCCAACCAGGAGCGGCCGAGCCGCGCGAGAAGGAGCCTGCATGAGCGACGCCTCGCTCTCCGCGATGCCGAGGCTCAAGGCGGTCCGCCGGCCGCCGCCGCCTTCGGCGCTTTCCAACGCGCTGGTTTTCGGCTGGCGCGCCGTGCTCAAGTTCAAGCACGTGCCGGAGCAGCTGTTCGACCTGGTCATGACGCCGATCATGTTCACTCTGCTCTTCACCTATGTCTTCGGCGGCGCCCTGGCCGGCTCGCCGAGCGACTACCTGCAGTTCTTCCTGCCCGGCATCCTGGTGCAGACGGTGATGTTCAACTCCGTCTACTCCGGCATGGGGCTGTCGACCGACCTCGGCAAGGGGCTGTTCGACCGCTTCCGCTCGCTGCCGATCTGGCCGCTCGCGCCCTTCGCCGGGCTGATGGTGGGCGACATCCTGCGCCACCTGATCGCCGGCATGATCATCCTGGCGATCGGTCTCGCCCTCGGCTACCGGCCGGCCGCCGGCATCGCCGGCGTCGTCGGTGCCTTCGCCATGCTGGTGGCGATCGGCTTCGGGATGGGCTGGGTGTTCATGGTTCTCGGCCTTCTGATCCGCACCCCGACGACCGTGATGACCGCCGGCTTCACCTTCCTTTTCCCGCTGGTCTTCGCCTCCAACATCATGGTCGAGCCCGACACCATGCCCGGCTGGCTGCGCAGCTTCGTCGACGTCAACCCGGTCTCGCTGATGGCAACTGCCATCCGTGGCCTGCTCGACGGCCAGGCGCGCCTCGCCGACGCGCTTTTGGCGCTCGTGGCCCCGGCCGCGCTGACCGCCGCTTTGGCGCCGGTCACGCTCTGGCTTTACATGCGGAAATGAAAAATGACGGGAGGCGCTGCCGTCTCTCTCCTTTGTGAATGCGTGCCGGCCCGCACCGGCGTATATTGCCTACAGAACCTTAGGGGTTCCCGACATGTCCAGTATCTATGCAGTCGAGCGCCTCGGCGCTCTGATCGACCAATACATGGCATCCCGCAGCCGCCCCGGGCTCGTTTCCACCAAGGCGGCCGCCGCGGCGCTGTCGAACGACATGCTCGCCTGCCCGGTCACCGGCCGCGCCCTGGAGGACGCCATCGCGCGCTCAGCGGTGGCGCACGGCCACGCCGTGCTGTTCGACTTCTCGGATCTCAACCAGAAGCGGTCCCGCTGGGACCGGGGCCGTGGCAGGTCTGCGGTGGCCAACGCCACCCGGCTCACCATCCGCTACCGCCCGGGGCCATGAACTCAAGAGCGGGCCGGCGCTTGCACTGACGCGCTGGAGCCGCACCATTCGGCGAGCCGCGACAGCTTGGCCGCCGAACCGCGCTGGTATGGCAGCGCCAGCCCCTCGTCGAGCATCGTGGCCCCGATGTCGCGCCCGTCGACCGAGACATGCGCCATCGTGTCGCCATAGATGTCCTTGCCTTGCCGCTCGACCTTGAGCCGTCCCTCGGCCAGCAGCGCCGCGAGGCGTTGCTTGGCCCGCAGCGCCAGCTGCAGCTCGCTTTCGCAGCGCGGCCCGCGCCACTCCGGCGCATCCACGCCGACGAGCTTGATCCGCTCGCCGGAAAGCAGGAAGGTGTCGCCCTCGATCGCCACCGCAGTGGCGGCGCCGGAGCCGGCGACCATGGCACGGACGGCGTCCTTGGGCGCCAGCATGCCGCCGAGCGCCAGCAGCCCACCGAACGCCACAGCGATTCCCGTGAAGGACAGCGCGCGCACCCCCAAAACTCCGCCCAATGACGCGGCCGCAGCCGCACGAACCCTTGTCTAAAGTGCACGGCAGACCCCTCGTCCTGCAACCGCAATCTCGGCGGAAGGTTAAGGGTCGATTGGTGAGCGCCTTCGGCAAAAGGAGGACGTCGGGCGCCGCTCCTTCGCCCTCTGCCCTGGCGCAATACCAAGGTCGACCCGCCCTTACGCCTTCCGGCGGATTCCGACCCTCACAACCCTGTGCCAGATTGATACAACTCGACACCCACGAAAGCGAGACGACATGCCGTTCCTTCTGGGCGTTCCGATCCTGGCGATGCTTTGGTATTGGCTCGTGGCGAGCGGCTCCTGGAACGGCTCTGTCGGCCTTGCTCTGCTGGTGATCGTGCTGTTCGCCAGCCTGCGCTGGCTGCGCCGCCATGCCCGGCTGGCCCACCCCGCCTTCGTCGCCGCGGCGATCCTCTGCCTCGGCGCCAGCCTGGCGAGCTGCACCGCCGCCGGCGACGCCCGCAGCCCCGATCCGTCGACCTTCGCCATCATGGCCTTCGGGCTCGGCGTGCTGTTCGCCCTGCTCGGCCGGGCGGTGAACGAGGGGACCTTCGAGGAGGTCTTCGCCGGCGCCGCCGGCAGCGTCGACGACGCCGTGGGCGCCATCGGCCCCGAGCGGGCGTCGGTCTGTCCGCGCTGTCACAACACCGGCATGTACTGGGCGGCGCTATCCAAGCCCTGCCCCTTGCATCACCGGCCCGGCGCGCGCTGCTGGGCCTGCGAGGACACAGGCTCGGTGCAGCAGAACGAGCCGATCGTCTGCGTGCACCTCGACCACAAGCTGTCTTGAGCTGCCGCTACTCCGCCGCGGCCGCCTGTTCCTTGGCCGCTTTGGTGCGACGGCGCACCGCGTCGGCCGCCGCCGGCGCGTGATCCTCGCCGCCGGACACCTGGACGGTCGGCACGGCGAGCTTGATGCCGTTGTCGTCGAAGGCCTTCTTGATCATCACGAAAGCCTTTCGCTTGATGCCGAACTGCTCTCCGGGC
>JBEVJK010000110.1:0-40120 GCA_040510195.1 Mesorhizobium sp. | reverse complement strand
CCGTATGTGGATGCAACGACGCTCGAAGGGGGGCGGCAGACGATCGCGGTCGGTCCGGTTGCTTCGCAGCTCGCCATCAAGATGCTGGGGACCAATGGCGGCGGCTTCTTCAATGCCAACTCGGCGCATCCCTTCGAGAACCCCGACGCGCTGGCTAACCTGATCCAGATGGTCTCGATCTTCGCAATCGGCGCCGCGCTTACCAATGTGTTCGGCCGCATGGTGGGTGACGAGCGCCAGGGCTGGGCGATCCTTGCCGCGATGGGCGTGCTGTTCGTCGCCGGCGTCTTTTTCACCTATTGGGCGGAAGCCTCCGGGAATCCGTTGATCACCGCGCTCGGCGTCGACGGCGGCAACATGGAGGGCAAGGAAGTCCGCTTCGGCATCGCGCTTTCGGCGCTCTTCGCCGTCGTCACCACGGCCGCCTCCTGCGGTGCGGTCAACGCGCTGCACGACAGCTTCACGGCGCTCGGCGGCATGATCCCGCTGGTCAACATGGAGCTCGGCGAGGTGATCGTCGGCGGCGTCGGGGCCGGCCTCTACGGCATCCTGCTCTTCGTCATCGTCGCCATCTTCGTCGCCGGCCTGATGGTGGGACGGACTCCCGAGTATCTCGGCAAGAAGATCGAGGCGAAGGAAGTCAAGATGGCGATGCTGGCCATTCTCTCCCTGCCACTCGCAATGCTTGTGCTTACCGCAATCTCGGTTGTCCTGCCCTCGGCCGTCGCTTCGATCGGAAACCAGGGTCCGCATGGCTTCCCCGAGATCCTCTATGCCTACACGTCGGCGGCGGCCAACAATGGCTCCGCTTTCGGCGGGCTCTCCGGCAACACGCCCTGGTACAATCTGACCCTGTCGATCGCCATGCTGACGGGGCGGTTCATGGTCATCGTGCCGGCGCTGGCGATCGCCGGGTCGCTCGCCGAGAAGAAGACCGTGCCCGTCTCGCTCGGCACGTTTCCCACGCATGGCGGCCTGTTCGTCGGGCTGCTGGTCGGCGTGGTGCTGATCGTCGGCGGGCTGACCTTCCTGCCGGCGCTGGCGCTGGGGCCGATCGCCGAGCACCTCGCAATCGCCAGCGGCCAGACCTGGTAAGCGACGACCGCCCGCGACGCCAACTACCGGAACGACCATCATGACAAACAACTCATCCGCCAACCTGCTCGACCTCGGCATCATCTTTCCGGCGATCGCCCAGTCCTTTGTCAAGCTCGACCCGCGCTCGCTAGCCAGGAACCCCGTGATGTTCGTGGTGGCGCTGGTCTCCGCCCTGACGACCATCCTCTTCATCAAGGATGTCGTCATCGGCAATGGGAGCGAATACGGCTTCACGCTGCAGATCATCGCGTGGCTCTGGTTCACCGTGATCTTCGCCAACTTCGCCGAAGCCGTCGCCGAAGGGCGTGGCAAGGCGCAGGCCGACGCGCTGCGGCGCAGCCGCACGGAGACGACGGCCAAGCTGCTCGCTGCCGACGGCACCTCCGGCTACACGATCGTGCCGGGCACCAGCCTCCAGGTCGGCGACCTCGTGGTGGTGGAGGCCGGCGAAATCATCCCCTCCGACGGCGAGGTCGTCGAGGGCGTGGCGTCCGTCAACGAGGCCGCGATCACCGGCGAATCGGCGCCGGTCATCCGCGAGTCGGGCGGCGACCGCTCGGCAGTGACCGGCGGCACCCAGGTGCTCAGCGATTGGATCCGCGTCCGCATCACCGCAGCTGCCGGCTCGACCTTCCTCGACCGCATGATCGGGCTCGTCGAGGGCGCACACCGCAAGAAGACGCCCAACGAGATCGCGCTCAACATCCTGCTGGCCGGCATGACGCTGATCTTCGTGCTGGCGGTCGCGACGATCCCCGCCTTCGCCGCCTATGCGGGCGGCGCCGTGCCGATCGTCGTGCTTGCAGCGCTTTTCGTCACGCTGATCCCGACCACAATCGGTGCGCTGCTGTCGGCCATCGGCATTGCCGGCATGGACCGCCTCGTGCGCTTCAACGTGCTTGCCATGTCGGGGCGTGCCGTCGAGGCCGCCGGAGACGTCGACACGCTGCTTCTCGACAAGACTGGCACGATCACGCTCGGCAACCGGCAGGCCAGCGCATTTCACGCGCTCTCCGGCGTCGACGAGCTGGAGCTGGCGGACGCCGCCCAGCTCGCTTCGCTCGCCGACGAGACCCCGGAGGGACGCTCGATCGTCGTGCTGGCCAAGGAAAAGTATCGGATCCGGGAGCGTGACATGCGCACCCTGCAAGCCCATTTCTTGCCGTTCAGCGCGCAGACCCGCATGAGCGGCGTCGACGTCGAGGGCCATTCGATCCGCAAGGGCGCCGTCGACGCCGTGCTGTCCCAGCTCGGAAAGGCGCCCGGCAGCGATGCCCAGCGCGAGGTGCGCGCCATTGCCGATACAATCGCCAAGGGCGGAGGGACGCCGCTTGCCGTGGCGCGCGACGGCCGGCTGCTCGGCGTCGTCCAACTCAAGGACGTCGTGAAAGGCGGCATTCGCGAGCGCTTCGCCGAGCTGAGGCGGATGGGCATCCGCACCGTGATGATCACCGGCGACAACCCGATGACGGCAGCGGCCATCGCGGCCGAGGCGGGCGTCGACGACTTCCTGGCCGAAGCCACGCCGGAGAACAAGCTCGCGCTGATCCGCGGCGAGCAGGGCAAGGGCAAGCTGGTGGCCATGTGCGGCGACGGCACCAACGACGCCCCGGCTCTTGCCCAGGCCGATGTCGGAGTGGCCATGAACACCGGCACGATGGCCGCCCGAGAGGCGGGGAACATGGTCGACCTCGACAGCGATCCCACGAAGCTCATCGAGATCGTCGAGATCGGCAAGCAATTGCTGATGACGCGCGGCGCGCTAACCACCTTCTCGATCGCCAACGACATCGCCAAGTACTTCGCCATCATCCCGGCCATGTTCCTGGCCTTCTATCCCGATCTCGGCGTGCTCAACGTGATGGGGCTCGCGACCCCGCAATCGGCGATCCTGTCGGCGATCATCTTCAACGCGCTGATCATCGTGGCGCTGATCCCGCTGGCGCTCAGGGGCGTAACCTACCGCGCCGTCGGAGCGGCGGCGCTTCTGAGGCGCAATTTGCTCGTCTATGGGCTCGGCGGCATCGTCGTGCCCTTCATCGGCATCAAGGCGATCGACCTCGCAGTGTCGGCGCTAGGCCTCGCATAAGGATAGCGGACATGCTCAAGCACCTTCGCCCCGCCCTGGTCATGATCGTCGCCATGACCGCGCTGACCGGGCTCGCCTATCCCCTCGCCATGACCGGCATCGCGGGCGCCCTGCTGCCCAGCCAGGCGCAAGGCAGCCTGATCATGGCCGACGGCAAGGTCGTCGGCTCGGCGCTGATCGGACAGAGCTTCACCAGCGACCGCTATTTCCACGGCCGTCCGTCGGTGACTTTGGGGCCCGATCCCGCCGACCCGGCCAAGTCGGTCATAACGCCCTACAACGCCGCCAATTCGATGGGCTCGAATGCCGGACCCGGCAGCGCCGCGCTTATTGCGCGGGTGCGCGCCGACGCAGCCCGGCTGCAGACCGAGAACCCCGGCACCCCGGTCCCCATCGATCTGGTGACCACCACCGGCAGCGGGCTCGACCCGCACATCAGCCCCGAAGCGGCGCTGTTCCAGGTGCCGCGCGTCGCGAAAGCGCGCGGCCTGCCGGAGGAGCGCTTGCGCGCCCTCGTCGACGGCCACGTCGAAAGCCGCTTCCTCGGAGTGCTGGGCGACCCCGTCGTCAACGTGCTTCTGCTCAACCGCAGCCTCGATGGACTGGCCAGCGGCTGATCCAGGAGCCATTCTAGCAACGCGATGAACGACGAGCCCGACCGGCGTCCCTCCCCCGAGGCGCTTCTCGAGAAGGCCGACCGCGAGGCCGGGGGACGGCTGCGCATCTTCCTGGGGGCGGCGCCCGGCGTCGGCAAGACCACCGAGATGCTGCTTGCCGGGCGGGCCCGCAAGGCGGAAGGCGTGGACGTCGTGGTCGGCGTGGTGGAAACGCATGGCCGCGAGGAGACCGAGGCGCTGGTCGGCGGGCTCGAGGTGCTGCCGCGCGTGGCGGTCTCGCACAAGGGTCGGGCGCTTTCGGAGATGGATCTCGATGCCATCCTGGCGCGGCGGCCACAGCTGGTGCTGGTGGACGAGCTCGCCCACACCAATGCCACCGGCAGCCGCCATCCTAAGCGCTACCAGGATGTCGAGGAGCTCGTCGACGCCGGGATCGACGTCTACACCACGGTCAACATCCAGCATGTGGAAAGCCTCAACGATGTCGTCGCCCAGATCACCCGGGTCAGGGTGCGCGAGACGGTGCCGGATTCGATCATCGACCGCGCCGACGACATCGAGGTCATCGACGTTACCCCAGGCGATCTCATCGAGCGCCTCAAGCAGGGCAAGGTCTACCTCCCGGCGACGGCCAAGAGCGCGCTCGAGAACTATTTCTCGCCGGGCAACCTGACGGCGCTGCGCGAGCTGGCCCTCAGGCGGACGGCCCAGCGGGTCGACGAGCAGCTGCTCAGCCACATGCAGCAGCATGCGATCGCCGGGCCGTGGCCGGCCGGCGACCGGGTGCTGGTGTGCATCGACGACCAGCCGCGCTCGCTGGCGCTCATCCGCTACGGGAGGCGGCTGGCGGAAAGGCTGCGCGCGCAGCTGTCGGCGGTGACCGTGGAAACGCCCGCCACCGCGCGGTTGAGCGAGGCGGCGCGCGACCGGCTGGCGCTGGGGCTGCGCTTTGCCGAGACGCTGGACGCGGAGACGTCGACCCTGCCAGGCCGCAGCGTCGCGGAGGAAGTGATCCGCTTCGCCCGCCAGCACAATGTCACCCACATCGTGATCGGACGCTCGGACAAGCCGCGCTGGCGGGAAATCCTGGAGGGATCGGCCACACACGACCTGATCCGCCAAGCCGGCGACATCAGCGTGCATGTGGTGGCTGGCCGCGACAAGGACCCTGGGGCGCCGAAAGGATCCATCGAGCTCGCCCCCGATGGCGAGTTTGCAGTCGCTCCTTATCTCGCCAGCCTGGCCATCGTCGGGGTGGCGCTCGCCGCTGCCTTCGCTCTCAGGCGTTTCCTGGACGTCGACAACATCGGCATCGTGTTCCTGATGGGCGTGCTGACCTGTGCGCTGTGGTACGGGCTCTCGCGGGCGATCTTCGCCTCGATGGTCAGCGCGCTCGCCTTCAATTTCTTCTTCCTGCCACCGCTCCACACCTTCTCTCTGGGCAGCGCGGAGAGCGTCGTCACCTTCATCTTCTTCATCGTCGTCGCCGGCATTGCCAGCAACCTGACGGCGCGCGTCCGCGCCCAGGCCGTTGCCGCCCGCACCAGGGCGCGGATGACCGAGGACCTCTATTTGTTCAGCAAGAAGCTCGCCGGAACGGCGGCGCTGGACGACGTTTTGTGGGCCACCGCCTTCCAGATCGCCTCGATGCTCAAGGTCCGTGTCGTCCTGCTCATGCCGGAAGACGGGACGATCATCGTCAAGGCGGGCTATCCTCCCGAGGACACGCTGGAGCCGGCCGACCTCGCCGCCGCACGCTGGGCCTGGGAGAACGACCGCCCCGCCGGTCGCGACGCCGACACGCTGCCGGGCGCCAAGCGCCTCTTCCTGCCTGTGCGCACCGCCCGCGGCCCGATCGGCGTGGCCGGCATCGACGACGACCGCCAGGGTCCGCTGCTCACCCCCGAGCGGCGGCGGCTGATCGACGCGCTGATCAACCAGGCGGCATTGGCGATCGAGCGGGTAAAGCTGGTCGAGGACCTCGACAATGCCAAGCTCGCGGCAGAGACCGACCGTCTGCGTTCGGCACTGCTGACGTCGATCTCGCACGACCTCAGGACGCCGCTCGCCTCGATCATCGGCGCGGCGAGCATGATGAAGGAGCTGTCGCCGCCGCTGGACGAAGCCGCCAAGCGGGACATGCTCGGCACGGTGCTGGAGGAAGCCGAGCGGCTCAACCGCTTCATCGCCAACCTGCTCGACATGACGCGGCTCGAGTCGGGGGCGATCCGGCCGAATCTCCGCGCCGTGGACGTCGACGAGGTCGTCGGCACGGCGCTCGGGCGGGCCCGCAAGCTGCTGCCCGGACGGCAGTTCGAGGTCGCGGTGCCGGTCGGCCTGCCGGCGGTCCGCGTGGACCCGGTCCTGCTCGAGCAGGTGTTCTTCAACCTGCTCGACAATGCCGGAAAGTATGCCGACGCCGAGGCCCCGATCCGGATCCAGGCGAGAGCCGACGGCGACGAAACGGTGACGGTGGAGGTGCTCGACGAGGGGCCCGGCATCGAACCCCAGGATCTGGAGCGGGTGTTCGGCAAGTTCACCCGGCTGGAGAAGGGCGACAGCGTGCGCCCGGGCACCGGGCTCGGCCTGGCGATCTGCCGCGGCTTCGTCGAGTCCATGGGCGGCAGCATCGCAGCCGGCAACCGCGCCGACCGACGCGGCGCCGTCTTCACCGTCAGCCTGCCGGTCGCCCCGCCGTCGCAAGAGGCGATCGAATGAGCGCGTCGCCCGTCAAGATCCTGGTCGTCGACGACGAGCCGCCGATCCGCAAGCTCCTGAGGGTCGGCCTGACGGCGCAGGGTTATTCGGTGATCGAGGCGTTCAACGGCCGCCAGGCTCTGGAGAAGGCAAAGGACGAAGCGCCCGACCTGATCGTGCTCGACCTCGGTCTCCCCGATATCCCCGGGCAGCGGCTGCTGACCAACTGGCGGGAGGACGGCAACGCCGTGCCGGTCCTCATCCTGTCGAGCCGCGCCGACGAGGCGGGGATCGTCGAAGCGCTGGAGCTCGGCGCCGACGACTACATAACCAAGCCGTTCGGGGTGAACGAGCTTTCCGCGCGCATCCGCGTCGCGCTCAGGCACCGGCTCCAGCAGCAGGGCGAACACCAGATCTTCAAGACCGGCGAGCTCTCGGTGGACCTCGTCCGTCGCATCGTCAAAGTGGCCGATCGCGAGGTCAAGCTGTCGCCCAAGGAGTACGACATCTTGCGGCTGCTGGTGCAGCATGCGGGCAAGGTGCTGACCCACAACTTCCTCTTGAGGCAAGTCTGGGGCGACGCCAGCGATCCGCAATATCTGCGCGTCTATGTCGGCCACCTCCGGCAGAAGCTGGAGCCCGGCGGCGACCAGCCGCGCTACATCCTGACGGAGACGGGCGTCGGCTACCGGCTGCTTGCCGATGAGTAGCCTGTCTATGGCCCGGCAATCGGCCGTTCCCGGTCGGCCTCGGCCATCCAGGAGTCCAGCAAGGTATAGGCGACCGCCAGCACTGTCGGGCCGATGAAGATGCCCAGGATGCCGAATGCGATCAACCCACCGACCACGCCCGTCAATATGAGCAGCAGCGGCAGGTCGACACCTCGGCTGATGAGAAACGGGCGAATGAATTGGTCGACGGTGGTCGCCACGAGGGTGAACAGCAGCAGCACCGTCGCCGGCAGCGCCGCACCGGAGTAGTAGAGCCAGATCACCGCGGGGACCAGGACAAGGGCGGGTCCTAGCTGGATCAGGCAGAGCACGAACATCATCGCGGTGAGCAACGCCGCGTAGGGCAATCCGACGAGCCTCAGCCCGATTCCGCCGACCAGGCTTTGCGCCAGGGCCGTCACGACGACGCCGAGCGCCACGCTGCGTATCGCCCGGCCCGCCAGATGGACGGCCCTCTCGCCGCGGTCGCCGGCCAAACGTCGGCCGAACCGAACCGCCGTAGCGGCGGCTTTCTCGCCGCCGGCATACATGACTGCGGCGAGTGCGCTGGTCAGCAGGAACTGCAGGAACATCGAGCCCAGGCTGCCGGCGGCGGACACGAACCATTGGGTGAGCGAACCGGCGTAAGGCGCCAGTCGTTGGACGAACTCATCGACGCCGGCCGAGGTCAGCCGACCCCACGCGCTGGTGGCGGTCGCGCCGACCAAGGGCACGTTGGCGAGCCAGTCCGGCGGAGGCGGCAGGCGCATCGACAGGACCTGGCTGGCCAGACTCGCCACCGCGTCGATATTGGTGACGACCGTGCTGATCGCCAGCCAGAGCGGCACGAGGAGAAGCAGAAGCAGGATCATCGTCATGATGAGGACGGCCAGCCATCTTCGGTTGCCGGTGTGCCGTTGCACCCAGAGCATCAAGGGCCAGGTCGCCAGAACCAGCGTCGTCGCCCACAGGACGGCGGGCAGAAAGGGCTGGATCACCCAGAAGCTGGCGAGGAGGAGACCCGTGATGAAAAGCACCATGAGGGTGGCACGGCCGAGATCTTCGTGCGGCACGGTCCTGGGTCGGGCTTGGCGCTCGGCAGGTTCGAATATCGGGTCCTCGGCGATCGTCTCCTCCCGGGATGGAGCGGACTTGGAGCACGCACTTCTTATACTTGATCGTGACGTCGGGGAACCTGTCGAGTCGTTCGAAGTGATCCGCGTCGATGTTGCGGACCTTCGTATCCCTCTGCTAGAGGGAGCAGCGCAATGGGCAGCTTTTGAGGCGCGACGGCTCCTCGCCTGACCTCGAAGAAACACCGCTAGATGGCCCCATGCCTCGATCAGAGCGGCCCCCATCGTCGATTTGCCCGGCCGCAACGCTCCCGGGACGTGCTCCGCTGACCATCACGAGCAGGTTTTTCGAACGTCCGGCTTCCACCGTCGGCCCTTCATTGATCGGTTGCGGCTTCTTCGCCAATGGCGTCGGAGGGGTCATCGTCGAGTGCGAAGCCTACGAGCCGGACGACCCGGCCTCGCATACCTTTCGCGGGCGAACGAAGCGCAACGCCGCGATGTTCGGCTCGCCCGGCACACTGTATGTCTACCTTTCATATGGACTGCATCGGTGCGCCAACCTGGTCTGTCTTCCGGGGCACGCCGTCCTGCTTCGAGCGATCGAGCCGACATCGGGCATCGAGGACATGATGGTCAGGCGCGCGGTCGAAAATCGCCGGCTGTTATGCTCCGGTCCGGGACGCCTCACCCAAGCGCTCGGCATCGATCTGTCCATGGACGGGATGTCGGCGACCGCCCCGCCCTTCCATATGACTTGGCCGGAAGGGCAGGTGGACGTCAGCTCAGGCGTACGGGTGGGGATCACGCGCGCCACCGAGCGCCCCTGGCGATTTGGACTCGCGGGCTCAGCCTTCCGCAGCCGGCCATTTCCGAATTCAGCGACAAAAGCGATGTTGGCTCGGACGAGTTGAGGAACATTCGCGCCCTTCCTTCCGTTAGGCGGCAGTTCTCGAATGCCGACCGGGAGGAACTTTGCATGAGTGACGATTTTGGAATTCTGTCTGCCGACCGTGACGAACTGGTCAGGCGCCGCGCTTACCAGATCTGGGAGCAGGGCGGCAGAAGGGTTGGAGCCGACCAGGAAAACTGGATGCAGGCGGCGCGCGAAATCGACGAGGAGATGGCGGAAGCCGCCGACGCCGCTGCAGCCCCTGTGACGGAGGTGGGGGCAGCTTCGACTCCAGACTTCTCCGAGGATCAGGAAACACGAGGAAAGGGCCTCGACTCGCCGGCCGGTGCCGTTCCTGGCGCCGCCCGACTAGGCGCAAGAGGAAGGCACAGCCCATAGGAAAGGCTGAAAGGACGGATCGTTGGCAAAAAGGCTTCGAAAAGGGCGACGCCGTGTCGTGGGACACCAGCCAGGACGAGACATATGGCAAGGTGGTCCGCAAGCAGACGTCACCCACCAAGATCAAGGGCCACGAGGTGGCTGCCTCCAAGGAAAACCCACAATACATCGTGGAGAGCGACAAGTCGGGAAAGCGCGCAGCGCACAAGCCGGAAGAGCTTCGCAAGCGATAGGCAAGTCAGATGAGGCGCATGGCCTCTCCAACGGCCAAGCGACCTGGCCGGTCGACCATGCAGTAGACGCCGATGTTGCGGTTGTTGTTTCTGACGAGGCTGCGCAGGATCTCCGGGTCGTTGGGAAAACCTTCCTGAGCAAGGATGGTGAAGCCGCAGCGTCTGCACGGTTCGTGGATCGTCAGCTCCACCTCGCCGATTGCCAAGCGCCTGCCGATCCATCCGGTTTCCGGAAAAGCACCCTGCACTTCCGGCATTTCGACGACGATGTTCGGACGGAAGCGCCTCGCATCGGCCGCCGCACTCGGGTGCAAGGCTTTCAGCCGGGCAAGAGACGCCGTCGTGAGAAGGTGGAGGGGAGCCCTCTGGTAGCGCGGTGCCGTCAGGTCCCCGTCGAAATCGGGTGCCGCGACCCGCGTGAAGGGACGCAGCGCGACGCGGAAGCCGAAATGCTCGGCGAGGGCCAGATCGCACTCTTTGCCAGGGGCGTCGAGCCAGCTGCGGCCATCGATCGAAATCTGAACGCGACCCGAAGCAGCCGTTCGCGACCTGACGAATGGGATGGCGGCCCATTTGCTCTCGGAGTCGGGCTTGGCCGGCGCCCCGGTCTCTCGATCGACCACGCCGAAAAGGCGATCGCCAACGGCACCGTCAGCCCCGATAGAAAGCTCGAGGAGCGTCTCCCCAGCCAGCGAGCTCACCGGATACCGCCACAGTTGGGCCACACGACCAATCTCAGCCATCGATATTGCGGGCAGCGAGCCGCTCCAGTTTCACCATCTCGCGGTATCGCCCATTTTCCGGCCTGGCGCCACCGCAACTGCGCTCGCTAGCAACAGGGACGAGGATGCAAAGGTTGCGGCTCGTTGGCGACCGGTGTCGCCCAGGCGCGGCGCGGCGTCGGAATCCGGCATGTCGACGGCCAGATGGTCCGCTATCTTGCCCCGTCCGCCACTCCACCCGCCAAGGCGGACCCTACCTTGCCCGCCGCGGTGCCCCGAGCGTCTCCCCAGGAGCGAACGCAGCCGCGGCGGGTCCTCTCGCCTCAGACCTTTGAAGGCAGACGGCCTTCGACTTTGGTCCATCGACGTCGCCCGCGAACCTGTCATTCTCATAGGCCTCAAGGCGCCGCGATGCCGACCAAGCTTCCCGCGGGCCATTCCGAGCCGAGGCGCGCACTGGGGGGTTAGCCGCGCCTCGGCTCGTTGATTCGTCAAGTCTCGAGACGCGACAACAGCGTGTCCCAGCCCGTTCTTGACGCACAGGCTCGATAGGTTCAGTGCTGCATGCATCGAGGACCCTGGCCATGCGCGACGCTTCCGCTCACACCATCGCGACGGTTGGCGGGGCATTGCTGGTCGTGGGCGCACTCTTGCAGCCCTCCCTCGCTCACGATTGGTACAAGGGCAAGAAGGATCCGGTCACGCGCCGGGACTGCTGCGACAGGACCGACTGCGAGGCGGTCGATCCGAACATCGTCAGATCGCTCCCGGGCGGCAACTTCCGAGTCGGCAGGTTCTTCATCCCACGCAACCGGGTCCAAAAGAGCGAAGACAACAACTACCATCTCTGCCGACGGAAGCTGAATCCGAACTCCAATGCCTGGTTGTGCTTCTTCGCACCGCAAAGCGTCACCTTCCTCGACCTCAGGTCGCCCAACGGTCGGAAGACCGAGGTCCAACAACGTCAGGCCCGCTAGGCTAGCCGGTGCTGGCGGCGGCAACCATCAATCCGCCGACCACGGCGATGTTGATGACGAATGCCGATCGCATGGCCTCCCGTTGCGCGCCGGAATGGCGCCAGAAGTCGAGGATCATGACGCTGGCGACGATGGTGAACAGGCCAAGAGCAAGCGCGGAATAGGGCCGGGCAATGCCGATCGCCAGGCAGGCCCCGGCCACGATCTCGACGATCGATCCGGCGGCCAGCAAGGGGCGCGGGGCCGGAAAGCCTTGGCTCTCGAGTTGACTGACCACCTCCTTGAACCGCAGGAAATGGTCTATCCCGGCCCACATGAAGACGCCCCCCATGAAAAGCATTCCGATCTCGTCGAGATAGGGGATCATCGCTCCTCCGCTTCGATTGGGCCAAGCCGCCGGACGCTGCGCTCGCCTGGACGCCCGCTTCGGGAACCTTCCACGATCCGCTCCCTTATCGGAGTGAACCTAAAGGACCAGGGAGGCTATCCGATGAAAGTCGTGACAGGAATGTTCGAAACGCGCGCGCAGGCCGACGATGCGGTCCGAGCGCTCGAAGACGCAGGCGTTGCCGAGGTCAGCCTGGTGGCGCCGGGCCATGAGCATGCGAGCGGCGGGGCGGAAGGGGCCGGGGTCGGTGCCGCCCTTGGCGGCGTGGGAGGATTGCTTGCGGGCCTCGGCGCCTTCGCCATCCCTGGCATCGGGCCCCTCGTCGGCGCCGGCTGGCTTGCATCGATGCTGGTCGGTGCGGCGGCTGGGGGCGTGGCGGGCGGCCTGGTGGGGTCGCTGACGGAAGCCGGGATCGAAGAGCGGGACGCGCATGTCTACGCGGAGGGCCTGCGGCGCGGCGGCGTCCTGGTGACCGCCCGCGTCGACGACGAAGAGCTCGACGCGGCCACTGCCATTCTCGGCCAGTCGGGATCGGTCGACGTCAATGAGCGGCGAGCGGAATATGAAGGGAGTGGCTGGTCGACATTCGAAGAGGTGATCGATCCGCGCTCTTACCGGCGAGAGGACGAGCCCGACGGCCCAGTGATCATCCCGCCGCTGCCAAGATAGCGGCCGCTGTGCCACGCCGCCGAAAGTTCAAGCCAGACTGGGCGGATCGTCCAGTCTGGCTCCTTTTGGTCGGGTTCTCGCTGATCAAAACATTTCGTCCTCGCTTCAGTTGTTCGCGGTCAACGGATCGATGATCTGGGAAACCTCGGTGATCTTCGAAACTGGTATGCCGCTCAACTCGCTGTGCTTCATGATCTCTTCCTCGCTCTCGGCGAGGTAGATGCAGAAGGTCTTCTCTGCCGCGACGTAGGAATGCTGCCACTGGATACGAGGCCCGATTGTCGAAAGGGCCCGGTTGGAGCTGCGCGCCGCGCCGCAGAGCTCGGTCAGCGAGAAGTCGCCCACGCCGGCGATCTCGCGCTCGATGAGGTACCGTTTCATCCTAGCTATCCTCCTTGCTCGCGGGCCTGTCGCCCACAACCACGATGCATCCTTCGCCGATAGAATGGAAACTCAATTATCTTTTGTCCAGCCAAGAAAACCTTTAGCGAATGCCCTTGAAGTTTTTTGTGCTAAAGATAAACTTTAGCAATGCCCGTTGCGACCCACCTCAAATCCCTGCAAGCCTTGGAACTCGCCATCCGCTGCGGCTCGCTGACCGGCGCGGCAGACCGCCTGGGCATCACGCCAGCCGCGGTCGGGCAGCGCATTCGAGCGCTGGAAGATTATCTCGGGACCGACCTGCTGCTCCGCGGCCGCTCGGGGCTGCAGCCGACAGCGGAGCTGGAGCGTGCGAGAAGCGATCTGCTGGCCGCCTTTGCCGCACTGGAGCGCGTGACCGAGACGCTCGACTTCCAGCGCGTCAGCGAGATCCAGGTCGTCGCGGACATCGACTGGGCGGAGCTTTGGCTGGCGCCGCGCCTTCCTGCATTCCGCGAGGCGCATCCCAACATCCTGTTCTGCATCAACGGGGCCGGCGACGTGCCGCTCAAGCTCGGCACGCCGGATGTCCGCGTGACCTACGGGGAAGGACGGGACGAGCCCCTGTTCACCGACGTGCTGCTGCCGGTGTCGGGGCCGGACATGCTCAGCCGCATCCAGGACCGGAACCCGACGCTTCAGATGGAAGGCATGGCCCTGTTGCACCTGAAGCCCCAGCTGGAAGAAAAGGGGCATCCAGGCTGGGTGGAGTGGTTCCAGAAATTCGGCTACCGCAAGAGCGGTCCGGCCCGAGGCGTCCGCTACCAGCACGCGCGGCTCGGGTTGGAGGCGGTGCGCCAGGAGGTGGGATTCCTGATCTGCGGCCTGTCCCTGGTCCTGGACGATGTGCGCAAGAAGCAGGTGGTCACCCCGTTTCCGATGTCGGAGCACCTGGTGGCGCCGCATCCCTATCGGTTGCGACTTCGGCAGGATGTCGAGAGGCGGCCGCAAGTGCAGAGGTTCGTCGCCTGGCTGCGCAGCGAGGCCGGCGAAACGCGTCGACAGATCGAGAGGTTGACGACGCAGGTCTGATCGGGCTGCCGCGCGGGAACGCCCTGCATCGGCGCGCGTTCCCCTTGCATGTCGAGCAAGCCTTTCGAACACCAGGTCGCCGTTTTGATCGACGGGCGACGTATCGTCGTTTCTTCCGCCAGCCAGGCACTGTCGATGTTGAGCAGCGGCTGGCCGAAGGAGCGCGGGCCGCGAGCCGAGGACGCGCTCGCCACCTGCCTCAAGGTGATGGAAGGCTACCGCTCGACGGTCGATGCCGAGGTGGCCTTCCGCGACGCGGCGCGCGAGGCCGACATCCTCGACGAGGACTAACCGGCCGACCGTGGCCCTTGCCCTTCTCGCCGGGCATGGTGCATCCTGCCTCCGGCGGACAGCCGCATGCCGCGAGGACCTTGGAATGCCACCACATCGCGAATTGCTGGTGATCCTGTTCGCCGGGCTCGTCTTGTGCGGATTGGCAGGCTGCCAGAACACGGCCGGAAGCGCCGGCAACGTGCCCGACAACTGCGCCGTGCCCGGCTCGTCCTGCAGCAGAACGTGAGGCGCACAGCGGGGCCGGTTCACAATCGCAAAGGGCTGTGCTTTGCTATCGGCCTGACATCAGAGGAGCTTTCCGATGTGGTGGCCGGGAAAGCGGGCCGAGAACCTGCCGTGGTACAGGCAGCCAAGCAAGTCTGGCACAGTGACCGAAACGGAAATGCGCGTGCTTGACCAGTACAGGCTCCAGGAGCGCCATCCAGCGGCGCGCAAGGAAGACCTGCCGCTGGAAGTCCAGGCCTATATCAGCGCGCTGGAGTTCGACCTCTACGAGACGAAGCAGCGCCGGCTCGTCTCCCGCACCGTGCTGACCAGCGCGCTCGGTGCAGCGCTCCTCTATCTGACCCATTACGGCTACCAGGCGGAAACCTCGCGTTGGGACTATTTCGTCGGGCTGGCATTGCTCGTGGTACCGTGGTTCCTCTATTCCAGGGAGAGCCGCAAGAACAACCGCGAGTTCATGCCCGAGGAAGCGAACGCGCCGACGTCGACCAACGAGCGGCTGAAGGAAGAGTGGGAGCTGACCCACGTGATCAGGGAGTCGCGAGCCGGCCAGGTCCCTGAAGAGCCGGCCTAGAAGCGTCTCCCGAGCAAAGGCAACCGACGGCGGAGCTTGAGGTGGGCAGGAATATCGTCGTCCTCGCCGATGGCACCGGCAACAGCGCTGCCAAGGCGTTCAAGACCAATGTGTGGCGACTCTATCAGGCGCTCGACCTGACGGGCAGCGAGCAGATCGCCGCCTTCAGCGACGGCGTCGGCACCTCGGCCTTCCGGCCGTTCGCGGTGATCGGGCTGGCGCTCGGCCTGGGCGTCAAGTCGCGGGTTCTCGCACTCTACAAATTCCTGTGCCTGAACCACCGCGAAGGCGACCGCATCTACGCGTTCGGGTTCAGCCGCGGCGCCTTCATCGTCCGCCTGGTGGTCGGGCTCCTGCAACGGGAAGGCCTGGTCGACTTCGCATCGGAGGAGGAGCTGGACCGCAACGCGCTGGCCGCCTATCGCGCCTACCGGCGCAAGGCCTTTCCGGCGCCCGTCTGGCAGCTCTGGGTGCGGTGGGGCCGCGACCTCAGGGACGCCGTCGTGCACGCGATGAACCGCCTCACCGGAAGCCGCTCCTACGCGGAGGTGACGCCGAAGGCCGGACCGCGCGCGCCCGGCAACGTGAATGTCCGCCTGCTGGGCGTCTGGGATACCGTCGCCGCCTATGGCTTGCCGGTCGACGAGCTCACCAAGGCGGTCGACGCCTGCGTCTGGCCGATGACCTTCGAGAACCGTAGCCTCTTGTCCTGCGTCGAGCGGGCGCGACAGGCCTTCAGCATCGACGACGAGCGGCGGACCTTCTTCCCGATCCCCTGGGAGGAGACGGCCGAGACGCGCACCCCCGACGCGGACGGCTCCTCGCGCCTCTTGCAGGTGTGGTTCGCCGGCTCGCACTCCAATGTCGGCGGCGGCTATCCGGACGACCGGCTCGCCCACCTGCCGCTCTGCTGGATGATCGGCGAGGCGGCAGCGAACGGACTGCGCTTCGAGCCGGAGACGACCGCCGACTTCTGGGATTTCGCATCCGAAAGCGGTCGCATCTACGATTCGCGCTCGGCGACCGGCATCTTCTATCGCTACCATCCGCGTGCCGCGGGGCGGCTGATGGGAGACGGGATCGTCCCGGTCGTCGACTGGAGCGTGTTCATGCGCATGCATGGCGGCGCCGACGGATACGCTCCGATCGCCTTGCCAAGCGAGGTGGAGATCCTGCTGCCGACCGGCGAACGGCTCGCCTTCGACGCCGCCCGGCAGGCGCGGCCGCGCGGCTTTCCGAAGCGCAAGAAACAGGACGTTCGCGACCGTCTGCCGATGCCGCCCGGGCGGAAGCGCAACCTGGTGGCGCTGAGCAAGGCGCTCGAGGCCGGCTTCGCCGCCGCGGCACCGCGCCGGTCGCCGGTCGGGCACGAGGAGCGCGTCGACCTGTTGATGGACACCGTGTGGTGGCGTCGCGGGCTCTATTACTTCACGCTGCTGCTCGCCCTGCTTCTGGCGCTGTTCCCGGTGCTGGCCGGATATGTCGCCTATGACGACGCCGACCGGATCGGGCGCGGCGTGGTCGGGCCGGTGGTGGGGCTGCTCGGCGGATTCCTGCCGCGGCTGGCGGCGCCCTGGCTCGACGCGGTGACCGAGCATCCCTCGGCGGCAGCGGTGCTGATCGCCCTTCTCGCCTTCTGCGTCTGGCTGAACGGCTGGCTGAGGCGCCGCATCAGCGACCGGGCGCGCAAGGTGTGGAACGTGCAGGCGCGCAAGGACGGTCGCGAGCTCGCCGCCGGCATGGGCAGCGCCTATCGGCGGATCGCGTTTGGCGGCGCGGTCATCTTCGCCGTGCTGGCGGCTCTCACCTACCTCACGCCGGGCAGCGAGACCACGCCTGCGACGCTTATCTTCGCGCTGTGCGGCCTGCTGTCCATGGCGGCGGTGTTCAAATTCGGGAAGGTGCCCGACGAAGGGGGCGACGCAGCAGGCAAGCCGTTGATGCTCGGCGTGGCTCGGTGGTTCCGGAAGAATCCCACGGCGCTCCGCCTCTACGACTTGCTCAGGACCTATGTGCTGCCGGGCGTCTTCCTGGCCGGCGCGACGCTTCTCACGCTCGCGGCGGCGAACAAGCTCGCCCTCGGCGTGGCCGCCTCGGCCGGCGCCTTGTGCCCGGCCTCGGCCGGCAACCAGGCCGGAGCCCCGGAGCAGCTGGTCGCTCGCGGCGACTTCCCGGTCTCGAGCTTCTGCTGGGACAGCGGCATCCGCCTGGAGCAAGGGGCACGCTATCGCCTGCAGCTGTCGATCCCGCCCGAAGACCGCTGGAGCGACGGCGAGCATTGCGCCGACACGCGCGGCTTTCCTGCTAGAGCGGGGCCGGCCTACTCGCTCGGCACCCTGTTCAAGCGCTGGTGGCTGCAGCCATGGTTCAAGCCGGTGGCCCGCATCGGGCGGTTCGGCAATGACGAGACCGTTCTCGATGCCGCGCAGCCTGTCGCCCGCGCGGCGTGCAGTGTCGACACGCTGGTAGCGTATCTGCAGCCGCAGAGCTCCGGCGAGCTCTATCTCTACGTCAACGATGCGGCGGTCATGCTGCCAGGGCTGGTCGACGCCTTCTATCCGAACAACCGGGGGTCCGCGCGACTGACGGTGGAGCGGCTGCCCGAGTAGTCGAGGGGAAGCAGTGGCTCAGGCGGCGCGAGCTGCCTCGTCCGCGCCCTGCCGGTCGGCGGACAGGGCCAGCGGGGCTTCGAGCTGACGGGGGGCGCGACGCGGCAGGAAGCGCGCCTCGTAGAACCGGAAGGAGAGCTCCGCGGTGACGATCGTGGCCGCATAGGCGATCGTGAAGATGGCGAGGCTGATGACGATCGGACGATCTTCGGACAGGTCGACATAGGGCGCCATCGCCTGCATCGTGAGCCAGATCGCCAGAGCATGGAAAATATAGGCCCCGTAGGAGATCTCGCCGATGCGTTGCAGTGGGCGGCGTCCCAGCAGCCATTCGAGAAGCGGGTCGCGGCACGCCGCCATCGCCACCAGTCCTCCGGCGGCCGCGGCGAGCACTGAATAGAGCACGACCTGCCGGTACTGGCCCCAGAGCGTGCCGGACACCACGTTGCGCAGCTGGTCGAGGCCGGTCTCGCCGTCGAGCCGGTTCATGCCGACGTAGAAGACCGCATAGGCGACGAACGCCGCGATGCCCAACGCGGCGAGCGGTCGGGCGAGACGCTGCAGACGACCGTCGCGATTGGCGAAGGCAAGCAGGGCGCCCGCCGCGAAGCTGTCGGCATGGAGCAGCGACCCCGAGTAGATCGCATAGGCCAGGTCCTGAGGCTGCCAGCCGAACCCCAAGAGCGCGTCGGAGGCGATGAGACGGGCCAGCGGCGCGACGAACAGCGCGGCGACCAGGAAGCGCCGGGTGGTCCGTTCCGAAGCGCAGACCAGCACGATGCCATAGACGAGGTAGAACTGCATCTCGACCGAGATGGTCCACAGGTGGCCGACGGGCCAGCCGGAGAGCTCGCCGCGACCAAGGGCCTGGGCGATGTTGTTCACGAAGCCAAGCAGCGAGGCAAACGCGTCGCCTTCGAGCGGTTTGCCGAGCAGGAGCACGACGGCCGCACCGACGAGGACGTAAGCGTAGTAGACGGGAACGATGCGCCTGACGCGGCGGTCGAGGAAGGCGCGCAGACGACGCGGCGCCGAGAGCTCGCGGTCGCGGCCGATCACCGACTGCGTGACCACGTAGCCGGAGATGACGAAGAAGAGCCAGACGCCCGTCCAACCGAAAGGCATCAGTCCTGAATGCTGGGCGACGACCGCCGTCATGGCCAGGCAGCGCAGCGCGTCGATCGATCCGGAGCGGCCATGCGGCCGTGCGGAGCTTTTCGGGGCGAGCGATTCGGTCGAGAGATTCGTGAAGGCGGTCAACACAGCACCATGCGAAATCGTAGGACCTAATGTGTCTCACAACCCGCGTCTCAGAGGGCCACACCTCTTCGGACGATCAAGTGGAATCGGCAGCGGCCAAGGTCGACAAAAGACGTAGAGCGGGTTCTCCGAACACGCCGCCCCCGACAGCGCAGCGCCACCAGGGACGGTCACTCGTCCTCTTCTTGGCCCGTGCTCCAGGCGTGCGGATCGATGCGCTTCTGGGTGTCGCTGTCGACGAAGGTCCACCATCCCGCGTCCGTCTCGTCCCATTCGCCGCCAGACTTGCGCAACGATTCTAAAGACCGGAAACGGGCGACGCTCTCGTTCTCCTGACCGAGCGAATCGGTCCAGTAGACCTTGACCTTGGACCCGTCCTTGGGGGCCGTTTCGATCGGCTGCTTGACGGCCATCCGCGCTGCTCCTTGTTAAGCCGATGGTAATTCAAAGGAAATACCGTCGCTATCGGAGCGGTCAAGCAGGGAGCGCTGGCGGGACGAAGAGTTTCGCACCAAGCGGAGAATGGTTTGCCCTTGCAATGGATCGGTATCGCGTTCGTCCCGCCGGCTGCCATCGGCGGCTGGGGACGGCGTTGATGTCGGCAGACGGGCCTGATGCCGACCCGGCTTCAGCAGCTCTCGTCGAGGTGGCGCTGTGCATCGCGCAGACGCTTCACGAGCGAGATCCCAACATTGCGGAGAGCATCAACTTCGCAGCCGGCAAGGCTTATAACCGGTTGCGGCAACGGGGCGAGAAAGAGGCGGCCGAGATCGTCTACCGTTTCGGCCGGGCTTTGCTCGACCACTCGCTCTTTCCACCTCCGGAGGAGTCGTCAGGAGAAGAGACCTGAATGCTTCGCCGGGTCAAAATCGAACCGGAACCGAAACCACTTGTATTCGTTGGCTTTCGGAGGATAATCGCAGCGCGCGAGAAGGGAACGATTCGCTATGGCTAAGAAACCAGCAGCAAAGTCACGCAGTGCGGGTAAGGCGAGTTCGGGGGCCGGGGCGGCAATTGCTGCGCGGTCGAAAGATGCGACCAAGACCGGCAGGACCAAAGCCGCGGCTAAGCCTGCCGCAGCCAAGGCCGCTGCCGTGAAGTCGGCGAGCAAGTCTACGGCGGCCAGGAAGAAGACTGCCGCCAAGACCGCGAAGAAGCCGGCCGCCAAGGCTGCTGCGAAGCCTGCAGCAACCAAGTCGGCTGCGGCCAAGAAGCCTGCAGCAAAGAAGACGGCGGCAAAGAAGCCCGCGGCAAAGTCTGCCGCGAAGCCTGCCGCCAAGAAGACGGCAGCGGCGAAGAAGCCGGCGGCCAAGAAGTCGACCGCTGCGAAGAAGCCTGCGGCCAAAGCCAAGGCGGCGACGGCTTCCAGATCTTCGAAGGCCGGCGCCAAGCCGCGGCAGACGAAGTCGGTGGCCTCTAAGGTCGTCAAGGGCATCAAGGCCACTGCAACAGGTGCGCTCGGCGCGGTCTCCATGGCCGCCCACGCGCTGACGCCGGACAAGCCGGCGGGCAGGAAGCCTGCCAAGGCGAAATAAGGGTTCGATAGGGGCGGCTTCGGCCGCCCCTTTTCTTTCCCCTGATCTTTTCCCCAGATTTTTTTCGGCCGCCGAGAGGCAGCTATCGTCGCGACGCGTCGGTCGCGATCCTCGATCCTACAGCTTGACCCAGGCGGCGTTCTTCGCCGACGAGCGGACACACGCCTCGATAAAGGCGACGCCTTCCACGCCATCGTGCACGGTCGGATAGTGCACGTCCTTCGGCGGCTTGGCGTTCTTGCGCCGCGCGGCGCGAATGACGCGAGCCGCCTCGGCGTAGATGTTGGCGAAGCCCTCCAGATAGCCCTCGGGGTGGCCGGGCGGCACCCGCGAGACGCGCGCCGCGGCTGCCCCGGCGCCGGCGCCGGCGCGGGTGATGAGCTGCTTCGGCTGGCCGAAGGGCGTGTACCATAGGTAGTTCGGATCTGCCTGGACCCATTCGAGGCCGCCCTTGGTGCCGTAGACGCGCAGCTTCAGTCCGTTCTCGTTGCCGGGCGCCACCTGGCTCGCCCAGATCATGCCACGGCCGCCGCCCTTGAAGCGCAGCAGGACGTTGGCATTGTCGTCGAGCACCCTGCCCTTGCCGAAGGCGCTGAGGTCTGCCGCCAGCGCCTCCAGCTCGAGGCCGGAGACGAAGCGGGCGAGGTTGTAGGCATGGGTGCCGATGTCGCCGGTCGAGCCGCCGGCGCCCGACTGCTTGGGGTCGACGCGCCAGGCGGCCTGCTTGTTGCCGGTCGCCTCCACCGCCTCGGTCAGCCAGTCCTGCGGATACTCCGCCTGGACGACGCGGATCTCGCCGAGCTGGCCCTTGGCGATCATCTCGCGGGCCTGCCGCACCATCGGATAGCCGGTGTAGTTGTGGGTGAGAACGAACAGCTTGCCAGATTTGTCGACCAGCGCGGCGAGCTTCCTGGCGTCGGCCAGCGTCGAGGTGAGCGGCTTGTCGCAGATGACGTGGATGCCGGCCTCCAGGAAGGCCTTGGCCGCGGGATAGTGCATGTGGTTGGGCGTGACGATCGACACCGCCTCGATGCCGTCGGGGCGCCTGGCCTCGGCCTTCGCCATCTCCTTGAACGAACCGTAGCTGCGGTCGGGCGCAAGCCCGAGCTCCGCCGCCGATGCCTTGGCCCTGGCCGGGTCAGAGGAGAGCGCGCCTGCGACCAGCTCGAACTCGCCATCCATCCTGGCGGCGATGCGGTGCACGGCACCGATGAAGGCACCCTGCCCGCCGCCCACCATGCCGTAGCGGATGGCGCCCTGGTTGCGCTCGCTCCTGCTGCCCTCGATGGCCATGACCGTTCCCTCCTGCCTGTTCGCCGCGCTCAGATGCCCATCATGGCGCGCAGCAGCTTCTTGTCGGTCGTGCCGCCGGCGAAATCGTCGAAGGCGCGCTCGGTGACGCGAATGATGTGGTGGTCGATGAAAGGCGCGCCTTCCGCGGCCCCGACTTCCGGGTGCTTCAGGCAGCATTCCCATTCGAGCACCGCCCAGCTGTCATAGTCGTACTGGGCGAGCTTGGAGAAGATGCCGCCGAAATCGACCTGGCCGTCGCCCAGCGAGCGGAAGCGTCCGGCGCGGTCGACCCATCCCTGATAGCCGGAATAGACGCCCTGGCGACCGGTCGGGTTGAACTCCGCATCCTTGACGTGAAACGCCTTGATGCGATCGTGATAGATGTCGATGAATTCGAGATAGTCGAGCTGCTGCAAGAGGAAGTGCGAGGGGTCGTAGTTGATGTTGCAGCGCTTGTGCGAGCCGACCGCGTCGAGGAACATCTCGAAGGTCGCGCCGTCGAAGACGTCCTCGCCGGGGTGGATCTCGTAGCCGAGATCGACGCCGGCATCCTCGTAGGCGTCGAGGATCGGCTTCCAGCGCTTGCCGAGTTCGGCGAAGGCCTCCTCGATCAGCCCGGCGGGACGCTGCGGCCAGGGGTAGAGATAGGGAAAGGCGAGCGCGCCCGTGAAGGACACCGCCGTGTCGAGCCCGAGATTGCGGGAGGCCTTGGCACCCATCAGCATCTGCTCGACGGCCCATTTCTGGCGGGCCTTTGGATTGCCGTGGACCGAGGCGGGCGCGAAGCCGTCGAACTGGCTGTCATAGGCCGGGTTGACCGCCACCAGCTGGCCCTGCAGGTGGTTGGAAAGCTCGGTGATCTCGACGCCGGACTCGGCGCAGATGCCCTTCACCTCGTCGCAATAGGCCTTGGACGAGGCCGCCTTGGCGAGATCGAAGAGGCGACCGTCCCAGGTCGGGATCTGGACTCCCTTGTAGCCGAGCCCGGCAGCCCATTCGGTGATGCTTTTCAACGAGTTGAACGGCGCCGCGTTGCCGGCGAACTGGGCCAGGAAAATGCCCGGTCCCTTCATCGTCTTTGCCATGTCCTCGTCGTCCTCCCGGTCACCGTCTGGCGTCAGCGGTCGCTGCCCGCATAGCTGAAATGGTCGAAGTCCGCCGGCAGCCCGGCCCCGCTCGTGTCGAAGGCCGCCATGCCGACAAAAGCGCCGGTAAAGGAACCGTGCTCGCCGCGGCCACCTTCGTCCGAGATCACGCTGGCGTCAAGAACTGG
The DNA here is from genome assembly GCA_040510195.1 of Mesorhizobium sp. Lineage (GTDB taxonomy): Bacteria > Pseudomonadota > Alphaproteobacteria > Rhizobiales > Rhizobiaceae > JBEVJK01. Next base: position 17,041 of record JBEVJK010000110.1, on the reverse strand, counting down.
TCCTACCAGATTCCACTTTTCGCGTTGCCATAGGAAGAATTGCAACGAAGCACCGTGCACCTCCATGGCCAGGCGGACCGGTCCCGCCGCTTCGATCTCGAGCGGCTCGGCCAGCGGGAAGGCGAGGCGCCCGTCGGGCCAGTCGCCCGGACAGCTCAGGATCGACACCACCTTGCCCTTGGTCCTGTGGCGGGTAACGCAGAGAAAATGGAACTTGTGACGGTTGTAGTAGTGGACGAGGCCGGCGGCCTGCTGAAAGCTCTGCGGGTCGAACTCGACACCGGTCTCGGCCCGGAAGTCGAAATGCTCCTGTCGCCGCGCGACGAGCGCCTGGTCGTACCAGCTTCCGATCGACTCGCGCCCATAGAGCCGCAGGCGGCCGGGTCGCTCGGCGAGCGAGAAGAGCCGCTCGGGATGCGGCGTGCGCAGCCATTGGAAATCGATCGGCAAGGCGCGACGCGCAAAATCGTACGCGGTACGCGCCTCTTCGAGGGGCGCCTCGCCCGCTTTCGAGGGCGCGTCGCCCGCTTTCGAGGCGGCCGGCGCAGGCACATCGACAGCCGGCACCGGACCGCCATGGGCAAGGCGCAACCAACCGTCGTCCCCCCACACGCATTTCTGGATCGCCGTCTCGCGGCCGAGCGGCGAGCGCCGGAGCCCCGGCAGCGGTCGCGAGCAGAGATGGGTGTGGTAGACCTCGCCGTCCGGCGTCTCGACAAGCTGGCCGTGTCCTGCCCGCTGCAGCGGCGCCTCGGGCGCGTCCTTGGAGGTGATCAGGTGGATGTCGGGGTGCAGCTCGTAGGGGCCGTCGATGGCGCGGGCGCGGGCCATGGTCACGGCGTGCTCGTAGCCGGTCCCGCCCTCGGCCGTCGTGAGACAATACCAGCCGTTGCGCTTGAAGAGATGCGGGCCCTCGACCAGGCCAAGGGCGCTGCCGGCGAAGATGTTCTTCGCCGGGCCGACCAGCCGGCCTGCCGCGGCATCGTACTCCTGCAGCATGATGCCGGCGAAGGACGGATGCTTCGGCTGACCGCCGACGCCGTCGGAGACGTGGCTCCACAGCATGTTGAGGAACCATTTGCGGCCGTCGCCGTCGTGGAACAGCGACGGATCGAAACCGGACGAGTTCACGTAAACCGGATCGGACCATGGGCCCTCGATCGCCGGCGCGGTGACGATGTAGTTGTGGGCGTCCTTGAAGTTGCCGTCGAGCCGCTTTACGTCCGTGTAGACCAGCCAGAAACGCCCATCCGCATGCGACAGGCAGGGCGCCCAGACGCCGCCGGAATCGGGATTGCCGCGCATGTCGAGCTGGCTGGCTCGGTCGAGCGGGCGCTTGACGAGCCGCCAATTCGCCAGATCGCGGGAATGATGGATCTGGACGCCGGGATACCATTCGAAGGTCGAGGTGGCGATGTAGTAGTCCTCGCCGACCCGGCAGATAGACGGATCGGGATTGAATCCGCGCAGGATCGGATTGCGGATCATCGACAAGCCTGGCGCCTATTTCTTGCGCGGCGGGCCCTTGCGCTCCGCCGAGGCTGCCCAGAGGTTGATGTCCGCCTCGCGGGCGTAGCGGTCGATCTCGTCCAGCTCCTCCTGGGTGAAGGCGAGGTTGCGGAGCGCGCCGACGGAGTCCTCGAGCTGCTCAGGCCGGCTGGCGCCGACCAGGGCCGAGGTGACGCGGCCGCCGCGCAGCACCCAGGCGAGCGCCATCTGGGCGAGCGTCTGGCCGCGGCGCTCGGCGATCGCGTTGAGGGCGCGTATGTTGGCGACGTTCCGATCGTTGAGGAAGGCCGGGTCGAGCGACTTGCCCTGCGCGGCGCGCGCCTCCTGCGGAATGCCTTGCAGATACTTGCCGGTGAGCATGCCCTGGGCGAGCGGCGAGAAGACGATCGAGCCGAGGCCGAGGCCGGACAGGGTGTCGAGCAGCCCGTCCTCCTCGACCCAGCGGTTGATCAGGGAATAGCTCGGCTGATGGATGATGAAGGGCGTCCCGAGGTCGCCGAGGATGGACGCCGCCTCGCGGGTGCGCTGCGAGTTGTAGGAGGAGATGCCGACATAGAGCGCCTTGCCCGAGCGCACCGCATGGTCGAGCGCCAGCATGGTCTCCTCGAGCGGCGTGTCGGGGTCGTAGCGATGCGAATAGAAGATGTCGACATAGTCGACGCCCAGCCGTTTCAGGCTCTGGTCGAGGCTGGAGAGCGTGTATTTGCGGCTCCCCCACTCGCCGTACGGCCCCGGCCACATCAGATAGCCGGCCTTGGTCGACAGCACGAGCTCGTCGCGCAGCCCGGCGAAATCGGTGCGCAGGATGTCGCCGAAGGCCGCTTCCGCCGCGCCCGGCGGCGGGCCGTAATTGTTGGCGAGGTCGAAATGGGTGATGCCCAGGTCGAACGCCTTGCGGCAGATCGCCTGCTTGGTGAGATGCGGCGTGTCGTCGCCGAAATTGTGCCACAGGCCGAGCGAGATGGCCGGCAGCTTGAGCCCGGAACGGCCACAGCGGTTGTAGAGCATCGTCTCGTAGCGGTTGCCGGCAGGCTGCCAGTCCATGTTCGTCCCCCCTCGAATGCGTTCAAGGGTGCGGAAGCGGCTCCGCACCCGCTCTTGCTAGGCCGCCTTGGCCAGAAGGGCCTTGGCCTCGCGGATGCCGAGTGCGGCCGGCCGCTCGCAGGTCGTCTGCATCTCGACGAACCGGCCGGACTCGCCGGACTTCAGGATGCCGGTCATGACGTCGACCGCGTGCAGCGCCGCGTCCAGCGAGCAGCGGTGCGGGCGGCCGGCGAGGATGGCCAGCGCCATGTCGGCCAGCCCGGCCGAGCGGTAGTTGGCCATCGCGCCGTGGCGGTGCTGCTGGTTGGGCACGCCGAAGGGATGCGCCCATCTGGGCACCTTCTTGACCGGCTTGCCCTTCTTCGAGAAGCGCACGTCGCCGCCGAAGAAGTTGGGGTCCGGCACCAGGATGGTGCCTTCCTCGCCATAGAGCTCCATCGGCGCATGGCCGTGGTCCCAGACGTCCCAGCTGGCGTTGAAGGTCACCGCCGCCTCGTTTTTGCGGAACTCCAGCAAGGCCAGGATGGTGGTGGGCGTGTTGACCGGAATGCGCTGGCCCTTGCGGGGCCTGGAGAGAATGGTCCGCTCCTTGGCCGGGATCGTCGCCAGCGCGGCGACGCGGCGGATCGGGCCGACCAGCTGGACCAGGTTGGAGATGTAGTAGGGCCCGAGATCGAGGATCGGCCCGCCACCCGGCTGGAAGAAGAAGTCCGGGTTGGGGTGCCAGTGCTCCATGCCATGGCTCATCACGTGGCAAGTGCCGCTGGTGATGCGACCGAGCTTGCCCTTGTCGATCAGCTCGCGGGCCAGCTGATGGGCGCCGCCCAGGAAGGTATCGGGGGCCGAGCCGACCCTCAGGCCTTTCCGTTCGGCGCGCTTCTTCAGGTCCAACCCTTCCTTGACCGACAGCACGAAGGGCTTTTCCGAATAGACGTGCTTGCCGGCGTCGATGATCTGCCTGGAGACCCGATAGTGAACGGCCGGCACCGTCAGGTTGACGACGATGTCCACATCATCGGCCTTGAGCAGGCCGTCGACGGTCTCGGCGCGGATCTTGTATTGCCTGGCGCGGGCCTTGGCCGCCTCCATGTCGATGTCGGCACAGGCGCGCATGTCGATGCCGCGGAACAGCGGCGCGAGGCTGAAATAGGTCGTCGAGATGTTGCCGCATCCGATGACCCCGACCCCCAGTTTCCTTGCCATGTCTTCCCTTCTCCTAAAAGCGCTTGGCAGCTTCGATCGAACGCCTGGCGAAGCGCTCGAAATCCTTCGGATTGTCGTGCTCCACGACGTAGTAGCGGGCCTTGGTCTTCGACTTGAGGGCCTTGATCAGGCCGGCCCAGTCCACCGTGCCGTGGCCGACATCTGCCCAGCCGTCCTCGTCGGCCGCCTCGCCGGCCGGCGCGATGTCCTTGACGTGGACGGCGAGGATGCGGTCGCCGAAGCGGTCGATCCATTCAAGCGGATCGGCACCGCCGCGGATCACCCACGCCACGTCGATCTCCCAGCCGAGATTTGGCGCCGCGTCCATGATGTGCTGTTCCGGCACGCTGCCGTCGGGCAACCGGGCGAACTCGAAATCGTGGTTGTGCCAGGCGAAATCGTAACCGGCGTCGGCGACGCGCTTGCCCACCTTGCCGAGCCGCTCGCCGAAGGCGCGCCAGCCGGCGGCGTCCGAGGGGCGCAGGTCGGCCGCGATGTGCGGGCAGGCGACGAGCTTCATGTCCAGCGTGTCGGCCACCTTGCGGGCGCCGTCGAAGTCGTTCTCCAGCATGTCGAGGGAAAAATGGCCGCTCGGCATCGAAAGGCCATTCTTGTCGAGCTCGGAGCGCAGGCCCGCCGCATCGTCATAGAGGCCGCCGAAGCCCTCGACCTGACGGTATCCTGCGTCGGAAAGGCTCTTGAGGACCTTGCCCCAGGGTTGGAAGTTGCGCGCGCTGTAAAGCTGAAATGACCAGTCCATGGCGTTTCCATTCGTCTTTCGGGTGGGGCTAGATCCGATCGCCGCTCGCGGCATCGAACAAGGAGGCGCGGGCGGGGTCGAAGCCAATGGTGACGCGTTCGCCCGGGCTAAGCGGTTTCTCGGACTCGACCCTGAAGGAGACGTTGTGCTTGCCGAGCCGGGTCCAGACCAAGGTGTCGGAGCCCATCGGCTCGACGATGTCGATCTCCACCTCGCGCGAGAAAGGTTGGCTCGCCGCGGCGGTGCCGAAGGCGATGTGCTCGGGGCGGACGCCCAAGGTGGCGGCGCCGCCCCCCAGTCCGCCATTGGCGGCCGCATAGTTCTGCAACGGCACCGTGAGCTCCTCGGCGCGGAAGGCGCCCGCCGCCGCGTCGACCTCGCCGTCGATGAAGTTCATCGACGGCGAGCCGATGAAGCCGGCGACAAACCGATTGACCGGTCTGTTGTAGATCGACTGCGGCGAATCGAGCTGCTGGATCAGGCCGCCCTTCATGACGGCGATGCGGTCGGCGAGCGTCATCGCCTCGATCTGATCGTGGGTGACATAGATCATGGTATTGGCCAGGCGCTGGTGCAGGCGCTTGATCTCGACCCGCAGCTCGGAGCGGAGCTTGGCGTCGAGGTTGCTCAGCGGCTCGTCGAACAGGAAGACGTCGACGTCGCGCACCAGCGCCCGGCCGATGGCGACGCGCTGGCGCTGGCCGCCGGAGAGCTGCGAGGGCTTGCGAGCCAGGAGCGGCTGGATCTGCAGGATCTCGGCGGTGCGTGCGATGCGCTGCTCGATCTCGGCTGCGGCCATGCCGGCGTTCTTCAGGCCGAAAGAGAGGTTCCCCTTGACGGTCATCTGCGGGTAGAGCGCATAGGACTGGAACACCATGCCGATGCCGCGGTCCTTGGGCTCCTCCCAGGTGACGTTCTTGCCGCTGATGAAGATCTGCCCCGAGGTGACGTCGAGCAGGCCCGCGATGCAATTGAGCAAGGTCGACTTGCCGCAGCCGGAGGGGCCGAGAAGCACCAGGAACTCGCCTTCCGGGATGTCGAGGCTCAGCCTCTTCAGAACCTCGACGGAGCCGAAGCTCAGCGAGACGTCCTTGACCAGAACACTCGTCATCGGATCATCCCTTCACGGCGCCGGCAGCGATGCCGCGCACGAACAGCTTGCCGGACACGAAATAGATGACCAGCGGCACGAGGCCGGTGAGAAGGGTCGCCGCCATGTTGACGTTGTATTCCTTCACGCCCTGCACCGAGTTGACGATGTTGTTGAGCTGGACCGTCATCGGGTAGACCTCGGGCCGGGTGTAGACGACGCCGAACAGGAAGTCGTTCCAGATGCCGGTGACCTGCAGGATGATGGCGACGACGAAGATCGGCAGAGACATCGGCAGCATGATCTTGAGATAGATGCCCCAGAAGCCGGCGCCGTCTACGCGCGCCGCCTTGAACAGCTCCTCGGGAATAGAGGCGAAATAGTTGCGGAAGAGCAACGTCAGTATGGGCATGCCGAAGATGGAATGCACGATCACCAGCCCGGTCAGCGTGCCGTAGAGGCCGATCTCCCGCAGCAGGATGACGATCGGGTAGATCATCACCTGATAGGGGATGAAGGCGCCGATGACGAGGATCGTGAAGAAGATGTCGGCGCCCTTGAAACGCCAGTTGGCCAGCGCATAGCCGTTGACCGAGGCGATGGCGATCGACAGCACGACCGAAGGAACGGTGATGCGCACCGAATTCCAGAAGCCGCGCGACAGGCCGTCGCAGTTCAGCCCCGTGCAAGCGGACGACCACGCCTTGACCCAAGGCTCGAAGGTGATCTCGAGCGGCGGCGCGAAGATGCTGCCGACACGGATCTCGGGCATGCCCTTGAGCGAGGTGACGATCATCACATAAAGCGGCAGCAGGTAGTAGAGCGCGACGACGATCAGGGTGCCGTAGAGCAGAATGTTGTGGCGCGACACCGCGCGGCGCGGCCGGGGGCCATGGGGATCGTCGGCCAGGCGGCCGCGGAGCGCATCGGCGCCGGCGACCGTGGCGGCAAGCGTGCCGGGGTTGGACATCAGCGCCTCCGCCCGAATTCGAGATAGGCCCAAGGCACGATGACGATGATGACCGAAAGAAGCATCATCGTCGAGGCGGCGAAGCCCTGGCCGAGGTTCTGGGCGTGGAACATGTAGTCGTAGACGTATTTGGCCGGCACTTCCGAGGCGATGCCGGGGCCGCCGCTGGTCTGCGCCACGACGAGATCGTAGACCTTGACGATGCCTGCCGCGATGATCACCAGCGTGGTGACGAAGACCGGCCGCATCATCGGGATGACGATGAACAGATAGGTCTTCCACCTCGGAATGCCGTCGACGCGGGAGGCCTTCCAGATGTCCTCGTCGATGCCTCGCAGGCCCGCCAACATGAGGCACATCACCAGGCCGGTGCCCTGCCACAGGGCGGCGATCAGGATGCCGTAGATGACGATCTCGGCATTGTAGAGCGGGTCGAAGGTGAAGCTTTCCCAGCCGAGCGAGCGCACTACGTTCTGCACGCCGAAATCGGGGTTGAGCAGCCACTGCCAGACGAGGCCCGTAACGATGAAGGAGAGCGCGAAAGGATAGAGGAAGATGGTGCGGAAGGTGTCCTCGAAGCGGATCTTCTGGTCGAGCAAGGCAGCCAGGACGAAGCCGATGACGAGCGAGAAGATCAGCGACAGCACGCCGTAGATGGCGAGGTTCTCGACCGCCACCAGCCAGCGCGGCGCCGCCCATAGCCGTTCGTACTGGTCGATGCCGACGAAGGTGAGGCGCGGCAGAAGCTTGGAGTTGGTGAAGGAATAGAAGACCGTCCACAGCGTGCCGCCGACGAACACCACCACCGCCGTGAGGACCATCGGCACCGAGGCGATCTTGGCGCTCAAGTTGCGGAACAGCCGGGGCGGCCGCTTGGCGTGAATTTCGCTCATGGCGATCCTTTCGGATGCAAGGCCAGAGCGAACCGGCCCCATCGGCTGGGGCCGGCCCGCGGTGAGAGACGGACGGTCAGTCCGCCGCCGCGATGAGTTCGGCGAAGCGCTTCTGGGCGTCCTCGGGGCTGAGGTCGCTGCTGAAGAACTCGGAGAACAAATCCTCTTTCTGCTTCTGCGTGTCCTGGGTCAGCAGCTGGTCGGTCCAGGGCATGATGTTGCCCTTGGCCAGGATGTCCAGGCCCTTCTTCATGCAGTCGTTGGCGGCGTTCAAGTCGACGTCGCCGCGGACCGGCAGCGAGCCCTTCTTGAGGTTGAAGGCGACCTGGGTCTTGGGGTCGACGAGCACCTTGGCGAGCTCGAGCTGGGCCTTGGACTTCTCCTCGTCCTGCAGCAGCGGGAAGTAGAAGGCGTCGCCGCCGGTGGCGATCATCTCGTTGACGCCGAGCCCGGGCAGGCAGGTGTAGTCCTTGCCGGCGACCTGGCCGGCCACCTGGAACTCACCCTGCGCCCAATCGCCCATGATCTGGCCGCCGGCCTTGCCGGTGATGACCAGGTTGGTCGCCTGGTTCCAGTCCTGGACGTTGCTTCCCTTGGCCATCTTGCGCGCCTGGTCGGCGGCCTGGAAGACCTTGGCAATCTCCGGCCCGGCGGCGACCTCGGCATCCTTGTCGGCGTAGACCTTCAGGAAGAGGTCCTTGCCGCCGAGGGCGGCCAGCATGACGTCGAACGCGCCGGACGTCTGCCAGGCCTGTCCGCCAAGCGCGAGCGGCACCAGACCGGCCTTCTCCAGCGCCGGCGCGGCGGCGACGAACTCGTCCCAGTTCTTCGGCACCGGCACACCGGCTTGCTCGAAGGCCTTGTTGGAGAGCCACAGCCACTGCCAGGAATGGATGTTGACGGGGGCGCAGTAGATCTTGCCGTCGATGGTGCAGCTGTCGAGCAGGCTCTTCGGACGGATGACCTCCGTCCATTTCTCAGCCGTCGCGAGGTCGGTCAGGTCGCGCATCAGCCCGGCCTCGACCAGCTCCTCGGCCTGCCGGCCATGGTTGAACTGGGTGGCGCCCATCGGGTCGCCACCGGTGATGCGGCTGATCATGATCGGCCGAGCCGTCGTCCCCGAGCCGGCAATGGCGGCATCGACCCATTTGTTGCCGGTGGCGTCGAAGGCCTTGGCCAGCTCGGCGACGGCCGCGGCCTCGCCGCCCGATGTCCACCAATGGGTGACCTCGAGGTCGGTGGCGGCGGCGGCGCCGGCCGAGGCCAGCAAGGTGGATGCTGCGATAAACGCCCTGAATGCGGTCATTGAATTCCTCCCGTTGGGCCCGACGCACTCGGCGACGGACGTTGACGAACCTCCCGGCCTCCATTCCGGAAGATTGTAATCGATGTGCAACCCGGATAGGGTTTTATGCAATCGATTACATTTATTTTGTCTCTCGAAAAAAAGAAATGTCAAGCAGCATTCCCTTCCCCACGGTGCCGAGTGCGGGATCGAGCCCCGCGCGGGAGGAGCGCGGGCCGCCGACAATCCAGGACGTGGCGCGAGAGGCAAAGGTGTCGACGGCGACGGTGAGCCGGGCGCTGTCGGCGCCGGACCGGGTGGCCGAGGCGACGCGCCACGCCGTGATGGCGGCGATCGAGCGCACCGGCTACCGGGTCAACCAGACGGCGCGCAACCTGCGCCGCCAGCGTACGGGCGCCATCGTCGTGCTGGTGCCCAACATCGGCAACCCGTTCTTCTCGCGCGTTCTGGCCGGCATCGAGGCCGCCGCCTCGCGCGAAGGGCTCAACGTGTTGATTGCCGACAGTCAACAGGCGCAGGCGCGCGACGGCCAGCTGCGCAACTATCTGCACGACAACCGGGCCGACGGCATCATCTCGCTCGACGGCTCGCTGTCGGATGGCTTCTTCGCCGCCGCCAATCGCGGGCGGCCACCCGTCGTCTACGCCTGCGAGTGGAGCCCCGGCACCCGGCTGCCGTCGATCCGCTTCGACAATGAGGGCGGCGCGGCGCTGGCCGTGCGCCATCTGGTCGAGCTCGGGCATCGCCGTATCGGCCATATCCTCGGCCCGGCCGACAACGTGCTGACGCATGCCCGCCAGGCGGGGGTGGAGCGGGCGCTCGACGCGTGCGGGTTGGCGGTGCGGCGCGACTGGTTCTTCGAGGGCGATTTCTCGCTTGCTGCCGGGGCGCGTGCGGCACAGGCGTGGCTGGGCATGGCCGAGCGGCCGAGCGCGGTGACCGCTTCCAGCGACGAGATGGCGTGCGGCTTCATGTCGGAGCTCCACCGCGCCGGCGTGGCGGTGCCGCGCGACGTCTCGGTGGTCGGCTTCGACGACATCGACATCTCGGAACGCTTCATTCCCGGGCTGACGACGATCCGTCAGCCGCGGCAGGAGATCGGCGGCCGCGCCGCAAGCGTGCTGATCGGCCTCATCGCCGGCGGCGGCCAGAGCGACGACGGCGCTCCCGCCAGCGAGATGCTGCCGGCGACCCTGGTGGTGCGCGGCAGCACGCAGCCTGCCGGCTCGATGGAATTGCGCTAGCTGTCGCCCCAGGGGCCGTGGTGGGAGCCTGGCGCGTCGATGCGCTCGAAGCCGTGGGCGCCGAAGAAGTCGCGCTGCGCCTGGATCAGGTTGGAGGTGCCGCGCGCCTGCCGGTAGCCGTCGAAATAGGCCAGCGCCGCTGCCAGCGCGGGCACCGGCAGCCCGGCGCCGACGGCACGCGCCACGGTGCGGCGCAACGGGCCCTCGGCCTCCTTCATCATGGCGACGAAGGCCGGCGCCATCAGCAGGTTGTCGTGCGCTCCGCCGGCCTCGAAGGCCTCGGCCAGCGTGCCCAGGAACTGCGAGCGGATGATGCAGCCGGCCCGCCAGATCTTGGCGATCCTCGGCAGCGGCAGCTGCCAGCCGAACGCCTTGGAGGCGTCGTCCATCACCGCGAAGCCCTGGGCATAGGCAGCGATCTTGCCGGCAAACAGCGCCAGCTCCAGATCGGCGAGCGTCGCATCGCGATCCGCGGCAAGAGCCCCAGCGGGCGCTTCGCCATAGGCGCGGGCGGCGGCCTCGCGCTCGCCTTTCATGGCCGACAGCACCCGGGCGGCGACCGCCGCCTCGATCGCGGTGGCCGGAACGCCCAGCGTCTGCGCCTCGATGACCGACCATTTGCCGGTGCCCTTCTGGCCGGCACGGTCGAGGATGACGTCGACCACGGGCTTGCCGGCGCCGGGGTCTTGCGCGGCGAGGACCTTGGCGGTGATCTCGATCAGGTAGGAGTTGAGCCGGCCGCGATTCCAGCCCTCGAAGACAGGGGCGATCTGCGCGGCGCTCATGCCGAGCCCGTCGCGCAGCAGGCCGTAGATCTCGGCGATCATCTGCATGTCGGCATATTCGATGCCATTGTGGATGGTCTTGACGAAATGCCCGGCGCCGTCGGTCCCCAGCCAGGCCGAGCAGGCTTCGCCCTGGTACTTCGCCGCGATCGCGGTCAGAACCGGCTCGACGCGGTCGTAGGAGGCGCGCGTGCCGCCGACCATGATCGAGGGGCCGTGCCGGGCCCCTTCCTCGCCACCGGAGACACCCATGCCGATGAAGGTGAGGCCGGTGCCTTCGAGCTCCTTGAAGCGGCGCATGGTGTCGCGGAAGTTGGCGTTGCCGGCGTCGATCACGATGTCGCCTTCGGACAGCACCCGGCGCATCAGCGCGATCTGCTCGTCGACCGCGCTGCCGGCCTGGACCATCAGGATGACAGGGCGCGGCGGCCGGATGGCGGCGGCGAGCGCTTCGACGGTTTCGCAGGGGACCAGGCGCTCCGAAAGGCTGCCTGCCGACGCCACGAAGGCGCGGGTCCGCTCGGTCGTTCGGTTGAAGACGGCCACGCGGTGGCCCTTCTCGGCGATGTTGAGGGCCAGGTTGGACCCCATGACGCCAAGCCCGATCAGCCCGATATCCGCTTGTTCCATGGCGTTCGCTTCCCGTTTCTCGCCGGATGATTGGCCCGCCGGCGGCGCCGCGTCAACGGCTGGGTGCGGCTCGCACCTCGAGCACCAGATCGGCTGGGCGACGATGCGACAGCACGCGGTCGACGTTGGGCATGTCGTTGGAGGCGACCCATGCGCGTGCGTCGTCGGGCGCGCGCCCGTGATCGTGCCAGCGCTGCATGAGACGGCGCTCCAGCTCCTCGCGGGGCACGTCGAGATAGATGGTGAAGTCGAACAGCGGCGCCAGGCGCCTCCACGGCAGCTCGTCGAGCAGCAGGTAGTTGCCCTCGACCAGCACGAACTTGGTCGACGCGTCGACGATGTCGGCGGCGGCGCGCGACAGCTCCATGCTGCGGTCGAAGACCGGGATCGCGATCTCCGCCTCGGCAGCGCGGATGCGGCGAAGGAGGTGCTCGAACCCCGACAGATCGAAGGTCTCGGGAGCTCCCTTGCGGTTCCTCAGGCCGCGGCGGACGAGGATGGCGTCGTCGAAGTGGAAGCCGTCCATCGGAACCACGACCGCCGTGCCTTCGGGCAGAAGCGTCCGAAGCTCCTCGGCGATGGTCGATTTGCCGGCTCCAGGCGGGCCGGCGATGCCGACGACGAAGCGACGGGTCCTGGCGGCCCGCTTGAAGATGGCGGCGGCAAGCTTGGCGATCTCTGACATGGCGACCTCGCAGCGTCGCGGCATTCTGTCGGGTCGCGCGGAAAGTTCAAGCCGCCAGTGCGGCCGCCAAGGCTCTAGCCGAGGTCGAAGAAGCTGAAGCGCCCGCCGCCGGCCGCCTTGCTCCGGTAAAGCGCGGCGTCGGCCTTGGCGAGCACCTCCTCGGAGGTGGAGCCGTCCTTGGGCGCCAGCGCGATGCCGATGCTGACCTTCAGGCTCAGCCGAGCGGCCTCGACGACGAAGGGCTCGCCGAAGGTGAACAGCACCCGGCGCGCCAGGATGGCGGCGTCGGTCTCCTCGCGGATGCCGGTCTGCACGATGGCGAATTCGTCGCCGCCGAGCCGAGCGACGGTGTCGTTCTCGCGCACCGCCTCCGCCAGACGCGCGGCAACCGATTTGATCAGCGCGTCGCCCACGGCATGCCCCAGCCGGTCGTTGACCGGCTTGAAGCCGTCGAGGTCGAGATAGTGAACGGCGACGATGCCGCTGCGCTTGGCCAGTGCGATCGCCGTCGCGAGCCGATCGCCGAAGAGCGCCCGGTTCGGCAGTCCGGTCAGCGCGTCGTGGTGGGCCATATGCGCGATGGCGGCCTGGTCGTGCCGCTGCTCGGTGACGTCGAGATAGGTGGTGATGAGACCGCCGCCCTCCACCGGCGCCCCGCGAACCTCGAGAATCGTGCCATCCGGGCGGGTGCGCTCGTAGACATGGCTGCGGCGCGTCGCCACCAGCGCCATGCGCCTGGCCACCAGCTCGTCCGGCGAGCCCGGACCATATTCGCCGCGAGCCGCGTTGAAGCGGAAAAGGTCCTCGAGCGAGGGATTGCCGGCCTTGAACAGGTCGTCCGGGTAATCGAGCAGGGTCTTCAGGCGCTCGTTGCACAGGACCATGTCGAGATTGCCGTCGAACAGCGAAAGGCCGCCCGGGAAGTTCTCGACCACCGCCTCCAGGAAGCGGATCCGCTCGCGCAAGGTGTCGACGTAGTCGCCGAGATGGCGGACGGCGGACGCAAGCTCCGCCAGGCCCGTCGCGGCACTGCCGTCCCGTCGCTTCGCTTCCGCCATCGACCCACCACGGGCGACCCCTTCCCTCGGCGGGGCCGGCCCTTCCATGGGGACAGGCATACAGACTGAATATTTCACTTGAATTAACCGGCGTGCAACCAGTCTTAGCAAAGGTGGCGCGGCCTACCCGCATGGCGCTACCCGACACCCCCGGAACCACGCCTTGCAGATTGACGCCGGGCGCCGGATTGGTCATGGGAAGGCGGAGAGCGGGCCGGAGAATGCGTGGGGTGCGTCTGGTGAGATCGGGGATCGAAGGAGTTCGAGCGCGCGGGAACGCGCTCGCGGCCCTCATGGTGGCGCTGCTCTTGGCCGCCTGCACGACGAGCGAGGCCCTGCAGCCGATGCCTTCGGCGAGCGCGCTCGACCTTGCCGCGACAGGCAAGTATGCGGCAGTCGTGGTCGATGGCAGCAACGGGCAGATGCTCTACCAGGCCAACGCGACGGCGCCGCGCTACCCCGCCTCGCTGACCAAAATGATGACGCTCTACATGCTGTTCGAGGCGATGCAGCAAGGGCGCGTGACGAATGCGACGCCGATCCCCGTCTCGGCCTATGCCGCCTCGAGGCCGCCGAGCAAGCTGGGCGTCCGTCCGGGCGACAGCATCCCGGCGATATCGGCGATCCAGGCGCTGTGCACCAAGTCGGCCAACGACGTCGCGGTGGCGGTGGCGGAGTATCTCGGCGGCAGCGAAGAGCAGTTCGCGGCCATGATGACAACGCGCGCCCGGCAGCTCGGCATGACCGGCACGACCTTTCAGAACGCCTCGGGACTGCCGGATCCGGGGCAGCGCACGACGGCCCGCGACATGGCGTTGCTCGGAATGGCGCTGCGCCAGCGCTTCCCCAGCCAGTACGGGTACTTCTCGGCGCGCGACTTCGCGTATCGCGGCCGGCTGGTGCGCGGCCATAACGACCTGCTCGGCCGCGTGCATGGCGTCGACGGCATCAAGACCGGCTATATCCGCGCCTCGGGATACAACATCGTGACCTCGGTCAACGCGGACGGGCGCAAGCTGGTGGTCGTGGTGATGGGCGGGGCCACCGCCAAGGCCCGCAATGCGGAGGTCGAAGCGCTGATCATGCGCTACCTGCCGCAGGCGAGCCGGCCGGGCGGCGGCGCGCTGCTTTCCTGGAACTGACGCTTCGTCTCGCGGCCCGGCAAGCTGGCGAGAGATTGCCTGGGACCAGTTCTCTGACTATAGTCAGAGAATGCTGGAGGAGCACATCCGTCAGGTCAGGGCCTTCAACCGCCGTGTCACGCAACGCGTCGGCGTGCTGGAGGACAGCTATCTGAGCCGAGGGCGGCCGATCGGCGAGGCTCGGCTGATCGCCGAGATCGGCGCGGCCGGCGAGGACGGGATCGAACTTCGGGCGCTGCGCGAGCGACTTGGGCTCGACTCCGGCTATCTCAGCCGCCTGCTGCGCTCGCTGGAACGCCAGGGACTGGCGGCGACGCTGCCGGCCGAGGACGGCAGGGTGCGGCGCGCCGCGCTCACCGGAGCTGGGCGAGCCGAGCGGGCGGTGTATGACCGCCTTTCCGACTCGCTCGCCGCTTCGCTGCTGTCGCCGCTGTCGGCAGCGGAGCAGGATCGGCTGGTCGGGGCCATGGGGCAGGTCGAGCGGCTGCTCAAGACCGCGAGCATCGAGATCAGGCCGGAACCGCCCGACAGCAAGGCGGCGCGGTTTTGTCTGTCCGGCTATTTCGGCGAGCTTGCGCAGAGATTCGACGGAGGCTTCGATCCGGCCCGCAGCATTTCCGCATCCGCCGCAGAGCTGACGCCGCCGGACGGCGTCTTTCTCGTCGCCTGGCTCGACGGGGCCCCGGCTGGCTGCGCGGCGTTGAAATTGGGGGCGGCGGACGGGGTCGGCGAGCTGAAGCGCATGTGGACGGCGCCGCAAGCGCGCGGCCTGGGCATTGCGCGGCGCCTTTTGGCGGCGCTGGAGGCGCGGGCGCGTGAGGCAGGCTTGACGCGGCTCCACCTGGAGACGAACCGCACGCTCAAGGAGGCCCAGGCGCTGTACCGGCGCGCCGGCTACCAGGAGGTGGCGCCGTTCAACGACGAGCCCTATGCGCATCACTGGTTCGAGAAGCGCCTGGGCGACCACGAGGGCTAGCCCGCGGGCGAGGCAGCGAAAATCATTCGTTGGCTTCGGGAGGGAGGAAGTCGACCTCGTGCTCCGCCGAGAGGCGCAGCACTTCCGGTATGTCGGACAGGTCGTGCAAGGCGTCGAACAGCTCTTCGAGCCTGCCTGCCGGCGACACCCAGAACAGTGCGCGGGCCGGTCGGTCCGACTTGTTGAAGTAACCGTGCGGGATGCCGCGCGGCATGCGCACGAGATCGCCGGCCCTGGCCTTCATCCATTCGCCGTCGAGCTTCAGGTCGAGTTCGCCCTCCTGGACCAGGATGAACTCGTCCTGGGTGGGATGAATGTGGACGGGCACGAACTGTCCGGGCGCGCTGTTGGTCTCGAACGCAAAACTCGAGCCGCGGGGACATAGAACTGACCGAGGATATTCCAGCGCTTGTCCGCATGACCGGTCCCGCTGCGGGTAATGCCCTTGTCGAGCGCCTTGGTCATCTCTGTTCCTCCCAAACCATGTTGCGGCAGACCATCGGCGCCGAGCTTAGCGCGGGGCCGGGCATTGTCACTCTGCGACCGCGGCGATCGTCGCGTCAGCTGCCGTAACCAACGCCTTCGGATCGGCGGCAAAGACGGCGTCGTGGGCTCCGGCCGCCGCCCAGACGCGATCGAAGTCGAGCAGCCGCCGGTCGGCAAAGGCCCGGATCGGTCCGAGATGGCCGATCGGCGCCACCCCGCCGATGGCAAAGCCGGTTGCTTCGCGCACCTTGCGCGGATCGGCGCGGCGCAGCGCTTCCCCGGCCAGCGCGGCGGCCTTGGCGAGGTCGAGCCGGTTGGAGCCGGACAGCAGAAAAAGATAGAGCCGGCCGCTCGCGCCGCCTTCGAACACCAGCGACTTGACGATTTGGTCGACGGTGGTGCCGCATTCACGCGCAGCTTCCTCTGCCGTGCGGGTCGATCCCGCCATGCGCCGCACCTCGATGGGCAGTCCCGCGGCCGCGGCCGCACCCCGAACGCGCTCGATGCTTGCCAAGAAGATATCTATCTCAAATATTTAAGAATAATCTAGTTCGATGATCATACCCTCCTATGCGGGAAGCACGTTGGCGGGAGTTTCCTCGACCACTGTCGCATAGTCGAGCGGCACATGCATGTGGGTCAAGACGGCGCTCTGCGGCCTGAGCCTGGCAATCCAGTCGAGCGCCTGGCCGAGCGAGAAATGGCTGGGATGCGTCCGGTATTGCAGCGCATCGATCACCAGGACCTCGAGCCCGTCCAGCGCCGCGGCGGTCGGCGCCGGAAAATCGCTGACGTCGGGACAATAGGCCAAGCCGCCGATGCGAAAACCAAGCGAGATGATGTCGCCGTGGATCTGCGGCAGCGGCACCAGGGTGAGGGGACCCCCCTCGCCTTCGACCACGACCGGCGTGCCGTGGTCGATCGTATGGGCGGTCACGATCGGCGGGTAGGAACTGCCGGGCGGCGTCTCGAAGCAGTAGTTGAACCCTTCCCGCAGCCGGCGCAGCGTCGGCTGGTCGGCAAAAATGTCGATCAGACGGCGCTCTTCCAGGACGTAGCTGCGCAGATCGTCGATGCCGTGAATGTGGTCGGCATGAGCATGCGTGTAGACCACCGCGTCAAGCCGGCGGACGTCGGCGGCCAGCATTTGCTGGCGGAAGTCGGGGCCGGTGTCGATCACCACCCGGGTGGTGCCGCCGTCCGCAGCGATGCGCTCGGCCATCGCCGCCGCGCGGGTGCGCCGGTTCTTGGCATTGGCCG
>JBEVJK010000109.1:0-16865 GCA_040510195.1 Mesorhizobium sp. | reverse complement strand
AAAAAGGTGGGCGCCCACGAGCTGCTCAAGCGCGAGGACCTGACGCCCGTGCGGTCCTACAAGATTCGCGGGGCCTTCAATTTCTTCCGCAAGGCGCTGGCTTCCGGGGCCGGGTCCTCGCTGTTCGTCTGTGCCTCGGCCGGCAATCATGCGCAGGGCTTCGCTTTCGTCTGCCGCCATTTTTCGCAGCGCGGCGTCGTCTTCATGCCGGTGACCACGCCGCGGCAGAAGATCGACAAGACGCGGCTCTTCGGCGGCGAGTTCGTGGAGATCCGCCTGACGGGCGATTTCTTCGACGACTGCCTGCGTGCGGCGGAGGCCTTCTGCGACGCCGCCGACGCCCATATGGTCCCGCCTTTCGACCATCGGGACATCATCGAGGGCCAGGCGACCGTGGGGCTGGAGATCGCCGAGCAGATGGCCGGGTCGCGGCCGGCCGACCTTTTGGTGCTGCCGGTGGGCGGCGGCGGGCTCGCCGCCGGGGTCGCCCGGCTCTTCGAGGGCCGTGCGCAGCGGCCGCGCTTCCTGTTCGCCGAGCCGGCGGGGGCGCCGAGCCTGCGGCAGAGCCTGGTCGAAGGGCGTCGCGCCAAGCTCGCCAAGGTCGACAATTTCGTCGACGGGGCGGCCGTCGCCGAGATCGGCCGCGAGCCGTTCCGCCAGCTGATGGGGTTCGGGGCCGACAGCGTCAGCCTCATTCCCGAGAACCGGGTGTCCTCCACGATCATCGAGATGCTGAACATCGAGGGCGTCGTGCTCGAGCCGGCGGGCGCGCTGGCCATCGACGCGCTCAAGGACCTGCCGCGCAAGGAGCTGCGCGGCAAGACCGTGGTGGCGGTCGTGTCGGGCGGAAACTTCGATTTCGAGCGGCTGCCGGACGTCAAGGAGCGGTCGTTGCGCTACGAGGGGCTGAAGAAATACTTCGTGTTCCGCTTTCCCCAGCGG
This sequence comes from Mesorhizobium sp., assembly GCA_040510195.1. Taxonomy (GTDB): domain Bacteria; phylum Pseudomonadota; class Alphaproteobacteria; order Rhizobiales; family Rhizobiaceae; genus JBEVJK01. The sequence goes on along the minus strand of JBEVJK010000109.1, from coordinate 15,923 downwards.
CCAGGGGCGCTCAAGGATTTCCTCGAACTGCTCGGCCCCGACGACGACATCACCCGGTTCGAATACCTGAAGAAGTCGGCGCGCAACTTCGGCTCCGTGCTGATCGGCATCGAGACGCGGGACCGTCGCAACTTCGATGTCCTTTCGCGCCGCTTCCGCGACGCCGGCTGGGCCTACGAGGACATCACCGACAACGAGACGATTGCCGGGCTGGTGATCTGATGGCCAGGAAGACCACCTACATCATTCTCTTTCGCGGCGTCGGCGGAGCCACCCAGCTGCCGACCGGCCCGCTCCGCGAGGCGCTGACCGAGGCGGGCTTCGAGAACGCCCGGACTTACATCAACAGCGGCAATGCGCTGGTGACGTCGGACAGGCCGCTCGGGCAGGTCGCGGGGCAGATCGCCCGCATCGTCAAGGAGAGATTCGGCTTCGACAAAAAGCTCATGCTGGCGACGGCCGCCGAATGGGCGCGCCTGGTCAAGCAGAACCCCTATCGCGAGGCGGCGCGGGAGCCGCGCTCGCTGCACGCCTTCCTGCTCGAAAAGGCGCCGGCAAGGCATGCCGCCGAGGCGCTGGCCGCCCGCGCTGCCGCGCACGAGCGGGTGACCGTCCTCGGTAAGGTGCTCTATTTCCACGCGCCGGAGGGCTTCGGCACCTCCAAGCTGCCGCCGGTGATCGACAAGACACTCGGCGTGGCGAGCACGGCGCGCAACTGGAACACCGTGCTCAAGCTGCTCGAACTGGCCAAGGCACACGGCGCTTGAGCTTCTCTTTGCTGCGCTGCAGCAGAAAGCAGTTGCTTTTCAAACGCAAATCCCCCATATGCGCACTGCACAGGCGCATGGGCCGGCTCGCAGCCGGCTTTCCCCATCGTCGGGACAGGTTGCGTCTTCCTCCGCGGGCAATGTCGCCCTCGGCGCGACAGCGCAGCCGCGCAGGCCATTCCCGGCCTGCCGCCTTGTCGTTTCCCATTCCAGATTTCCTCCGCGGGTTGCGCCCCACGGGGGTGAAGCGCGGCCGGAAGGTCGCATGAAAGAAGATTGAAATTGAATACTGAATTGCATTCCAAGCCGAACGGCTTTGCAGCGCTCGGCATCAGTGGACCGCTGCTCAAGACGGCGGCCGCACTCGGCTTGACCGAGCCGAAGCCGATCCAGATCGCTGCCATCCCTGCGCAGCTCGCCGGCCGGGACATTCTCGGCATCGCACAGACCGGGTCGGGCAAGACCGCAGCATTCAGCCTGCCGATCCTGACCAGGATCATCGCGCTCGGCGCCCCCAAGCGCAAGCCGCGCACGGCGCGGGCGCTCATCCTGGCTCCCACCCGCGAGCTCGCGGTGCAGATCGAGGAGACGGTGCGGGCGCTCGCCAAGGGCCTGCATCTCTCCACCGCCCTGGTGCTCGGCGGGGTGTCCCGCGGCGGCCAGGTAAAGCGCCTGGCCGGCGGCGTCGACGTGCTGGTGGCGACGCCGGGGCGGTTGACCGACCTCGTCTCCGAGGGCGCCGTCAACCTGGCCGAGACGCGCTGGCTCGTGCTCGACGAGGGCGATCGCATGCTCGACATGGGCTTCATCCACGCGGTGCGGCGGCTTGCCCGCGCGACGCATCCCGAGCGGCAGACGGCGCTCTTCTCGGCGACCATGCCGCCCGAGATCGCCGAGCTGGCGGCCGGGCTGCTCAAGGATCCGCTGCGCGCCGAGGTGGCGCCGCAGGGCACCACCGCCGCAGAAATCCGCCAGTCGGTGGTGCTTGCACGGACCCGGCAGAAGCGCCACGTGCTGTCGAGGATGCTCGCCGACCCGGCGATGGCATCGGTCATCGTCTTCGCGCGCACCAAGCACGGCGCCGACCGGGTGACGCGCGACCTCGAGCGCGACGGCTTCCAGGCCGCGGTGATCCACGGAAACAAGTCGCAGAACGCCCGCCAGAAGGCGCTGTCCGGCTTTCGGGACGGCCAGGTGCGCATCCTCGTAGCGACCGACATCGCCGCACGCGGCATCGACGTGCCCGGTATCAGCCATGTCGTCAACTTCGACCTGCCGGACGAAGCCGAGAGCTATGTCCACCGCATCGGCCGCACCGGCCGCAACGGAGCGAGCGGCATCGCCGTGACGCTGTGCGACCCCACCGAGGGCGCCAAGCTCAGGCAGGTCGAGCGAATCATCCGGATGCGCCTGCCGGTGACGGCCGACCACACCGGCGAGCCGGACCCGGAGCGGGCGCCCCGTGCGGCGCTGCCGGCGAGCGGGAACGGCACGCCGCACGCCGCCAACGATTCGCGCCCGGCCCGCAAGCCGGCCGGCGACAAGCCGTTCCGTGGCAAGCCGAACGGCGCCAAGAAGCCGTTCCGCGGCCGGCGGCGCGGCGGTTTCGGACGCAAGCCGGCGGCCCGCGCCGCTTAGCGGCAACGGCATCCGATGCGGCTGGTCCAATGGACACGGCCGCATCGACGGAGTAGGGCGGGTCGGGCGCAAGTTCGATGCCCGCTCTCCCTTCGCTTGCGGAGCCTTCGTCGATGGCCGGAATTGCGGCGCTTGCCCTCGCCTATGTGCTGTCGCAGTTCTACCGCTCCTTCCTGGCCGTGCTGACGCCGGCGCTGTCGGCTGAGCTCGGCGCCACCAAGGCCGACCTGTCGCTCGCCTCGGGGGTGTGGTTCATCGCCTTTGCCGTCTCGCAATTCGCGGTCGGCGTGGCGCTCGATCGGTTCGGTCCGCGGCGCACCGCCGGCCTGATGCTCGCCCTCGGCGGCAGTGGCGGTGCCTTCCTCTTTGCGGCCGCCGGCCGCCCGGCCGACGTGATTTTTGCCATGGCGCTCATCGGCATCGGCTGCGCGCCGGTGCTGATGGCCGCGCTGTTTATCTTCGCACGCCGCTATCCGGTCCATCGCTTCGCGGTGCTGACGTCCTGGCTGATCGCCTTCGGGGCGGCGGGCAACGTCATCGGCGCGGCGCCGCTGGCGAATGCGGTCGAAGCGTTCGGCTGGCGGTCGGTGCTGGTCGGCATCGGCGCGCTCACGCTTGTTGTCTCGGTAGGCCTGCTGGCCCTGGTCCGCGATCCCGAAAGGCCGGCGGGGATGGCCGGCGGCGTCGGCTTTTCGGGCTTCGCCTCGCTGATGCGGATGCGTGTGCTGTGGCCGATCATCCCGCTCACCGCGATCAACTACGCGCCGGCAGCGGGCATCCGCGGGCTGTGGGCAGGACCCTACCTCGCCGACGTCTACGGCGCCGACGCCCTGGTGATCGGCGAGGTGACGCTCGCCATGGCGCTTGCCATGATCCTCGGCTCTTTCCTCTACGGGCCGCTCGACACGCTCTTCAACACGCGCAAATGGGTGGCGGTCGGCGGCAATCTCGTCTGCCTGGCGGCTCTGGTTTTCCTGGCGGCGTTCACCGCCGCCGGGCTGTGGACGACCGCGGTCGCGCTGATGGTGATAGGGGTCTCGGGCATGGGCTATGGGTTGATGATGGCCCATTCGCGTGCCTTCGTGCCGCCGCACCTGATCGGCCGTGGCGTCACGCTGATGAACTTCTTCTCGATCGGCGGCGTCGGCGCCATGCAATTCGCCACCGGGGCGGTGATCACCGAGACGCAGGCGGCGGGCGCGCCGGAGGCGGCCTATTCGGCCCTCTTCGGCTTCTATGCCGCCACGCTCGCCGCCGCGCTCCTGGTCTACCTGTTCGCGAAAGACGCGCCGCCGCGCCCCGCTTGAGCGGCGGCCGAACAATCGACTGGAGTCGGTGCCCGGCGTGGACTAGACTTCAGGCGTCGGTTCCCGGAGGTGGGTCATGAATGCTGTCTCCCAATGGCATCTCGCTGGCGACTGGTTCGACATCTGCAGCTGCGACATTCCCTGTCCGTGCGAGTTCGCGCAGGCACCGACCGGCAACCATTGCAACGGGGTGCTCGCATGGCACGTCCGCGAAGGGCATTTCGGCGACGTGCGACTGGACGGGTTCAACCTCGTGGCGCTCGGCGAGTTTGAAGGCAATCTCTGGACCGGCGAAGCCAAAGCCACCATGGGCATCTACATGGACGAACGGGCGAATGCCGAGCAGCGCGACGCGCTCCAGGCGATCTTCGGCGGCCAGGCCGGCGGCTGGCCGGCGGGGTTCGCCGCCAATATCGGCGACTTGCGCGGCATCGAGTTCGTCCCCATCGCGTTCGAGGTGGCCGGCGACCTCGCCTATTGGCGGGTCGAGATCCCCGGCCTGGTCTTCGGGCATGCGGAAGCGCTGGGCGGTCCGACCACGCCGCCCGGAAAACGCGTGCAGACCATCAACCCGCCGGGTTCTGAGGTCGGTCCGGGGCAGGTCGCCACCTGGGGCCGCTCGGTCGAGGTCCGTAGCGAGGGGTTCGGGCTGGATTGGACAGGCACGGCGCGCTCGAGCAAGCACATTCCGTTCGACTGGACCGGTCCCGACTAGGACGCCGCGCTTGTCGAACTCCGACCCCCGCGACACGCCCCCGTCCCCGGGGTTGCGGCGCTTCGGCAGCCTCGGCGTCCTGTCGTTCGGCCTCTTGGCCTCGCTCGCCGCGCTGACGGTGGTGGCCTGGCTGCTGGTCTTCTACCAGGTCAACACCATGAGCATGCCGATGGGCATCGCGGTGCGCGGCGGGATGGCCGGCGAGGGCATGGAGGGGATGGCGGGCATGGCGATGGCCGGCATGCCGGCTGCCGGATGGTCGTTGGAGGGTGCGGTGCCGTTCGTCGTCGCCTGGACCGTCATGATGGCGGCGATGATGCTGCCGGCCGCCGCCCCGATGATCTTCATGTTCGCCTCGGCCCAAGCAAGGCGAGCCCGCAACGTCGCGGTGGGAACCTGGGTGTTCGTCGCCGGCTATCTCCTGGTTTGGGCGCTGGCGGGCGTGCTGGTCTACGTGCTGGTCCAGCTCGGCAGCGACCTCGCCACCCGCCTCGATCCGCCGCAGCGGTCGCACTGGGCGCCGCTGGCGCTCGGAGCGACCCTGGCGGTGGCCGGGCTCTACCAGTTCACGTCGCTGAAGCGCGTCTGTCTCAGCCATTGTCGCTCGCCCTTGTCCTTCATCGCGCATCACTGGCGCGACGGCCGCGCCGGGGCCCTCGAGATGGGGATGAGGCACGGCCTCTATTGCTTCGGCTGCTGCTGGGCGCTGTTTGCCGTACTTGTCGCCGCGGGGGTCATGAGCCTGGCCTGGATGCTCCTGCTCACGCTCGTCGTCTTCGTCGAGAAGATGCTCCCGCAGGGCCGGCATTTCGAAGCCGCGACAGGCATCGTGCTGCTCTGCCTAGGGGCCGCCGTGGCAAGCGGCGCCGTCGGTATGCCGTGGCTCGTCTAGATTCATTTCCGGTTGGAGTTTCGCTAGCGCCCTAGTCGAGGAAGCGGCGCAGAAAGACCAGGATCGCGTCCGAAAGCGCGTCCGTGGTCGAAGGCGACAAGGCGTCGCCGGCGATGACGTGGGAGCTCGGATCGCCATTCTTCCCGACCGCGAGGAGCTCGTGCGGGCCGCCCCAGCGGGCGGCGACCTCACGGGTCACATCGGCGCGCACGACCTGGTCGGCATCGGAGAAAACGAAGATCGCCGGGATGCGGATGCCTTCGACCGGGGCGGAGCGGGCGAGGACGGTGAGCGCGGCCACCGGCAGGGTCGCCCGTGTCGGATAGCGGCTGGTCCAATATCGCTCATGCAGCGGGTTGAGTGGCGTGAAGCTGCGCTCCTTGCCGACCAGCGCCTCGGCGATCTCGGCACCCCAGGGCCAGGTCAGGAGGAAGGCGCCGAAGGCGCCGATCCGGTAGTTGGGCGAGATCAGCACCATGGCGGCGACGTCGCGCGCCAATGCCGGATCGGTGGCGCCCCAGGTGGCGAGGGCGGCGCCGGTCGAGGAGGCCACGACGACGACCTTGTCGCCGATCATGCGGCCGATGGCGATCGCCTCGGCGTAGTCGTCGATCCAGTCGTTCACGCTGGCCTCGGCCATGGCGGCTCCATTCCGGCCGTGGCCGGCCAGCCGCGTGAAGAAGAGGTTGGCGCCCAGCGCTGCGGCGAGCTTGTCGGGCAACGGCCGGAGCTCGCCCTTGCTCGCCGAAAAGCCGTGGATATAGACCAGTGCGACATGGGTCTTCGCCTTGGCGGCCGGGTCGGCCCAGACGATTTCCTTGGCGAGGCCCGGCCTTATGCCAGGCACCCCGGCCTCCGTCTTCGCCAGATAGGCCGCGGGATCGGCGCCGATCGAGGCCGGGTCGAAGCGGACCGCCGTGTCGGCCGGCACCCTCGGTCCAAGTGCGAACGCCGCGAGCCCAAGCGCCGCAAGGATCAGCAATGCGGTCACGATCGTCCTCGGTGACATGGAAGGCCATTTACTCCGTGCGGCTCCGACTTGTCTCGGCGGCCGCTTTCGACTAGCGAAGATCGAACCTGTTCCCGCAATTCGCAAGAGCCTCAGATGAGCATCGTCGACACCCGCACGCCAGATCCCAAACGACTGATCCCCGGCGCCACCGGCGACTGGGAGGTGATCATCGGCATGGAGGTGCATGCGCAAGTGACCTCGGAGGCCAAGCTGTTCTCCGGCGCCTCCACCGCCTTCGGCGCGGCGCCCAATGCAAATGTCAGCTTCGTCGATGCGGCGATGCCCGGAATGCTGCCGGTGATCAACCAGGAGTGCGTCCGGCAGGCGATCCGCACCGGGCTGGGGCTCAAAGCCAGGATCAACCACAAGTCCGTTTTCGACCGGAAGAACTATTTCTATCCGGACCTGCCCCAGGGCTACCAGATCTCTCAGTACAAGCAGCCGATCGTCGGGGAGGGCGTGGTCCAGGTCTCCGTCGGGCCCGATCCCAAGGGGCTGTTCGAGGAGATCGAGGTCGGGATCGAGCGTTTGCACCTCGAGCAAGATGCCGGCAAGTCGATGCACGACCAGCACCCGACCATGTCCTTCGTCGACCTCAACCGGTCCGGCGTGGCGCTGATGGAGATCGTGTCCAAGCCCGACCTGCGCTCGGCGGACGAGGCCAAGGCCTATCTCACCAAGCTCAGGACGATCGTGCGCTATCTCGGCACGTGCGACGGCAACATGGACGAGGGGTCGCTGAGAGCCGACGTCAACGTCTCGGTCAGGCGGCCGGGCGAGCCGTTCGGCACGCGCTGCGAGATCAAGAACGTCAATTCGATCCGTTTCGTGGGCCAGGCGATCGAGCACGAGGCGCGGCGCCAGATCGCCGTGCTCGAAGATGGCGGTTCGATCGAGCAGGAGACGCGGCTGTTCGACCCCGGAAAAGGCGAAACGCGCTCGATGCGCTCCAAGGAGGAGGCGCACGACTACCGCTATTTCCCCGATCCGGACCTGTTGCCGCTCGAATTCGACGCCGCCTTCGTCGACGCTCTGGCGAAAAATCTGCCGGAGCTGCCGGACGCCAAGCGGGAGCGGCTGATCGCCACCCTCGGACTGTCGGCCTATGACGCCTCGATCCTCGTCTCCGAGAAGGCGATCGCCGACTATTTCGAGAAGGTCGCGGCAGGCCGCGACGGCAAGCAGGCCGCCAACTGGGTCATCAACGATCTCTTGGGGGCGCTGAACAAGGCGGGCCGCGGCATCGAGGACGCTCCCTTGTCGCCCGAGCAGCTTGGCGCCGTGCTCGATCTCATCAAGGAAGGCACGATCTCCGGCAAGATCGCCAAGGACCTTTTCGAGATCGTGTGGTCCGAGGGGGGCGATCCGCGGGCGCTGGTCGAGAGTCGGGGGATGAAGCAGGTGACGGACACGGGGGCCATCGAGCGGGCGGTGGACGAAGTGATCGCGGCCAACCCCGACAAGGTCGAGCAGGCGCGGGCCAAGCCCACATTGGCCGGATGGTTCGTCGGGCAGGTGATGAAGGCCACCGGCGGCAAGGCCAATCCGCAGGCCGTCAACCAGCTGGTCAAGGCCAAGCTCGGGCTCGATGACTAGGGTGCCGCCAGCATGGCCGAGCGACCAGGCATCTTCGTGCGGACGGCGGGCGAGAAGGACCTCGAAGCCGTGCGAACGTTGCTGGTGGAGACGTGGCACGACACCTACGATGCCATCTACGGCGCCGACAAGGTGGCCGAGATCACCGGCGAATGGCATTCGCTTGCTTCGCTCAGGGCCCGCCTGACCCGTCCCCACTCGGAATTCCTGGTCGCCGACGACGGCCTGGCGATCGCCGGCATGGCATTCGCCGTCGCCATCGACGAGGGTGCCACGATCATGCTGCACCAGCTCTACGTCCGCCCGGACAAGCAGCGGGCCGGCACCGGGGAGCTGCTGCTCGACGAGATCGAGGCCTCCTTCCCCGAGGCGCGGCGGGTCGTGCTCGAAGTGGAAGCGGCCAATGCCAAGGGCGTCGCGTTCTACCGCAAGCATGGCTTCGTCGAAGCGGGAACCAGCACGCGGACGGGCATTCCTGCCGCCGGCGCGGGGACCGCGCATCGTCTCTACGAGAAGCTGCTGTGAGGGAAACGGGCGCGACGGCACCTTGCCTTGCGGGGCGTGAGGCGCCATAAGGCGGATCAAACCGCAACGCCCGCCGAGGCCTCCGCTCCCATGAAACGATTGCTGACCCAGATATTCACCTGGTGGAACGGCGAGACGCTCGGCACGCGCTTCCACACCTGGCGCGTCGGTCGCGAGGTCGGCCGCGACGAATTCGGCAACGTCTATTACGAGGGCGGCACCGATTCGGAAGGCCGGACACGCCGCTGGGTCATTTACAACGGTTATTCCGAGGCCTCGGCCATCCCGCCCGGCTGGCATGGCTGGATGCATCATCGCGTCGACACGCCGCCCTCGGCCGAGACCTACACACCGCGCGACTGGCAGAAGGAGCACGAGCCAAACCTGACCGGTACGCCTTATGCATACCGGCCAAAGGGCTCGGTGTTGTCACACAGCCAGCGCCCGCGCGTCACGGGCGATTATGATGCCTGGACGCCGGGTGGCTGACTCGTCGCGATGCGCAGGAAATTGTGCCACAATTGCCGGCTAACCCCGCCCTGATGTCATCCGACCGGCGCTCCTCGTTTCTCCGCTTGTCCCGGGCGCTGCCGCTCGCGATTTGCCTCGTCGTTCTCGGCATCGACACGGCAGCTGCGGAGCGGATCAAGAACTCGGTGGCCGAGTTCGCCGGCATCGACAAGATCACCGGTCGCATCATCACCTTCGACGTCTATATCGACGAGACGGTCCAGTTCGGTGCACTGCAGGTCACGCCGCGCGTGTGCTATTCGCGGCCCAAGGAAGAAGAGCCGAAGACCGATTCTTTCGTCGAGGTCGACGAGATCACGCTCGACCGCAAGATCCAGCGCATCTTCACCGGATGGATGTTTGCCGAAAGCCCGGGCCTCAACGCCGTCGAGCATGCCGTCTACGACGTGTGGCTGAAGGCTTGCAAGCAGAAGTCCGATGTGCCGCCGCCTGAGAAGGCCAAGACGAACTAGGCTCGGCCAGGTGATCCGCACCAGGTGTTCATCGCGTCCAGAAGACCATCCAGCGTGCCGGCGCCCACCCACGCCACATAGCCATCGGGTCTGATCAGCACTGCGGTCGGCGCGGAGACCAAGCCGAGCGCAGGCAACTCCCATGGGCCGTCATATCCGGCGCCAACCAGCTTTATGCGGTCCGACCACGGCGTGATGTCGAAAGTGCCGGGCGCGCCGAGATTCAAGAGCACCGGCCGCGCATCCTTGAGGAGCTCGAAGGTGCGCAGAGGGCCGTCTGGGGTGCGGAGGTCGAAGTCAGGCATGCGGCGGCCCACCAGCGGATGTCCCTCGCCGAGGTCGTAGTGGATGCCCAGCCCGGACATCTCGGCAGCGATCCGTTTGCGCGGCTCCTCCATGCCAAGGAACTCCGCTACGATTTCGCGCAAAGCTTCGGTGCGATCGTCAGGGCGCTGCAAGGCGACCTGTGCCATTGTCGTGCGCAGCACGCGGGCCGCAACCGGATGCCGCTCGGCGTGATAGGTGTCGAGCAGGCCTTCGGGCGACGTTCCTTTCACCACCTGGGCCAATTTCCAACCCAGGTTCACGGCATCCTGCACACCGGTATTGAGGCCTTGTCCGCCCACCGGAGAATGCACATGTGCGGCATCGCCGGCCAGGAGAACCCGCCCGTTGCGGTAGGCTGCCGCCTGCCGCGACATGTCGGTGAATCTGGAGATCCAAGTCGGGCTATGAATGCCGTAGTCGGTTCCGCAGGCGGCGACCAACGCTTCACTGAGATCGCGCAGCGTGGGCTCGGCCGTGTTGCCGACATTCCTTTCGGTCACCATGACGCCGATGGGACCTTCATCGGCAAAGACGATCTTGCCGTCGCGAATTTCGTATTCGTCCCGGCCGAAGGCGTGCATGCCGAGCGCCGTGCGATGGATGCCCAATGGCGGCTCCTCCGCCATCTCGGCCTCGGCGAGAATGCTGCTGGTCGTCGCATCCCATCCTGGAAACTCGATGCCGGCAGCTTTGCGGACCACACTGCGGCCCCCATCGCAACCGACGAGATAGCTCGACCGCAGAAACGCACCATCTGACAGTTCGATGGTGACGCCAGTGTCGTCCTGCACGAAATTCGCGAGTTCCCGGCCGCGATAGACCGGCACCGCCAGCTCGCCGACCCAATCAGCCAGAATGCGCTCGATATGCCTTTGCCTCAGCGCCAGCCCGTAATTGTGCCGGGTCGGAAAGTCGCTGATGTCCAGACGCATGATCGCGAACCCCGCGACCTGAGCTATTTGCCCTTCCGCAAGGAACCGGTCCACTATTCCACGCTGGTCCAAGATTTCGAGAGTGCGTGAGCTCAGACCGCCAGCACGCGAACCGGCAAGTTTTTGATCGGGGCGGCGTTCGACAATGGCTACGTCGGCGCCTGCCAGCGCCAGCTCGCCTGCCAGCATCAGGCCCGTCGGACCTCCTCCGGCAATCACGACTGCATGGTCCTTCATCGGCGCACTCCCCCTGGCAGGTCGATCTGCAGGCGGTCAGACAAGCCTGGTCCGTCAGCCGAGAAAGGAGGCGCTGCCTTCCAACGCCTGCTCCAGCAGCTTCTCATAGCGCCGGCGAGGCACGTCCACGGCGCCGAACCGCTTCAGATGGTCGGTGGTGAACTGGGTGTCGAGGAGCACGAAACCCTGGCGGTTGAGCTGTTCGACCAGGTGGACGAGCGCCACCTTCGAGGCGTCGCGCTCGCGCGAGAACATGCTTTCGCCGAAGAACGCGCGGCCCAAGCTGACGCCGTAGAGGCCGCCGGTCAGCGCGCCGTCGCGCCAGCACTCCACCGAATGGGCGTGTCCCCGGCGGTGGAGCTCCACATAGGCCTCGCGGATCGGAGGGTTGATCCAGGTGCTCCGGCGCTCCTCGCGGGCCTCCGCGCAGGCGTCGATCACGGCCTCGAACGCGCGGTCGAAGGTGACGTCGAAGCGGCTCCGGCGCAGCGTCTTCCTGAGGCTGCGCGGAACGTGAAGGCCGTCCAGGGGGATGACGCCCCGCGTTTCGGGGCGCACCCAGAACACCTCCGGGTCGGCCGCGCTCTCGGCCATCGGGAACACGCCCGAGGCATAGGCCTTGATCAGAAGGTCTGGCGGGATGCGGAAGCCGGGAGCGTACGGGCGGGTCATCGCAATGCAGAGGTAAGGCGCTCAGGGCGTCTCCGCCAGATACTTCTCGAGCCAATGGATGTCGTAGTCGCCATTTGCGATGTCGGGATTGCCGACCAGCTCTCGAAAAAGAGGCAGCGTGGTCTTGATGCCGTCGACGACGAATTCGTCGAGCGCGCGCCGGAGCCGCATCATCGCTTCGACGCGGTTGCGGCCGTGCACGATCAGCTTGCCGATCAGGCTGTCGTAGTAAGGCGGGATGCGATAGCCGGAATAGACGCCGGAATCGACGCGGATGCCCAGGCCGCCCGGCGTATGGAAATGGGTGATGGTGCCCGGCGAAGGGGTGAAGGTGCGCGGATCCTCGGCATTGATCCGGCATTCGATCGCATGGCCCTGGAAGCGGATGTCTTCCTGGCGCACCGACAGGCCGCCGCCCGAAGCGACGCGGATCTGCTCGTGCACCAGGTCGATGCCGGTGATCGCCTCGGTCACCGGATGCTCCACTTGGAGCCGCGTGTTCATCTCGATGAAATAGAACTCGCCGTCCTCATAGAGGCACTCGATGGTGCCGGCGCCGGAATAGCCGAGGTCGGCGATGGCACGGGAGCAGATGCCGCCGATGCGGTCGCGCTCTCCGGCGTTCAGGGCGGGCGAATTCGCCTCCTCCCACACCTTCTGGTGGCGGCGCTGCAGCGAGCAGTCGCGCTCGCCGAGATGGACGGCGTTGTGGGCGCCGTCGCCGACGATCTGCACCTCGATGTGGCGCGGCTTCTCCAGGTACTTCTCGATGTAGACGGCGTCGTCGCCGAACGCCGCGCCGGCTTCGGTGCGGGCGGTGGCGAGCGCGATCTCGAGGTCTTCTGCGTCGCGCGCGACCTTCATGCCACGGCCGCCGCCGCCGGCCGACGCCTTGACGATGACGGGATAGCCGATCTCGTCGGCGATGCGACGAGCCTCCCGATCTTCGGAGATGGCGCCTTCCGACCCGGGAACGACCGGGATGCCGAGCCGCTTGGCCGTGCGCTTGGCCTCGATCTTGTCGCCCATCATGCGGATATGCTCGGCGGACGGACCGATGAAGGTGATCTTGTGGGCGGCCAGGATGTCGGCGAACTTGGCGTTCTCCGACAGGAAACCGTAGCCGGGGTGGACCGCATCGGCGCCGGTGATCTCGCAGGCGGCCACGATCTGGTGGATGTTGAGGTAGGATTCGCGCGAGGGCGGCGGGCCGATGCAGACGCTCTCGTCGGCGAGCCGCACATGCATGGCGTCGGCGTCGGCCGTCGAGTGGACGACAACCGTCTGGATGCCGAGCTCCTTGGCCGCGCGCAGCACCCTCAGCGCGATCTCGCCCCGGTTGGCGATCAGGATCTTGTGGAACATCAGCCTCGCCTGCCGCTATTCGAGGACGACCAGCGGCTCGCCATACTCTACCGGCTGGCCGTCCTCGAAGAGGATCGCGGTCACCGTGCCGGCACGAGGGGCGGGGATCTGGTTCATAGTTTTCATCGCCTCGATGATCAGCAGGGTCTGGCCCTCCCGAACCTGCTGGCCGACCTCGACGAAAGGCTTGGAGCCCGGCGACGCGGCTGCGTAGGCAGTGCCGACCATTGGCGAGGGGACGGCATTCTTGGAGGTTTCGACGGCCGCGGCCGGGGCGAGCAATCCCGCATCGCGCGGCGCCAGGTCGGGAGCGACGTAGGGCGTCGGGGCAGCGACCGTCTGGATGCCCGCAACCGGCGCCTGGCGCGAGACGCGGATCCTCAGCTCGCCCTGCTCGATCTCGATTTCGGTCAGATTGGTATCGTTCAGGATGCCGGCGAGATCGCGGATCAGCTGCTGGTCAATACCGTTCTTTTTGATCGACATACGCGTTTTGGTCCTTGTTCCTGCCCCTCAGATCCTGGCGGCGATGGCCCTCAGCGCCAGAACGTAGCCGAGCGGCCCGAATCCGCAGATCATGCCCAAGGCGACCGGTGATACCAGAGAAACGTGGCGAAAAGCTTCACGCGCGTGGATGTTGGAAAGATGCACCTCGACCACCGGCACAGGCTGGGCGGCGCGGATGGCGTCGTGGATGCCGATCGAGGTGTGGGTGTAGGCGCCTGCGTTCAGCACGACGCCGGCCGCTTGGTCGGCAGCCTCCTGGAGCCAGCTGATGAGGTCGCCCTCGTGGTTGGACTGGCGAAAGTCGATCGTCAGTCCGAGCTCGTCGGCCGCCGCCCGGCAATCCGCTTCCAGGTCGGCCAGGGTCCTTGCGCCATAGAGCCCGGGCTCGCGCCGGCCGAGCATGTTGAGATTGGGACCATTGAGAACAAAGACCGTCTTCACGCCATCCAGCCTCCCCGGCGCCGCCGACGCGGCGCGCGCTGCCCCTCTATACTGGGCCAGGATGGCTGCGGAAAGAGCAGGGAACGCCTTCTTTCGCCGCCGGCAAGGCGGCACAGCGCGCTTCGCGTCGCCCCGACTAGCAGGCGGCGTCGAGGCAAGCGCGGGCGGCGGCGATCTTCTCGGCCAGCACCTGCTGGCCGAGCGCGCCGAACACCACCTCGTTGCCGACGACGTAGGAGGGTGTGCCGGTGATCGACAGCCGGTTGGCCAGCTCGTAGGTCTTCTCGAAGGCCGCCGGAATGGCCGGGTCCTTCATGGCCTCGCGCAGTGCCGTCTCGTCGGCGCCAAGCTCCAGCGCGATCTTGATGGCGCTCGCCTCGCCGGCGCGGCCCTGGCCGCCCAGCAGGCGATTGTGGAACTCGGCGTATTTGTCCGGCATCAGCTTGCGAAACGCCATCGACACCACATGGGCCTTCTGCGAATCGGGGCCGAGGATCGGGAACTCCTTGAGCACGAAGCGCAGCTCGGGGTCCGCCGCCGTCAGCGCGCGCATGTCCTCGATGGCGCGTTTGCAGTAGCCGCAATTGTAGTCGTAGAACTCGACGATCGACACCTTGCCCTCGGGGTTGCCGACGACGCCGTCGAACTCGGCGTTGAAGATGTCGGCGCGGGCGTCCTTGATGACGCCGAGCGCGGCGAGGCGCTGCTCCTCCTTCTGCTTCATGTCGAGCGCCTGCTGGACCTCCAGCAGAAGCTCCGGGTTCTTCAGCAGGTAGTCGCGGATGATCAGCTCGACCTCCTGGCGCTCCGGAGCGGCCGTCTGCTCCGCGGCCGCCATCTCGATCGGGGGCGCCGCAGGCGCGCGCTGGCCGGCGAGAAACCCGGCGCCCGCCACCGCAGCGGCGACTAGGAGCCCCGCGACCGACCAGAGGATTGTCCGAAACATGATCGTGCCTCTTCGTTTCCGGATCAGTTCTTCTTCTTGGGCGTGCGGGTGTTGATGATGTCCTGGGCGCGCACCCATGCCGGGCTGCCGCGTTTCAGCTTCATCTGAGCCCGTGCCGCGAAGATCCTGGCGTCATTGTAGTTTCCGCTGTAGAAGTGTCCCTCGGCGAGGGCCAGTTCTGCTTCGGGCACGGCGCCGAGCTGTCCATAGGCCTGCGCCAGGTACTGATAGCCGATCGTGTTCTCGCGGTCGCGGTCGATGCCCTTCTGCAGCGCCTCGACCGACTTCTTGACGTTCTCCGGCTTGCCGGTCGCCAGCAGCGCCTGCCCATAGGCGACCTGCAGGATGCCCGACTTGACCGGGTCCAGACGCATCGCCTTGGCATAGGCATCGGCCGCCTCGGCCGGCCTGTTGGCCTTCATGAGGGCATCGCCGCGCAGCTCCTGGAAATAGGGGTTCTTTGGCTGCTGCTTCACCAGCGCCTCGGCCTTGGCGGCAGCGGCACGCGGGTTGCCGTAGAGATAGGCGGTGATGGCATCGCCATAGGCGGAGGCGAGCGGGTCCTTGCCGCGGAACAGCCGTGCCGAGGTGCCCTGGCCCTGGGTGAAGACGGCGATCTTGGCGCGCGCCAGGTCGTGGCGCTGCTGGAGCGTCGGCGAGTCCTTGGCGTCGAAGTAAGGGCTCTTCTCGGCCACCGACTGGAGGCTCGCGATGCGGTCGCGCGGCACCGGATGGCTGACCTGATAGGGATCGACGCGGGTGCCGGAGAGCGACAAGGCGCTCTGGAAGCGCTGAAACGTCGTCAGCATGCCCTTGGCCGACTGGCCGGTGGCGTCGAGATAGCCGACGGCAGAGCGGTCGGCGGTGATCTCCTCGCTGCGCTGATAGCCGAGCAGGCCGCGCCGCGCGAACTCGCCGCCGCCGGCGGCGAGGCCGGCGCCGGCCTGCGCCTGCTCGCGGCTCGGGGCCGCGCCGCCGGCGGCCACCGCTCCGACGCCCAGCAGGGCCGACACGATCGCCATGGTCTGGGCGCGCGCCACCTGCGGGCGCATGCGCTCCTG
>JBEVJK010000108.1:0-7224 GCA_040510195.1 Mesorhizobium sp. | reverse complement strand
GGGGTGCCCGCTCATCGCAAGGACCGCTACAGCCCGGATCAGCTGAGCGCCATGCGGGATCTCCTCATCTTCGCCAAGCTCACCGCAGAGCGCCTCGCGTGACCGGTCGTCGGCCGGCCCGTGGCGGCCATGGACAAAGGCTCGTTTGACGCCATGCATCACAAACCGCTCGCCGGAACGTGACCGGCGGGCGGAAACCTTGGTGCCGGTCTCACCGTGGTTTGACTTCAGTTGAAGGGCCGGCGCGCCTAGGGTCGCCGGCGGAGAGGCAAGCCATGGCCGCGATACCGCACACCGAAGAGACGCTGGTCTATCGCCAGTCGGCGTGGACGCGTGCGACCCACCTCGTCTGGGCGCTCTCGCTCTTCTTCCTGCTGCTCTCGGGCCTGCAGATTTTCAATGCCCACCCGGCACTCTATATCGGCGACCAGTCGGGCTTCGCCTTCGACAACGGCATCCTGTCGATCGGCACGATCACCGACGAGAGCGGTCCGCGCGGCGTGGCGGAGGTGTTCGGCCACCGCTTCGACACCACGGGCGTGCTCGGCCTTTCCGAGGGAAGCGGCGGCCTCGTCTCCCGCGCCTTTCCCGCCTGGGCGACAATCCCCTCCTATCACGACCTGGCAACCGGCCGGGTGGTCCATTTCTTTTTCGCCTGGCTGCTGACCGGGACTTTGCTCGTCTGGTTGGCCGCGAGCATCGCCAATGGCCATCTTCGGCGCGACCTCTTGCCCGGCCTCGCCGACCTGAGGCGGCTTCCCGCGGACATCTGGGCCCACGCCCGGCTGCGCTTTCACCATGGCCGAAGCTACAACACGCTGCAGAAGCTCAGCTATGCCGGCGTGCTCCTCGTCCTCCTGCCGCTCATGGTGCTGACCGGGCTTGCCATGTCGCCCGGCGTGAACGCCGCTTTGCCCTGGCTCCCCGAGCTTTTGGGGGGCCGCCAGACCGCGCGCACGATCCACTTCGCGGCGATGGTGGCCCTCGTCCTTTTCTTCGCCGTGCATATGCTGATGATCCTCGCCGCCGGGCCGCTCAACGAGCTGCGCTCGATCGTCACCGGCTGGTACCGCGCCGACGCCGAAAGGCGCAGCGACGGCGCCTCGGCCGGGGAGGTTTGATCCATGCCCCCCGTCACGCTCAGCCGCCGCCGCCTGCTCACAGCCGCAGCGCTCGGCGCCTCCGGCCTCGCTTTGCCCGGCTGCGACGCCTTCGACGGCTTGCTCGGCTCGGGCGAGCGCGTGCGCGGCGTGCTCGCCCGCGCCAATTCGCTGACCTACCGCGCCCAGCGCTGGCTGATCGGTGCCGATGCGCTGGCCCAGGAGTTCGGCGAGGCCGACATCCGCCAGCCGCAGCGGCCCAATGGCGTCACCGCGCCCGACGACCAGGCCTACAAGACCCTCCTTGCCGGCGACTTCGCCGTTTGGCGACTCACTGTCGGGGGCCTGGTGGAGCGGCCGCTGTCGCTGTCGCGCGAGGCGCTGATGGCCATGCCTTCGCGCACCCAGATCACCCGGCACGACTGCGTCGAGGGCTGGAGCTGTATCGCCAAATGGACCGGCGTCCCGCTGGCGCTGGTGCTCGACCAGGCGAAGCCGAAACCGGAGGCCCGCTTCGTCGTCTTCCGCTGCCTCGATACGATCGAGCGCGGGCTGGGGGGCGACGTCAAATACTACGAATCCCTCGACATGCTGGACGCCCGCCACCCGCAGACAATCCTCGCCTATGGCCTGAACGACGGCCCGCTGCCGGTCGAGAACGGCGCCCCGCTTAGGCTGCGGGTCGAGCGCCAGCTGGGCTACAAGATGGCCAAATATGTCCACGGCATCGAGCTGGTGGATACGCTGGCTCCCTTCGGACGCGGCATGGGCGGCTACTGGGAGGACAATGGCTACGACTGGTATGCCGGCATCTGAGCTTGCCGGATCGCCTTTTCCCTGGGGTGGAATGTCGCGGGGAGGTGACAATGCGTCGTGCTTGGGCTATCAGAGACGAGTCACGGGCTTCGGCCCACCGGTCTGCGGGAGAGAGCAGCGAGCGCTGCCGCCGAAGGGGAAACTGCCCGAAATCTCTCAGGCAAAAGAACCGTAGGCCGGAAAGACACTCTGGAAAGTCGGGGCAACCGCCCCGCGCCGAAGGTGTAAGCGTCGCCGACAGGGTTCCGGCCGCGCGAGTCTCTCAGGCTTCCGACAGAGGGGCGCGACCTGCCGCATTCCGCGGCTGATTGCGTTTGGACTCTGGAGAAGCAATGCCCGGCGCCGACCTTCACCACTTGCCCCTCGAGGCCCTGCATGAGGCGGCCGGCGCCAAGTTCGGCGCTTTCGCGGGCTGGTCGATGCCGCTCCTCTATCCGCCGGGCGTGCTGAAGGAGCACCAGCACACGCGCCAAAAGGCGGGGCTCTTCGACATCTCTCACATGAAGCTGATCGCGGTCGAAGGCGCCGAGGCGGCCGAATTGCTTTCCCAGGCCGCGCCCCTCGACGCGGGCGCGCTGGCCAGGGGCCAGGCCAAATACACCTTCCTGCTCGACGAGAAGGCCGGCATCCTCGACGATCTGATCGTCACGCGCCTCGCCAACGACCGCTTCATGGTGGTGGCCAATGCCGGCAACGCACTCGCCGACGAAACGCGCCTCAAGGCGCTCGGCAGCGGCCTCGACGCCACCGTCGAGCCGCTTGACCGCGTCTTCCTGGCCATCCAGGGCCCCGCCGCAGCCGCGGCGCTCGAGGCCGCAGGCCTCGACGTCTCGGGACTGTTCTTCATGCAGGGCAGCGAGCCGCGGCCCGGCTGGTTTCTGAGCCGCTCCGGCTATACGGGCGAGGACGGCTTCGAGATCGGCCTGCCGGCCTCCGACGGGCTCGCGCTGGCCGAGACGCTGCTTGCCGATCCGCGCGTGATGTGGGTCGGCCTGGCGGCCCGCGACAGCCTGCGGCTGGAAGCCGGACTCTGCCTGCACGGCAACGACATCACCCCCGCCACCGACCCGGCGACGGCCGGGCTGATGTGGGCCGTCTCGCGTCCGGTGCGCGCCGCCGGCGCCTTCATCGGGTCGGCAGCGCTGCAGCGCATCCTGGCAGAAGGGCCGCCCGAGCGCCGCGTCGGCCTCAAGCCGGAAGGCCGCCAGCCGGTGCGCGGCGGCACCTCGCTGGTCGACGCCGACGGCGCGCCGGCCGGCCGTGTCACCTCCGGCGGCTTCGGCCCGTCCGTCGGCCACCCGGTCGCCATGGGCTACGTCTCCACGCCGCTCGCCACGCCCGGCAGCCGCCTGTTCGCCGAGGTGCGGGGCAACCGCATCCCCGTCGAGGTCCACCCCTTGCCCTTCGTCCCGCATCGCTACCACAAGGAATAGTCCGCAATGCCGACCACTTATTTTACCGAAGACCATGAATGGCTCCGCGTCGAGAAAGGCATCGCCACAGTCGGCATCACCGACTACGCGCAGGAGCAGCTGGGCGATCTCGTCTTCGTCGAGCTCCCCGAGCCGGGTCGCGTGCTGAAGCGCGGCGACACGGCGGTCGTCGTCGAATCCGTCAAGGCCGCCTCGGACGTCTATTCTCCGGTCGACGGCGAGATCGTCGAGGCCAACCCGGAGCTGGCCGGCAACCCGGCGCTGGTCAACGCCTCCCCGACAGCCGACGGCTGGCTCTGGAAGATGCGGTTGGCCGACGAGAGCCAGCTTGAAGGCCTGCTCGACGAAGCCGGCTACAAGGCGATGCTCGGCTAAGGACGGATCCCATGAACGACCAGAAACTCAGCTTTGCCCGCCGTCATATCGGTCCCGGCCCCGCCGACATCCGCGCCATGCTGACCACGCTTGGCCTGCCCTCCGTCGAGACGCTGATCGCCCAGGCGGTGCCGAAATCCATCCGGCTCGACCGTGCCATGGACCTGCCGCCTGCCGCCAGCGAGGCCGAAGCCCTTGCCGAGCTGTCGGCCAAGATGGCGGCGAACCAAGTGCTGAAGAGCTTCATCGGCGGGGGCTATCACGGAACTGTCGTGCCGCCCGTCATCCAGCGGAATCTGTTCGAGAATCCCGCCTGGTACACGGCCTATACGCCCTATCAGTCCGAGATCAGCCAGGGCCGGCTGGAGATGCTGTTCCATTTCCAGACGCTGGTGGCCGAGTTGACCGGCCTGCCCGTCGCCTCGGCCTCGCTGCTCGACGAGGCGACCGCCGTCGCCGAAGCGATCGGCATCGCCTATCGCCACCATCGCGAGAAGCGCCACGGCATCGCCTTCGCCGGCGCTCCGCATCCGCAGACCCTGGACGTGGTGCGCACGCGGGCCGAACCCCTCGGCATCGACATCGGCGCGGAGAAGATCGGCGACGACACCGCTGCCCTGGTCGTCTCCTGGCCGGATACGACCGGCGTCTACGGGGACCATGCAGAAGCGATCGCGCGTGCCCGGGCCGCAGGCGCCGTGGTCGTCTTCGTCGCCGATCCGCTGTCGCTGGTGCTGACCGACGCGCCTGCCGCCCTCGGCGCCGACATCGCCGTCGGCTCGATGCAGCGGTTCGGCGTGCCGATGGGCTTCGGCGGCCCGCACGCCGCCTATTGCGCCGTCTCTGAGCGGCTGACGCGTCTCATGCCGGGCCGCCTCGTCGGCCAGTCGGTCGACCGCGACGGCCGACCCGCCTACCGACTCGCTCTGCAGACCCGCGAGCAGCACATCCGCCGCGACAAGGCGACCTCCAACATCTGCACTGCCCAGGCGCTGCTCGCCAACATGGCGGCCGCCTATGCGGTCTGGCACGGGCCGGACGGTCTGGCTGCCATCGCCGGACAGGTGCACGGTTTGGCGGCCCGCCTGGCCGCCGCGCTCGAGGGCGCCGGCCTGGCGCTCGCCGGGGGGCGCCTGTTCGACACGGTCACCGTGCACGTGCCGGGCCGCGCAGCGGCGATTGCCGCCGCTGCCGAGGCCGGCGGGCGCCTGGTCCGCATGCTCGACGCCGACCGCCTGTCGATCGCCTTCGACGAGACCTCCGACGAGGTCGATCTGGCCGCGTTGGCCGCCCTCTTCGACGCCGCAGCGCCTGCGCGCGCTGCGCTGCGGCTTCCCGGCACCCCGCGCGGCAAGGATTTCCTGACCCAGCCCGTCTTCCATGACAACCGGTCCGAAACCGCGATGATGCGCTTTCTGAGACGGCTGGCCGACAAGGACCTGGCGCTCGACCGCGCCATGATCCCGCTCGGCTCCTGCACCATGAAGCTCAACGCTGCGGCCGAGATGCTTCCCGTCTCCTGGCCGACGGTGGCCAACCTGCACCCTTTCGCGCCGTCCGCCCACAGTGCCGGCTATCGCGCGATGACCGATGACCTGGAGCGCTGGCTGGCCGAGATCACCGGCTTCGACGCAGTCTCGCTGCAGCCAAATGCGGGCAGCCAGGGGGAATATGCGGGCCTGCTGGCAATCCGCCGTTACCACCTGTCGCGCGGCGAGTCGCATCGTACTGTCTGCCTGATCCCCTCTTCCGCCCACGGCACCAATCCCGCCAGCGCCGCGATGGCCGGCATGCGCGTCGTCGTGGTCGCCTGCGAGGAGGCGGGCGACATCGATCTGGACGACCTCAGGGCCAAGGTTGCGGAGCACGCCGCCAACCTGGCCGCGCTGATGTTCACCTACCCGTCTACCCATGGCGTGTTCGAGGAAGGCGCCCGCGACATCTGCAGCCTCGTGCACGAGGCGGGCGGCCAGGTCTATTTCGACGGCGCCAACCTCAACGCGCTGGTGGGGCTTGCCCGCCCGGGCGATATCGGCGCCGACGTCTGCCACATGAACCTGCACAAGACCTTCTGCATACCGCATGGCGGCGGTGGTCCCGGCATCGGCCCGATCGGCGTCAAGGCTCACCTGAAGCCCTATCTGCCGGGCCACATCACCGAGGGTTCGGCCAACGCCGTGTCGGCGGCGCCCTTCGGCAGCGCCTCGATCCTGCCGATCACCTGGATGTACATCCGCATGATGGGCGCGTCCGGATTGAAGCAGGCGACCGAAACCGCGATCCTGTCCGCCAACTACATCGCGACGCGGCTAGGGACGCACTTCCGGGTCCTCTACACGGGTAGCCAGGGGCGCGTCGCGCATGAATGCATCCTCGACACGCGGGTGCTCAAGGATAGCGCCGGCATCAGCGTCGACGACGTCGCCAAGCGGTTGATCGACTACGGGTTCCACGCGCCGACCATGTCGTTCCCGGTTGCCGGAACGCTGATGGTGGAGCCGACGGAATCCGAGCCCAAGGCCGAGCTCGATCGTTTCTGCGAGGCGATGATCGCCATCGCCGGGGAAGCCGGGAAAGTGGCAAGCGGAGAATGGCCTCTCGCCGACAACCCGCTGGTCAACGCGCCGCACACCGCGGCCGAGGCGCTGGCCGCACAGTGGAGCCATCCCTACTCGCGCCTAGACGCGGCCTATCCGGCCGGCGATGCGGATACAGCGGCGAAATACTGGCCTCCTGTATCGCGCCTCGACAATGTCGCGGGCGACCGCAACCTTGTGTGCTCCTGCCCGCCACTGTCGGAGTATCTCGGCGCGGCGGAGTAACAGCCTAAAGTTCAGGGCCGGCTTGACCGGCTCGGCCTTGGCGGATTAACCACTGCCGAGGTGCAAACGACAGGCTACTCCCCGAACGTAACAGGAACTTCCGTCGCCTGGCGTTGAAAAGCGTGTCAGTATCGGCGGTGATTCGCGGCACCGGATTGTTGGGCAGGCATGGACGATAACAACGATCTTTTCGGCAACCTGGGCAAGCAGCCGCAACCGCCTCGCGCACCGGCGCGCCCCGCTGATCCGCTGGTGCAAGCCACCAGGCGTCCTGTTGCGACCAAGGATGGCAGCGAGGGCTATAGCGCCGCCGACATCGAGGTGCTGGAGGGACTGGAGCCGGTCCGGCGCCGGCCAGGCATGTATATCGGCGGCACTGACGACAAGGCGATGCACCACCTGTTCGCCGAGGTCATCGACAATTCCATGGACGAGGCAGTCGCCGGCCATGCCACCTTCATCGATGTCGAACTTTCAGCAGACGGCTACCTCGCCGTCACCGACAATGGCCGCGGCATTCCAGTCGACCCGCATCCGAATTTCAAGAAACCCGCCCTCGAAGTGATCATGACCACTTTGCACGCTGGCGGCAAATTCGACTCGAAGGTCTATGAAACCTCCGGCGGTTTGCATGGCGTCGGCGTCTCCGTGGTGAATGCGCTCTCCGAACATTGCATC
>JBEVJK010000107.1:0-90282 GCA_040510195.1 Mesorhizobium sp. | reverse complement strand
GCGAGAAACGCATCATTGTCCTTCGGCACGTCGGAAAGCCTCGCCAAAGAGGCGCGCAGATCCTTGTTCCCTTTCAAGGCATCCGCAGCGAGATCTTTGCTCTCGGGGTGCTTCCGGAGCAACGGCAGAAGTTTGCCGCTCCTCGATCTCGATATAGCGGGCGAGTTCATGCCGCCCCCAGGTGCGGTGAGCCCGTCTGAGCCAATTGCCTAAGGCGTGCATCCAGAAGGCATCCGCAAACTCGGTTAATCGAAACGGACGGCCAGCATGAACTGCCACCCGACGACCCTCTGCCCGAAGGCGAGAAAGAGAACGAGCCAACAGAAGCGCCTGCTTGGATCTGACACTACGACGCCCGAGGTGAGCGAAATCGAGCGAGGGACCTTGGGACCCATCGTCACTATGGGAGATGTCATCGGCAAGCTGAGAAAGCCCGGCGGATAAAGAGGCAGGGGCACAGCTCCTGCCGCAACGTAAGCGAAACTACAAAGCCCGCCGCCGCGTTACTGCACTGCCGGGTGCAACCTTGGTGGGACGCCCGGCCGAGCCCGCCGCTCCCTATGACGGAACTCCCTTGAGTAAACCGCCGCGGCGGGCTCACTGCAAACGCGACGCTACGGCAATGCCGCAAGTGTACTCGCCATGATGCGACCAAGCGGTTCAGTCATCGCTTGAACAAGTCGAACGAAAACCGGTAGGTGAGGCCGGTGCCAATCGAAAATTGGTCTCTGCTTCCCGCCTCGACGATGGGACTGTCGGCCGCATCGGCGATAAATCTGTCCCAACCCGCCCGAACATGAATGCGTGTATTTTCAGACAGTTCATAGCTGGCACGCGCCGCAATTCCCGCCGTCTTGAAGGAGGAACCCGGATCGTAGGCGGTTAGTTGCGACCCCGGTGCGGAGGCCTCGGCTTCCGTGACCCCGAAGTAAGTATCCATGTAGTCGCTGGAGGCCCAGGTCAGCCTCGGACCAAAATTGAGCTGAAGTCGTTCGACCGGAGTCGCTATGACATCCATGCCCAGCTCTATGACCTGGCCGTCGTGCCCATTGATACCCTGTCTAACTTCGACGGTGCCGCGCAGCCAGTCGTAGCGGTATCCAATTCCAACCCCCAGTTCCAAGGCCCAATCGATGGTTTCGGTCCCGGTCAGTTCGGGTGAATCCGAGGCCTCGCGCTTGCCATTGAAGTCGAACGACGGGAACACGGAAAGTGCCCTTAGGTTCTCTTCCCCATCGACGACCTGGCCGAAGCCGGGGAGGAAGAACCGCTGGACCGCAACGAGCGGAAAGGGGACGAGGATATAGTCATTCGACCCGGGGTATTTCGGCTGATATTGGATGCCTGCACCGATATCGAGCACGTACTGATGCGAACCGCCTGATACCGCCACTTCCTGAGCTTTGGCCGAAATGGGCATGCTGGCGAAAACCGGCGCCAACGACGCAACCGCCATTGTCATCCGCATGACAATCCTCCCTCGCTGGTAGGCTGTTCGACCGCAGGGCCGAGCTACACGCGTTGGAGACGCGGGGTGGCGAAGGGAACTCAGGACAGAACGATCAGGATCGATATGGCGCATGGCTAATCCCTAGTGATGGGCGAGAGTACCACGGGTACCTTCGCTGTCTGTTGCCCAACGGCAACAACGAGAGACGCGTTGGCCAAGCTGAAACAAAACGGGATCGGCGGAATTGAGCTTTCTGATGAAGAGGTCAAGATGAGCAGCTGACAGGACAAATCCGGGCGGCGCCGGGAAGGATCCGTCGGTGACGCCTTCGAACGGTTCCGTCGTTCGGCTAGTTGGAAGGGGAAGAAGCTCCGTACCCGGGAAGACTGGGAGCGTGGCTGGCGGTACATAGAGCCGGTTTTCGGCGATCGGCCAGCCAGCAAAATCACTTTTGAGCATTTAGACAGGTGGTACGCCCGGCTGCTCGACAAACACGGCGTCGACGGCGCCTATCGCGCCATGAAGACGTGGCGCAGCATCTATTGTGTCATGGCGAGCATGAAGCTTGTCACCCGGGCAGGACCCTTCCCGCGCTATCCGTCGTAAGACGCCCAAGGGGCGTCATCAAATATGGTCTGATGGCGAAGTCGTTCGGCTGGTGAAAGGCGCCTGGCGCGCCGGCTACTGCGGCCTTGCCTGCATCATTGCCGTTGCGTGGGACACGAGCTTTGCGCCGGTGGACGTTCGCACGCTCACGCCAGCGCAGGCCTTTGACTTATTGAGCGGACAAAGACTGGTAAGCCAGCTTTTGGCACGCTAACCGCACGGACGCGACGGCTGGTTCAGAACTACGTCGAGCACCTGGGCGTGGTGGTACTGCTTGACTGCCCAATCTTCCGCTCTCGTGGCTACGTGCCCGGAGCAAAGGGTGGTCGGCCGCGGGTCGGCGTTCCCTATACCAAGGACGCGCTTGTAGACGATTTCGCCGATGTGCGCAGACTGGTGTTTGGCACGGAGGAGAAGCGTCGGCTCATGGATATGCGCCGCTCCGGCGCGGTGGAGGCCAATGCCGGCAGTGGCTCGGGCGAAGAAATTGCGGCGAAGCCCTGCAGCGGACCTACATGCCGGTGAATCTCGCAGCAGTGAGGGAGGCCGACGAGGCTCGGCGACGCGGCCGCGGTTTGTTGGCCCAGGAACGGAACCGGCACATATTAGAACTGAGGCGCGCGCATGCCGCCAAAGCCTTGGAAAGGGTGGCGCGAGTGACGGGGCTCGAACCCGCGACCTCCGGCGTGACAGGCCGGCACTCTAACCGACTGAGCTACACCCGCGCGCGTCGACATTTGCCTTTGAAGGAGCAGCGTCGATGCGCGGTGAATACGTTTTCAGCCCACGAGTGTCAAGCTCCAACGGGCTCGGCGAGGGTCGCCAATTCTGGCGTCGCCAATCCGGGTGAACGGTCGGTCTTTCCGCTTGCGAAGCCCTGCTCGAGCGCCTAAATCTCCCGCCGCAGGGGCGATTAGCTCAGCTGGTAGAGCGCTTCGTTTACACCGAAGATGTCGGCGGTTCGAGTCCGTCATCGCCCACCAAGACCGCCTGCCGCCCGCAATTGCGAAGCAACGCTGCTAGATGACGGTCAGCACGCGACCTCCGTCATCGATATGACAATCCACGCGCGCCTGGCGGATCTCGATCCCGGTCTGCTGCGCATAGTGAATGCGCACGAAGATCGGCGCCGAAAGCCCGCCCTCCCGTTTGCGCGGCCGGCCGGCGCTGATGGCCTCGACTCGCACCGAACCAAGCGGTTGGGCGGCCGCAGCGATTGCCAGACGGCAGGAGCGCACCACGTTGCGCGGCGTGCCAAGCACGGCCGCGAGCGGCGGCACGGCATTGGGAAGCCTCAGTCCGCCCCGGCGGATCGGCCTCAGCGCGCTCGGCAGGCTCACCAGGCCGGCCGTTGCCGGCCTGATGCGGTTGGTCATCGCCGAAAATCCGAGGAAGCCCGGCTGAGGAGCGGCCGATGGTTGGGCGTTGCCGCCATTGTCATGGCTGCGGGGCGACGAGGACGTGCCTGCGCCGCCGGTTCCCTTGGCTCCCTGGCCGCCGGCCGTCTTGCCGCTGCCGGAGTTGCTGCCGCCATCGGGGCTCCCGCCACCGGCCGGCGAACCGATAGCTGCGGAAGTCCCGACGCTGGTGCCGCCGAGGCTGGCGCCTGCGCCCAGGCCGGCGCCGCTGCGTCCGACCGAGGCGCCGGCATCCGCGCCTGCGGTGTCGCCCACATCGGCCCCGAGCCCCACGGAAGCGCCCTGGCGACCCAGCCCGACCCCCGCGCCGACGCCGAGTCCGCCGGCCTTGGCGCCGAGCCCGACGTCGAGCGGGAAGGCCGGCGTCGCCGACATGGCGGCGAAGAAAGCCGCAGCGAGAAGGATGCCGGTCGAACCCGGCAGGCTTTTCGATATCTGAACGGATGGCGTCATGCGCAATTCCTCATGGAGCGGGCGGCTGCGTCGGCAGCAGCGCATCTGGAAGCACGATCGTCGTCCACCGGGCGAGCCGAGATTTGGGCCGCGGTGCTGCCTGGGCTTCGCGGACCGGGGGCCGTCGCTTCGTGGTGGAGCGGGCCGGACGCGCCTCTTTTGGCGTCGGCGTCGGGATGGGCACGGCAGCGGTCACCGGCGGCGCGGCGCGAATCTCCGCCAGCTCGCGGGCCAGCGCCTCGTTGTTGGCGCGCGCCTCTTCCAGCGCCCGCTTCGCCGCGCGACCCGACTCCGTGGCCCTGGCGACCGCGTTGAGCGCTGCGTCGCGCTCGATGCGGATTGCGGCGAGTTCCTGGCGCAGTCCGCCTTCGCGGGCTTCTGCTTCGGCCTTCCGGCTTTTCAGCGCCGCTGCGGTTTCGCGACGCACCGTCTGCAGGGCTTCCTCGAGCCGCGCGACGTTGTCCTGCGCCCGGGCCGCCGCCTCCTGCGCGTCTGCGGCCAGCGCGTTGGCCGCGCCCTTCACCTGGGCCGCCGTGCGAACCTCCTGTTGAAGGCGGACCTTGGACGCCTCGAGCTCGCGCCTTGCCGTCTCGAGCTGTCCGGAGAGCTCGGTCTGCCGCATACGGTCGCCGGCTGCCCCTTGCTCGGCGTTCTTTGCCGAGTCCCGGGCGGCGGTCCGGGCTGCCTCCGCCTCCTTGCGGGCCTGGCTTGCATCCAGGTGAGCGGCGTCGAGCTCGCGCTTCAGCGCGTCGGCGCGGGCCCGCTCGCGGTTCAGCGCGATCGCCTGGTCCGAGGGGGGGGCGGCCGGCGAGCTCGCCTTGGACGCGTCGCGGGCCACTTGCTTGGCCGGCGCGAGCGGCTTGGACTTGCGGCTCAGTTGAATGGTGGTGATCGGCCGCTCCTTCAGGCCGCTACGGGCCTGCAGCCGGTCTGTAATCTGCCGCGCCAGCTCTTCCGGGCTCAGCCCGGCGGCCGCGACGCTGCCGATGAAGGGCAGCTCCAGTGAACCCGAATGCGCGATGGTGAAGTCGTCGTTGAGAACCGACGCCTCTGCGACGCCGCCCTTGAGGGCTGTCCAGCCGGTGACGCGCAGCTCGACTGTGTCGTCGGCCTTGAGCGGGCCGCTCGGCTCGTCGGAAAGAGCCGGATGAGCCAGGAACACCAGGCTGGCGAAAGCGAGCGCCAGAAGGAGAGGCGCCGCGCGCCGGAGCACACCGTTCTTTTCGCCGGTTAGATATCGTGCCTGCATGTCCCAACCCCATCCGCTCGACTGCGGACCCCGGCGAGTCGACCCGAAATGCCGACTGCGCCCCCGGCCCGCGAGTCTGGGCCGACAGCACAACGCCGACCCTAGGCAGGCTGGTTCCGACCGGGGACCACCCGAATATGGAGGAGGGGCGAGTTCTGCGCTCGCCCTTCCGGATGAGCCGAGGGCCAACCTACCGCTTTCGGCCGAGGCAGCAGCGAAAGAAGAACGGCGCGGGACGCCGAAACCGCCCTAACCGTGCTTGAGGCCGAACCAGTCGCCGAGCAAATAAGGGCCGAGGCCCCACAGAAGCGACCAGAGCGCGCCGCCCACCATGTTGGCCGCCAGGAACCGCAGCCAGGGCATGCCCATGCTGCCCGCGACGATGCCGTTGAGCTGCCTCAGCACGACCACGAAGCGGGCAGAAACGACGATCAGCGGGCCGCGCCGGCGGAACAGTGCCTCCAATTGGGCCAGCCGCTCCGGGGTGAGCTTGACGATCCAGCCGTAACGGGCCAGCAGCGGCCGGCCGCCGAAGCGACCGATGGCGTAGCCGGTGCTGTCGCCGAGCACGGCCGCCGCCCACACCACCGCGACCAGCGCCGCGACCGAAAACTCGCCGTTCGCCGCCAACAGCGACGCGGCGACCAGCGCGCTCTCCCCGGGCACCGGCGCGCCGAGCGATTCCAGATAGATGATGACGAAGAGAGCCGGCAATCCGTAGTGCCGGATGGCGGGCTCCAGGAAATGCCCCGCCTCGTGCAGGACGCTCAAGATCTCGCCGACGATCGCCCCTGCCTCCCTCTTCCTTCAGGCCCAGTTTCGACGCAACCGGGCCCGAAGGCAACGACCGACGGGATCAGGCTGCCGTCTGCGCGACGACGGCCGCCAGGGCGAGGTCGGGGAGGGTGGCGACATCGTTGGCGAGGAAGCTGGTATGCCCGAATTTTGCCCCGCCCCCGGCGACGCCGAACGCGGCGAGCGATTGTACGAGGCTCGCCAGCGAGACCACGGTTTGCAGGCCGTCCGAGGCGTCCGTCCAGGCGAGATAGGCGTTGTCGAGGCCCTCGGTGCCGCGATAGTTCACCGTCTCGACCAGGTTGAGCGAGGTGGGCGTCTGCAGGGCCAGTCCCGACGGATCGCTCTTCCAGGTCTGGATCTGCAACACCTTGCCCGAGGCGTCCTCCATTTGGCGCACGGTGACACGATCGCTTTCCACCTCCTGCAGGTTGATGGTGACGGCAGCGCCCATGCCGCGTTTGGCGTCGCTCAGGTTGACGACGCCGCCCAATGCCCCGTTGCCCTCGGCGTCCGCCAGTTCGACGTAGAGAGCCTGTCCCTGATTGGCCGAGATCGATACCACGCCGCCGCCGCCGACCAGGAATCTGTTGTCCGACCCGATGCCACTGATGTTCACCGAGCCGGTCCCCTGCAGATAGCCGGTGAAGCCCGCCGTCTGCTCGAGGGTGAGGGTGAAGCTGCTCTTCATCCCCGTGGTCAAAGTCGCAGCAGTGTCTCCGGCGAGCCGAACGGAACTCGCCCCGTCGCCCATCGCCGCGAAGATTTCGCCTGCATTGGTGAGCGAGAGGGTTTCGTCGCCCGCGCCAAAGGAGAAGGCCTTGAAGGTGTGGCCGGTCAGGGTGACTTGGTTGGTGTTCTTCCCATCGCTGATATAGGTGCCGAACCATCCATCCGATGTCGAAGGCAGGCTCGTGACGGTCGCATAGACGAACGAGACCAAGCCCGCGCGGTCGCGGTACTGGGAGCCGAGGTAGACCGCCGCGCCAGTCGAGATCAGCTGGATTTTCGTGCCTTCGGCCGCCGAGACCTTGAGCGCATCGTCGGACGACCCCTGCAGCACGCCGCCAAAGGCGTTGGCGCGGTTGAAGTCGATGGCGACGAAGCCGTCCGCACCCTTCATGGCGATCCTCGAGCCGCCGTTTCCGTAGACGACGGCTTCCCGCCCCGTGAGGGTCACCTCGGCATAGTCAGAGTCTGCGACGTTCACGCGACTTTCGTCGCCAGACATCACGATGATGTCGCCGCCGCCTCTTGAGTCGTAGAACTGGCCCTTGGCAGCACCGGTGACCGTGTCGGCGCCCGGCGTGCCGTGGACGGCTGCGATGTTGACGTAGTTGTCAAGCTGGATCGCCACGCCTTTGGAGGCATCATTGGCGTCCGGCGGCCTGATGAAGACATGGTCGGTGTAGGGCGCTTCTTTGGCGGCGATCTTGATGGTGATGTCCCTCGAACCCGAGACGACGAAGGAATCGCCATTGTCTTTGCCGGTCAGCGCGACGTTGCCGGCAAGCACGTTGTAGACCCGGCGCTTCCCGTCTGACGCGACCTCCACCTTCATCGTCCCGAGATAGCCGCTGCCTCTGTCGATCAGCACCAGCTCCGACGGAACCGCTTCGGGGCCGCCGGCGGTCGGCGTGCGGGCGAAGTCGGCGGCCGTGAACGAGACGGCCCCGTTGGTCGCCTGCGACTGCGTCAGTCGGCCGGAGCTGGTGCCGACGTCGGCCACGGAGACGCGCCCGTCGGTCGCCTTGCTCACCAGCACGCTGTAGAGCGAATTGGTGAACACGGTGTCGTTCGCGAAGTAGGTGAACATGTCGGAGCTGCCGAGAAGATAGCGGATCCGCGTGAATTGGCTTCCCATGCTGTCCAGCAGCGAGTTGACCAGCGCGCTTCGCCCGTTCGCCTCGACATTGCCCACCAAGCCCCAGTGAAGCCGTTCCAGCGTCGCGTCCCCATAGTAGGCCGGATCGGCATTCACCAGCCTGGCCTGCCCGCCGAGCGGATCGGCGCCGCCCAGACGGGCCAACCACCCGAGGATGCTCAAGGCATCCAGTCCGGCGCTTTGCTGATAGGCGTAGGCGATCTCCGCGTCGTGCGAGAGGCCCTTCGCGGCCAGCTCCTGGCCCTTCTTCATGTAGTCGATCGAGGCCGCCGCAGCCCCGAAATTTGGAAGGATGGCGGAGAGCGCGCCCATGATGATGCCAACCGGCGGAGCAGCCACCATGGTCGCCAGCGTCGCGAGGGCCAGCACCGTGTTGATGACCGACTGAGCCACGTTCGCCTGGTTGCTCACGCTGTCGCGGTCGGTTTCGAATTTCTTGACCGCTGCGTAGATCTGATAGGTCGAGGTCCCGACCGAAATGACGATGCCCGCGACCGCCATGCCCATGACGGCGCGCAGCACCTTCGTGCCGCTCGCGAAAGTGTCGAGCACGTCGGCGGTGAGCCACAGGGCGTTGGGAAGGACGCCGCCGACCACGTCCACGGCAATCTTTCCGCCGTCGACGCCATTTTTCTGGTCGATGATCAGGTTGTAGATGCTTCCTGCCAGCGACAGCAGGTCGGCAATCACGAAAATGCCGTTCCGGCCGATGCTCTTCGAGAGATTCTGGCCCGTCAGCAGCTTGTTCGAACCCTCGGCGGCCAGTGCATGCGCCGCCTTCATGTCGAAGCCTGCGAGCGCGGTTTCGATCCCGAGCCGGCGCCCGCGATTGAGGTCGGCCACTTCCGCGAGGCTCGTCTTGGTCGTCAGCTTGGGAAAAAGCGCGCTGAAGTCGTTCATCAACATCGAGGTGAAAGACGGCGGCCTGTCGGAAGTGTTCAGGAATGGTACCGGAACCGCACCGCCCCAATTGGCCCACTCTCTCTGCGCTGCAGCCAACGCCTCGTTGTAGGCCGTTCGACCCGTTGCCACAGCCGCGTTGAAGCTCTGGTACACGGTCGCGATGCGATTGACGGGAAGCTGCAGGCTGGCGGCGAGGTAGGCGAAAGCCTGGAGGATCAGCAGGTTCTGGACGTCGCCTTCCGCCTGGGAGGCGCCCGATCCGGCGACCATCACGGCGAGCCCGGCGTAAAGGCTGCCGAAGGCCTGTTCGCCCTTGAGCCGAGTCTGGCCGCTGGACAGAGCCTTCCGATAGTCCTTCAGTGCCGTGACGACCTCGCCCGCCTGTTTTGTTCTCAGTCGCTCCAGATTGCCCCCGAAGAGCTGCGCGACGATCTTCTCCGTCTTGTCGCTGAGGGTCGCCGGACGCGCAGGCGGCGTGCCATCATAGGCGGCCGGCAAGGGGTGATTCTTGTAGAACAGGTAGAGATTGACCTTGGTGACTTCGTCATCGGTGAGTCCCCGAGCATACGCGTAGGCCGCCGCGAGATCGTCGACAACGCTCTGCGGCAGCATCGTCGCCTCGAGGCCGAGGCCGAGCCGGGCCATCAGCGACTGGCCATAAAGCGCCCGAGCCGTGGCCCCTTTGTACGCCGCTCCGTTGGCCTCGAGCTGCAGCAGGTCGGCGATCTCACCATTGACCTCCCCCAGGAACGCCTCGCTGGGGACTCCGGCTTCGATGATGCGCTTGAAGAGCGCCGCGCGCCGCGCATCGGCGGCGGTCGCCCCCAGCAGGTCGGCGGCGGTGGGCGTCGTCCCGCTCGGCGTCCGCATCTCGGCGAGCCGCTTGCCGAAGAAATCCAGCGACATCTCGACGTTCTCGTCCGAGCGCCCCTGGCTCGAGGCCAACTCGGCTACGGCCATTTCCAGCATGTGGTTCGGCCCGGTCGTCTTGCCCTTCATCGCCGCTGCGACCGCGTTGAGCTGGTAGAGGGCGGCCGGCGCGTTCGCTGCGACGAGGAAGGGCGAGGCTGCCGCGTTGGACAGAAACGCCGCACCGTCGCTGCCGGTGATCAGTCCGTAAAGGGCGCTGCCGAAGAGCTTGGGACCGAGCGCGGCGGCTACGGCCTTGGCGTTCTGGACAGAGATGTCCGACAAGGAGCCGGGAGGGCCGACGACCGTGGCGATGTCGCGGAATGCCTGCATGAGGCTCTGGATGTCGGCCCCGGTGAGCGAAGCGAGGCCATTGCCGGTGTCGAGGGCGCTCTGCAGCACCGTCAGGACAGCGCTGAAGCGCGAAATCGTCGCGGTATACACGGCACCGGGCGCGGTGTAGCGGAGCCCTTGCAAGGCACCCGCGATGGTCGGCAGGCACTGGCCGATGTCGAGGGACGGCCCGAATTGCGACGCCTCCCGGACGAGAAGCGATGCGTAGAACGTCGTGGGATCCTGGCCGGTCGGGGCGGCGGCGATCGCCGTCTTCATCTGCGCGACGAGGCCGGTATAGGCTTTGTCCTTTTGCGAGCTCGGGGCGACCCCCGCCAGGCCCACCAGGAAGGGCATGCCATCCGTCAGCGCCGCGGCGAGCGCGTTGACGACCGTGAGGTGAAAGCCGGCGTTTGCGTCGCTTCCGGCGGTCAGCGTCGCGGTGACAACCTTGTGGGCGGCGGCCAGGTCCTTCCCCTTCCCGCCGGCGAGAGCCGTGCCGACGCGCATTCCCAGAAACCGGTTGGCCAGCGAGGTGACGGACGCGTTGGTCCCGCCGAGAGCGGCGATCGCGGCCAGTGCGTCGGAAATCATGAGCCCGCTGCCGGCAGGCAGCGCCTGGCGGCCCACGAGGTCGGCGAGAAGGGCGCCGAACGCCGGCGCGGCGGCCTTGGCCAGAGCGACATCGTTCATGAAGCCGTTGGTCACCGGTAGGAGACCGCCGACATACGTGGCGAAGAGGGCCGAGGCGGCATCGCTGGCCGGCACCGACTTGAGTTCGTCGAGGGCGGCGAGGATGTCGGCCCGTGCAAGGCTGTCCTTCGGTTGGCTTGCAGCCTTGGTCAGCAGAGCCGCCATGGCCGGCCCCACATGGGTGGCGGCCAGCACGATGTCCTGGCTGAAGGGGACCGACGCCAGCGGGGTGCCGACGAAGTATTTGGTCAGAAAGGGCATGACGGCGGCGAGGCGCGTGACGTCGAGCTTGCCGATCTCGAGCGCCGCGGCAAGGAGGTCGGCTGGTTGAAGCATGCCGGCAATCGCCTTCTCGAACATGAGTGCCGCCAGAGCCGGGCTAAGGGCATCGGTGCTTGCGACGTCCTGGTAGAAGGCAGGCGTGAAGGCGATGGCTGGATTGGCGACGTATTTCTGCAGCATTCCCTGGATCTGCACGTCGTTCCGGAGCGCCACCAGCGCCGTCGAAGCGGCCGAGATGGTGGCAGGATCGATGGTGCTGCGGTCGGCGCGGAAGATCGTCTCGACAAGCAGCCTGCCGACCGCGGTGCTCTTGATGGAGGCATTGAGGAGGTCGCCCTGCACACTGCCGTTCAGGCCCGACTTTGCAGAATTGGCGACGAGGCGCGCGGCGAGTTGATCCCGGGTCAGCGTGGGCTGGGCGGCCACAAGCTGCACTGCCTGCTGGGTGAGCCCGGCGACGAAGGCGTCGTATGCGGCCGCTACCGTTCCGACCTGCACCTGGACGAGATCCGCCATCTTGGCAAGTGCAAGATTGGCATAGGCGCCCGGCCAAGTCTTCGTGCCTGTTTGAGCCGTCGCGACCGCTGTCGCGATGGCGGCCGTCAGCAGATTCTTCTCATCCTGGCCCGCCGACGCGAACGTCGCATCGAGCGCCACGGTCACGCTGTCGCCGAACGCGGCGCTGCCGTAGAGCTTACGGATGCGGATGTCCTCGTTGTATTCGTTGAGCCCTCGGGCCACGTCCAGTTGGGCGGAGGCGGTGGCATTGAAGACTGAGACGCCGGTGAGATAGCTGCGCTCGGCAGCGGTCAGGTATTTGTCGGCGATCGACAAACGCCACCGGTCCAGCTTCGCGTTGGCATAGGCGCGACTGGCGTTGAGGATGTCGGCCGTCGACAGGGTTCCGAGGCTAGGATCAAGCGCCTTCTTCGCGACGAGGCTCGCCAGATCGGGAAAGGTATTCAGCTGACCGATATCCTTGAAGAAGGCGAGGTTGATGGGCGTCGAGCCCGCCGGCATGTATTTGGCAAGAAGCGGCCCGAGAGGCGCGTCGTAGTAGGGCCAGAGCGCATTGATCCAAGGCGCGGCGGCGATCACATCGGCAGCCTGCAAGGTTCCCGCCGCAGCTTTCGTGAACAGCGTGATGATTTCGGGCGCCGTTTGCCGCCCGTATTGCAAAGTCTGCAGGGTCTTCAGATCGTTCGGATCGACCGTCCCATTCGTAACTGCAATCGCCATTTCGAGTATCCCCTTTTATCAATCAAAGTCTTATACCGGCGCGCAAAAGTGCTGCCTGTGAAGGCGTCGAGCCTTCACAGCAAAAATGCTGGAAAAAGGGGCGAGTACTTTACTTGCGAGGAAGAGCTGGAGGTTCTTCTTTGAGTGCAGACCCTCCTCGGCAAACGAAGCCTAGGAGAGACTCCCCACCGGAGCAACACTGTGGAAAGAATACACGAAGAAAACTACCGCTTCGGAACAGTCGGTGCGCAAGGCGTACCGGCCGGGCGGAATCTTCTCGAATAGGTTGCAGGAAGGCGAGCGCTCGAAGGAGCGGGTTGCGTCCACGGCGGGCGCAGGACGACTAGGAGGCGGCCTCGTCCGGTCGGGCGAAGTCTTCGGCGTCGAGCTCGGCCATCTCGTCCGCGGCCGCGTCCAGGGCCGAGCGTAGCGTCGTCGACGGATGCTCGCCGAAGCGCTCCCTGTACTCCGCCGCAAAGCGTCCCAGGCAGGTGAAGCCCAGGCTGGACGCCACGTCGGCGACGCGGCGATAGGTACCGCTGCGCAGCAGGGCATGGGACCGGTCGAACCGCAAGCCGCGGAGATAGGCTGTCGGGGTCGTGTCGAGGTGCTTGCTGAAAGACAGATGCAGGTTGCGCAGGCTGCATCGCGCCGCCTCGGCGAGGTCGCGGGCCGAGATACGGGCGTGCAGGTTGTTGCCGGCGAATTCGACCGCCCGGCGCACGTAGCGGTTGCCGAGCGCCTCCGACAAGGAGGCGATGCCCGGCACATGCGCCGACAACCACGCCGCCATCAGCTCGTCGATCAGCGACGCGGCCGTCTCGCCATTGCGCTCCCGCGCCAGCGGCGTCATTGCCTCGATCGCCGCCTTCACGGCCATCGGGCTCGGCCCCGCCCAGGGCAGCGAGCGGCCGCGCGGGGCAGGCGAAAGCAGGGCCGACGATTGCCGCCGCAGCGCCTCGCTGGGCAGGCTCATGACGAGACAGCGGGCCCGCGCCTCGACCTTCACCGTCCGCGCAAGGGAAAGGTCGACGGCAAGGCAGGCCGGGTGGGATGCCGAGCGCTTGGCAGTCGCCGTGAGGCCCTGGTCGAGCTCCAGAGAGCCGCGGTCGATGATGAACAGCGCGTGGCGGCCCGGCACGGGCCGCGTCTGCCCTTGCAGGCTCGGCTGGCGTTCGATCCAGAAGCCGAGGCAGCCTACCGCCGGCAGCGGCGCCGGCGAGAGCCCGTCGCTGGTCTCCATCTGCCAGTCGACCCCGTCCAGGAAGCTCCGGGCCGAATGACCCTCGCACGCTTCGGCCCATGGCCTGCCGGGACCCTTGAGGGCGGCGCCGTGAGCAGCGGAGTGAGCGAGCGCGGACATGTCAGCGGCGCGTCCCGGCTGGGTCGTCGGATGGGGCGGCACCGCAAAGTGTCGAGATCATGAAGATGCGTTCGATCGGTCTCGAGCCGCCGGCGAGGCGGCTGGGGAGGGCAGGGATGTCCGCCGCGCGCCGCGCAGTGGCATGCCATGTCCTAGACCGGTCGACAGGCGACATCTGTCACGTCCAGCACTGTCGCTCGCAGTTTGCCGAAAATGTCTTCGATCAGCTGGGGGTCCGTTCCTGGGGCGTGGAAAGCCTTGGCTTGCTGCTTGGGAAATGGTGGATCGTCGCGGTAGGACGCCACACACGGGTCATCACGCTTCCCGATCCGGGTTGCAGGACGAGCACCACGTTCTGCGGATAGAGCCATTCGAAATTCTCGACCAGCACGACGAATTCGTCGGCCGGAAATCCGCAATATCCGCCTCCGAATGTGAATGTCTGGGGACGCCTGCAACGCTGCATGTGCCAAGTCATCTCGGCCAAGGGGGGATTGTTGTGGCGGGCCAGGAGGGCATTGATCATGGCCAGGTCGTCCGCGGCCCCAAACCTGGTATCGAATCCGATCTCGAAGGAACTCATCGTCAGGAGCACTGAAGTCTTCTTACGCATCGCATCTCATCGCAGCGTTCTCGATGGCAGAAGGCGCTCCCGCCATCGATGTTCATCTGTTGCTTGACCTTGTCCGTCGCGTCCGCGAGCACCGCCCGCCAAAATCGCATCAGGCGCGGAGCTCCGTTCTGAGAAAGGGAGCGGGCTCGCCACGCCGCACCAGCAGCGAATGGGAAATACCCAGCACGCGTCGGGCACTTGCCAGGGCCTCGCCGCTGACCTCGATAAAAGCGACGATACACCATTCGCCGTTCACTTCGCGTGCCAGCCCCAGGGGTCGCACCTTCCATCGCAGCATCCGGTGCTGTGCCAGGAAGTAAAGCTCCTGGATGCCGCCGACCGCCCTTAGACCCTCCTCAACCGCATACTCCATCACCGCGCAGCAGATTTGCGTGAGCCGACCGCGTCGGCCGAGACCCTGGTGCTCCGACACCACGAAGGTTCGGGTCCATTCCGCCCAATCGGGCCGCCGGGGCACGCCTTCCTGCTCGCACATGTCGGGGAACACTTCCGATACGAGGTGCGGCACGTTGGTGGGAATCATTCGGCAGGAGGTTACGACGCGACCGTCCTCGATCCCCAGCAGATAGGTCGCATGGGCCGTATCGAATTGGTCCCACTCGCGCCCATCGGGAGCGGGCGGGCGCCATCCCTTTCGATCCACGAAGTAGTCGTGCCTGAGACGAAGAAATTGGTCGAACTCCGGTTCGTAAAGATGTAGGTTTTTAGCATCGACGACATGGGCCTCGATCATCAGTCCACCCCCAATTGGAGGCGGACTTATTCGATATCCGGCCGAAGCTGTCAGGTGTCCAATCGGATACTTGCTTTAGAGGGCGATGATCCTCCGGCGCATTGCTTCGACAACCGCCTGAACGGTCGTTGCCACGCCAAGCCGCTCTCGGATCGTGCGCGCGTGCTTCTTGACGGTGATTTCGGCGATCCCGAGGATCTCGCCCACCTCCCAGGATGTCTTGCCGTTCGCCAGCCAGGCGAGAACTTCGGTCTCGCGGGCCGAAAGCGGGCTCTTTTCCGGAGCAGGAGCACCAACCGTTTCGATGGCGGCTCCTGCAAATGTGGCGATCGTGACCAACTGGACCCGCTCGCGCTCCGACAAGCTGCAGTCGCGGGCAGGCGAGGCGAAGGACGCCACCGACTGCCAGTGATGGAAGCTGAGGAAGGGCACCGCGAAGCCGCTTCGGATGCCGAATTCGGCCGCCTCGCCCGCGATCAGCAACGAGCCGAGGGTGCCCGACAGCCGATCCGGCACTTCCTTCCAATAAAAAGGCCGGTGCGACGTGGCGCAGAACAGGCTGACGCCGTCCGTCTTGGCGTAGTCCCGCTCGATGTAGCGCGCGAACCACCCCTCGGGCCAGCCGTTCAGGGCGACCATCGGCTTCAGCTTCAGGCCGCCCACCGGCACGCCTGTCACGATTAGATGCAAGAAGCCGAACTGCCGCGCAATTGCGAGGAGATCGTCCAGGAGGGGCTGTCGCGCGCTATATGAGGCACATCGCTCGACGAATGCAAAAACGTCGGAATCGATCATCGTAATCCACCGTTTCGAAAAACATCTGGAGCATGCGCCGGCGTTTTGCAGGCGCACCCCCGCATGGCTGAGAATGAAGGACCGGACCGTACACGAATTCCGCATTTTGGACAACCATATGTTGTAGCGTGCGGCGCGCTTCTCCTTGGCCTGCGGGACGGACAAGCGGCCACGGCGGCCCGCCGCCGGCCACTTTTGGGGCGGCTGCGACGTGCTTGCACTTGCGTCCTCATCCTCGCTGCGCTAACCCTCGCCGCGCTGCAGCAAAACCGCTCCCGCGGCGTCTCGGGCGCCAGCCCTGCCGCGCGGTTCCGTAGGTCCGGTTGGATGCTATAGTGGAGCGCGGCCGACCGCGCAGGGAATATCGGGCTATGAACGCGCTTCTGTCCTCCTATCTTCCCGTCGTCATCTTCATTGCCGTCGCCCTGGCGGTCGGCGTGGCGCTGGTGGTGGCGCCTTTCCTGATCGCCTATCGCAGCCCCGACCCGGAGAAGCTCTCGGCCTATGAGTGCGGCTTCAACGCGTTCGACGACGCCCGGATGAAGTTCGACATCCGCTTCTACCTGGTCTCCATCCTGTTCATCATCTTCGACCTCGAAGTGGCGTTCCTTTTCCCGTGGGCGGTTTCCTTCGGTGCCATCGGCTGGTTCGGCTTCTGGTCGATGATGATTTTTCTGGCCGTCCTCACCATCGGCTTCATCTATGAATGGAGGAAGGGAGCGCTAGAATGGGATTGAACGACGGTTCCTCGACCATCCTGGCGCCTCGGCCCAAGGGCGTCATCGACCCGGCGACCGGCAAGCCGCTGGGCGGTGACGACGCGTTTTTCTCGGGCATCAGCGACGAGCTGTCCGACAAGGGCTTCCTCGTCACCTCGTCGGAAGCCCTGATCACCTGGGCGCGAACCGGCTCGCTGATGTGGATGACGTTCGGGCTCGCCTGCTGCGCGGTCGAGATGATGCACGTCTCGATGCCGCGCTACGATGCCGAGCGCTTCGGGATCGCGCCGCGCGCGTCGCCGCGCCAGTCCGACGTGATGATCGTCGCCGGCACCCTCACCAACAAGATGGCGCCCGCGTTGCGCAAGGTCTACGACCAGATGCCGGAGCCGCGCTACGTCATCTCCATGGGCTCCTGCGCCAATGGCGGCGGCTACTATCACTATTCCTATTCGGTGGTGCGCGGCTGCGACCGCGTCGTGCCGGTCGACATCTACGTGCCGGGCTGCCCCCCGACCGCCGAAGCGCTGCTCTACGGTATTCTTCTCCTGCAGAAGAAGATCCGCCGGACGGGCACGATCGAACGGTGAGCATGCCCGATCTGAAGTCATGGCCTCTCTTGCGTCGCGCAAGCGTCGCTGGAGCGCCCCGCAAGGACCCTTGGACCGCTCGATGACCCAGTCACTCGACGATTTCGCCGCAGGCGTGGCGGGCAAGCTTGGCGGCCGGGTTCAGACCAGCACCATCGCCTTCGGCGAGCTGACCATCGTCGTCGAGCCCAGCGACATCGTGGCCACGCTCAGCCTGCTGCGCGACGATCCCGAATGCCAGTTCGTGTCCTTCATCGACATTTCGGGCGCCGACTATCCGGCCCGCCCCCGCCGCTTCGACGTGGTCTATCACCTGCTCTCCCCGCGCCAGAACCGGCGCATCCGGGTCAAGGTATCGACCGACGAGGCCACGCCGGTTCCGTCCGTCACCGGCGTCTATCCTGGTGCCGATTGGTTCGAGCGCGAGGCCTATGACCTCTTCGGCATCCTGTTCTCCGGCCATCCGGACCTCAGGCGGCTGCTCACCGACTACGGCTTCGAGGGCCATCCGCTGCGCAAGGACTTCCCGCTCACCGGCTTCGTCGAGGTGCGTTACGACGACGAGATGAAGCGGGTCGTCTACGAGCCGGTGGAGCTCAAGCAGGAGTTCCGAGATTTCGATTTCCTGTCGCCCTGGGAAGGCACCGACTACGTCTTGCCGGGCGACGAAAAGGCGAAGCAGTAGACATGGCCGAGACCCAAGTCCGCAACTTCAACATCAATTTCGGCCCGCAGCACCCTGCGGCGCACGGCGTTCTGCGGCTGGTCCTGGAGCTCGACGGCGAGGTTGTCGACCGTGTCGACCCCCATATCGGGCTTCTGCACCGTGGCACCGAAAAGCTGATCGAGGCCAAGACCTACCTGCAGGCGGTGCCCTATTTCGACCGCCTGGACTATGTCGCGCCGATGAACCAGGAGCATGCCTTCGCGCTCGCCGTCGAGCGGCTGCTCGGCCTTTCCGTACCGAAGCGCGGCCAGCTGATCCGCGTGCTCTACTCCGAAATCGGCCGCATCCTGTCGCATCTGCTCAACGTCACCACCCAGGCCATGGACGTGGGCGCGCTGACCCCGCCTCTCTGGGGCTTCGAAGAGCGCGAGAAGCTGATGGTCTTCTACGAGCGGGCGTCCGGGGCTCGCATGCACGCCGCCTATTTCCGCCCTGGCGGCGTCCACCAGGACCTGCCCGACCGCCTGGTCGAGGACATCGGCAAGTGGATCGACCCCTTCCTGAAAACTGTCGACGATCTCTGGGAGCTGTTCATCGAGAACCGCATCTTCAAGCAGCGCAACGTCGACATCGGCTATGTGTCGCTCGCGGACGCCTGGGCGTGGGGCTTCTCCGGGGTCATGGTGCGCGGCTCGGGCGCGGCCTGGGACCTGCGCAAGTCGCAGCCTTACGAATGCTATGACGAGATGGACTTCGACATCCCGGTCGGCAAGAACGGCGACAATTACGACCGCCAGGTGATCCGCATGGAGGAGATGCGCCAGTCCGCCGCCATCATGCGCCAATGCGTCGACCGCCTGCTGGGCAGCGACCGCGTCGGCCCGGTGTCGAACGAGGACGGCAAGATCGTCCCGCCGAAGCGACCTGCCATGAAGCGGTCGATGGAGGCGCTGATCCACCACTTCAAGCTCTACACCGAGGGCTACCGGGTGCCGCCCGGGGAGGTCTATGCAGCCGTCGAGGCTCCCAAGGGCGAGTTCGGCGTCTATCTGGTGTCCGACGGCACGAACAAGCCCTATCGCTGCAAGCTTCGCGCGCCCGGCTTTGCCCATCTCCAGGCGATGGATTTCCTGTGTCGCGGCCACATGCTGGCCGACATCTCGGCCGTTCTCGGCTCCCTCGACATCGTGTTTGGTGAGGTCGACCGCTAAATGTCCGTCCGCCGTCTCGCAGAGCCAGCTCTCCAGCCAGCCAGCTTCGCCTTCACGGCGGCGAACGCGCGATGGGCCGAGGAGACGCTGAAGAACTATCCGAAGGGCCGCGAGCAGTCGGCCGTCATCCTGCTTCTCATGCGGGCGCAGGAGCAGGAAGGCTGGGTCACCAGGGCAGCGATAGAGCATGTCGGCCACATGCTCGACATGCCGCTGATCCGGGTCCTGGAGGTCGCGACCTTCTACACGCAATTCCAGTTGAAGCCGGTCGGTACGCGCGCCCATGTCCAGGTCTGTGGCACGACGCCCTGCATGCTGCGCGGGTCCGAGGCGCTGATCGAGGTCTGCCGGTCGAGGATCCATCACGACCAGTTCCACACCAACGCCGAGGGCACGCTTTCCTGGGAGGAGGTCGAGTGCCTCGGCGCCTGCGTGAACGCCCCGATGGTGATGATCTTCAAAGACACCTACGAGGATCTCACCCCCGAACGTCTCGCCGAGATCATCGACGCCTTCGCGGCCGGCGACGGGCCCGCGGTGCCGACGGGACCGCAGGTCGACCGGATATTCTCCGCTCCGCAGTCGGGCCTGACGACGTTGAAATCGGAAAAGGCGGTGCTCAAATCGACGCGCGACAGGGAGATGCGCGAGGAAGCTCGGGCGGCGCAAGCGTCTGCCGCGGTGTCGGTAGCCGCGGACGGTGCCGTCGTGCCGCCGTCGCGCGCGGCCAAGCCGACGACCGATGCGGCCGAGACCAACGCGGCGGTGAAGTCCCCCTCTCCGGTCAAGGCGGGCCAGGCGGGCGAGGGGGAGGTAAGCGTTTCCCCTCCGGCGCATTCGAAAGAGCGAGCCGATCAAGCCGCCCCGCAGGTGGAAAAGACCGCCAAGCCGCGCAAGCGACCGGTTTCGGCGGCCGGCGACGTTGCCTTCGCGGCTCCCGAAAGGTTGAAGGGCGAACCGATCGGGCCGGATGGCAAGCGCCCGCGAACCCGCAAGCCCAAGACCGATGAGGGAGGTGGACGCTGATGCTTCAGGACAAGGATCGCATCTTCACCAACCTCTACGGCATGTTCGACAAGTCGCTGAAGGGCGCGATGGCCCGCGGCGCCTGGGACGACACGGCCGGGATCATCGCCAAGGGGCGCGATTGGATCGTCAACGAGATGAAGGCCTCGGGCCTGCGCGGCCGCGGCGGGGCGGGCTTCCCGACCGGCCTCAAATGGTCCTTCATGCCGAAGCAGAGCGATGGCCGTCCGTCCTACCTGGTCGTCAATGCCGACGAATCCGAGCCCGGCACCTGCAAGGACCGCGAAATCCTCCGCCACGATCCGCATACGCTGGTGGAGGGCTGTCTTCTGGCCGGCTTCGCCATGGGCGCGGTGGCCGCCTACATCTACGTCCGCGGCGAGTTCATCCGCGAGCGGGAGGCCCTCGAGCGAGCGATCGAGGAGGCCTACGAGGCCCGCCTGATCGGCGCCGGCAACAAGAACGGCTACGACTTCGAGATCTACGTCCATCACGGCGCCGGCGCCTATATCTGCGGCGAGGAGACGGCACTTCTCGAAAGCCTGGAGGGCAAGAAGGGACAACCGCGGCTGAAGCCGCCTTTCCCGGCCAATGTCGGGCTTTATGGCTGCCCGACCACGGTCAACAACGTTGAATCGATCGCCGTCGCCCCCACCATCCTGCGCCGCGGCGCCTCCTGGTTCTCGTCCTTCGGCCGGCCCAACAACGTGGGAACCAAGCTGTTCTGCATTTCCGGCCATGTCGAGAACCCGTGCACGGTCGAAGAGGCGATGTCGATCCCCTTCAGGGAGCTGATCGAGCGCCATTGCGGCGGCATTCGCGGCGGCTGGGACAACCTGCTGGCGGTCATCCCCGGCGGCGCCTCGGTGCCGCTGGTGCCCGCCGAGCAGATCATCGACGTGCCGATGGATTTCGACGCGCTGCGCGACCTGAAGTCAGGGCTCGGGACCGCCGCAGTGATCGTCATGGACAAGTCGACGGACGTCGTGAAGGCGATTGCCCGGCTGTCCTATTTCTACAAGCATGAAAGCTGCGGCCAGTGCACGCCCTGCCGGGAAGGCACTGGCTGGATGTGGCGTGTCATGGAGCGTCTGGTGCGCGGCGAGGCCCAGAAGCGCGAGATCGACATGCTGCTCGACGTGACCAAGCAGGTCGAAGGTCACACCATCTGCGCGCTGGGCGACGCCGCCGCCTGGCCGATCCAAGGCCTCATCCGACACTTTCGCCCCGAAATCGAGCGTCGGATCGAGGAGTTCACGCGCAATGGCCACCGGGCCGAACCGGCACTGGAGGCTGCTGAATGAGGGAAAAGGGGCGATGGCCAAGCAGAAGTTCAAGCAGAAGGAAAATGGAAAGGCCGGCGAGGAGGACCGGGACAGCCTGGTCCTGAGGATGCTGTTCGACATGCGGGAACTTCTCGTGGAGGTGCACGGCAAGTGCCTGGAGCACGACCAGAGGTTCACGGAGGCCCGCAAGTCCATCGAGGACTGGAAGGAGACCACGGCGAGCGGGGTGGGCTTCGCGGCCCATGCAAACATCCGGTCGCGGACCCTCGAGAAGGAGATCGCCGACCTGAAGGACCGCATCGACCGAATAGAACGAACACATTAGGGACGGACGACGCATCGCGAAGGGCAAGTGTTGATCGACGGCAAGGAGCTAGAGCCGATGTCGAACTTTCCATTTCCCGAATTGATCATGCCTGGAACGGCAAAGCTGGACGAGATGAACAGGACCTAT
The DNA here is from genome assembly GCA_040510195.1 of Mesorhizobium sp. GTDB lineage: Bacteria > Pseudomonadota > Alphaproteobacteria > Rhizobiales > Rhizobiaceae > JBEVJK01. The sequence goes on along the minus strand of JBEVJK010000107.1, from coordinate 68,589 downwards.
CTGGCAACCATGCCAAAGGAGTTGGCCGGCACCGTCAACCTGTTGGTGCATCCGGTGGCAGGCGCTGCCGCCTTCTCGGCTCTGAGCCTAGGCCTGGCGAGCCACGCCTTGGGCGTCTGGATGGGCGCCGTCGTCGGCGCGGTCGAGGCCTCGCAACGGCTGTTGGCGACCGGCGCGACAGAGGCGGCGGAAGCACGTGGGCCGGTGCGCGTCCCACGCGCGGCGGCCCGGGCGGCGGTCCAGGAGCTCAAGGAGACGGCACTGGCGGCAGCCGCCGCGCCGGCTGTTGCTGCCGAGCACCCGGCCGAGCTCATGCCCGAGGACTTTCGCCAGCCGCCCCGCATCGGACGCCCGGCCAAACCCGATGACCTCAAGAAAATCAATGGTATAGGACCGAAGCTTGAGAAGGTGCTGAACGACCTGGGCATTTGGACCTACGCCCAGCTTGCGGCCTGGGGCCCGGCGGAGGTCGCCTGGATCGACGACTATCTGGCCTTCAAGGGGCGCATCGACCGCGACGACTGGCTCGGCCAGGCGGCGAAGCTCGCCGCAGGCAAACGAAGCGGCCGCGGCTGAGGATCGCCCGATGCATCTCGCCCAGCTCAACATCGCCAGGCTGAAATATCCTTTCGAGGATCCGCGGGTGGCCGATTTCGCGGCCAATCTGGATCGCGTGAATGGGATCGCCGAACGCAGCGAGGGCTTCGTTTGGCGGCTGCAGGACGATGGCGGCGACGCCACCGGTATCCAGGCCTTCGACGATCCGGCGGTCATCGTCAACATGAGCGTCTGGCGCGACCCCGAAACCCTCGAGCGGTTCGTCTGGAACACCATCCACAAGGCGTTCTACCGGCGGCGCGCCGAATGGTTCGGCTTGATGGAGGCGCAGCATTTCGTCATGTGGTGGGTCGATGAGCGGGCCCCGCCGCCGGACCTTCTGGAGGCCAAGGCGCGGCTTTCGCATCTTCAGGCGCATGGCGACAGTGACTTTGCGTTCGGCTGGGCGTACCTGCCGCATGTGAAACTTTGGCAGCAGGCGCGTTGCGCCTGACCGTGGGACGTTGAGAATGGCGAAGCTGAAAGTCGACGGACGCGAGATCGAGGTTCCCGATCACTACACGCTTCTGCAGGCGGCGGAGGAGGCGGGGGCCGAGGTGCCCCGCTTCTGCTTCCACGAACGCCTTTCGATCGCCGGCAACTGCCGCATGTGCCTGATCGAGGTGAAGGGCGGTCCCCCGAAGCCGGCCGCCTCCTGCGCAATGGGCGTCCGCGATCTGCGCCCCGGGCCCAATGGCGAGGCGCCGGAGATATTCACCAACACGCCGATGGTGAAGAAGGCCCGCGAGGGCGTCATGGAATTCCTGCTGATCAACCACCCGCTGGACTGCCCGATCTGCGACCAGGGCGGCGAATGCGACCTGCAGGACCAGGCGATGGCCTTCGGCGTCGACGCCTCCCGCTATCACGAGAACAAGCGGGCGGTGGAGGACAAGTACATAGGCCCGCTGGTCAAGACGGTGATGAACCGTTGCATCCACTGCACGCGCTGCGTCCGCTTCACCACCGAGGTGGCGGGCATTTCGGAACTCGGCCTCATCGGCCGCGGCGAGGATGCCGAGATCACGACTTATCTCGAGCATGCGATGACCTCGGAGCTGCAGGGCAACGTGGTGGATCTGTGCCCCGTCGGGGCGCTCACCTCGAAGCCCTTCGCCTTCCAGGCCAGGCCCTGGGAGCTGACCAAGACCGAATCGATCGACGTCATGGACGCCGTCGGCTCGGCGATCCGCGTCGATTCGCGTGGCCGCGAGGTGATGCGCATCCTGCCGCGCGTCAACGACGCGGTGAACGAGGAATGGATCTCGGACAAGACCCGCTTCATCTGGGACGGCCTGCGCACGCAGCGGCTCGACCGTCCCTATGTGCGGCAGGGCGGCCGGTTGAAGGAGGCGAGCTGGCCGGAAGCCTTCGCGGCGGTCAGAAGGGCCGTCGGCAAGCGTCCCGGCGACCGGCTGGGCGCCATCGCCGGCGATCTAGCGACGGTCGAGGAGATGTTCGCGCTGAAGCTCCTGATGCAGTCGATGGGCTCCCAGAACATCGATTGCCGGCAGGACGGCGCCGCTCTGGACCCCGCTCTCGGCCGCGCAAGCTACCTGTTCAACCCGACGATCGAGGGCATCGAGCATGCCGATGCGGTGCTGATCGTCGGCGCCAACCCTCGCTTCGAGGCCTCGGTGCTCAATGCCAGGATCCGCAAGCGCTGGCGCCTCGGGCACCTGCCGATCGGCGTGATCGGCGACGTCGGCGACCTGCGCTACGACTACGAGGCGCTCGGCGCCGGTCCGGACACGCTGAAGGCGCTCGCCGAGGGAGGCGGCGCCTTCTACGGGCAGCTGGCGGAAGCGAAGCACCCGCTGATCATCGTCGGTCAGGGCGCGCGGGCGCGCCCTGACGGCAGGGCGGTGCTGGGCTTGGCTGCAAAGCTCGCCGTCGCGGTCGGCGCGGTAGGCCCGGAATGGAACGGCTTTGCGGTCCTGCACACCGCTGCAGCGCGCGTCGGCGGCCTCGACATCGGCTTCGTGCCGGGCAAGGACGGCATGGCGGCTGCCGAGATGGCGCAGAAGGCGGAGCTGCTCTTCCTGCTAGGCGCCGACGAGTTCGACATGGGCCGGATCGGGGCCGACGCCTTCGTGGTCTATGTCGGCACGCATGGCGATGCCGGCGCCCACCGCGCCGACGTGATCCTGCCCGGCGCCGCCTACACCGAGAAGTCGGGCACCTATGTCAACACGGAGGGGCGCGTCCAGCAGGTCAACCGCGCCGGTTTCGCCCCCGGCGAGGCGCGCGAGGACTGGGCGGTGCTGAGAGCCCTGTCGGACGTGCTCGGTCACCGCTTGCCCTTCGATTCGCTGCCCCAGCTTCGGGACCGCCTCTACCAGGCCCATCCGCATCTGGCCGGGCTCGACGACGTCTTCCGGTCGGACGATGGTGGTGTGGCGGCGGCCGCGAGGCTTGGCGGACGCCTGACGAAAGCGGCCTTCCTTTCGCCCGTGAAGGATTTCTACCTGACCAATCCGATCGCGCGGGCCTCGGCCGTGATGGCCGAATGCTCGGCACTTGCCAGAGCCGGCTTCAGCCAGGCAGCCGAATAGGGGCACCATGGACAGCTTCTTCACCATCTACGTCCTGCCGGCGCTGCTGATTCTGTTGAAATCGGTGGTCCTGATCGTCGTCCTGCTGATCTTCGTCGCCTACATCCTCTATGCCGACCGCAAGATCTGGGCCGCCGTGCAGCTGAGGCGCGGCCCCAACGTGGTCGGGCCGTGGGGGCTTTTCCAGGCCTTCGCCGACCTTTTCAAATTCGTCTTCAAGGAGCCGGTGATCCCGTCGGGCGCCAACAAGGGCGTCTTCCTGCTGGCGCCGCTGGTGTCGGCCGTCCTGGCCCTCTCCGCCTGGGCCGTGATCCCCGTCAGCGAGGGCTGGGCGATCGCCAACATCAACGTCGGCATCCTCTACGTTTTCGCGATCTCCTCGCTGGAGGTCTACGGCGTCATAATGGGCGGCTGGGCGTCGAACTCGAAATACCCGTTCTTGGGCGCGCTGAGGTCCGCCGCTCAGATGGTTTCCTACGAAGTGTCGATCGGCTTCGTCATCATCACCGTGCTCCTGGCGGTCGGCTCGCTCAACCTGACCGACATCGTGCTTTCGCAGCGCGACGGGCTGGGCACGCGCCTCGGCCTTCCCAACACGTTGCTCGACTGGCATTGGCTGGCGCTCTTCCCGATGTTCATCGTCTTTTTCATCTCGGCGCTCGCCGAGACGAATCGGCCGCCCTTCGACCTCGTCGAGGCCGAGTCGGAGCTCGTCGCCGGCCACATGATCGAATACTCCTCGACGCCGTTCCTGCTGTTCTTCCTGGCCGAATACGTGGCCATCGTGCTGATGTGCGCGCTGACGACGATCCTTTTCCTGGGCGGCTGGCTGCCGCCGTTCGATTTCGCCCCGTTCACCTGGGTGCCCGGGGTGATCTGGTTCGTGCTCAAGGTCTGCTTCGTCTTCTTCATGTTCGCCATGGTGAAGGCGTTCGTGCCCCGCTATCGCTACGACCAGCTGATGCGGCTCGGCTGGAAGGTGTTCCTGCCTCTGTCGCTGGCCATGGTCGTCATCACCGCCTTCGTCCTCAAGCTCACCGGGCTGTCGGCATGAACTCGGCCCACCCCCCATCGGGAGACTGAACGTGTCCGCTCTCGCGCAAGCCGCCAAGGCACTGCTTCTCAAGGACTTCGTCGGCGCCTTCTTCCTGTCCATGCGGCAGTTCTTCTCGCCCAAGGCGACCCTGAACTACCCGAACGAGAAAGGCCCGCAGTCGCCGCGCTTCCGCGGCGAGCATGCGCTGCGCCGCTATCCCAACGGCGAGGAGCGCTGCATCGCCTGCAAGCTCTGCGAGGCCATCTGCCCGGCCCAGGCGATCACCATCGAGGCAGGTCCGCGGCGCAACGACGGCACGCGCCGGACGATCCGTTACGACATCGACATGGTCAAATGCATCTATTGCGGCTTCTGCCAGGAAGCCTGCCCGGTGGACGCCATCGTGGAGGGGCCGAACTTCGAGTTCTCCACGGAGACCCGGGAGGAGCTCTATTACGACAAGGAGAAGCTGCTGGCGAACGGCGACCGCTGGGAGCGGGAGATCGCCCGCAACATCAGCCTCGACGCGCCCTACCGCTAGGCGCGTCGCGGCAATTTTATCCACACCCTCGGGGGAGGGCGTATGAAGGTGACATCGATCGTGGACGACCCCCCGGGGCTCGTCTATGGAACACGCGGTTCGGCCGGCCGGAGGCGGACGGATGGGCCCACAGAAAAGCCGAAGGGCCGGGATCGGTCAGCCGGCAAGGAGCGACGAAGAAACCCATGCTGAACGGACTAGAGGCCGCCTTTTTCTACCTCTTCGCGCTGGTCGCCGTCGCCGCCGCCTTCATGGTGATCTCGGCGCGCAACCCCGTGCATTCGGTGCTCTACCTGATCCTGACCTTCTTCAACGCCGCCGGCCTCTTCCTGCTCACCGGAGCGGAGTTCCTGGCGATGATCCTGCTGGTGGTCTATGTCGGAGCGGTCGCGGTGCTGTTCCTTTTCGTGGTCATGATGCTCGACGTCGATTTCGCCGAGCTGAAGAGCGGGGCGCTGCAATATGCACCGATCGGCGCCCTGGTCGGGCTGATCCTGGCGGCGGAGCTCATCGTGGTCACCGGCGGCTACGTGTTCGCGCCGACGCTGGCAGGCACCGTCGCCATGCCCACCCCGGATATCGCCCAGCGGCCGAATACCGCCGCGCTCGGGGACATCCTCTACACGGACTACGTCTTCGCCTTCCAGATCGCCGGCCTGGTGCTTTTGGTGGCGATGATCGGCGCCATCGTGCTCACCCTCCGTCACAAGGAGAACGTGAAGCGGCAGAGCATCGCGGCGCAGGTGGCCCGCAACCCGGCAACTGCGGTCGAGGTGAAGAAGGTCGAGACGGGCAGGGGAATCTGACATGAGCGTCGGCATTGCGCACTTTCTGACCGTTTCGGCCGTGCTGTTCACGCTCGGCGTCTTCGGCATCTTCCTCAACCGCAAGAACATCATCATCATCCTGATGTCGGTGGAGCTGATCCTGCTCGCGGTGAACCTGAACTTCGTCGCCTTTTCCGCCGCGCTCGGCGATCTGGTCGGCCAGGTTTTCGCGCTGTTCGTGCTGACCGTGGCGGCCGCCGAGGCGGCCATCGGGCTTGCCATCCTGGTGGTCTTCTTCCGCAACCGCGGTTCGATCGCCGTCGACGACGTCAACATGATGAAGGGCTGAGGAAGCGACCATGTATCAAGCGATCGTCTTCCTGCCTCTGATCGGCTTCCTGATCGCCGGGCTGTTCGGTGGCGCGATCGGCGCCAGGGCTTGCGAATACATCACCTCCGGGCTGCTTGTGGTCTGCGCGGTGCTCTCCTGGGTGGCCTTCTTCTCCGTCGGCTACGGGGAGACCGAGACCTTCACCGTGCCGGTGCTGCGCTGGATCCAGTCGGGTTCGCTGGAGGCCGACTGGTCGCTCAGGATCGACACGCTGACCGTGGTGATGCTGGTGGTGGTCAACACCGTGTCGGCGTTGGTGCACATCTATTCGATCGGCTACATGCATCACGACCCGGACCGGCCGCGCTTCTTCGCCTATCTGTCGCTGTTCACCTTCGCCATGCTGATGCTGGTGACGGCCGGCAACCTGGTCCAGATGTTCTTCGGCTGGGAGGGCGTCGGCTTGGCGTCCTATCTGCTCATCGGGTTCTGGTACAAGAAGCCTTCGGCCAATGCTGCGGCGATCAAGGCCTTCGTGGTGAACCGGGTCGGCGATTTCGGATTCGCGCTCGGCATCTTCGGCGTGTTCGTGCTGTTCGGCTCGGTCAACCTGGACACCATCTTCGCCAATGCAGCGGCCTTCCTGCCGGCGGAAGGGGCGGCCGAGCACAGCGAGCCCGTGCTCACCTTCCTCGGCTATGCGCTCGACCGCCACGCCGCCATGACGGTGGTCTGCCTGCTGCTCTTCATGGGCGCCATGGGCAAGTCGGCCCAGGTCCCGCTGCACACCTGGCTGCCCGACGCGATGGAGGGCCCGACGCCCGTTTCGGCGCTCATCCACGCCGCCACCATGGTGACGGCGGGGGTGTTCATGCTGGCGAGGCTTTCGCCGCTCTTCGAGCTGTCGCACACGGCGCTGATCGCGGTGACCTTCATCGGTGCCTTCACCGCCTTCTTTGCGGCGACCGTCGGCCTGGTGCAGAACGACATCAAGCGGGTCATCGCCTATTCGACCTGCTCGCAGCTCGGATACATGTTCGTGGCGCTCGGCGTCGGCTTCTACAGCGCCGCCATCTTCCATCTCTTCACCCATGCCTTCTTCAAGGCGCTGCTGTTCCTCGGCTCGGGCTCGGTGATCCATGCCGTTTCGGACGAGCAGGACATGCGCAAGATGGGCGGGCTGCGCAAACTGATCCCTTATACCTACTGGATGATGGTCGTCGGCACGCTGTCGCTGACCGGCGTCGGCATCCCGCTGACCCTCGTCGGCACCGCCGGCTTCTTCTCCAAGGATGCCATCATCGAGGGATCCTATGTCGCGCACAGTCCGATGGCCGGCTTCGCCTTCGTGCTGCTCACCGTCGCCGCGGCGCTGACGGCCTTCTATTCGTGGCGCCTCATCTTCATGACCTTCCATGGCGAGCCCCGAGCGAGCCACGAGGTCATGCACCACGTCCACGAATCGCCTCCGGTGATGCTGGTTCCCCTGGTGCTGCTGGCGATAGGCGCGTTGTTTGCCGGCCTGGTCTTCCATGGCGTCTTCATCGGCGAGGGGTATGAGGCGTTCTGGAGGACATCGCTCTTCACCTTGCCCGACAACCACATCCTGCACGACTTCCACGACGTGCCGCTGTGGGTGAAGCTGGCGCCCTTCGTGTCCATGCTGATCGGCACCGCCATCGCCTACCAGTTCTATATCCGCGCACCGGAGATTCCGCGTCAGCTTGCCGCCCAGCACCGCGGGCTGCACGCCTTCCTGCTCAACAAATGGTATTTCGACGAGCTCTACGACTTCCTCTTCGTCCGGCCGGCGAAGCGCCTCGGCTATTTCCTTTGGAAGAAGGGCGACGGCGCAGTGATCGACGGGCTTGGCCCGGACGGCGTCTCGGCGCGCGTCATCGACGTCACCCGCAACGTGGTGCGGCTGCAGAGCGGCTATCTCTACCACTATGCCTTCGCCATGCTGATCGGCGTCGCCGCTTTGGTCACCTGGATGATGCTCGGGAGCGCCTTCTGATGACCGATTGGCCGATCCTCTCCACGGTCACCTTCCTGCCCCTGGTGGGCATCGTGCTGATCCTCCTGATCCGCGACGACAGCGAGGCGGCGCGCCGCAACATCAAGAGCATCGCCTTCGTCACCACCGCCTTCACCTTCGTGATTTCGCTGTTCATCTGGGCCGGCTTCGACAATTCCGATCCCGGATTCCAGATGGTGGAGAAGACCGCCTGGCTCGACAGCGGCATCTCCTATCATGTCGGTGTCGACGGCATCTCGATGCTTTTCGTCATCCTCACCACCTTCCTGATGCCGTTCTGCATCCTGGCCAGCTGGGAATCCGTCGAGAAGCGGCTCAAGGAGTACATGATCGCCTTCCTCCTGCTGGAAACGCTGATGATCGGCGTCTTCTGCGCCCTGGACATCGTGCTTTTCTACGTGTTCTTCGAGGCTGGGCTGATCCCGATGTTCATCATCATCGGCGTGTGGGGCGGCAAGCGCCGCGTCTATGCGAGCTTCAAGTTCTTCCTCTACACGCTGCTGGGCTCGGTGCTGATGCTGCTCGCCGTCATGGCCATGTTCAGGCAGGCCGGCACCACGGACATCCCGACGCTTCTGGCGCACGACTTCCCGCCATCGATGCAGACCTGGCTGTGGCTGGCCTTCTTCGCCTCCTTCGCCGTGAAGATGCCGATGTGGCCGGTCCACACCTGGCTGCCGGACGCGCATGTGGAGGCCCCGACCGCGGGGTCGGTGATCCTGGCGGCCATCCTCTTGAACATGGGCGGCTACGGATTTCTCCGCTTCTCGCTGCCGATGTTCCCGGTCGCCTCGCTCGACTTCGCGCCGTTCGTCTTCGTGCTGTCGGTGGTGGCCATCATCTACACCTCTCTTGTCGCGCTGATGCAGGAGGACATGAAGAAGCTGATCGCCTACTCGTCCGTGGCGCATATGGGCTACGTGACCATGGGCATCTTCGCCATGAACCAGGAGGGGATCCAGGGCTCGCTGTTCCAGATGCTGTCGCACGGGCTGGTGTCGGGTGCGCTGTTCCTTTGCGTCGGCGTCGTCTACGACCGTCTCCACACGCGCGAGATCGCCGCCTATGGCGGGCTGGTCAACAACATGCCCAAATACGCGGTCGTCTTCATGATCTTCACCATGGCCAATGTCGGCCTGCCGGGGACCAGCGGCTTCATCGGCGAGTTCCTGACCCTGCTCGGCGTCTTCCGCATCAACACCTGGGTCGCCTTCTTCGCCACCACGGGGGTGATCCTGTCGGCGGCCTATGCGCTGTGGCTCTATCGCAAGGTGATCTTCGGCGCGCTGACCAAGGATAGCCTCAAGGGCCTGCTCGACCTGTCGGCCCGCGAACGGGCGATCATCTATCCGCTCGCGGTCCTGGTGATCTTTTTCGGCGTCTACCCGGCGCCGGTGTTCGACGCGACGGCCGAATCGGTCAAGGCGCTCATCAACAACGTCACCGTCTCGCTCTCCGAGCAGACCGCGGCGGCGCACTGAGGACGAACCATGACCGTCGACCTTTCCCTCAGCCTGTCGGTCCTGGTTCCCGAGCTCATCGTGGCGATCGGTGCGCTCGGCCTCTTGATGCTGGGCGTCTTCGTCGGCGAGGCGTCGAGCCGTCCGGTGAGCATCTTGGCCGTGGGCGTGCTGGCGGCCGCGATTCTGTGGCTGATCGTCCTGCCTGAGAACGGCAATGCGTTCGGCGCCTCCTTCGTCAGCGATCCGTTCGGGCGTTTCATGAAGGTTCTGGCTCTCGTCGGCTCGGCGGTCACGCTCCTGATGTCGATGGGCTTCGCCAAGCAGGAGAAGTTCGACAAATTCGAGTTCCCGGTGCTGATCCTGCTCGCGACGCTGGGCATGATGCTGATGATCTCGGCAGCCGACATGCTGACCCTCTATCTCGGGCTCGAGCTGCAGTCGCTGGCCATCTACGTGCTGGCCGCCATCAACCGCGACAGCCTGCGCTCGACCGAAGCCGGTCTCAAATATTTCGTGCTGGGCGCGCTCTCGTCCGGCATGCTGCTCTACGGCATCTCGCTGGTCTACGGTTACACCGGCCAGACCGGGTTCGAGGCCATCGCCGCGGCGCTGTCGGCCGCCGAGAGACAGCTCGGCCTGGTCTTCGGCTTGGTCTTCGTGCTGGCCGGGCTCGCCTTCAAGATCTCCGCCGTGCCGTTCCACATGTGGACGCCAGACGTCTACGAGGGCGCTCCCACACCGGTCACGGCGTTCATGGCCGCAGCGCCCAAGATGGCGGCCATGGCTCTGACCGTGCGTGTGGTCATGGGCGCCTTCCAGCCGATCGCCCCCGACTGGCAGCAGATCGTCGTCTTCATCTCGATCGCCTCCATGGCGCTCGGCTCCTTCGCCGCCATCGGCCAGCAGAACATCAAGCGGCTGATGGCCTATTCCTCCATCGGCCATATCGGTTTTGCGCTGGTCGGGCTTGCCGCCAACTCCGAGGCCGGGGTACGCGGCGTGCTCCTCTACATGGCGATCTACATGGTGATGACGCTCGGCACTTTCGCCTTCATCCTGGCCATGCGTCGCGGCGGACGCAACGTCGAGGCCATAGAGGACCTGGCGGGCCTGTCGGCGACCAATCCCGCCATGGCCACCATGCTCACGATCCTGATGTTCTCGCTGGCCGGCATCCCGCCGCTGGCCGGCTTCTGGGCCAAGTGGTACGTGTTCCTGGCCGCCATCGATGCGCAGCTCTACGCGCTGGCGGTGATCGGCGTGCTCACCTCGGTGGTGGGCGCCTACTACTATCTGCGCATCATCAAGCTGATGTGGTTCGACGAGCCGGCCGGCGGCTTCCAGCCTATGGCGGGCGAGCTCAGGCTCGTGCTCGGGCTGTCGGGAGCCTTCATGCTCTTCTATGTGCTGGTCGGCGGGCCGATCAGCGCGCTGGCCGCTGCGGCGGCCAAGACGTTCTTCTAGGAGGTGGGCGCCGAGCCTTTGCCGGACCTGCCCGGCTTCCGCCGGCTGGCCCTGGGGGATGTCGACTCGACCAACAGCGTTGCCCTGGAGCTCGCCCGCAAGGGCGAGCCGGGCGGGCTCTGGATCACCGCACGGCGTCAGCTGAAGGGCAGGGGCCGCCGAGGCCGCCCCTGGGTCTCGGAGGAAGGCAACCTCTATGCCAGCCTGTTGCTGACCGATCCGGCGCCGCCCGAGCGCATCGGCACCTTGCCGCTCGTCGCGGCTCTTGCCGTCTATCGCACGCTGCGTCCTTTTTTCGCCGCCACGCCGCAGGCGCTGGCCATCAAATGGCCAAACGACGTGCTGGTGGACGGCCAGAAGGTGAACGGCGTGCTGCTCGAAAGCGAGCGCCTCTCGAAGGGGCGGCTGGCGGTGGTGATAGGCTGCGGCATCAATTGCGCCCACCACCCGGCCGACACGCCTTACCCGGCGACCGACCTGGCTGCCTGCGGGGTCGCCGTCGCCCCGGATGCGCTCTTCGCCGGGCTCGCCGCGGCCTTCGACCGGACGCTCGCCGAATGGAACGGCGGCCTGGGCTTCGAGGCCATTCGAACCGCCTGGCTGCTCGCTGCGCGCGGTGTCGGCGAGCGGGTGGTCGTCAGCCTGCAGGACCGTTCGCTCGACGGCCGGTTTGAGGATATCGATCGGGAGGGCTATTTATGTCTGAGGACCGATGACGGCGCGCTCCGGCTGATCTCTGCCGGCGATCTGTTCTTCGGTCAGGAGGGACATGGATGACGACAGATCCGCGCCACGAGCTCGTCTTCGTGCCGCTCGGCGGCGTCGGCGAGATCGGCATGAACCTCGCCCTCTACGGCTACGGCCCCCCGACGGCGCGGCAGTGGCTCATGGTCGACTGCGGGGTGACCTTTCCGGGCCCGGAGCTGCCCGGCGTCGATCTCGTCATGCCCGACATCCGCTTCATCGAGCAGGATGGCGGCGCGCTGGTAGGCATCGTCATCACCCATGCGCATGAGGATCATTACGGCGCGCTGACGGATCTATGGCCGCGCCTCAAGGCGCCTTGCTTCCTGACGCCCTTCGCGGCCGGCCTGCTGGAGGCCAAGCGCCTGTCCGAACCGGGGAGCCCCAACATTCAAGTCACCATCTATCGCGCCGGCGAGACGTTTCAGGTTGGGCCGTTCTCCATCGAGGCGATCGCGGTCACCCACTCCATTCCCGAGCCCGTGTCGCTGGCCATCGCCACCCCGGCCGGGACGGTCCTCCATACCGGGGACTGGAAGATCGACCCGGCGCCCGAGATCGGCCCGCTGACCGACGAGGCGCGCTTCCGCGCCCTCGGCGACAAGGGCGTGCTGGCGCTGGTGTGCGACTCCACCAATGCCCTTCGCGACGGCGATTCGCCGTCCGAGCAGGCGGTCGGCCAGAGCCTGCGGAATTTGATCGAGACCGCCGAGGGGCGCGTCGCCATCACCACCTTCTCCTCCAATGTCGGTCGGATCCGTTCCGTCGCCGAGGCCGCCCGCGACGCCGGGCGACAGGTGCTGCTGCTCGGCCGCTCCATGAAACGTGTGGTGAGCGTCGCATCGGAGCTCGGCTACATGGACGGCCTGCCCGAATTCGTCGCGGAAGAGGAGTATGGCTACATTCCGCGCGCCAATCTGGTGGTGGTCCTCACCGGCAGCCAGGGTGAGCCGCGCGCCGCTCTGGCCAAGCTCGCCCGCGACGAGATGAAGACGGTGGCGCTATCGCCCGGCGACACCGTTATCTTCTCCTCGCGCACCATACCGGGCAACGAAAAGGCGATCCTGGAGATCAAGAACGGCCTCATCGACCAGGGTATCCGCATCATTGAGGATGGCGACGCCCTGGTTCATGTGTCCGGCCATCCGCGCCGCAACGAGCTCAGGCGCATGTATGAGTGGGTTCGCCCGCGGATCGGCGTGCCCGTGCACGGCGAAGCCGCCCATCTGGTGGCGCAAGGCTCGCTGATGGCGACGTCGGGGATTGCGGAAGTGGCGCAGGTTCGCAATGGCGACATGCTGAGGCTCGCGCCGGGTCCGGCCGAGATCGTCGACCAAGTTCCCTTCGGCCGCATCTACAAGGATGGCCGCCTGATCGGCACGGACGAGGCGATGGGCATCCGCGACCGTCGTCGGTTGAGCTTCGTCGGTCACGTCGCGGTCAACGTCGTGCTGGACGAACGGTACGAGCTCGCCGGCGACCCGGACCTCGTGGCGATCGGCGTCGCCGAGGCCGATGCGGAGGGCGTCCAGATGGAGGAGCGCATGCTCGATGCCGCGATCGGCGCCGTGGAGTCGATCCCGCGTGCCCGCCGCAAGGACCTCGACCTGGTCTCGGAAGCGGTGCGGCGCGCCGTCCGCTCGGCCGCCAACGAAGCGTGGGGCAAGAAGCCGCTGGTGACGGTGTTCGTAACGCGCTGAGGGGCATCGGCCGGCCAGCACGCCGCCGCCGTGTCACGGGAAGAACGGAACTGAGATGCTCGGACGCCTGAACCATGTCGCTCTCGCCGTGCCGGACCTTGCCGCCGCGACGCGCCTCTACCGCGACGCGCTGGGTGCCGAAGTGAGCACGCCGCTGGCGCTTCCCGAGCACGGCGTGACGGTGGCCTTCGTCGATCTCGGCAACAGCAAGGTGGAGTTGATGGAGCCGCTCGGAGAGGCATCACCGATCGCTTCCTTCCTGGCCAGAAATCCGGGCGGCGGGATGCACCATCTCTGTTTCGAGGTGGAGGATATCGTCGCCGCGCGCGACCGCCTGGTGCGTGCGGGCGCCCGCATCCTGGGCGACACCGAGCCGCATCCCGGGGCGCACGGCAAGCCTGTCCTTTTCCTCCACCCCAAGGATCTGATGGGCACCCTGATCGAGCTCGAGCAGGCGTGACGGCGCGGGGCGGCAAGTCATGAGCTACGTTTCGGCGGCGGCCATCTTCTTCATCATCTGGTGGATCGTGCTTTTCGCCATGCTTCCTTTTGGGCTCAGAACCCAGGACGACGAGGGTGACGTCACCCTGGGCACCGTGTCCAGCGCGCCGCGCGGCCCGCATATGGGCAAGGTCGTGGTCCGAACGACGATCGTTTCGGTGCTGATCTTCGGGATTCTCTACGGGCTCACCAAGGGACTGGGCTACGGCTTCGACGATATCCCCCGCCTCGTGCCGGACTTTGAATAACAAGGGGAAACTAGGACGGCGGTGGCAAGCTTCCCGCGAGCGCGTCATCGGGATAATCCGCTGGTTGAAAATGGTGCGATCAATGAAAGGCGATGGCGGATGTCAACGGCTGTGCGGATTCCGCCGGACGCCGTCGAGCCTGGTTTTGTGTTAGCGCGAGGCTGACCGGAGGCCCTTGGTCGCCGACAAATCCTTGTTGTCCTTTATTGGGTGGCCCGGGAAGGCATCGCGGCAACGACCGCTTTCGCACCCGTGGGGCTCGACGAGTAGCCATGGGCACTGGAAGACTTCGCGTCGACGCCGGGACGGCCAGGCCGCCTGGCTCCGTGGGGTGCGATGGGCGCTGTCATGGGAGGATCTCGGGGCGGAACGGAAGGACGACCGTTCGATTGGCGAAGGATGATTGCCTGAAATCGCGATGGCGGTCATCTCATGCCATTCGATGAAGCTCGAACGGCGTACTGGCTTGCCACGAGCCAGTCGAGAACCTCTGCGCCGGAAGATTCGCCGTCGCCGGTCGCTGTCCAGACGAGCTAGCGGCAGTCCGCAAGACGCCGTGGGGTACAGCGCCGTCCGCGCGTTCTCGGTGCGAAAATGAAAGGACGACAGCTCGATCAAGGATGATGCTCTATGCGGAGCCAATAATGTGCCATCCCTTGGCACCTTGATGGCTCCAGCCCCAACCCAGGTCGAATGTGTTTGGGGGGCGATCGCCCTCCCGGATGTGCGATCGAGACGCTCCCGAAATCCTTCTCAGCCGGTCAGGCAATCCGCGCCAAGGCTCCTGCGTCGCGAACTGGACTTGCAAACGGTGTCGCGGAAGCCAGTCGTCGGGCCATGATCGGGAACAGGAGCCTGCCGGGTTCGCCTTCTGGGGATCGTCGGCAAGTTGTCGAGGCTTGGATGCTGCTTGTTCGTCTCGGCACGGCCGATCGACTGCACAAAAAAAATGCAAGGCACGAGGCCTTGCAGTTCAACGCGTCCGATCCGTTTCCGGTGATCCGGCGGCTGCGCATGACCGCGCCAGGATCGCATCCTCCCAAGACTTTGACCGCGCAGGAGAGTAGATTTGGCTCTACTCCCTCGGTTATCGGGGCACATTAGCCTAACGGGAATCGGATTGTCACGAACAATTTTGCTCGCAAACGGGCAATCCTGTGCTGCGATGCACAACGGATTGGCAGGCGTTGCATCGAGAATAGGCCCCACGCCGGCGGTGCTTGGATCGGGTTTGCAAGCCGCCACGAAATGGCTATGAAGCGCAGGCATAGACGCTGTTGTTTTGCGGCCGCCGATTCCGGCGGCCTTATCCTTGCTTCCACGGAATTGCCGATGCGGCTTTCGCGCTACTTCCTGCCGATCCTGAAGGAAAATCCCCGCGAGGCGGAGATTGTCAGTCACCGGCTGATGCTGAGGGCCGGCATGATCCGCCAGCAGGGGGCCGGCAGCTTTTCCTGGCTGCCTTTGGGCAAGCGGGTGCTCGACAAGGTGTGCGCCATCATTCGCGAGGAGCAGAACCGCGCGGGCGCGTTGGAGATCTTGATGCCGACCATCCAGTCGGCCGAGCTCTGGCGGGAAAGCGGCCGCTATGAGGACTACGGCAAGGAGATGCTCCGCATCAAGGACAGGCATGAACGCGACATGCTCTACGGTCCGACGAACGAGGAGATGGTGACGGAGATCTTCCGAGCCTACGTTCGCTCCTACAAGGACCTGCCACTCAACCTCTACCATATCCAGTGGAAGTTCCGCGACGAGGTGCGCCCCCGGTTCGGGGTCATGCGCAGTCGCGAATTCCTGATGAAGGACGCCTATTCCTTCGATCTCGACTATGAAGGCGCGCGAGCTGCCTACAACCGCATGTTCGTTTCCTATCTCAGGACTTTCACCCGCATGGGGCTGAAGGCGATTCCCATGCGCGCCGAGACCGGGCCGATCGGCGGCGACCTCAGCCATGAGTTCATCATCCTGGCCGAGACGGGCGAGAGCCGTGTCTTCTGCGACCGTGCCTATCTCGATCTTCCGGTTCCCGACGCCATGACCGATTTCGGTGACGATGCCGGCATTGCGGCGATCGTCAAGGAATGGACGACCCCTTATGCGGCGACCGACGAGATGCACGACGAGGCGGCCTGGTCGGCGCTTTCGGTCGCGGAGCGGCTGTCGGCACGCGGCATCGAGGTCGGCCATATCTTCCATTTCGGCGACAAATATTCGAAGCCGATGGGCGCCGGCGTCACGGGTCCCGACGGCAAGGAGCACGACGTTTCCATGGGCTCCTACGGCATCGGCCCGACACGTCTGATCGCGGCGATCATCGAGGCCTCGCACGACGAGAACGGCATCATATGGCCGGCGAGCGTGGCGCCATTCGATGCCGTGCTGATCAACATGAAAGTCGGCGACCTTGCCTGCGACGAAGCATGCGAGCGGCTCGATACCGAGCTGGCAGCGGCCGGGTTCGATATTCTTCATGACGACACCGACCAGCGGCCCGGCGCAAAATTTGCAACCGCGGATCTGATTGGTGTGCCGACGCAGGTGATCGTCGGTCCGCGCGGCCTTTCCGCCGGCGAAGTCGAGATCAAGGACCGCCGCACGGGCGCCCGCGAGACGGTGGCGCTCGAAGCCGTCGTCGGCCGATTGGGCGCGCCGCGATGAACGCCCGCACCGCGGGCGTCAAAGGGGCGGGGCCGTTCTCGGCCTTTGAGCGCATGGTCGCCTGGCGCTATCTGCGCTCCAAGCGGAAGGAGACGGTCATCTCCGTGATCGCCTCGATCTCCTTTGTGGGCATCATGCTCGGCGTCGCCACGCTGATCATCGTGATGGCCGTGATGAACGGCTTTCGCGAAGAGCTGCTCACCCGCATCCTCGGCATCAATGGCCACCTCGTGATGCAGCCCGTCGATACACCGCTCGACGACTACCAGCAGGTAGCGGCCCGGATCGCTGCAGTGCCCGGCGTGAAGCTGGCCATGCCGTTGATCGAGGGACAGATCTTCGCCACTGGCACGGTCGGTCCGGGCACGGGCGCGCTCGTCAAGGGCATCCGTGGCGACGATCTCGCCAAGGTCGCACTGGTCGCTGACAATATCCGCCAGGGCTCGATCGTCGGCTTCGATTCCAGCGAGGGCGTGGCGATCGGCACCCGCATGGCGGAAGGGCTGGGCCTCGGCGTCGGGGATTCCATTACCCTGTTCGCCCCCGAGGGCGATGTCACGCCGCTCGGAACGACGCCGCGGGTGAAGGCCTACCCCGTTGTAGCCGTCTTTGAGATCGGCATGTCCGAATACGATGCCTCCATCATCTTCATGCCGCTTGCCGAGGCACAGCTCTTCTTCAACCAGGAAGGCCGCGCCCAGACGATCGAGATCTATGCCGATGATCCGGACGACGTGGAAGCGCTGAAGGCGCCCGTCGAAGCCGCGGCGGAACGCCAGCTCTACCTCGCCGATTGGCGCCAGCGCAATCAAACGTTCTTCTCCGCACTGGAGGTGGAGCGCAACGTCATGTTCATGATCCTGACGCTCATCGTGTTGGTCGCCGCCCTGAACATCATTTCCGGCCTGATCATGCTGGTGAAGGACAAGGGAAGTGACATCGCCATCCTGCGCACCATGGGCGCGACGAGCGGCTCCGTGATGCGGATCTTCCTGATGACGGGTGCCGCGATCGGCGTGACCGGGACCCTGGCCGGCGTCCTCCTCGGCGTCGTCATCTGCCTCAATGTGGAACCGATCCGCCAATTCTTTTCGTGGCTCTCGGGAACGACCATCTTTAACCCCGAGCTGTACTTCCTGAGCCAGCTCCCGGCCAAGATGGATGTCAGCGAGACCGTTTCGGTCGTCCTGATGGCCTTGACCTTGTCATTTCTCGCAACTCTTTTCCCGGCCTGGCGGGCCGCCAGGCTCGATCCGGTCGAAGCGCTGAGGTACGAGTGACCGCCGCGGCGGCCGTCATGGAGCTCCGCGCGGTGGAGCGCTCCTATGTCCAGGGTCCGCGACGGCTGACAATCCTGGCCGGGGCAGACTTTTCGCTCATGTCCGGCGAGATGGTGGCCTTGGTTGCGCCTTCGGGCGCCGGCAAGTCGACCTTGCTCCACACGGCGGGACTTCTGGAGCGCCCGGACGCCGGCGACGTCTTGCTGGCCGGTCGTGCCTGCGGCCGTCTCTCCGATGACGATCGAACCGCCATCCGCCGCAACGACATCGGCTTCGTCTACCAATTTCATCACTTGCTGCCCGAGTTCTCGGCTGTCGAGAACATCATGATGCCACAGCTGGTCCGCGGGCTGCCCGCGGCGGAAGCGCGCCGCAGGGCTGGCGAACTGCTCGACTACATGCAAATCGGCAAGCGTGCCGAGCACCGTCCCGCCGAATTGTCGGGGGGCGAGCAGCAGCGCGTCGCGATTGCGCGCGCGGTCGCCAACGCACCGCTGGTCCTGCTTGCCGACGAGCCAACCGGCAATCTCGATCCGACGACGGCGTCCTATGTGTTCGACGCGCTGGAAGCCCTGGTGAGGCAATCCGGCCTGGCGGCTCTCATCGCCACACACAACCATCAGCTGGCCGCCCGCATGGACAGGCGGGTAACTCTGGCGGAAGGCCAGATCGTTCCTCTCTGAGGCCGACGAGGGCCGGTTTTGACGAACCGGACGCGGCAGCGCCCGCGCCATCATGAACGTGGCGACCGGCAGGCCCTGGAGCGCACTCAGTCTCCTTTCCCGGATACACTGCGCCAGCGGCAATTCCCATTCCATAGCTGCCCCGCCTCGGTTCGTCTCGTGGTTGCATCACCAAAGCACGACAATCCGAACAAAGCAAGAGCATTCGTTCACTATACGTTCACTAAATTAGCGGTGGATTACGGACGCCCTAGAGAAACGCGCTTGACAAAGAATTTGAACAAACTTAGAACGAAAATCGAACATTCGAGCATCGGAGGCTGCTATGACGGATCTTTTCCAGGATGTGATTTCCATGGTTTGCATGTCCGCTTTTCTGATGTCCGTGGCGCTCTGGATTGGCGCCATTTGAATGTTCAGATGGCCGGCATCCCATAGCTCTGCCCAGCATGCTTGCAATCTGCGAAGCTGCGAGGAGACGCCTCGACCAGGCCTCCGAAGACGTCCTCGAATGATGTTTTCAAAGCGAGGTCCAGGTCGGCCATGCTTGCCGGCGAACCCAAATCCAGGAGGCTGGTCACGCCGTGCCGGGCGACGCCGCAAGGGACGATTCCGGTGAAATGGCCGAGGTCCGGATCGACGTTGATCGCGACGCCATGAAAGCTGACCCATCGCTTGAGGCGAACGCCTATCGCCGCGATCTTGTCTTCGGAAAGGCGCCCGTCGGGCAGGGGTGGGCGATCGCGACGGACGACCCAGACGCCCACCCGATCCTCTCGTCGTTCGCCGACGATGTTGAGAAGGGCCAGCGCCTGAATGATCCATTCCTCGAGGGCCGCGACGAAGGCGCGAACATCCTCGCGCCGTCGCTTCAGGTCGAGCATCAGGTACACCACCCGCTGGCCCGGTCCGTGATAGGTGTATTCGCCGCCGCGTCCGGCCTCGAACACTGGAAATCGGTCAGGGTCCAGGAGGTCGGCGGCCCGGGCCTTCGTGCCGGCCGTGTAGAGCGGCGGATGCTGGACCAGCCAGGCGAGTTCCGGGGCGGTACCGGCGCGCACCGCCTCGGCGAGGCGTTCCATCGCGGTCAACGCATCGGGATATGGCATCAGGCCGTCGGTCGTCGCCCAGACCACGGGCGGCGCGTCGGCAGCCGGTCGGAAATGTCGAAACAGGATGTCGCGGGTGACCACGGGCAACTCCTTCGCCCCGATGACGATCAAGTCACGCACGCGGCCGCCAAGCCCAGGGAGCGGCGGCTATCGATCATTCGCGGGACTATCGTCAACCTGCCCTCGGCTGTGTCCGAGGTGTTATTTCGCCAGGTGAGAGAGTGGCTATAACCTATTCCAACCATGGAACTTTTCGGAAAGGAGTCTATTCGCGTCATAGTCGTTGCAATTGAGCTGGCGGAAAGAGACACGGACAACAGGATGGTCGTCGGTTGGAGGTTAGCCTATCAGCTGGCCCCCAATCTGGACAGCCGGTAGAACCATATGGACGACAGTCGACCTGCGTTGAACCCTGTGCCTTGACTGCACCCAGGCGGATTGACGTTCGAAGGCTGGCGGCTCGGCGCCTTCTTTTGGCACAGCCCATCGCCGTACGGCCGATCGAACCTCGGGGCGGGAGACAGCTATCCAGCTATCAGGCGACGGGCACCAGCCGCCGTTTCCGCTCGTCGATCAGCACGATGGCGAGGCCGCTCCCGATCACCAGCATCATTCCGACGAGCGCAAGGGCGTTCGGAAGCTCGCCGAAAACGGCGACGCCGGAGATCACCGCCCACACCGTGAAGCAGTAGTAGAACGGTGCCACCACCCTGGTTGGCCCGACACGATAGGCCATGAACATGAAAAAGTGTCCGAAGACGAGGAACAGGCCCGCACTTCCGAGGAGCATCAGCTGGCGTCTGTCCGGCGCCGTCCATTCTTCGGTAAGAAGATGCGCCACGCCAGCCCCCATCAGCACCACGATCACCGCCGACATGGCGACGATCAGACCCGGCACATGGCCACCCACCCGCCGCCCGACGAGGTCGCGCACCGCGCAGAGCACAGCGTTCGCCAGCGCCAACATGGCGAAGATGGAGATGCCGTGCATGGTCGGCTGGGCGACCAGCAGGGCGCCGGCGAAGCCGCATGCGATGAGCAGCATGCCACTGCGCGAGATTCGTTCGCCGAACAGGAAGGCGGCGCCGACGAGCACGAGGAGTGGGGTGACCTGGCCGAGTGCCGTCGCGTCCGCGATGGGCATGTTGGCGAGCGCCACGACATAGCACAGGATGGCTCCGGTCTCGGCGAGGTTGCGGGCGAGCACCCGCCGCTCGAAAACGAGGTGGGCCTTGCTCGCGTAGCCGGCCAGAAGGACGAGCGGTGCGCCCCACAGGAAGGCCGCGACTCCGCGAAGCATCAGGACCTGGTAGGGAGGAAGCGCCTCTGCTGCCAGCTTCATCATGCTGTCATTGATTACGAAGAACCCCGTCGACAGAACCATGAAGAGGACGCCGCGAAGCGGATGGGCGGAAAAGAGCATGTGCTGGCCGGCCGAGGAAAGGTCCCCCTGCTTGGCCGAGAAAGCCCCGGCAATCAAGCCGCGACCAATGGGCCAGCGCTTTTGCCGGCCGTCAGCACGACGCGCGGCAGCCATGCGCTGGAGCGCATCGCCAACGTCAGGAACAACCGGGGACAGCCCAGCCGGATTCCCGATCGGACCCGGCCGACCGCCGCTCCATGACCGCCGCCTTGCCAATCAACCGGCGATCCTCGCCAGCGCTACAGCCGGTTGTGCCCGGCCGCCAGGATGATCCTCGTGTACCCGTGCACGGCGCATCCCGGAACGTCCACGTCGTGGACCGTGAGGTCGGCCTGCCGGAAGAAGCCGAGGAGCAGTGCCCGGAGATCGGCCTCGTCCAGGCAGGGGCTCGGAAAAGCATTGTCCCCGACGAAATAGCGGTGGGTCCGGCCCAAGGCTGCGACGAGCAGCGTCCCCCCCGGCCGCACCATCTGCGCGACACGCGTCATATAGAGCCGCCACACCTCGATGTCGGATGTCGCGGAATCGACGCAGTAGGCGCTTAGCACGGTCCCGTAGAGCCTGTGCGAGGCCCCCAGCGGCCATTCCTTCCGAATGTCGACGTCCATCAAGGCGCTGATCTTGTGCCGGGTAAGCCTTTCGCGCTCCGCAATGGCGGCGCGGCCGAGAGCGACGGCGCCTTCGCACTGCAGTGTATAGGCCACAAAGGGCCGCCAGTCGTGCGCGCCGGCTTCCTGGCCGATCCAGCGGGAGATCTCATCGAGGTTGGAGCTGAGATAGTCGCCGATGTGGAGCTCGGACGCCCGTTCGGCCATCAGGAACACATGATGCAGCGTCGGCCCCGCGCCGAAAACCAGTGCCGGCTCGTCAGCTGGCATCTGCCGCGCTGCCGCGCTGAAGAAGGCGATCGTCTCGCGCTCGTCCTCCTCGACGCTGCCGTAGTAGCTCGCTAGATATTGGCGCGGCGACCATCCCTGGTCGAACGAGGCGTAGCCTGTGGGGCGGGTCCGTCGCAGCATGGATCGCGTCGACCAGCCGAGCGCCCCCTCATAGGCTGCCGCCCCGAGGTTGGCGCCGGCGAGAAAGATCATCGCCTGCTCTGCTGTCACCGTCTCGCTGGCAAACGCCAGCCCGAACGCGGCGAGATAGTAGGGAGATTCCTTGACCAGCTCGAAAAGCACATAGCCGCTGGCGGCCAGGAAGCGGCGGGTGCCTTGCGAGCTCCGCGCGGTCAGCTCGTAGGCAAGTTTGGAAAGAGCGCTGGTGCTGGTGCCGGTGCTGGTGAGCAGCCGCCAGTTCGCATCGAGGCTCGACGAGAGACCATAGCCCCAGACCACGTAGGAAGCTCCGAGGAGCACCAGGAGGGCGCCCCAGCCGACACCAAGGAGCAGGCCCGAGGCGGCGAGCAGCACCCCGGCCGCGGTGGAAACCGTGTCGAGTGCGTAGGTCGACAGCGCGTTGGCGACCAGTGTCGCCGACCATTGTTTGAGCTGCCGGCCGAAACGGCCGCCACCTGCGTGTCGATTTGCGAGCACTGAAACGCTCCCGTGGAGAGCCCCGGGCAAAGTATCGGCTTCTGCGGCGTCGGCGGCCAGCGACCAAAATGGGTGACCTGGAGCCGGCGGGAGCTGAACGGGCCGGACTGGCACGGTTCTTGAACCGCGATCCGGGAGGCGAGGGAAGGTGGCCCAGGATGGGACGAAATCCGTCGGAGGGCCCCTTCGCCGAACGAGGAGGAGGACGAAAATGGTACGGATGGTTTGTGCGAAGAGCCGCGCTTCGAAGGCTGCGACCCGGCACTTCTTCGTCGGGGCCCCGCATCGCGAGGCGCGCGGCGGTCGCTATTGGGAGGCGATTGTCTTCGAGGCGAAGTCCCGCGAGCTTGCGGCCGGATCCTCGCAGGAGGTATGGGCCGTGGTCCAGGCGGACAGCGTCGAGGAGGTCCTGGAGCGGGCCAGCGTGACGACGCGATACCTCAACGCCCGTCGGATGGATCAGGGTTCCCTGGCCTGATTCCGAGACCTAGGTCGCAATTCGGTCGGCCCGCGGACCCCTGCACGGGTCTTCGTCGCCAACCGAGACCTCACTTGGTGCCGGCAAGTCTTCGCCGATCGGTCCTGCGCAAGCTTGCAACGAGGTCCGCGACCTACTCGACGAGGCCGACCCGGCGCAGTCCATCCACGATGAGTTCGAAGTCGGCAGGGTTTCTGTAAGGCAGCACCGAGCGGCGCTGCGACAGCGAATAGTCCGGGTTGATGCGGAACAGCGCATCCCATTGCTCGCGCGCCTCCGCGATGCGGCCGAGCTGGCCGTAGGATGCGGCGAGCAGAGCCCGCGAAACGTCGGTTCCCGGGTTGCGGACCAGACGTCGGCTGAGCGCGCCGACCGCATCCTCGTACCGCCCCAGATGGAACAGCGCCTGCGCCTGGAAATGCAGATAGACGTCCGGATGGTAGGGGTTGAGTGCCATCGCCCGGTCGAAGCAGGCCAGCGCCTCCTCGGGCTTGCCTGAATAGAGCAGCTGGTTGCCCAGGCTTTCGTGGCCCTCCGCAAGGTTGGGCGAGAGCGCGATCGTGCGTTCCGCCTCGCGGATGGCTGCCTCATGCCGCCGCAGGTAGAGGAGCGCAATCCCCAGCACCCAGTGTCCGTAGGGATAGCGCTCGGCAAGCGCGACCGCCTTCCTCGCATGCTGCTCCGCCTGCACCAGCGGCTGCGAGGCCGAGGGGACCCAAGCGTTCACATAGTCCATCCCATGCGAGAAGGCCAGGAACGCATAGGGCGGAACGAAGCCCGGATCGAGGTCGATGGCCCGTTTCAGCAGCTGTTGCGCCTCAACGTTCGTTTCCTTTCGGAACAACCAGATCTGGTCCCGGCCGCGCAGAAAGCAGTCATGGGCCTCGAGATTGTCGGTGTGCTCGCTCGCCAGTCGCTGTTGGTCTTTCTCCGTCAGGTTGAGCGCCAGCGCGCCGACGATGTGCTGCGTGACGTCGTCCTGGACAGCGAAGATGTCGGTGAGCTCGCGATCGAAACGCTCTGCCCAAAGGTGCCCGCCGGTGCTGGCGTCGATCAGCTGGGCGGTGATGCGGACGCGGTTGCCGGACTTTCGCACGCTGCCTTCCAGGACGTAGCGCACGCCGAGGCTCTTGCTCACCTCCTGAACGTTGACGTTCTTGCCCTTGAAGGCGAACGAGGAATTGCGGGCGATCACGAAGAGCTGCGAGAGTTTCGAAAGAGCCGTGATGATGTCCTCGGAGATCCCGTCTGCGAAGTACTCCTGCTCGGCGTCGCCGCTCATATTGGCGAAGGGCAGCACCGCGATGGACAGCCCCTTGGGCGTCGCGCCGGCGGAAGGCTGCGGCGAGGCGGCCGGCCCCAGAAGGCCGACGCCTTCGGGGACGACGCAGAACACCTGGATGGGGCGCACGATGTTCTTCAGGGCCACGTCGCCGCGATCCTCGATCCGGATCGGCACCTTGTCGCGGACCTGATCGGCTGCCGTCCGGGAGATGAAGATTCCGCCGGGCTCTGCCATCCCTTCCAGCCGCGACGCGATGTTGACCCCGTCGCCGTAGATGTCCTCGCCCTCGACGATAATGTCGCCGACATTGATGCCGATGCGAAACCGGATCGACTGGCCTTCCGGCGCCGCGGCATTGCGCTCGCCGACCATCTTCTGGATTTCGACGGCGCAGGTCACCGCGTCGATGGCGCTGGCGAACTCGACGAGCGCGCCATCCCCCATCAGCTTGACCATACGGCCGGAATGCGCGGCGATCGAAGGGTCGATGATGTCTCGCCGCAGCGCCTTCAGGCGCTCGAGCGTACCCGTCTCGTCGGACTCCATCAGCCGGGAATAACCAACGACATCGGCAGCCAGAATGGCCGCCAGACGGCGCTGTGCGCGGCTTTCAGCCATTCGACACCCTCTTGGGCAGCAGCCGACCGATGAACGAACCGCTCATTCTGTAGCCCGTCCGCCGGGGAGACGCCAGCGGCCAGCGCTGGGCGGGGGGTCGAACGGCGACCACCGCCAGCCGCCCTCGCGGCGGCTCGGCTCAGCTAGGCAGCGGTTTCCCGCCGTGCTCTGCGACCATGTATTCGGCGTACCAGTCCGGCCAGTTGGTGTCGTATTGACCGCCGGTCCGCTTCTCGTGCTCGCCATGCGCAGCTCCTGCACGTCGAAGGGCGGCGGCGAGGTCCCTTGCCGATGTGAAGGTCGTCTCGTCAGTGTCCACCCGCCCCGGCAGGCGCGCCGTCACCTCCTGCAGCAGCCAGCTGTTGCCGTCCGGATCGCTGAACGTGGCATAGGATGCATAGCTCCGCCGCTGCGGATCGACGCCGCTCTTGGGCTCCTCCCCGACCCATTGGTGGAACACTTCGCCCGCCTCGACGCCTCGGGCGACCAGCTCGGCGCGCGCCGCCTCGAGATCGGAGACGATGAGAAAGAGTCCGGACGCCGAGCCGGGCGCCGCCTTGGTGATCCCCTTGCCGAAATGGACCGAGCAGGGCGAACCCGGTGGAGTGAACTGGATGGCCCGAAAATCTTTGCTCACCACGAAGTCGGCGTCGAGCCGCCAGCCGAGCTTGGTGTAGAAGCTCTTGGCCCGCTCGACGTCCGAGACCGGGATGACGACGGCTTCGAGCTTCATGTCGATGCCCCGGACTTCCGAGGCACTGGTTTGGCTGCGTGAAGGGCTTTCGGTCATGAAGGTTCTCCCATTCTCCGTGTCGCGGTTGCAGGCGATCGAGGTCTTGGCAGTCGGCCGACGGGCCGTATGGTCGAGGCAGTGCGAAGGGCTTGCAGCGTCTAAAAGCCGGGCGGGACGCGCAATGGTTGCGGCCGACCACTGGCGCTCAAACGTCCCCTCATCGTGGCGCGCGACATCACCGAGCTTGTGGCTCCTCTTCGCGCGGCGGCCATCCTAGCACTGGTCGATCCCGTTTTCGATCGACTGGAGATTGGTCAATAAGCGCGGTCCTCTCCGTCGAGACGATGTGATTTTCCCACCATCGTGATTTGAGGGCGCCCGCGGGGAGGCGTAGAGTGTGCCGTCGCGAGTTGGCGGGCAACCTATGACCGACACACGAGAAGCGGCGGGCGTCGTGACGCCTGCTCAACTGGCTATGATCGACCGCGTACTGGGCCGCCTGGCTGGCAGGCTGATCCTGGATCAGCCGGCCCATGACGACGCGCCCGTCATCGCGCTCGAGCTCGTTCGCTGCGGCTTCACGCATGAGGACCAGCTGCTCGACCAGCTGGTCCATACGCTCAACGCCCCGCCAAAGCTGCGCTAGGCTCGCTCGTTCACCGCCCCGCGCCTCGGCACTCTCAGGGGCGGTCCGTCTCCGGAAAATTGGCGAAAGCTAAGCAGGATCAAGGATCACCTGATCGGTGGTGCGGTCGAGAAGACTCGAACTTCCACGGGTTGCCCCACAGCGACCTCAACGCTGCGCGTCTACCAATTCCGCCACGACCGCACGTCACGAAGGACCGGCTCGCGCCGGCCCGCGGCATGTAGCAAATAGCCTTTGGCGAAACAAGGGCGGCGCCGCGGTTTTTGAGGCGCGGGAGGGGTGGCTCGCGCCGGCACGATCGCCCCTGAACCCCGCCGTAAGCAGGGCCTGCCTACCACCGGCTACCACCAATGCCGGGTTTCCGCGGCGCCGTCTCGGCGTGCCATGATGGCCAGGCGCAGGAATCGGGCGTCCTCAATGGATTCGCCGGTCCTGGCATCGGCGGGAGACAGGTCGACCGCCAGGGTCATCGGACAGGAGGCCGTCCAAGGGTGCAAGCGTCCATCGCCGGCTTCATCGTCTGCCTCGCCGTGCTGGCGACCGGCTTCGTCTGGCGGGCGCCGCTCTTCCTCGGCCTGTTCATTTCGCTCGCCTTCGCTTCGACCGCATTGGTCACTTTGAGCTCGCTCGGTGGCTCCTCGCCGCTCATCTACACCGTCTTTGCCGCGCTTCTCGTCGCCGCGACCACCTTGCGCCGCCGCTTCCTGCAGGAGTTCGGCACGGTATTCGGCAGCGTCAGGACGATGTGGCTGCTGGTCGCGCTGATGCTCTATGCCGCGGTCAGCGCCTTTTTGTTCCCCCGCCTGTTCGCCGGTCAGACCACATCCTTTGTTCAGTCGCCGCAGCGCTTCGGCGTTATCGAGGTGCCGCTCTCTCCCGTATCGGGGAACATCTCGCAGACCGGCTATTTCCTGCTTGGCGGCTT
The DNA here is from genome assembly GCA_040510195.1 of Mesorhizobium sp. Classification (GTDB taxonomy): domain Bacteria; phylum Pseudomonadota; class Alphaproteobacteria; order Rhizobiales; family Rhizobiaceae; genus JBEVJK01. The sequence goes on along the minus strand of JBEVJK010000107.1, from coordinate 41,225 downwards.
CACCGCGATCGCCCTGACCCTGATCCTCTTCCATCGGGACCGCTTCGATCTGGTTCGCAAGGGCGTGCTGCTGTTCGTCATTGCCCACACGGCCATGGGACTGATCGACTTCGCCTGCAAGTTGGGCGGCGTCGGCGACCTCCTGGAGCCGATCCGCACGGCGAGCTACGTCATGCTCACCGAGACCAGCGAGGCCGGCTTCGCGCGCATCACCGGCGCCTATTCCGAGGCCTCGGGCTTCGGCGGCATGTCGCTCGCCTGCATCGCCTTCGTCTATGTGGACTGGCGCCGCACGGGCTCGCGCCTCTCCGCCGCGCTCACCGTCGTGCTGCTCGTGCTTCTCCTCTTGTCCACCTCCTCGACGGCTTATGTCGGCATGGCCGTGCTCGCCCTCCCGCTCGCCGCCTCGCTCGGCACCCGGATCGGCCGCGGCCGGCTCGACAGACCCGATCTCGCGGTCCTCATCGTCGGCTTCGCCGGTCTCATCGCCTTCCTGGCCGTGCTGATCTACAACGAGCGCGCCTTCGATGCCTTCGGCCAGCTGATCGATACGATGGTGATCAACAAGCATTCGTCGAGCTCCGGCCAGGAGCGGGCCTATTGGAACAGCAAGAGCCTAGAGGCGCTGGTCGACACCAGTGGCTTCGGACTGGGCTTCGGCAGCTCCCGCGCCTCCAGCTGGCCGATCGCGGTCCTGTCACAGCTCGGCGTCATCGGCGCCCTGATGATGGCGGGGCTTCTCTTCGTCGTCCTCCGCGGCCTGGGATCGCTGGAGCCCTGGGTCGACGCCAGCACCGCCGATACGGTGGCCGGGGTCCGCGCCGTCACGCTCGGTGGGCTCGTCGGCGCCGCCTTCAACGGCGGCAGTGCCGATCCCGGCATCCTGTTCTTCGTGGCCGTGGCCACGGTCGCTGCCGCACGCGCCAAGGCGCGGCTTGCCGAGGAGGCGGCGGGCGCCGCCCCGCCGCGCGGCATGGTCGCGGGCATTCCAGGTCTGCCAGGACGTGAGGTCCTGCCGGCAAGTCCCTGAACTCCTGGCGATCCGTCGCCCCCACCCCCATCTCCAGGTCCACCCGCCGCTCTTGAACCGCCAGCGGCTTGCCGATAGGGCTTGGTCGGCGACGGCTCGCAGCCGCCGCAGGCGGCCCCTGTAAGCGGAGTTCGACTGGTGGAAGGCAACGACGAAGCGGCCGCCGCCCACCCAGGGCCCGAAGGCGCCGATATCTACGGCGAGGACGGCGCCATTCGCGCCGCCTACCTCGCCCATATCGGCGCCGCCATTGCCGACCGCGACACGCTGACCCTCAAGGAGGACGTTTCCGGTCTCCACCAGTCCGAGCTCGGCGACCTTCTGGAAGCGTTGATGCCCGAGCAGCGCCGAGCCCTCGTCGATCTGATGGGTTCGGACTTCGATTTCTCGGCGCTGACCGAGGTCGACGAGGCGATCCGCCTGGACATCGTCGACAACCTGCCAAACGACCAGATCGCGCAGGCCGTCCAGGAGCTCGATTCCGACGACGCGGTCTACATCCTGGAGGACCTCGATCAGGAGGATCAGGAGGAGATCCTCGCCCAGCTGCCCTTCACCGAGCGCATCCGCCTCCGGCGCGCGCTCGACTATCCCGAGGAGACCGCCGGACGGCGCATGCAGACGGAGTTCGTCGCCGTCCCGCCCTTCTGGACCGTCGGCCAGACCATCGACTATATGCGGGAGGACACCAACCTTCCCGACCATTTCAGCCAGATCTTCGTCATCGACCCCAGCTTCAAGCTCCTGGGCGGCGTCGATCTCGACCAGATCCTGCGCACCAAGCGCTCGGTGAAGATCGACGAGATCATGCGCGAGACCCGCCACGCCATTCCGGCCACAATGGATCAGGAGGAGGCGGCGCGCGAGTTCGAGCAATACGACCTTTTGTCGGCCGCGGTCGTCGACGAGAACGAGCGGCTGGTCGGCGTGCTCACCATCGACGACGTGGTCGACGTCATCCAGCAGGAGGCCGAGGAAGACCTCTTGCGCATGGGTGGCGTCGGCGACGAGGAGCTGTCGGACACCGTCATCGAGACGTCGCGCTCGCGCGTTCCCTGGCTGCTCGTCAACCTGGCGACCGCCTTCCTCTCGGCCAGCGTCATCAGCCTGTTCGGCGCCACGATAGAACAGATGGTGGCCCTGGCCGCCCTGATGCCCATCGTCGCTTCGCTCGGCGGCAATTCAGGCACCCAGACGATGACCGTCACCGTGCGGGCGCTCGCCACCCGCGACCTCGACATCTACAACGCCCAACGGGTCATCCGGCGCGAGGTCCTGGTCGGCCTGCTCAATGGCGCGATCATCGCGCTCATCCTGGGCATCATCGCCGGCTTCTGGTTCCACAACCGCGACCTCGGCCTGGTGATCGCCGCCGCCATGGTGATCAATATGCTGGCCGCGGCGCTGGCCGGCATCCTCATTCCCTTGCTCCTCCACCGATCCGGCGCCGATCCGGCCATCTCCTCGTCCATCTTCACCACGATGGTCACCGACGTCACTGGCTTCCTGGCCTTCCTAGGCCTGGCCACTTGGTGGCTCCATTTGGGCTGATCCGCCTCTAACTCCGCTCGCGATTGACTTTTACGTAAATGCCGTGCGAAGTTTTTCGCTTGCTGGGCTCAAGGGCAGTCGATGCGGGACTACTACACGATCACGGAATTGACCCGCGAGTTCGAGATTTCGACCCGGACCTTGAGGTTCTACGAGGACGAAGGCCTGATCCATCCCGTCAGGCGGGGCCGCACCCGGCTCTTCCGTCCTTCCGACCGTCATCTGGTCAAGCAGATCATGCGCGGCAAGCGGCTCGGCTTCTCGATCGCCGAGATCCGCGAGATCATCCAGATGTACCGCGAGCCGCCGGGCGAAGTGGGCCAGCTGAAGCTGATGATCCGGCGCATCGAGGAGAAGCGGGAAGGGCTGCGCCAGAAGCGGCGCGACCTCGAAGAAACGCTCGCCGAGCTCGACCACGCCGAGGAATCCTGCGTCGAGCGACTCGCCGAGCTTGGCGTTACCACCTGACAGCTGGTCAGATCCAGCGGCGGACGCGCTTGGCGTAGTCGCGGTAGCGCTTGCCGAAGCGGATTTCCAGATGCTGCTCCTCGCCTTCGATCGCCAGCTTCTGCGTCAGGAACGCAGCGACGAGGCCGAGCAGGAAGAACCAGGTGATTCCGCTGACCAGCCCGAGCCCGAACATCAGCAGGGTATTGGCGAGGTAGATCGGGTTGCGGGTGAAGGAGAACGGACCGTCGGTGACCAGATGGTCGGCTCCGCGATGCGGGAGCACGGTGGTGTTGGCTTTGCGCAGCGTATGGAAGGCGGCCACGTCGATGGCCACGACCGCCGCTATCGCCAGCCACCCGATGGCGAACAGCAGGTCCGAGAGCGGCGGCCCCAAATAGGGCAGGGGATAGAACGCGTTCAAGCCCAGGCTGGCCGCGATGGCGGCCAGGTAGAGGAGCGGCGGCCATGGCACTCGGCTCGGCCGCACCTGCCTTTCGCTCATGGGGACCCTCCTCCCTCTTGCCGCGACTCGGCGTCGGTCTCCTCCGTGCATGCGGCCGCCATTGCCTGCACGCTCTCTTGAACCGCCGTATTCTGCGCGTCCGCAAAGATGCTGTCGAGCGCCTTGGCCGCCACCAGACGGTCGAGCATGCAGCCGCAATAGGTCGTGCAGAACGGCCCGGTTCGGGCCTCTAAGCAACTCGCCTGGCAGGCGCGGAGAAACTGGGCGTCCTGAGGCGGAACGGCCGGCGGCGCCAATTGGCTAAAAAGCCACAGCGCGCCGATCAGCAGCGGCTGGTGCAGGAGATAGAACGCCAGGCTGTGCCGTCCCGCAAAGCTCAAGGGGGCGAATGCCGCTGGCGGCTCGCGCCCGGCCAGTCGCCCGAGCGGCACGACGAAGAGGCGGGCGGCGCCGATTCCCGCCAGCACGGCGCCGAACCATGGAAACACCGGCACATAGTCGTTGGAGTGCGGGTTCTGCGTCGACAGCCCGACCCACCAGAGCGCCGGATGGTCGAAAAGCGGGCTGCGCAGGAAATGCGGGGCCGCGATCGTGGCAGCGGCGGCCAGCAGCGTCACCGGCGCCGGCAGGCGCAGGAAGGCGAGGCCGAGCACGCTGGCCAGCGCGATCTGGTGCAGGATGCCGAAGAAGATGAAATCGTTGGGGATCGCCACAAAGGTGCCCGCCGAGATCAGCGCGGCCGCGCCGCCGACCTTAGCCAGCCGGCGGAAGAATGGTTTCCAGCGGATGCCCTTGCCATGGGCGAGCGCGAGACTGACGCCCGCCAAGATGAGGAAGCTCGTCGCGATCGCGCGCGCAAACAGCTTCCAGCCTCCGGCAGCCGTGGTCCCCGGCTCGACATAGCCGAAAAATTCCAGATCCCAGGCGAAGTGATAGACGGCCATGGCGACGAGCGCCGCCCCCCGGGCGAGGTCGATGGCGGCGATACGCCGCATCTTGCGGCTTCCAGCGGGGTCGTCTTGCGCGTACATGCCTTCTGTTGCAGCGCTTTCGCCGGCAGCGCAAGCGGGAGAGCGGCAGAGGAGATGAGCATGCATCGGATCGAGGCGAACGGCGCGGCGATCCCGGCGCTCGGCCTTGGCACCTGGACGCTGAGGGGCCGGCAGTGCACCGAAATCGTGGCCGAGGCCTTGCGCCTCGGCTACCGCCACGTCGACACGGCGGCCATGTACGATAACGAGGCGGCCGTCGGTGAAGGCATCCGCGCCTCCGGCCTAGCGCGCGACGCCGTGTTTCTCACCACCAAGGTGTGGTGGACCGACATCGCGCCTGGCGACCTTCTCCGTTCTGCCGAAGCGAGCGTGAAGCGGCTCGGCTTTCCTTCCGTCGACCTCCTGCTCATCCATTGGCCCAACGACCGGGTGCCGCTCGAGCGGTCGGTCGAGGCCCTCAACGAGACGCGCCGTCGCGGGCTCGCTCGGCATATCGGCGTCGCCAACTTCCCGACCGCCCTGCTCGAGCGGGCGGTGCGGGCATCGGAAGCCCCGCTCGCCTGCAACCAGGTCGAGTATCACCCCTATCTCGACCAGCAAAAGGTCGGCGCCGCCTGCCGCGACGCGCGTCTCGCTTTGGTGTCCTATTGCCCGCTCTACCGCGGCCGCGGTCTCTTCGAAGAGCCGCCGATCCGGGACGCTGCCACCCGCCACGGCCGTTCGCCGGCGCAGATCGTACTGCGCTGGCACGTCCAGCAGGACGGAGTCGCCGCCATCCCGCGCACCACCAGGAAGGAACGCCTGGCGGAGAACGCCGCCATCTTCGACTTCGCGCTTGCTGCCGAGGAGATGGCCGCCATCACGGCACTTTCCTCGCGCAACAGCCGGCTCTGCGACTTCGACTTCGCGCCCCGCTGGGATTGACGCTGTCTGGGGTGCGCCACGTCCTTCCCTGGGTTTTATACGGTTGTCCGCGATCTCGTAGGCGAGGTCAGCACGCTGCGCTGCATTGGGATGAACCCGCTGGGCGCTGACATGCTGGGCACTGACATGCTGTTCGCAAATCCCTTTCGGCTTGTCGCGCCAACCGGTTCCCTGTCGGCCGTCGGCGGCACCGCGCCATTTTTTTGCCTCTGCGGAAAATCAATCGGAACTCCAGCACGCATCGGAATCGCCGAATGTCTTCGACCGCAGCCCGTCGTGGCAGCGTCTTCGAGATTTCAGAGGGGTCGGCTTTTCCCTGGTCCCGGCAACACTCCAGGCGCTCGATGGCGCAAGCGTTGCCCGAATGGTGTGGTTGGCGCCTGGCCCGATCATGGCCGCGACTTGACGCCTGCCGGTGCATGGCTTCCTCGTTTGTATGAACGGCGCATGTCGGGCGCGCCTCCTCATTCAGCGCCACCCCCGATCGAGCTGCACCCCCCTGGCTGAGGAGCGCCGCTGACGAGCGGAGCTGCCTGATCGATCAGCGCTCCCCGCGGCCAGGCTTGGTGGCACCGGTCGGCGGTCTTGCGAACGAGCATCGGCGTGCTCAGACCGCCTGGCCCTGGCGAGGACTGACGGTGAGGATCGGCGTTTTCGTCTGGTTCCGCTGGTTTGGCTCGCGTTCCTGCACGGACCCGAACGCATTCTGCCCGAAATCACCCGACATGGAGGGTTTTGCTCCGGGTCCACGGCGTGTGGAACCGCCATGGCCTCGCATAGCTCTCCCCGCGGAACCTTGGCAAGGGAAGGGAAGAACCGCTTCTGCCGCGCGAAGGCTCTAGCTTTATTGCTGTGAGCAGCATTAGTCTGCGGCCCATGCCGTTGTTCACAGACCTGAATTTCAATCCACTGTCCGGTCACAGCTATCTTTTGATCGGCGGCGTCATTCTGGTCGGCACGGGGCTGTTGATCATCTCGCTCATCGTCAACGCGTGGGTTGCTCAGAACGTTCGCAACGACCTCAGACATCGCGAAAAGCTCCTGGAGTACTATCGCAATACGGTGTCCCAGCTGGGCGTCATCCTGGTCGGCATCGGCGTCTCGTTGTTCATGTTCTTCTTCCAGCAGAACTATCAGGATCACCGCCGGCGCGAGGCCGAATTGCAGCAGGTGCTGTCGCGTATGGCCGTTCGCATCGCCCGCGGGGCTGCCGCCGCCGAATCGCTCGGCGAGTTTGACGCGCTGCTCGACGTCGGTGGTCCTTACATCAGGCCCGAGGATGGCGGCGCCAACGGCGCGGTGATCGCCGACGGGCCGGCGCTGGCCGACCAGGTCCGCCAGGTGCTCCTGGTGGAGCGCGACGTCGACCCGAGCGCCTTCGGCGTGCTCAATGGCTCGCCGGACCTCGAATCCGCCCTCGTGTCGAGCGAGCTCGACCCTGTCTTGTGGTTCAACCTGGTGCGCGACGAGAGCGATCTCAACTACGCCGCCGCGCAGCTCGCGCACGACTATCGCGACCTGCACGACCTGCTCGGCAGCGATCCGGTCGCCGTGGCGCTGGCCGACCCCGAGCGGAAGGCCGGCATCAAGCAGGAGGTGCTCGACGTCATGTGGGACGCCGACCTCCTTCGGCAACGCAGCCGGCGGCTGCTGGCCCGCGCCTGCTGGCTCTACAGCAAGGGAACCGCCTTCGTGACGCAGAAGCCGGCTGCGGCGATCGAGGCAAACCCGGTCTCGCACCAGGAGTGGCTGGACACCGCCCAGCCATTCCTGGCGGGGCTGAAATCCGGGACCGGCAACTGCAACGATCTTCTGGGGCGCGGCACGGCGCCCTGACCGCAGGGTCGGGCGGAAGTCCAAACCTTTCACACGCGAGCGCCGTTCCGCGCCGCCAGGGCATGCTTGCCGCGCACCCAGTCGTGGAAGGCCAATAGCTCGTACTCCTCCGGCATCAGCACCCCGGAACGATGTCGGATCGAGGCGAGCCCGCGCTGGTTGACCTCGCAGATGGCCGCATCCTCGTCCAGCACCTGCCGGCCGAAGGCCACGATCTTGTCGATGTCGGCGGCGCCGGGCTCCAGCGCTTCGGGCAGGAACAACCATTGCGCCTCGAGCTCGGTTTGCGTCGGCCCGAGCGGCCTCAGCCGCACCACGCGGACATAGTCGACATGGCCGACGATGAAGGCCGAAGGCAGACTGACCGCATAGGTCTGGCCGGCCCGCTCCTCTTCCGGGGTCAGCCCGGCGAAGCGCGGCGCGTGCGCCTTGCCGTCCACCGACCAGCTTTCGGCACCGCCGCGCAGCGTGCCGGCGAACTCCGGCGCCTCGTCGTCGGCATGGCTCGCCCAGTCCGGATCGTCCTGCCGTGTCATGAGCCCGCGCCCGTAGATGGGCACCAGCTGCGACAGATCGCGATGCACGCCTGGGCAATGCAGGCATTCGTTGAAGTTCTCCCAGAAGACTTTCCAGTTGCAGGCCATCGTCTTGCGATAGACATGCCCCGGCAGCAGCGCCTCGAGCGGCCAATGGCCAAGGTCGCCCGCGGCCGGATCGAAGGCCATCTCGACCGGTTCGGCCGCTTCGTCGAGGTTGACGAACACGAAGCCGCGCCATTCGGCGGCCGCCGCCCCGTAGAGCGAAAGCTCCGTGGTCTCGAAGCCCTCCGGCAGCCGCTTGGACGGAGCCCGCACCAGCCGCCCGTCCAGCGCATAGGACCAGGCGTGGTAGGGGCAGGTGATCAGCCGGCGTTTGAGCCGCCCGGACTCCGCCTGGCAGAGCTGCGAGCCGCGGTGGCGGCAGGTGTTGTGGAAGGCCCTGAGCGTGCCCGCCTCGTCGCGCAGCACCAGCAGCTCCTGGCTGCCGATGCGGAAAAGGCGGAAAGCCCGCGGCTCGGCGATCTCGGACGAGCGACAGACCATCAGCCAGCTGCGGTACCAGATGGCGGAAAGGTCGCGCTGGAAGGCACGCTCCCCGAAATAGTGTTCCGAGGGAAGCGTCCGCTCGACGCGCCTCAGCCCCCTGTACCGTTCGGAATCCCGCGTCTCCGCACCCATCGGCACCTCCCCACCTCGTCGGTTCGGGAAGCGGACACGCCAGGGCGTTTTCTGTCAATCCCCGCCCTCCTGCGTTCCCGCGCCCTGTCCCGAAATGGAACTTTGGAGCCCTTCGCCGAGTTTGAGGTTCGCCGGCGCCCCTTTGTCCCAAAGTCCCGAAGCAGAATAGGGCGAATCGACCTAGAATGGCGTCGGTCGGTCGCGATGGCCCATCGACTGCGCGGCTGGTCGACAAAAAGCAAAACCGAGCAAACAGGGAGGAAACCTTGGAGAACAGGACATGTTCTGCACAAGAAGCATCTCCCTTCCCCCGGCTGCGGCCGTCGTCGCTATTTTCCTGATCGCCGGGGATTCTGCCCAAGCTCATGACGCGCCGAAAGGCTGGACCTATCCCTATTCCTGCTGTTCCGGCTATGACTGCCGCGAAGTTGCCTCGAAGGCGATCTCCGAGCGTCCGGACGGCTATGTGATCCGCGGCACGGGCGAGGTGGTCAGCTATCACGACAAGCGCCTGCGCACCTCTCCGGATGGCGAGTTTCATTGGTGCTCCGTCGCCGGCGCCAATGACGGCCGCACGATCTGCCTCTTCGTGCCGCCGCGTTCCTACTGAGGCCGACGGCGCCGCACGGGGCAGCCTGTCGCCCGGTGTGGGCTCCGCGCAACGCTTGCCGCCGATAGTGTGGCGCCCGGCAGCCGCGAGTGAGCGCGGGAAATTGACTTCGCGGCCAAACGCCTTTCTAGTTCCGGGCTGACGCGCGTCCGCCGCCTTGAGCCGACGTGCGGTTGAAGCGGCAGGGGCGAGCGGGGTTCCGCTGCCCGTGAGACTGGTGACATGGAAGACAACTACGAGAAATACGCCGTCGCGGTGATCATCGTCTTCGGCGCACTGATGATCGGCGGCCAGATGGCCGCCGGGCTGGCGCTGGGCGACCGGCCGGCCTTCCTTTGGGCGCTCGGCGCGGCGTTCTTTGCCTGGGTGTCCGGGCACGCTGTGCTGTTCGACCGGCCCCGCATCTATGGCGGGCTGATCGTGATTGCCGCCGCCTTCGTCATCGCGTCGATCGTCGCTCTGGTCACCTGACCGGGCCAAGGGGCGGCCTCTGGCCGTGGCCACCCAGCGGGCGAGCCCAGCATCATCTCGGTCCGGGTCGACGCCCCCGAAAAAAAGAACGGCCGGCCGCGCCAGGCGCCCCGCCGCCTTCCCGAGGCTCTTTTGGTTCAGACCGGGTTGCAGGTCATTCCGTTGCGCTGTGCGTTGGCGATGCAGTCGCTGCGGTTCGAATAGGCCTGGGTCGATGCGCCCACGACGCGTCCGTTGGGCGCGGTGCGACGCCAGCGCCAGCCGCTCGGCGTCTGATAGACCTCCCACGTGTCCCCGTTGCGATCGGTGCATTCGGCCATGCGTCGTCCCCTCTGCTCCTCGATTGGAGGCAGAGCAGTAGGGGATTTTGGGTTGTACCGCCACGAACCGGCCGCAACCTGAAGGCGCCGCCGCAGGACCATCGGCGTGCAGCCAACCCCTGCCGGGGATCCGTGCCCTGGCCGCACCGCACACGAGTCTTCTTCCCACTTGAGCCCCCCACGCCCTCGAATGTTGCTGGTTTGTTCTAGCAGAGCGGCGCGTGCAATGCAAGAGGGATACACGCGAAGATGGAGGAAATTGGGAGGCGTCCCGCCATCCCAACCCCGGGCGGGGAGGGCCGGCGACCACCTGATCCGTCGCCACGGCGACACCTGGCGCCAATCCGGGACCTAACCCGGACCGAGACCCCCCGGCTCAACTGCACCCGCTGGTCGCGCCGCAGGTGTCGCACTTCTCGCAGGTGCCGTTGCGCACCATGGTGAAGTTCTGGCATTCCGAGCATATGTTGCCGGTGTAGCCCTGGGCGATGGCGCGGCTGCGCCGCTCGGCGGCGAGCGCCTTGGCGTCGGCCGCCTCGCGCGCCGCGTCCTCGGTGAACAGCGCCTCCGACTCGGCCGCCGCGGCTTCCTCGGCCTCGCGGGCGCGCTCCTCGTAGTCGCGCTTGAAGGCGGTCGCCTCCGCGCGCAGCTCCGAGGACAAGGGCTTCAGCGCCGTCACCGTGGCCACCGCCCTCAGCGGCGTGCCGCCACCGGCCGTCGTCGCCGGGCGCGCCGAAGGCCCGTTGCCGCCGGCGAAGCCCTTGGCCTCGTCCGAGCCCTGCACCACCTTGAGCGGCGAGGCGCCGCGCGTCAGCCCCTTGGAGAAGGCGACGGCGCGCCCCTCCTCGATGCCGCGGCCAAGGGCCGTGTTGGAGAAGTCCGACGTGTCGACATGGGCGAGGTCGTTGCGGCCGAGATAGGAGACCGCCAGCTCGCGGAACACGTAGTCCAGGATCGAAGTGGCGTTCTTGATCGCGTCGTTGCCCTGCACCATGCCGGCCGGCTCGAACTTGGTGAAGGTGAAGGCCTCCACATACTCCTCCAGCGGCACCCCATATTGCAGCCCCAGCGAGATCGCGATGGCGAAGTTGTTCATCATCGCCCGGAACGCCGCGCCTTCCTTGTGCATATCGATGAAGATCTCGCCGAGCCGGCCATCGTCGAACTCGCCGGTCCTCAGATAGACCTTATGGCCGCCGACCACCGCCTTCTGCGTGTAGCCCTTGCGGCGGTTGGGCAGCTTCTCGCGGTCGCGCACCACTCTCTCCACGATGCGCTCGACGATCCGCTCGGCCACCGTCGCCGCCCTGGCGGCCGTCGGCGCGGCGACCAGCGCCTCGACCAGGTCGTCCTCGTCCTCCTCGTCGGCGACAAGCAGCGCCGCATTGAGCGGCTGCGAGAGTTTGGAGCCGTCTCGGTAGAGCGCGTTGGCCTTGAGCGCCAGCTTCCAGCTCAGCATATAGGCCGCCTTGCACTCGTCGACGGTGGCGTCGTTGGGCATGTTGATCGTCTTGGAGATGGCCCCCGAGATGAAGGGCTGGGCGGCGGCCATCATCCGGATGTGGCTCTCCACCGACAGATAGCGCTTGCCGATCCGCCCGCAGGGATTGGCGCAGTCGAAAACCGGCAGGTGCTCGTCCTTGAGGAACGGCGCCCCTTCCAGCGTCATCGCCCCGCAGACATGGATGTTGGCGGCCTCGATGTCGCGGCGCGAAAAGCCCAGCGCCGGCAGCATCTCGAACGCCGGGTCGGCGAGCTGCTCGTCGGTGAAGCCGAGCGTTTGTTTCGCGAAATCCTCGCCCAGCGTCCATTTGTTGAACACGAACTTGATGTCGAACGCCGACTTCAGCGCTGCGTTGAGCGCCGCGATCTTGTCGTCGCTGAAGCCCTTGGCCTTGAGCGAGCCGGGGTTGATCGCCGGCGCCTGGTCGAGATTGCCGTGGCCAACCGCATAGGCCTCGATCTCGGCGATCTCGGCCTCGGAATAGCCGAGCGTCCGCAGCGCCTCGGGCACGGCGCGGTTGATGATCTTGAAATAGCCGCCGCCGGCCAGCTTCTTGAACTTGACCAAGGCGAAATCGGGCTCGATGCCGGTGGTGTCGCAGTCCATCACCAGACCGATCGTGCCGGTGGGCGCGATCACCGTCGCCTGCGCATTGCGATAGCCGTGCTCCTCGCCGAGCTCGATGGCGCGATCCCAGGCCGCGCGCGCATGGGCGATCAGCGCCGGCTGCGGGCAGTCCGCAGCCTCGAGCGGCACCGGCGACACCGACAGCTTCTCGTAGCCGTCGCGTTCGCCATAGGCGGCGCGGCGATGGTTGCGCATGACGCGCAGCATTGGCAGCGCATTGCGCTCATAGTCGGGGAAAGCGCCGAGCTCGGCCGCCATCTCCGCCGAGGTGGCATAGGCCACGCCGGTCATGATCGCCGTCAGCGCGCCGGCGATCGCCCGCCCCTCGGCCGAATCGTAGGGGATGCCGGAGGTCATCAGCAAACCGCCGATATTGGCAAAGCCGAGGCCCAGCGTGCGGTATTCATGCGACAGCCGCGCGATCTCCCTGGAAGGAAACTGCGCCATCATCACCGAGATCTCGAGCACCACGGTCCACAGCCGCACCGAATGCTCGTAGCGCTCGATGTCGAACGCCCCGTCGGCGCCGCGATAGGCTAGCAGGTTGATGGAAGCGAGGTTGCAGGCCGTATCGTCCAAAAACATGTATTCCGAGCACGGGTTGGAGGCACGGATCTGCCCCGCCGCCGGCGCGGTGTGCCAGTCGTTCATGGTCGTGTTGAAGTGGAGCCCGGGGTCGGCCGAGGCCCACGCCGCATAGCCGATCTTCTCCCACAGCTCCCTGGCCTTCAGCGTCTTGGCCACCTTGCCGTCGATGCGCCGGATGAGGCTCCAGTCCCCGTCGGTCTCCACCGCGCGCAGGAAATCGTCCTTGAGCGACACCGAATTGTTGGAGTTCTGCCCGGACACGGTCAGGTAGGCCTCCGAATCCCAATCGGTATCGTAGGTCTTGAACTCGATCGAGCTGTAGCCCTGCTTCGCGAACTGGATCACCCGATAGATGTAATTGTCCGGAACGGCATTCTTTTTCGCCGCACGGATCTCGCGCTTGAGGGCAGTGTTGATCGCTGGGTCGAAGCAATCGTCGTCATGGCCCTCGCAGTTCACGCAGGCCTTCATGATGGCGGTGAGGTGGCGGCGCACGATCTTGGAGCCGGTCACCAGCGAGGCGACCTTCTGCTCCTCCTTCACCTTCCAGTCGATGTAGTCCTCGATGTCCGGGTGATCGACGTCCACCACCACCATCTTGGCGGCCCGCCGGGTGGTGCCGCCCGACTTGATGGCGCCGGCAGCCCGGTCGCCGATCTTCAGGAAGCTCATCAGCCCCGACGATTTGCCGCCGCCCGACAGCCGCTCGCCCTCGCCGCGCAGCTGCGAGAAATTGGAGCCGGTGCCCGAGCCGTATTTGAACAGCCGCGCTTCGCGCACCCACAGGTCCATGATGCCGCCGTCGTTGACCAGGTCGTCTGACACCGACTGGATGAAGCAGGCATGCGGCTGCGGGTGCTCGTAGGCGGATTTGGACTTGGTCAGCTTGCCGGTGAACGGGTCGACGTAGAAATGGCCCTGGCCGGGACCGTCGATGCCATAGGCCCAGTGAAGGCCGGTGTTGAACCACTGCGGCGAGTTGGGCGCCACGCGCTGGGTGGCGAGCATATAGGCGAGCTCGTCGCGGAAAGCGCGCGCGTCCTCCTCGGACTGGAAATAGCCGCCCTTCCAGCCCCAATAGGTCCAGGTCCCGGAAAGCCGGTCGAACACCTGCCGGGCATCGGTCTCCGGGCCGTAGCGCTCCGCCTCGGGCAGCGCTGCGAGCGCCGCCTCGTCCGGCACCGAGCGCCACAGGAAGGAGGGCACGCTCTCCTCTTGCACCCGCCTCAGCCGCCGCGCCACGCCGGCCTTGCGGAAATACTTCTGAGCGAGCACGTCGGTCGCCACCTGGCTGAACTGCGCCGGCACGTCGATGTCGGCCAGCCGGAACACCACCGAGCCGTCGGGGTTCTTGATCTCGGACACCGCCTTGCGGAATTCGATCTCCGCATAGGCCGACTGTTCGTCCCTGGTGAATCGCCGCTCGATGCGCATGGTCCGGTCCTTATCACATGATCTGGTGCCGAATGTCGGGCCAACGACTAAATATAGTGTTAAGCTCGTGCTTTCGCCAGTGTTCTCTTGCTCTCCACAGCGGTTTTTCGACGGCGCAACGCGTCTCCGCCCCGATGCCTGGGCCCGGGGATGGAGTGCCGTCTGGAAAACGCAAGGAAAGCAGGAAGTCACCGGCAGGAGAAGCCTCCGGCCGCGCCCTCAACAGGAGCGCATGATCCATAAGAGTCGACTCGGGCAGGGTCGTCAAGGGCTCGTTTATGCAGGAATTGTGACCCCCCATATCTTGTGTGTGGACGCGTGTGGATAACGGGGAGAAGCCGCCGCGAGGATGGCCTTCAGCGTCTCATACCACCGCTCTGAGGGCTGCCCTACAGCATCGACAGGAGCGCATAGGTCAGCGCCGCCAGGACCGCCGAGACCGGCACGGTGGTCACCCAGGCGGTCACGATGGTGGTCACATGGGCGCGGCGCACCAGCCGGCGCCTCAGTCGCTCCTGGTCCGAGCCCTTCTTGCCGCCGAGCCGTGGATCGGCGGGCGGCGGCTTCCAGTCGATGGCGGCAAGCGCGGTATCGGCGGCAAGGCCCGCCGCGGCGCGGCGGCGCTGCAGGTAGCTGCGGCGGCGAATCGAGCGCACCGACGCCCATTCGCGATAGAAGCCGACGCCGAACACCGAGCCGACGGCGATATGGGTCGTGCTGACGGGCAGGCCGAGCCAGGTCGCCAGCAGCACGGTGACGGCAGTCGACAGCGCGATGCAGAAGGCGCGCACCGGGTTGAGCTTGGTGATCTCGCTGCCGACGATGCGAATCAGCCGCGGCCCGAACAACAGCAGCCCGACGGAGATGCCCAGCCCGCCGATCAGCATCACCCAGAACGGCACCGCCGTCTCGGCGCCGAGCTGGCCGGCCTCGCTCGCCTCCACGATCGCCGCCAGCGGCCCGACCGCATTGGCGACGTCGTTGGCGCCATGCGCGAAGGAGAGCAGCCCGGCCGCGGCGATCAGCGGCGGCGTGAACAGGACCCGCAGCGACTGGGTGCGGTTCTCCAGGCCGCGCGCCTGCCGCCCGACCGCCAGCCGGCTCGCCGCGAAGACGACCGCCGCAGCGGCGGCGCCGAGCCAGGCGAGCGTGCCGCCGGCAAGCGGTGCGCCGGCCGGCGCCGCGACGTCGCCCAGGTAGGCGGCGAAGGCGCCTCCCATGGCGGCGTTGAACAGCGGCACCCAATGCCGCGCCGCGGCGAGCTTGTCGTCGCGGTAGAAGACCGTCGCCTCGACCATGGCCAGGAAGGCCGCCGCGACCAGCCCTGCCAGCACCGGCGACAGCACCCAGCTGGCGGTGATCGCCGCCATCGACGGCCAGTTGACTGCCGACAGCCCGGCCGCCGCCACGCCGCCGCCGGCGACGCCGCCGACGATCGCATGCGTGGTGGACACGGGCGCCCGGATGAAGGTCGACAGATGGATCCACAGGGCCGCCGCCATCAGCGCCGCCACCATCAGCCGGGCGAGCGTCGCCGCGTCTTCGATCTCGCCCGGCAGCACGATCCCCGCGGCGATCGTCTCGACGACGCGGCCGCCGGCAATGAGCGCCCCGGCAACCTCGCAGACGGCGGCCATGGCGAGCGCGCCGCCCATGCGGATCACCCGCGCGCCGACCGCCGGGCCCACATTGTTGGCGACGTCGTTGGCGCCGATGTTGAGCGCCATGTAGGCGGCCACCGCGGCCGCCGCGGCGATCGGCGTCGCGCCCGGAGCCCCGAGCATGGCCGCCGCGAAGGTCGCGGCGATCACCAGGAAGAGCAGTGCCAGCCCCGGCGCCACCAGCTGGCGGCCGGCGTGCCCGGCCGCCTCTTCGACATTGGCGAGCTTGTCGAGGTCCTTGTCGAGGATGCGCTTCGGCAGCTTGGCGGGCGGCTTGCTCATCGGCGCCGGCCATCGCCGGATCGGCCCGCCGCCCACGCCCTGTCGCTCAGGCGTTGCCGCGCAGCGTGCCGGCGAAGCGGGTGATGAGCTCCCCGAGATCCGGCTCGCGGACCAGGCGTGCAGCTTCGTCGGCGGCGAACCATCGGCGCTTGCGCTCTTTCCTCTCCGGCCAGCGGCGGGCCATCGCATCGACCTCGAGCGGGAAGACCACCACCTTGCAGCGGCGTTCCAGGCCCGAGGGAAGCATCTTTCCGTAGAAATAGCTGCCGATTTCGCTGGCCGCGATCGCCCCGTCGAGGCCGGCCTCTTCTGCGGCCTCGCGCAGCGCCGTGTCCGCCAGCTGCTCGCGCCCCTCCGGCCAGCCCTTGGGCAGCACCCAGCGGCCGGTGTCGCGGCTGGTGATCAGCAGCACCTCGACCCCCGTGGCCCCATGCCGCCAGGGCAAGGCGGCCACCTGCAGCCGCGGCGGCTTGCCGCCGAAGAATTGCCGGACCCGCTCGGTGATGCGGTTTCGAGTGACGTGGCTGACCATCATGGATCGCCGGGACAACTTTCGAATCGTTTCTCTCACAATTATCGCGTGTTAAGACTAGGTTATAAATAGTAAAAGTGACGTTGCCAGCCAGGTTCTCCCAGCTTTCTTTCGTCCGGGCGATAAGTGCCCTAGCCGCGCGTCCCGTCGGCAATGGGCTTCTGGTAGGTGAAGCCCATGTCCCACGGGAAATATATCCACGTATCTTGCGACACTTCTGTCACGAACGTGTCAATCATGGGCCGTCCCTGCGGCTTGGCGTAGATGGTCGCGAAATGCGCCTTGGGCATCATGGCGCGCACCACCGAGGCGGTCTTGCCGGTGTCGGTCAGGTCGTCGATGATCAGGATGTCGCTGCCCTGGTTCTCCAGGAGGCGCGGCGCCACCTCCTTGATGACGTCGAGCTCGCCCTGTTCGATGTATTCGTGATAGGACGCCACGCACACCGTCTCGATCAGGCGGATGCCGAGCTCGCGCGAGATGATCGCGGCCGGCACCAGGCCGCCGCGCGTGATGCAGACGATCGCCTTCCAGCTGCCGTTGAGCCCCGCAAGGCGCCAGGCGAGCGCCCGCGCGTCGCGGTGGAACTGATCCCAGGAGACGGGGAATGCCTTCTCGGGAAGGGACATCGGCGGCAGCCTCCACGGGCGCCGCGGCGCCCGGAACGTCTTTTTGAAAAGGCGCCATTAGCCGCAAAAGAGGGCCCTTGGCAAGGGCCGCCCTAGCGCGACATGAATGTCGGCACCGGCATCGATTGCAGCAGTGTCCTGGTCACGCCGCCGAACAGGAATTCGCGCAGCCAGGAATGGCTGTATGCGCCCATCACGATCAGGTCCGGCTTGCTCTCGGCCGTCCGGTTCTCGATCACCGCTCCGACCGACAGTCCGGCCGAGCGCTGGTTCACCACCGTGGCATGCACTCCGTGCCGGGCCAGGCTGGCGGCGATCTCCGTGCCGGCGGTGTCCGGGTCGAGCTCGACATTCTCGTCCGGATCGACAACCAGCACCTCGATCTCGTCGGCGTCCATGATGAAGGGCAGCGCGTCGAACACCGCTCGCGCCGCCTCGCGCGAGCCGTTCCAGGCGATCAGGATCTTCTGGAAAGTGCCGTTGGTCGCCGCCGCGTAGGGGATGAACAGCACCGGCCGCCCCGCCTCGAAGAGCAGGCTTTCGAGGTTGGCGCTGGAGATGGAATCGCCCTTCGGGTCCGACTGGACCGCCACCACCAAATCGGCCGAGCGCGCGCTGGAAAGCGCCGACAGCGCGCTGTCGCCGGAGAAGCTCTCCATGCTGCGCCATTCGGCCGAGACGCCTTCGGCCAGGCAGCGCGAGGCATAGCGCTGGCCGAGCTCGGTCGCCCGCTTCTCGTTGCGCTCGTTGCTCACCTGGATGAACTCGGCGTCCGGGAAGCCCATCGGCGTCGTGTAGGCGACCGGCATCGCCTCGGCATGCACGCCGATGACGTGGCTCTTGAAGTGCGTGGCGATCGGCAGCACGCAGTCGAGCAGACGATCCTCGTCCTTCTCGCCCTGCACGATGGCAACGATGGTCTTGAACGTCATGGCAGCCTCCGTCGGCGCGCCCGGCGGTCGCCGTCGCTCGCCCGACTATAGCACAGCGCAGGAAGATGCACCCCCTTGGCCGCCCTCCGCTCGCCAGGGTTGCCAGGTCAGCCGGCCCGGGCCAGCCGAGCCACCATCGCTTCGACGTCGGTCCTGGCGGCGTCGAGCGCCTGCTGCGAGCGCGACCGCACCACGAGCTCGGTCCAGAACTTGCCGTCCTGGTACTTCGGATAGGAGCCGATGATGGTGTCGGGATGCGCCTTCTGGATCTCGCCCAGCGGCCCGCCGATCACCCCCTCGCCCAGCGGGCAGGGGACCGTCGCGCTGAGCAGTCGCGTCCCGGTGGCCAGCGTCGGCATCACGCTGTCGAGCATGGCCTGGAAGATCGCCGGCACGCCCGCCATCACGTGCACGTTGCCGATGCGGAAGCCGGGCGCCACCGAAACCGGGTTGTCGATCGGCTCCGCCCCTTCCGGCATGCGTGCCATCCGCTGGCGCGCCTCGGTGAACTCCATCTCGCGCCGCGCGTAGTGCGCCTCCAGCAGCCGGTAGACGCCGGCGTCGATGCCGCACGGCACGCCGAACGCCTTGGCGATGGAATCGGCGGTGATGTCGTCATGCGTCGGGCCGATCCCGCCCGAGGTGAAGACGTAGGTGTAGCGGCCCCGCAAGGCATTCACCGCTTCGGCGATCGCTTCCTCGTCGTCGGCGACGATCCGCACCTCCTTGAGGTCGATGCCCACCGCCGTCATCATCTCGGCGAGATGGCCGACATTGCGGTCCTTGGTGCGGCCCGACAGGATCTCGTCGCCGATGACCAGCATGCCGGCGGTGACGATCGTTTCCTGGGCCATCGGGTCGCTCCTCGAAAGCGCCCGGCTTATCGCGCCCCGGGCAGTCGCGCAACCGAGGGCCGCTGCCGCCTTGCCGCCGCGGCAAATCGGGCTACCATCGCCGATAGCGGGCTTCTTTGGGGTTCTCGGGCGATGGGGTGGCTTGTCTCGATTCTTCTTGCGGGCCTCCTCGCCGGGGTCGTCGGCGTCGGGCTCGTCGCTCTTTACCATGTCTCAGCGACGCGCCGCATTGCCGCCAAGGCGGAGCGCCTGGTGCCGCCCGCCGGGCGCTTCCTCGACGTCGGCGGCAACCGCATTCACTACGTCGACACCGGCGAGGGGCCGCCCATCCTGTTCCTGCACGGCCTGGGCGCCCAGCTCCTGCAGTTCCGCCAGCATCTGTTCGGCGAGCTTGCGGGCCATCGGCTGATCGCGCTCGACCGTCCCGGCTCCGGCTATTCGGTCCGCGCCCGGGACGGCCGGCCCGAGCTGACCGAGCAGGCGCGGCTCGTCGCCCGCTTCATCGAAGCGGTGGGTCTCGACCGCCCGCTGCTGGTCGCCCATTCGCTCGGCGGCGCGGTCGCGCTCGCCGTGGCGCTGGAGCATCCCGGCGCCGTGCGTGGCCTGGCGCTGCTGTCGCCGCTCACCCGCTTCGTCTGGCCGCCGCCTCCGGAATTCGCCGCCCTCTACGTTCCGTCGCCGCTGCGCCGTCGCCTCCTGGGCCACACGACGGCGATCCCGGCTGCCCTGAAGCTCGCTCCGGCGACGCTCTCCTTCCTGTTCGCCCCTCGCGAGCCGGATCCCGATTTCATGATCGCCGGCGGCGGGTGGCTGGGCCTCAGGCCATCCCATTTCGAAGCGACCGTCGCCGACTACACCGCGCTCGGCGTCGACCTGCCGCGCCTCCAGGAGCGCTATGGCGAGATCGCCATGCCCGTCGGCATCCTCTTCGGCACTGCCGACGCTGTGCTCGATCACCGGGTGCACGGCCTGGGGATGCAGGACCGCATCGCGGGGCTGGAGGTCGAGCTGGTCGACAATGTCGGCCACATGACGCACTACGGGGCGGTGGCGCAGGCGGCGGCGCTGATCGGCAGGATCGCCGCCCGCAGCGGAACAAGCGGCGACCTTGCCGCTTATCTCCGCAAAGGAGACCGCGTCATGGAAGGCGAAGTCAAGATTGCCCCCGAACTCCTGCACAAGGGCGAGACGGGAGCCCGCAAATACTCGCCGCAACCCGTGAGCAGCGACGAGCAGGACGGAATCTCGCGCGGCGGAACCGACACGGGCGATCCCAAGGACCGGCCGCCGAAGGCTGGCCATGGCCTGACGGAGAAGGTCGACGAGGACCCGCTGTCGACCGGCAAGTCCGACGGGACCGACATGCCGAACCGGACCTAGTCCGCGATATTGCGCGCCCGCTCGTCCAGCGTCATAAGAGACGCGCGCCCCAGAATCGTGTCCGGGAGACCGCATCGAGTCGCGCGATGAAGCGAAAGTCCGGCGTTGGGTGGCGGGACGGCTTGGCGCAACGCCCGTGCTTCAACGCCAGTACCAGACCGGATTTCATGACCAGGAGCTTGGTTTCTACGATCTGATGGAGATCAGGTTCGTCGACTAGTTCAGACGTCAGAACGTCAGCCTTCAAAGCATCCGCAAGGCAGCTGACGCGGCAAGGCGGGAGCTCGACGCACGTCACCCTTTCGCTCTTTCTGACGTTAGGTTCCTGACGGACCGCAAGCGCATTTTCCTGCATGTCGCTATGCCGCCAAGGGCACTGCGTGGGTTGTACCGAAGGGGCTTGGTGCCGGCGATCCCCGCCAGCACCTCCCGCGGCAGAAGCTTCCGGCCAGGGGCGGGTGACGCCCTACTGCTGGGCGATCGAGCCGACTGTGTCGACCCGCTTCAGGCTCATGCCGATGACGGGCACCATCTCCTCTTCGACGCGCACCGAGACGGTGACGTTCATGGTGTCCTCGTCGGCCAGGCGCGCCAGCATGGCGCCGTTGAGCTGCCTGCGGTTGAGGCCGAGCACCACCTTCTGGCCCTTGACCGAGCCGGAGATCACGTCGAGCCCCTTGCCGGCCGAGCCGTCAAGGAACTTGCCGGCATAGCCGCGTCCCTGCCGCTCCACCGTGGCGCGCATCCTCTGGGTGAACATGCCGACCCGGCAGCTGCCGTCCAGCGTCATGCCGACCTTCTTGGCCGGCGTCGAGCCGGTGAAGCTGCAGTTGAACTTGGTCCCCTTGTACTTGCCGGCGACGATCTCGCCGGGGCCGACCCATTCGCCTTCCACCGATCGGAAGAACTGCCGGTCGCCTTCCGATCCGTCGGCGGCGAGCGCCGGCAAGCCGGACACGACGGCGAAAAATGGCAGGGCGGCGAGGACGGCGCATTTCATCGATGGGACCCGCGAAGAGAGACTGCTGGAACTATAGGGGACCATGGACAAGATTGGTTAATGCTTCCCTATCGGGGCTCGCTCCCGGCCTCCTCGGCCCGCGCCCTCGCAAAGCGGCTGAGCGACGCCAGGAAGTCCGACATGCCGGGCCGCTTCAGCGCCGAGAAGGGCAGGGGCCGCACCGTCTCGATGGCGGCGATGCCGATCCGCGCCGTCATCATGCCGTTCACCACCCCTTCGCCCAGGCGGGCGGAAAGCCGCGCCGCCAGGCCGTGACCGAGGATCTGCTGGACGACGCTGTCGCCGACCGCCACCGAACCGGTGACTGCCAGATGCGACAGCACGCTGCGCGCCAGTCGGAAGAAGCCGAGCGTCCCGGGCCGGCCGCCATAGAGTTCGGCCAGGCGGCGGATCAGCCGTCCCGCTTCGAATACGACATAGGCGATGTCGACCAGCGCCCGCGGGCTGACCGCCGTCACCAGCGAGACCCGCTTGGCGGCGTCCAGCACGATCAGCCTGGCACGCGCGTCGAGCGGCGCCAGAAGCTCGGCCTCGGCCAGCCGCACCAGGCTGGCGCCGTCGATGATGTCGCCATCGAGCCCGGCGAGCATCCGGCGGCCGGCAGCCGTCTCCGGCCGCCCCGAAAGCAGGGCGGACACCTCGGCCACCACCGAGCGGGCGAGCCTTGCATCGTCGCGCCGCATGGCGTCAGCCGCGCGCTCGCGGAGCGCCTCGACGGAGGCGAGCCGCGCCAGCGCGGCGGCTTCGCGGAGCAGGATCGCCAGCAGGGCCGCGGCGGCCACCGTGGCCGCGCCCGCCGCCAGCCAGCCGAGCCAGTCGGCACGCGCAAAGAGCGCCCGGATCAGGCTGTCGACCCACAGGCCGGCCGTCAGCGACAGCAGCACCCCGAGGCCGGCGAAGAAGGCCGAACCGAGCGTCAGCCGACGCCGCCGTGGCGTCGCCGGCGGCGGCGGGGCCGTGGCCGGGTCGGCCTCGGCGAAGGCGTCGACCGCGTCGGGAACCGCCAGCGCCCCGCCGGCCGGAAGCGCTCGCGGCGGGCGGGCTGGCGGGCCGGCCTCGACGGCCGTCGGCGGGTCGTTCGGGTCCGGCTCGACGCGGAAGGCGGCCGGCTTGCGGTGTCTCGTCATGCCAGTCGGTCTCCGAGCAGGAATTGCAGCGCACGGTCGAGGCGGATGTGGGGCAAGGTCAGCGTCAACCCGTCTGCCGTCCTTTCGAGCCGCGGCGGCCGGAAGCGGACGAAGCGGATCGGCGGCTCGGCCTCGCCGGCCGGCGCCGCGGCGGCATCGAAAAGGAGCGAAAGGTCGCTCGGCAGGTCGCCGGGGAAAATCGCCGTCTCCGTCTCGCCGTCGAACGTCTCGCCGCCGATCCGCTCGCCGGCGATCGGCGTCCCGATGATCACCGGCAGCGTCTCGCGCCCCTGGCGCACCGTGCCTTCGCGGGTTGCCCTGACGGCAGCCAGGGCCAGCACGTCGACTGTCGCACCGGCCGCGCCGGCCCGCTCGAGCGCCCGGTCGGTGATCCGCCTGACGACCGCCTGCAGCCGGTCGTGGCTCTCGTGGTGCAGATGGTCGGCCTTGGTGGCGGCGACCAGGATGCGATCGATGCGGCGCAGGAAGAGGTCGCCAATGAGGCTGCCATGTCCCGGCCGGAAGCAGCCGAGGATCTCCGCCAGCGCCCGCTCCAGGTCGGCCAGCGCCCCGGGGCCGGCATTGAGCGCCTGCAGCGCGTCGATCAGCACGATTTGCCGATCGAGCCGCGCCACGTGCTGGTGAAAGAACGGCCGCACCACATGCGTCTTGTAGGCCTCGTAGCGCCGCTCCATCATGGCGGCGAGCGAACCGGGCCTCGCCCGCCCCTCGCTCGGGCCGGCCAGCGGGGCGAAGGTCAGCGCCGGCGAGCCTTCCAGGTCCCCCGGCATGAGGAAGCGGCCGGGCGGCAGCGTCGAGAGTGCCCGTCCGTCCTCCTTGCACGCCCTGAGATAGGCCGTGAAACGCTCGGCGAGCTCGCGAGCCACCGTCTCGTCGGCCGCGGCCTCGCCGTCCGCCGCCGCGATCGCGTTCAGGAACGGCGCCGACAGGTCGGCGCGCACCGGCAGGCGGGCGAGCTCCAGCGCCTCGCTCGAGAAGTGGCGGAAGTCCTTGCCGAGCAGCGGCAGGTCGAGCAGCCATTCGCCGGGATAGTCGACGATGTCGACCGACAGGCGCCCGGCCGAGATGAGCCGCCCCCAGCCGGAGGCCGATGCGTATTCGATGGTCAGCCTGAGCTCGGAGATCGCCCGCGTCGATTGCGGCCAGACCCGGCTCTCGACCAGTGCTGCGACATGGTCCTCGACCTGGAAGCGTGGCACCTGGTCGTCGGGCTGCGGCTCCAGGAAGGCGCGCGCGATGCGGCCGGACTTCTGCGCCTCGAAGAGCGGCAGCCGGCCGCCATGGACGAGATTGTGGACCAGCGCGGTGATGAACACCGTCTTGCCCGAGCGCGACAGCCCCGTCACGCCGAGGCGCAGCGAAGGCGAAAGCAGCGACGCCGCCCGGTGGGCGAGCGTGTCGAGCGCCAGCAGCGCTTCGTCGGTGAGGTGGGCGAGCGTCGCCAAGCCGGCCGCCTAGCGGTCGCCGGGCGTCAGGAACGCCTCCAGGTAGCCGCGCCCCGGGGCGGCCTCGCCGAAGCCGTCGGCAAAGCGGATCACCGCCAGCCCCGAGGTCGGGAAGCCGCCGGAGAGCGCCGCCAGCGCCGAAGCGTCGCCGTCCCGCGAGATCGCCGAGGCCAGGTCCTCCATCATCGGGTTGTGGCCGATGACCAGCAGCGAGGCCGCATCGCCATTGTCGCGGATCAGCGCCAGATAGCCCTGCGCGTCGTCGGTGTAGAGCTGGTCCAGGAAATGCACCCTATCCTTCTCCACCGGCCCTTGGGTGAGCCCGTCCAGCGTCTCGCGGGCCCGCCGGGCGGAGGAGCACAGCACCCGCTCCGGCCGGTAGCCCGCCGCCAACATCCTGACGCCTGTCTGTGCCGCATCCGCCCGCCCGCCGCGGTCGAGCGGCCGGTCGAAGTCGCGCATGCCGGGCTCGGCCCAGCCGGCCTTGGCATGCCTGAGAAGGTAGAGCCTGCTCATCGTTTCGTCCGCGGATGCCGCTGCGCCCCCGATTTAGAGGCCTCGCCCGGCCTCTGCAACTTGCTCCTTAGGCGAAAGGCCAGGGATGGGAGGAGGCAGGGGGCGCCGAGGGGGAAGGATGTCCACCGAACTGGGAGCTTCCGGAGCGCCTTTCGAGGCGGTTATCCTGGACGCTGACAAATGCGTGAGCGGCGTGCCGAATGATCTTGTGCAGCTTTGGGACGCCGAATATATAGGCGCGCAACTGAGGTTGTAGGGTGAGTCGAATGAACGACGTCGTTGATGCCGATTACGTACCCTCGGAGGAAGAGCCTTTCATGAACGAGCGGCAGAAGTCCTACTTCCGCTCCAAACTGGTCTCCTGGAAGAGCGAAATCCTCCGCGAAGCGCGCGAGACCCTGGAGATTCTCCAGCAGGAGAACGCCAATCTTCCCGACCTCGCCGACCGCGCCTCCTCCGAGACTGACCGCGCCATCGAGCTGCGCGCCCGCGACCGCCAGCGCAAGCTGATCGCCAAGATCGACGCCGCCCTCACCCGCCTCGACGAGGGCACCTACGGCTATTGCGAGGAGACGGGCGAGCCGATCGCCCTCAAGCGCCTCGACGCGCGTCCCATCGCCACGCTGTCGATCGAGGCGCAGGAGCGCCACGAGCGCCGTGAGAAGGTCTACCGCGACGACTGAGCGCCCGCCGCGCCGCCGCCCGGCTTCGCCGCGCTGAAATCGCCTCGCGCGGCATAAATTCCTATTCGTTGTTGGCGCGCCGGTGGCTCGACAGCTCGCCGAGCAGCTTGGTCATCTCGTCTTCCAGCGAAATCTCCGGTCGGGCAGGGCGCTTGGCCGCCGGGATCGGATTGTCGTGAGGGGTCTCCGGCTCGTCGATCGGCTTGCTGCCGACCGCCTCGCGCGGTGGCGGCGCGGCGGGCTTCTGCGGCGGCGGTTGGGGCGTGGCGCGCGAGCCGAGATAGGGCATTTGCGGGCCGTTGGCCTGCGGCATGCGCGGCGCGCTGCGCGGCTCGGCGGCGGGCGCCGGGCGCGGCGGCTCGGGTGCCGGCCGCACCAGCTGCGGAATGGGCCGCTCGGCGGGACGAGGCGCGACCGGCCGCTCGGCCGGGCGAGCGGGTGCCGCCGTCTCGGCCTGGCGGGGGTGCGCTGCCTCCGCAGTTCGCGCCGGCGCCTCGGCGCGGCGCTCGACATGTCGCTCGGTGTGGGCCGGCCGCTCGGGGAGGCGCTCGGCGTGCCGTTCCACCTGCCGCTCCCTCGGTTCGGGGCGCGAAACCGGGGCGGGCTGCGGCAGCTCGGTCGGCCGGGTGCGCTCGGCGGCCCTGATCGGCGCCTCCGTGGCAGGCTCGGCATGCTGCGCCGCCCGGCGCGGCTGCGCGTGATAACGGATGTCCTGCTCGACCACCACGTCGGTCGGCCCGCCGATCAGGATCAGATGCTCGACGTCGTCGCGCCGCACCAGCACCAGCCGCCGGTGGCTGTCGACCGCCGTGGCATCCATCACCGCCAGCCTGGTCTTGCGGTTGCGCCCGCCGGAGACGAACGTGCCGAACGTCAGGTTGCGGACGACGCGGATCACCACCAGGACGACGGCCAGCGCAATTAGCGCCGCCAGCGTCCAGAGCAGCGCCATCGCATAGTCCGGACCGGCAACGCCTTCGAGCCATTCGCGCATCGAGGTCTCCCATCCTCCCTTGCTCCCGAGCACTGTAGGCCTTTGGCGCTGCCGACCGCAAGTTGTCACGACCGCCATCTTTCGACGGTGTTAACGCTGCGGCAGCGGGTCCGAGCGCCGCCTTTTCCCCCGGCTTCCGACCGCCGGCCCTTCCCCGGAAGGGAAGAATATGATTCAACCTCTGGCCTTGAGGGGAACGCTTGGGCGGGGATCGGATTAGGCAGGGGTATGGCGAGGGAAACGCGCAACGATCTCTACCCGGCACCGCTCGTCGACCACAACACGCGTCCGGGGGTCATCACCCGCCTGATCATCTTCATCGTCGTGCTGACCGGCTCGGCCATCGTCTTCAGCCTGTTCCGCGAGGGGCTGGGCGAAGGCTTCCTGCTCGGCATGCTCGGCGTGCTGGCGATGATCGGCGTCGGCTTCCTGTTCGCCAGCGCCATCGGCTTCGTTCAGGTGGCGCCGCGCTCGACCGGCGACGAGCTGTCCAAATCCTTCGTCGACAGCGACGACGACGGCCTGCTGGTCACCGACGCCAGGGGCCGCGTGCTGTACACGAACCACGCTTATGCCGCGATGACCGGCGCCGGCACGGCGGCCGAGGTCAAGACCTTGGAGAGCCTGCTCTCCGACGTGCCGGAGGCCTCCTCCGTCGTCTATCGCCTCGCCTCGGGCCTGCGCGACGGCCAGGCCGGCGACGGCGAGTTCCGCCTCCAGCAGGCGATCCGGCCCGGCGCCGAGCCCGGCGCGCGCTGGTACCGCACCCGGGCCCGCGCCTTCGCCGTTCCCGGCCGACGCCAGCCGCTGTTTGCCTGGCAGATCGCCGACATCTCGGCCGAGCGGGCCGAGCAGGAGCGCTTCTTTCTCGACCTTCAGAAGGCGATCGACCATCTCGACCAGGCGCCGGCCGGCTTCCTGGCCGCCGACGCCGACGGGCGCGTCACCTACGTCAACGCCACGCTGGCCGGCTGGCTCGGCGTCGACCTGGCGAGCTTCACTCCGGGCGCGACGACGCTCGAGGAGATCGTCGCCGGCGACGGCATGGCGCTGATCCGCTCCGTCAAGGCCGATCCCGGCACCACCCGCAACGCCGTCATCGACCTCGATCTGGAGACCGTCGCCGGCGCCGCCCTGCCGGTGCGCTTCCTGCATCGGGTGCAGGCCAGCCGCGACGGCGCGCCGGGGCCGACCCGCACCATCGTCCTCAACCGCACCCAGGGCGAGGACGCCTCGGCCGACCTGCGCGCCGCCGAGGTGCGTTTCACCCGCTTCTTCAACTCGACGCCGATGGCGATCGCCGGGGTCGACCAGGCCGGCCGCATCCTGCGCACCAATGCGCCCTTCCTGTCGCTGTTCTCCTCGGTGGTCGACCGCGACGCCGTCGACCGCCGCGTGCGGCTCGACACCGTCATCCACGACCGCGACCGTAAGGCCTTCGCCGCGGCGCTGGAGAAGGCCCAGCAGCACCAGGCCGAGATCGCGCCGATCGACACCGTCCTGCCCGGCCACGAGGAGCGCCACATGCGCTTCTACGTCAACGCGATCGCCGACGGCACCGGCGGCGAGGGCGCCGAGGAGGCGGCGATCGTCTACGCCGTGGAGACCACCGAGCAGAAGGCGCTCGAGGGCCAGATGGCGCAGAGCCAGAAGATGCAGGCGGTAGGCCAGCTCGCCGGCGGCATCGCGCACGACTTCAACAACGTGCTCACCGCCATCATCATGGCCTCGGACCTCTTGCTCACCAACCACCGTCCGTCGGATCCGTCCTTCCCCGACATCATGAACATCAAGCAGAACGCCAACCGCGCCGCCTCGCTGGTGCGCCAGCTGCTCGCCTTCTCGCGCAAGCAGACGCTGCGTCCCGAGGTGCTGAACCTCACCGACGTGCTGGCCGACTTGCGCATGCTCCTGTCGCGGCTGGTCGGCACCGAGATCGCGCTCAAGGTCGACCATGGCCGCGACCTGTGGCCCATCAAGGCCGACATCGGCCAGTTCGAGCAGGTCATCGTCAACCTGGTTGTCAATGCGCGCGACGCCATGCCCGACGGCGGCGAGCTCACCATCCGCACCCGCAACGTGCCGGCGGCCGAGTGCGCCGCCTTCGGCTTCCGCGAGCTGGTGCCGGCCGACTATGCGCTGGTCGAGGTCGAGGACACCGGCACCGGCATCGCACCCGACGTGCTGCCCAAGATCTTCGAGCCCTTCTTCACCACCAAGGAGGTCGGCAAGGGCACCGGCCTCGGCCTGTCGATGGTCTATGGCATCATCAAGCAGACGGGCGGCTTCATCTTCGCTGTCTCCGAGCCCGGCGCCGGCACCACCTTTCACATTTTCCTGCCGCGCCATCTCGCCGATGCCCGCGCCGCCGATACGGCAGATGCGCGCCCGCTCGGCAGCGCCGGTCTTGCAGGCGAGGCGTCGGGCGAGTCGCAGGCGATGCGGGCCAACGACGCCGCGCGCGACCTCTCGGGCTCCGCCACCGTGCTGCTGGTGGAGGACGAGGATGCCGTTCGCATGGGCGGCGTCAGGGCGCTAACCTCGCGCGGCTACACCGTCCACGAAGCCTCGTCCGGCGTCGAGGCGCTGGAGATCTTCAACGCGCTCGACGGCAAGGTCGACATCGTCGTCTCCGACGTGGTCATGCCCGAGATGGACGGGCCGACGCTGCTCGGCGAGCTGCGCAAGATCGAGCCCAACATCAAGTTCGTCTTCGTCTCCGGCTACGCCGAGGACGCCTTCGCCAAGAACCTGCCCGAGGACGCCCAGTTCGGCTTCCTTCCCAAACCCTTCTCGCTCAAGCAGTTGGCGACGATCGTGAAGGAGATCTTGGAGGGGTAGGGGCTTCGAGCTGTTCACTTCCGAACACTGTCGAGGGCTGCTTTTCGGATACTCCGGGTTAGTTGGAAGACCGTGGTGCACGGTCGACCAAACGCCTTGCCTTCCTTCGCGCGTTCCTCCAACT
Organism: Mesorhizobium sp.; assembly: GCA_040510195.1. GTDB lineage: Bacteria > Pseudomonadota > Alphaproteobacteria > Rhizobiales > Rhizobiaceae > JBEVJK01. Next base: position 12,166 of record JBEVJK010000107.1, on the reverse strand, counting down.
GACGCTCTGCGCGGCGCTCGGCATCCTCGATCCTCTCCAGCAATTGCGTGCAATCGAGCGACTTGCCACCTCTGCGATCGTAGCCGAGGCAGAGGTTCGTCAAATGTCGCTGGACAGCCTTGCTGTCGTCCGGTCGGTGATAGTCTTCGACATGCAGGATGAGCCACACCTCGAAGCACGGGTTCGAACGAGCGACCTTGATGCCTCTCGAACGGCACTGCTCGACCGCACTGTCGAAATGGGCGTGGTCGTCATGGTCGAAGATTGCCCAAACCGAATCGCGGTCTTCGAACGAGTTGGGAGACCCGCGGCGCCGCTTCGAGATCCCGATGTCCCGCGCCTTCCTGGCCGCGGCCGCGACGATCCTTCGCGGGTCTCCAATGCCTCCGTCCGCCTCGATCGCAATGAGGCTGCCGCGAAACGCCAAGGATAGCGCGCGAAAATAGTCGGGTTCGGTGTTCTCCCCTTCGCAGAACAGCCAGAACTTGGTTCTTGGAAGTGCGTGGGCAGGTCGGCGATGAAGATCGGGAAGCCGACGCGCCATGCTCGACCTTAAAGTCGCGCGATAAGGGCGTCGATTGCTCCTGCAAAGGGAATTGCTCCGAAGCGTCCTTGCAAATAGCCCTTCTCGAGATTGTCCCCGCGCCGGGTTTCGATGTCCGAAAGCGGGTAGACGACGGTAGAGCCGGCCGTGTCTTTCTCGGTAAACCAAATCTGGTCGCGGCGCAGAAGCGGGGACCGCATCAGGTTGGTGTCGTGGGTCGTGGCCAGCAATTGAGCGCCCTTCAGATTGAGGTCTCTGTTGGCAAACAAGCCGAGAATCGCTTCGCAAGCCTGAGTATGCAGACTTGCATCGATTTCGTCCAGAAGTAGCAGGGCGCCATGATCGATCGCACGAAAAGCGGCGTTCACGACCACCAACAGCCGGCGGGTTCCGGCACTTTCGTCATCTGGATCGAAATATACGTTCTCACCGAGATCGTCCAAATGAGCAAGTTCGAATATCGAAGGGGGAGTTCCCTTGAATTCGAGGGAAACAGCCTCGCTAGAGAGCTTACTGGCGAGAGACTTTAGCTCGCTGTCCAGTCGAATCTCAGAAGGAGATATTTCCCTCTGTTTCCTACGAAAAGAAACAATTCCCGTCCCTAGCTCTTTCAAAAACAAAATGGTTCGCTCATCGATATTGGAATCGCAGAATCGGTTCGATATCCATCGACCTCCAATTGAAACGGCCGAAGTGCCGTTCATCTGTTCAAAGAAGGTCGCGATAGACGAGAGTTGCTCATGGTTGTTCTGGACGGCCACCGAAATAAATAGGCTATTCGGTCGCATGAGTTCGGAAATCACCTTATTCTTGCCTTTCAGCCCGCGCCCGAAATCGATCTCCTTCGGGTTCCTTCTCTCGTACAGCTTCTGAGGGCGGTTCCGGGGATAGGCGTAGAGCCACTCGCTTTCGAACTCATCGGAAGTTGCGGTGAAACCGAAGTGGTATCGGATGCCGTCCTGGACGAAATCGACATCGAAGCGACTTGGGCCCGTCCTGGAACGTTCTGAAAGGGAAAACGGGGTTCGAGGAACACCGGAGGAGGCGTCCCCCTGCGTGTGCGAGAAGAGCACTGCCCTTTTCATGAACTGAAAAGCGTTGATCAGATTGCTCTTCCCGGACGCGTTCGGTCCGTAGACGATCCCTGCCGGAAGCAACGCGCCCAATGGAGAGGCGGTGCATGGAACGAGGTGCCGCTTGCTATCTTTGAGAGACGACGACGGAACGAGCGAAATCTCTTGCTGGTTCGAAATCGACTTGTGGTTCTCCACTCCGAATCGGATAAGCATGGAAGACCCCCATCGAAACTGCGTCGATCCCGACGTTTCGATGCGGATTTCGCCATTTTTTCACGAAAAGTCAACTGAAACGGTGAGCGCCGGTCGACTGAGCCACGGGCTCCCCTTGCACGTCCTACCCCCTCACGCGGCGCGTTCCGCCAGCTCGGTCAACTCATGGCTGGCTGGCCGATGGCCGCGCAGATAGAGCGCGCAGGTCGTCCTGAGCATCGAGGCAAAGTTGGGCACGCTGCCGTGGATCTCCAGCGCTTCGTCGTAGAGCTTGGAGAGGAACTTCGGCGTCGTCAGGCCTTCGCTGCGGGCGATCTCGTCCAAAAGCTCCCAGAAGGTGGCCTCCAGCTGGATGCTGGTCGAATGGCCGCCGATCCTGACCGAGCGGTTCACCTGCCGGTAGCCCGCCGGGTCCTGCCCTGCAAAGACCTTGCACATGGCGCGTCTCCCCTTGCCGAATTGTTGCTTTTGGGCGGCCGCGGCCGCCTTTTGCGTCGTTCAGACGGCATTCTCCGCGCAATCGCCGCCCCCGGCAATCGGACTTTGGTCACTCTCCCCAGCCGGCTTTGCTTTTTCGCGTGGTGACCGGCTGCCACCCGCTGCCACGGCAAGCCGTCATAATCTCGGCGATCGGCAATGGCCGCAAGCGGTCCGGAGGCACGGTTTGGCGAAGGCGATCCACTCGATGATCCGGGTAGTCGACGAGGCCCGCTCGCTGGCGTTCTACGAGCAGGCCATGGGCCTGAAGGTCGCCGAGCGGCTCGAATTCGACAGCTTCGTGCTCGTCTATCTGCGCAATGCAGAGGCCGACTTCGAGCTCGAGCTCACCATCAACAAGGGCCGCGAGGAGCCCTACCAGCTGGGCAACGGCTACGGCCACCTGGCCTTCGCGGTCGACGACCTGGAGGCCGAGCATCGCCGCTTCGAGGCGGCCGGGCTGGCGCCGCGCAAGATCGTCGAGTTCGACCATGACGGCGCGCCGCTGGCGAAATTCTTCTTCGTCGCCGATCCCGACGGCTACCAGATCGAGGTGCTGCAGCGGCTCGGCCGCTATCGATAGCATCCCGCCGACCCAGCCACATGAGGGCGCTCCGGCGCCCGCGCAGCAAGGGAGGAAAACATGGTCACCATCTACGAAGCACAAAAGGGCCTGTCGCGCCGCGATCTCTTGAGACGCGGCGGCGCGCTGGGGGCGGGCGCGCTGCTGGTCGTCGGCGGTCACGCGGTGATCAGCCCGACGCACGCCTGGGGCCTGGAGACCACGGCGTTGAAGCCCGAGACCATGGCGACGCTGATCCAGGTGGCACGCGACACCTATCCGCACGACCACGTGCCCGATCGCTTCTACGCCATCGCGGTCAAGAGCCACGACGAGAAGGCCGCCAAGGACCCGGCGCACAAGGAGCTGATCGAGACCGGCATCGCCGAGCTCGACCGCAAGGCGGGCCCCGGCGGCTATTCGGGCATCGGCTGGGAGGACGATCGCGTCGCGCTGCTCGAGGAAATCGAGGACACGCCGTTCTTCCAGACCGTGCGCGGCGGCCTCGTCGTCGGCCTCTACAACCAGAAGGACCTGTGGCCGCTGTTCGGCTACGAGGGCGAGTCCTATTCGAAGGGCGGCTACATCGCGCGCGGCTTCGACGACATCGAGTGGCTCTGACGGAGCCGCCGGCACGACGTCGACGCTTTTTGAAGGCACGCCTCGGGAGGAAACCATGGCTGCGAAATACGACCTCGACGACGACAAGGTCGTCGTCATCATCGGATCGGGGGCCGGCGGCGGCACCCTCGGCAACGAGCTCGCCCACAAGGGGATCGACGTCGTCATCCTCGAGGCCGGGCCGCGCATCGAATATGACGAGTTCGTCAACGACGAGTGGGACAGCTTCGCCCAGCTCTCCTGGCCAGACCAGCGCACCGCCTCCGGCGGCTGGCGGGTCGCCAAGGACTTTCCCGGCCTTCCCGCCTGGATCGTCCGCGCCGTCGGCGGCACCACCACCCACTGGGCCGGCGCCTCGCTGCGCTTGCAGGACCACGAGTTCAAGGCGCTCTCCACCTACGGCAAGGTCGACGGCGCCAGCCTGCTCGACTGGCCGCTCACCTTGGCCGAGCTCGAGCCGTACTACGACAAGGCCGAAGACAAGATGGGCGTGACCCGCACCCACGGCATCGAGGGCCTGCCGGGCAACAACAATTTCAAGATCTTGAAAGCCGGTGCTGACAAGCTGGGTTACAAGGAATGCCACACCGGCAACATGGCCATCAACTCTGCCGAGCGCGACGACCGCATGGGCTGCCAGCAGACCGGCTTCTGCTTCCAGGGCTGCAAGTGGGGCGCCAAATGGTCGACCCTCTACACCGAGATCCCGAAGGGCGAGGCGACCGGCAAGCTCGAGGTGCGGCCGCAGTCGCATGCCGTCAAGATCGAGCACGACGCCTCCGGCAAGGTTACGGCAGTGGTCTATGCCGACAAGGACGGCAAGCTGCAGAGCCAGAAGGCCCGCCTCGTCTGCGTCGCCTGCAACTCCATCGAGAGCCCGCGCCTGCTTCTCAACTCGGCCTCCTCGAAATTCCCCGATGGGCTTGCCAACTCGTCCGGCCAGGTCGGCAAGAACTACATGCGCCACACCACCGGCTCGGTCTACGGCGTGTTCGACAAGAAGGTGCATTTCTACCGCGGAACCACCATGGCGGGCATCATCCGCGACGAGGCCAGGCACGATCCGTCCCGCGGCTTCGTCGGCGGCTACGAGATGGAGACGCTGGCGCTCGGCCTGCCCTTCCTGGCCGCCTTCCTCGACCCCGGGGCCTGGGGCCGCTCCTTTACCGGGGCGCTCGACGGCTACGATTCCATGGCCGGCATGTGGATCGTCGGCGAGGACATGCCGCAGGAGGGCAATGCCGTGAAGCTGCATCCCACGCTGAAGGATGACCACGGCATGCCGATCCCCGACGTGTGGTTCACCGACCACCCCAACGACGTCGCCATGCGCGACCACGCCTACGGCCAGGGCAAGGCCCTCTACGAAGCGGTCGGCGCGACGCGCACCTTCCCGACCCCGCCCTATCCGTCGACGCACAACCTCGGCACCAACCGGATGAGCGAGAAGCCCGGCGACGGCGTCGTCAACGCCTTCGGCCAGGCCCACGACATCCCCAACCTGTTCGTCTCCGACGGCAGCCAGTTCACCACCGGCGGAGCCGAGAACCCGACGCTCACCATCGTCACGCTGGCCATCCGGCAGGCCGACCAGATTGCCAAGATGATGCAGCAGGGCACGATCTGACCGTCGGGCGGCGCCGGCCGGAGACACTCCCCTCCGGCCGGTCCTGAATATGTATATACATATAATCGGCGCTTGTCGTGCTGGAAGCCGCCGGCCGGTGTCGCGTCGCCGCCCGGCGAAGCGGCGACGCCCGCCTCGCGCAAGGCTCACAACCTACCTTCATAGGGCAAAGCTCCACGATCACCGGTGGTCGCCGAGCCTATCAAAGGGGGTGCCAGCATGTTCAGCGTCATCGAGGACAATGAGAAGCGCCGGCTAACCGACGCGGCCGACATTCTGAATGCCATCAGAATCCTTCGGAAGAGAGGTGTGAGCGGCGAAGAGATGCCGATTGAACTCACAAGGATCTTCTACCTGGACCTCGATGCGTTCAATGAGGTGGCAAACGCAGACGATGTCCTTCGCTCCGCGACCCTCTGACCGTCGACCGGTAGACGATTTCTCTCCCGTTTCTGTCGACTGAACGGAGGGCAAGAATGTCACAAGGTCAGCTATACATTGTGGAAATGTAAAAATTATCGTACCATGAACTTACTTCGAGGAGTGCTAGCGCCGCTTAATTTGAGTTAAATTGTCTGCACTGCGACGCTTAAGTAAATCAGGCAACGAGACTTTACTTTTGCATTTCTCGTGAGGGGACGAGGGGGCTTTTCGCATCGCGCTCGCGATACGCCAGGAGAAGGTCTGCCATGTCGTTGAAAACCAAGACGATTTCCAAGCCCTCCCCAGCCGGCAAGGCAGCCGAGGCCGCCGCGCCCTCCGCCGTGAAGACCACTCCGGGCCATGGCGTCGCCGGCCGGCATCCCAGCCGCGAGGGGCTGGACATGCTGTCCGGCAACCGCGATCCCGGGATGTTCGGGCGCATGTTCCCGACGCTGGACGCGCTCGAGGTTCCGGACGCCAAGCTGCAGGCGCTGGCCGAGGCGATGCGCGAAGCCAACCCCGGCGATCCGGCCGGCAACAACACGAGGATTCCCGCCGGATTCACCTATCTGGGGCAGTTCGTCGACCACGACATCACGCTCGACCTGACGGCCCTCTCCGACAAGGAGAAGGACCCGCTCGGCATCGAGAATTTCCGCACCCCGGCGCTCGACCTCGACTCCATCTACGGCCTCGGCCCGGATGGCAGCCCGCATCTTTATGCCCGCAATCCCGTGGCCGGCCGCAGGCACGGCCCCAAGTTCTTGATCGGCAAGAACTTTAATTCGGGCGAGGGCGAGTTCCGCAACGACCTGCCGAGGAGCCCGGAGGGTTTCGCGCTGATCGGCGACCACCGAAACGACGAGAACCTCCTGGTGGCGCAGACGCATCTCGCAATCCTCAAGTTCCACAACAAGGTCTGCGACACGCTGGCGGCTGCACCGGCGCCGCCGCCCGACATCTTCGCCGAGGCACGTCGCCTGGTGACCTGGCACTATCAGTGGATGGTCCTCCACGACTGGGTGGAGCGGCTGACCGAGCCCGGCATCGTCAAGAAGATCCTTCATGACGGGCGCAAATTCTACCGCTTCCGCCGGGTACCCTTCATGCCGGTCGAGTTTTCGGCCGCCGCCTACCGGCTCGGCCACAGCATGGTGCGCCAGCGCTATTCTCAGAACCGCCTCAACACCGGCGCCGATTTTTCCGACTTCTTCGCCTTCACCGGCCTCTCCGGCGGCATCGTCGGCGATCTTGCCCCGACCCCTCCGACCGAGCCGCCGAACACGGCCTTCCCGCGGCTGCCGAGCAAGTGGATCATCGACTGGCGCCGCTTCCACGAATTGGGCGCCATGGGCGGGGCGGCGGTCAACCTGACGCCGTCGCGCAAGCTCGACCCGTTCCTGGTCGCGGCGCTGCACGACCTGCCGGGAGGCGGCGGCAACCTGGCGTTCCGCAACCTGAAGCGCGGCGTCAATCTCGGCCTGCCCTCGGGACAGGCGGTGGCCACCAAGATGCGCATCAAGAACCCGCTGACGCCCGACGAGATCGCCTCTGGCCCGGACGGCCAGGTGGCGCGCGCCAAGGGCCTGCATACGGCGACGCCCCTTTGGTACTACATCTTGAAGGAGGCTGAGGTCAGGGGCGGCGGCGAACGGCTCGGCCCCGTCGGCGCGACGATCGTCGCGGAAGTCTTCGTCGGCCTCGTGCACGGCGACCAGACGTCCTTCCTGTGGCGGGTCAAGAACTGGAAGCCGACCTTGCCCTCGGCCACGCCAAATACCTTCACGATGGCTGATTTGCTGCGTTTCGTCGGCGACGTGAACCCGCTCGGCGACTAGCCGATCGGGGGGCGCCGTCTGCCGGGCAAGGCGCGGGGCAGGCGGCGATGCTGCGGGAGACCGGCGCAGACCGACGCCGCCCCGCCGCGTCGAGGCCGTTCGCACCGCGGACGGCCTCACGCACCCGCCATCCGCCGGCGCCGGCGGGACCAGGACCGGCCGTCCCCGATGACGAAGCGAGGCGACAGTCGACGGTCTCCCCGCGCAGCCAATTCAAGGGTGAGCTGGTTGTGGACACGGCTGGCGGCGGAAGGTTCGCGCGCCCGCTGGCCGAACTAGTTGCGGAAAATCGTTTCCGGCAGTTGCAATGCTCGGGCGATCCGGCTGAGCTTCTCCGCATCGCCGGATTGACCGCTCTCGATCTCGTCGATCTCGCTGCGGGCCAGCCCGCAGGCGATCGCCAGGTCCTCGACGCTGTAGCCGATCGACTCGCGCAGCGCCCTCAGCGCATTGGTGCCCGCGGCAAAGGCGGCGGCGACGGCTTCGTCTGGCGAGAGGTTGGTGCCGGCATGAGGCATGAGACAACTCCATCGTTTGAGGACACTTCCAATGCGGCCTAAAAACACGTTGCCTTGAAAAACGTCTTGCCTCGAAATACGCCGTCCTGGAAATCGCTGCCTGTAAACGCGCTACCCAGAACTGCGTTGCTTTGTCGTCACGAATTTTCCGCCGTCAAACGGCTGGCCCCAGGCTCCTCGATGGGGTGGCTCTCACGCTGACAGAAGGACGGGACGCGGGACTGAACCCGGCGACCTAAAAGCGTCTCCTCCGCCGATGCAAGTCACAACAACGTTTCATCCGCTAACATGAAGGGAGCACTGCCGGAACGGCCGCTATGGCGTTGCCGTTCGGCGAGAAATCGCCCACACTCCGGCCGCGAAGACGATGGTTGCCGGCGGGCGGCCCCGGCCGGCAGCGGTGGCCCGGGCGGCCTTCTCTAGAGCAGGCAACCGTTGGTCTTGCCTGGGGACACTCTCGACGAAGAGGCACCGCGATGAAGCTGCTTTCCCGTCCGTTGCGTTGCGCCGCGCTGGCGTTCCTCGCCGCGCTGGCGCCGGTCGATTCCGGGTTCGCCCAGTCGAATGCCGGCTGCACCATCCAGCTCGTCGGCGGCACCGGCCGGCAGGTCCTGCGCTGCCGGCCTGGCATCACCATCACCACCGAGGCCGGGGCGAGCGTGACCTTGCTCGACCGCGACCGCAACGGCACGGTCGATGCGGCGCGGCTGCGAAGCAAGGCGATTCTGGTCGACGCCCCGCGCGGTGGCTTCGAGGTCCTCACCCCGCAGGCCATCGCCGCGGTCCGCGGTACCCGCTGGGCCGTCGACGTGGCCGGCACCCGCACCTCGGTCTTCGTGGTGGAGGGCAGCGTTGCCGTCACGCGCCGCGACCGCACCCACGGGGTGACGCTGGGCGCGGGCGAGGGGGTCGACGTCGATCCCAGCAGCGAACCGCTCACCGTCCGCCGCTGGGGACGGGCGCGGGCCACCGCGCTCCTGGCCCGCCTCGGCCAGTGAAAGGCATCGGCCGGCGGGCGCTGCCGACGCTCCTGGCCCTGTTGGTCGCCGGCCTTTGGGGAGCCCTGCTCGGCATTCGACACTATGAGGGCGGCGGCAGCCGCGTCCTCGAGCGCGTCGAGGCGACGTTGACCGACCTGCGCATGCTTTTGCGCGGCGCCCGCACCCCGCCCGACAAGGTGGTCATCGTCGCCGTCGACGACGAGCTCGTGCGCCGCCTGGGCAGCTATCCGATTCCGCGCGCCGAGCTGGCGCGCCTGATCGAAGCCTTGCGGGCGCTGGGCCCGCGCGTCGTCGCCATCGACATGCTGCTGCTCGACAGGGGCGAGCCGGCCGGCGATGCGGCCCTCGTCGACGCGTTGCGCAAGGGGCCGAGCGTGATCGCCGGTGCGGCGTCCTTCTCCGCCGGCCGGCAGAGCGTCGCCGGCGACGCTGCCGATCCGCTGGCCCGCGTGCCCGAGGCGGCCCATTTCCTGCTGCCGATGGCGGGCTTCGCTGAAGCCGCGGCCGTCGGCATCGTCAACGTGTCGACCGACGACAGCGGCACGCCGCGCTTCCTGCCCATGCTGTTTCGCTCGCCGGACAGGATCGAGGCCTCATTTCCGCTGACCGCGGCGGTGCTGTTGCTGGGAACCGACCCGGCTTTCGAGGCGGACGGTCTGGCGCTCGGCGGTCGGACGGTCGCCACCGATATCGGGCAGCTCTTGCCGCTGGCCTTCTACGGCCCGCGCGGCACCATCCCCACCTTCAGCGCCGCCGATCTTCTCGACGGGCGGCTGCCGGCCGACTCCGTCCGCGACCGCGTCGCCGTCATCGGCGCCACGGTGACCGGCGGCGGTGACGTCTTTCCGACGCCCTTCGACCCGGTGATGCCCGGCGTCGAGGTGGTCTCGACGGCCGTCTCGCACCTTCTGACGGGAGACGGGCTGCGCCGCGACAGGACCGTGCGGCTTGCCGATGCGGTCCTCGCCGTGGCGCTGCCGGTGCTCGTGGTCGGGCTCCTCTCCTGGCGGCGCAGCCTGGCCGGGCTGGCCGCGATCGCCGCCCTGCTCGTCGGCTGGCTGGCCCTCAACATGGTCGCCTTCGCCAACGGCATCTGGATGAGCCTCGCCGTGCCGCTCGCCGCCGCCGTGCCGCCGGTGCTCCTCTACGGCGCGCTGCAGCTCTGGCTGGATCGCCGCCGCGCCCAGTATTTCGCCGGCCAGAGCGCGCTGCTGCGCGAGTTCCAGGCGCCCGGCCTGGGCGACTGGCTGGCCGTACATCCCGATTTCCTCGCCCGCCCGCTGCGCTGCGAGGCGGCGGTCGTCTTCATCGACCTCTCGGGTTTCACCGGCGTCAGCGAGACGGTCGGGCCGGTCGCCGTGCGCGAGCTGCTCGACACCTTCCATGGCATGGTCTCCGACGAGGTGGTCGGTAGCGGCGGCGTGATCACCGGCTTCTCGGGCGACGGAGCGATGATCCTCTTCGGCCTGCCGGAGCCCGGTCCGAAGGACGCCGCCAATGCGGCCGCCTGCTGCGTCGGCCTGGTCGGCAAGACGCGCGCCTGGCGCGACGGCCTGCCCTCGTCGACCGGGTCGCGCATCGGCTTCAAGCTCGGCGCACATTTCGGCCCGGTCGTCGCCTCGCGCCTCGGCGGTGCCGGCCACCTGCACATCACCGCGTCGGGCGACACGGTGAACGTCGCCTCCCGTCTGATGGAGGTGGCGGCCGCCCACGAGGCCGACCTGGCGGTGAGCGCCGAGTTCCTCGAAGCCGCCGGCCCCGACGTCGCGCTCCGCCGTGCCGGCGCGCTCGACGGACCGCAGGAGGCCCGCATCCGCGGCCGCTCGGGCCGCATGACGGTGTGGTTCTGGCGGGCTTGAGGAGGCGCCTCAGCAGCTGCCGCCTGCAACTCATGCTTGACAGGCTAGCGTACGAAATCAAAAGTTGTAGCGAGCCGGAGCCGGGCTGGCAATCCTACGCGTATCCAGGGTCGACGGTCGGGCTCAAGCCATCGCCTTCTGCAGGTTCTCGTCGATCTTGTCGAGGAAGCCGGTGGTCGACAGCCAGGGTTGGTCGGCGCCGATCAGGAGCGCCAGGTCCTTGGTCATGTAGCCGGATTCGACCGTGCCCACGCACACCTTCTCCAGCGTCTCGGAAAACCGCTTGAGATCGGGGGTGTCGTCGAGCTTGGCGCGGTGCGCCAGCCCGCGCGTCCAGGCGAAGATCGAGGCGATCGAGTTGGTCGACGTCTCCTCGCCCTTCTGGTGCTGCCGGAAGTGCCGGGTCACCGTGCCGTGCGCGGCCTCCGCCTCGACGGTGTCGCCGTCGGGCGTCATCAGCACCGACGTCATCAGGCCGAGCGAGCCGAAGCCCTGGGCCACCGTATCGGACTGCACGTCGCCGTCGTAGTTCTTGCAGGCCCAGACATAGCCGCCCGACCATTTCAGGCTCGACGCCACCATGTCGTCGATCAGCCGGTGCTCGTACCAGATCTTCTTGGCTTCGAACTTTTCCTTGAATTCGGCTTCGTAGATTTCCTGGAAGATATCCTTGAAGCGACCATCATAGACCTTGAGGATGGTGTTCTTGGTCGAGAGATACACCGGCACGCCGCGGGCGAGGCCGTAGTTGAAGCTCGAATAGGCGAAGTCGCGGATCGAATCGTCGAGGTTGTACATGGCCATGGCGACGCCGGCGCCCGGGGCCTGGAACACCTCGTGCTCGATGACCTGGCCGTCTTCGCCGGTGAACTTGATGGTCAACGTGCCCTTGCCGGGGAAGGTGAAGTCGGTGGCGCGGTACTGATCACCAAAGGCGTGACGGCCGACGATGATCGGCTGGGTCCAGCCGGGAACGAGGCGCGGCACGTTCTTGCAGATGATGGGCTCACGGAAGATCACGCCGCCGAGGATGTTGCGGATGGTGCCATTGGGCGACTTCCACATCTTCTTGAGCTTGAATTCCTCGACCCGCTGTTCGTCCGGCGTGATGGTCGCGCACTTGACGCCGACACCGTGCTTCTTGGTCGCCATCGCGGCGTCGATCGTGACCTGGTCGTTGGTCTCGTCGCGGTGCTGGACCGAGAGATCGTAGTAGTCGAGGTTGATGTCGAGATAGGGGAAGATGAGTTTGTCCTTGATCGCCTGCCAGATGATCCGGGTCATTTCATCGCCATCGAGATCCACAACCGGGTTGGCGACTTTGATCTTGCTCATCGGAAAATTCTCCCTGAAATCCGCATATTGGCCCTTTGCCATCTGCCGAGCCCTATAGCATCGGCTATCGGG